>JAGOPD010000007.1 GCA_017992175.1 Candidatus Saccharicenans sp.
AGTTCGGACCGGGGCAGGGAGGATGGATTGAATTTCGAACCAGGGATAGAATTAAGTCCATAGTGTTCAAGCCAGGTTTTCTCCGGCTGGTAATCAGCAGCCAGGTAGGTTACTACTGGATAATTTTTACCTTCGATTTTATAAGGCAGATAGTAAAAATAATATTCGCCCGGCGCCTCGCTGGCTTCAAAGACAAAGTCTCCGCAGTCATTATTAACTGCCAGTGGCCAGACATTATTTATAAATTTCCCGCTTCTGGCTTCAACTACCAGAACTTTCTTTTTTTCCGGATTGGAATCCGGCCGGCGCCAGGGAAGATGGACAAAAACCGCACTTGAAGCCTCTTTGACTCTGACTACTGCCCGGTGGTTGCCCAGGCCCGAGTCCGGTTTCCAGGCAGACGAGGCTTCCCGGTAAGGATATTTTTCTCCGACTGGAGCCGCAAGCGTTGAGGCTGCCAAAGATAAGAAAGTGCTGAGAATAAAAAGAATCACCGCTAACTCTCCAGTCAGGATTTTCAGCCGGCGACTCCTGTCCCGAAACCATTTTTCTTTAACCTCGCCTTTTTTTACTTTTAATTTTCCAAGCATTTCAAATCCTTAAATATTTATTTTTTGAGTCACTGAGCAGCTCAAACTCTTCACCCTCACAAATTAGTTCTGGCCCTCTCGCCGGACCGGCCGGCGGGCTGTTCATCTCAGGGCTGAGCCATTGTTGAGTTTTAAAGTTTTATTGACCTTCAATCAAAAGCCGGGTTCAACTTTAGCCCGAGTCTACATTCTTCCCTAAAAACGGCCGATTTTCAATCCTGGTTTTTTTACCAGTTATTCAGGCCTGAAAAGGAAACTCATCATGGTTGATTTAGAACCGGCTCTTGTGATAACCTGCTCATCAATCTAACCGTGGACAGGGAGGTGCCTTTATGTCTGACAGATCAAGGATGGTAACGTTACTTTTTTGCTGGTTTTTAGGAATCTTTGGTGCTCACCGCTTTTATAACGGCAAAACAGGCACCGCCGTTATCTGGCTGTTGACTCTTGGTTGTCTGGGGATTGGTGTCCTGGTTGATTTGATCATGATTTTACTGGGCAAATTTCATGATGCCGGAGGCAAACCGGTTCTGGCCTGGTTTAGAACCTGCGATGCCGAAGGAAAAGTTATCAGTTACGTTGTTTAGACCGGCCGGGTGTCTTCAACAGTTTTTCCCCCGCGGCGGGACTTGATTTAACTAAGGGGCAGACCTCAGTTAAACTGGCTGTCTGGCTTTTTAGAAATCCAGATAATCGAGAGTCCGGGGCCTTTCTTCCAGATGGAAGATAATAATAGCCTGAAATATTTTCCCCAGGTGTTTCCAGTCTTGAGGCGTCAGCTGGAAGTCGGGCAAACTGGCCGGAGAATTTTTCTTCATCCAGTCAATCAACTGGCGAAAAACCGGTGTAACTTCCAGTTTTTGATCAGGGGCGCAGGCCGGACAAAGGACCCCCTGCCTTTCAGCGGCCAGCCAGCTGGAGGACTTAACCGGCCGGTGGCAATGCTGACAGCGGTTAAAATCAGGCAAAATGCCGTTAATCTTTAAAAACCAGAATTCAAAATATCTGGTGATATATTCAACAGGCTGACCGGCTTTGGCCGCTGCCGTTACGGCTTGAAGCAGGCGGTAAAGAAGTTCTTCCTTTTCCCGGTAAGGAGAGAATTTTTCCGTCAGCTCCGCCAGATAGGCAAAAGCCCAGGTAGTTTTTATCTGGCTGAAAAGTTCAAAGGCCGAATCGAGGAGATCACTGTTGCTGATGGTAACAAAATCATGCTTTTCTTTTTCATAATAAAAAAGCCGGACTTGAGAAAAGGGCTCAAGACTGCTGCCGAAACGGTTATTAAATTTACGAGCGCCTTTGGCCAGCCCCCGGCCCAATCCTTTTTCGCGGGAAAAGAAGACAACGAGTTTATCCTGCTCGCCGTAATTTTCTGTTCTTAAAATGATGGCTTCTGATTGTTCCAGCGGCATTTGTTCCGGTTGTCCTCATTAAATAAATCTGGGGGTCAGGCTGGTCAGTCAGTCTTATTTTCTGGCTGAAGGTAACCGTTCAGGTTATCAAGTGTGATTTTAATATTTTTAATTACTTCGCCTCTTTTCCCGAAGGGCTGGCCGGTTTTCCCATTTAAAGTAAAACTCAGCCCGCCGGCATTACCCAGATTGATGATTAACTCCGAGCTGGCTTTAACCGAAGTCTTAGAGCCTTCCAGTTTCAGACCATCCACCACCAGCTGGCCATCGGCATAGACCTGAATCCAACAATCTTCGTTAAAGGTTAAATCCAGGTTCAAGTCTTGATAACTTTTTTCCTCGACCGGCAGTTGAACTGGTTCCGTTACCGGCAGCGAAGGAGCAGGTGCCTCGGTCACAGCTACTTTTGAGGTTTCTTCAACTTTTTGATTGGCCTTTCTGGCTTCCACATTTTTTCTGGAAGTTGAAATGGAGAGATAGATTAAAAAGACGAAGGCAATTAGCACGATGGCTGATATAGAAATCCAGAAAATTTTATCGAGTCTGATTTTCTGGTGTGGCTTGTGAGGCGGGCCGGCTGGCCTGGCTGGAGTTTCTGATTCGATTAAGCCAGCCTCTATATACTTTGGCAGCCAGAGGGCTGGATCCTCTCCAATGGCTATTAGATAAGTCTTTAAGATCTGGCGGGTAAAAAAGCCACCAGGTAAAAGTTCAAGCTGGTCCGCTTCAATAGCTTCCAGGTGACGGAGGCCAATTTTTGTCTCGAGAGAGATATCTTTTAAAGACAGCCCTTTTTTCTCTCTGCTGTTTTTTAATAGCCTGCCTAAACTTTCCATAATTCTGTTTTAATTTTAAATTAACTTCCCATTATGAGTCAAATCGCCGGTTTGAGCACCCAGGCCCAGAAGTCTTTAGAACCAGGGCAGCAGATCAGACCCGCAGAAACTTCGAGACCGAGCTGGCACTGCCCAGAGTGCCGGTCAAGGCCCCGCCAACTACCAGCCAGATCATCTGTTCCAGGCTTAAAGGTCTCAAAGCCAGCAGCTGCTCGGCTGCGCCCAGAGTCTGGCCAATATAAACTGGAAAAATTTTGATCAGGAGAAAAAGAATAAAAATAGAAAGCAGGCTGCCTAAGAGGCCCAGGGCAAAGCCTTCAACCAGGAAGGGAATCCGGATGAAAGTATTAGTCGCTCCGACCAGCCGCTGGATTTCGATTTCATTTTTGCGGGCAAAGACGTTAAGCCTGACTACATTGGAAATAATAAAGAAAGAGGCCAGAATTAAAATCGCACCCAGAAAGAAGCCAATGGCCTGGACTATCCGGCTTAAAGATTCCATTTTTTCTACCCAGTCTTGATTGAACTGGACATCAACCACACCTGGCAGGCGCTTGAGGTGGTCAATAAAAGCCGTAATGGCGGCCAGGGTGACAGACTTATCTTTGAGCCTGGCTTCCAGCGAGGGAGGAAAAGGATTGGAGTCCAGATTGGCTACAATCTCTTTTAATTCAGGAAAGTTGGCGGTAAAACGGCTCAGGGCTTCGCTCTGAGAAACATAAACCACGCTATCTACCAGAGTTGAATCCAGGATTACCTGCCTTATTTCTTCAACCTCTTTAGCTGGCAAATTCTGTTTAAGAAAGAAAGAAATGGCCAGGTTATTCGATAATTGCTCACCAAGATAAGTCAGGTTATTGGACAGGGCTAAAAAAACGCCGATGACCAGGAAAGAAAAACTGATAATCAGAACCGAAATCAAATTGCGGCCCCGGAAATTCCAGAGGTTATGGCCAGCAGACTGCAAAAGATATTTGAGCTGTCTGAAAATCATGGCTTTACTTCCTGGCCAATGATTTTGCCTGTCTGGAGGAAAAAGATTTTATGGCCAAAATGACGGATTAATTCCCGGTCATGGCTGCCGATGATGACCGTGGCCCCCTGGTCGTTGATTTCTTTAAAAATGGTCATAATTTCATAGGCCAGTTCCGGGTCCAGATTGCCGGTTGGTTCATCAGCCAGCAAAATCTTGGGGCGATTGACAATAGCCCGGGCAATGGCCACTCTTTGCTGCTCGCCGTAGGACAACCGGGAAGGATATTCCCACATCTTGTGATGAAGGTTGACCTGGCGGAGAGAGTTGAAAACCCGGCGTCTGATCTCTTTATCAGGCAGGCCGGTAATCTGCAGGGATATGGCTACATTGGCAAAAACTGATTGATGAAACATCAACCTGAAATCCTGGAAGACAATTCCCATCGTCCGGCGCAGTTTGTATATTTTATGATCAGGTATTTTAAGAATATTGACTCCATCAATGAGAATCTGACCTTCAGTTGGCAGGATTTCCCTGAAAATAATTCTTAGCAGGGTTGTTTTGCCTGAACCGCTGGGCCCGGTGATAAAACAGAAGTCCCCGGTGTTTATTTCGAGGGAAACATCGGAAATAGCCCAGCGAGGTTTCTGGTACTGCTTCCAGATATGATAAAGTTCAATCATCTAAGCTAATAAGAATTTATTTTTTAGCCAGCCGGTTGAGGGCTTCGGTCAGGAGAGAGCGAGCCTTTTCCGGGCTGGCTTTTCCCTGACTGCCTTTCATCACCTGGCCGAGCAAGAAGCCTATAACCTGAGTCTTACCGCCAAGATATTGACTGACCGGCTGAGGGTTCTCCTCCAGAACCCGGTTGATGATGGCCAGCAGGGCGCCATCTTCAGCAATAGGCTTCAGCCCCTTTTCTTCAATAATAGAGCTGGCTTCTTTCCCTGTTTTTAGCATTTCAGGGAAAACCTGTTCCTTGGCGATGGTCATGGTAATCTCTTGAGCTTCCACCAGCTTGATCAGTGCGGCCAGCGAGCCGGGTTGAATGGGAAACAGGTCTATTTCCAGATTGTTTTCTTTCAGGAATTGCAGGACTTCTCTTTTGACCCAGTTAGCGGCCTGACGGGGTAAGCCTGAATCGCAAGCTACAGCCTCATAATAATCGGCTAAAGCCCGGCTGGAAACCAGGATGCTGGCCTCATCAGCGGCCAGGCCGTATTGCCTGATAAATCTTTCCCTCTTGGCCTGGGGCAGCTCAGGGAGCTCAGCTTCAATCTCTGTTATCCAGCCCTCCGAAATAATGAGCGGCGGCAAATCAGGTTCAGGAAAATAGCGGTAGTCATGAGCTTCTTCTTTGCTGCGCTGGGGAACAGTCCTTCCTCCGGCTGCATCCCAGCCTCTGGTCTCCTGAATTATTCTTTCGCCTTTTTCCAGGAGTTCTACCTGACGTTTAGCCTCATAGTCAAGGGCCCTGGCCAGAAAGCGGAAAGAATTGATGTTTTTAACCTCAGTTTTTGTTCCAGCTTCTTTTGAATCTGTCCGCCTGACAGATAAATTGGCATCACAGCGGAGGTTGCCTTCTTCCATATTTCCGTCGCAAACTTCCAGGTACTGGAGAAGTGTCCTCAAATTTTGAACAAACTCAACAGCTTCACTGGCCGTACTCATCTCTGGCCTGGTGACAATTTCAACGAGTGGAACGCCGCAACGGTTAAAATCCAGATAAGTTTTCTCAGCCGAATCGGGGAAGCCTTCATGCAGTGATTTGCCTGCATCTTCTTCGAGGTGGAGCCTCTCTAAGTGAATGATTTTTGGCTGGCCCTCGTTTTCAATCAGTAACTCACCGCCTTCAGCTACCGGCAGGTTGTACTGGGTAATCTGGTAGCCTTTAGGCAAATCGGGGTAAAAATAATTTTTCCGGCTGAAAACTGATTTCAGATTAATTCTGGCTTGGAGGGCCAGAGCCAGCTTAACAGCCATTCTGACTGCTTCCCGGTTGATGACCGGCAGGCTGCCTGGCAGTCCCAGGCAGACTGGACAGGTCTGGCTGTTAGGCTGAAGCCCGAACCGCGTACGGCAGCGGCAGAAAAGCTTGGTTTTTGTCAGAAGCTGGGCATGAATCTCAAGGCCGATGACTGTTTCGTATTTCATGATTAAAGGCAATAATTATAACATAAAATTTTTTTCTGGTTCAAAAAATCAGAAAAAGAAACAGAGCCAGCCAGGGAGTGAAGCGGGGAAGGCAGATAAGCAGTTGAGTTTATCTGGCAAATAAATACATAAACCAGCCAAAGGCCAGTGAAGCCACAGTCATAATCAAAAAAAGAGTCAGGCCGTATTTTAACCTGGATTTAAAATCAGCTCTTCTAATCAGGGCCAGGACCACCGAGACCAGCAGGGCATAAATGATCATGGTATAAAGATGACTCTGAAGTATCATGATTTCTTCCCCCGGCCAATATCCCAGGCATCAAGAGCGATCAAAAAGTTGAGCAGGCCGGCGCCAGCCAGATAGGCACTGCCAAACTCAAACGAGACTCTCTCCATCTCTCCCAGGCCCAGAGGTGTTAGTCTCGACAGGAGATAAAGAAAACCGTTGCCGAGATCGGAGAGAAAGGCCAGCACGGTCAGCGGATTATCAGCCTGAGCAGGGTAAATTCTTCCCCCCATGACCAGTCCTAAAAGACACATCAGGCCGATGGCTCCGAGGAAAATCAAACCCCGCCAGTATTTTTTAAGATACAGGTGCCCCAGACCGGGGACGAACCAGCCCAGCAGGCCTGCGGTTAGCGCTTTCGTTTTCATAAGCATTTATGTTAATCAAAATCAGTCTTTAAATCAAGACCAGAGCTGATTAAAAATTGATATAATCTGGAGAGTGGCAGGGAAAGAGTGTAAAATTTCAGCATGCCTGAATTGCCTGAAGTTGAAACTATCGTCAGGGGTTTGAAAGCTAATCTGCTTGGCCGGCGGGTTAAGGAATTGGTTTTTATTTCCCCTCATCTGAAAAAAAAGCAATTAGCGGGGGCTTTCCGGCCGGAAGCTTACCGCCGGCGAAAAATCCTGGATATCTGGCGCCGGGGGAAGATGATTGTTTTCAGGTTTGATGGCCAGCTGGGATTGCTGGTTCACCTGAAGATGACCGGGCAGCTTTTTCTGGCGGATCCTGGCCGGAAGATAGATAAGCATACCCATGCCCGCCTGACCTTTTACGGACTGAAAAAAGAACTGCTCTTCCGGGACATCAGAAAATTCGGTTTTCTAAACTGTTTAGCTTTAAGTCAAATTGAAGAAAAAATAAAGACAGATTTAGGGCCGGAGCCATTTGAGATCAGTCTCAGTGATTTTAGGTGTTTGCTGAAAAGACATGGTCAAAAAAGGTTGAAAAACTGGCTGCTTGACCAGAAAATCATAGCCGGGATTGGCAACATCTATTCTGATGAGATACTTTTCAGGGCCAGGCTCAGTCCTTTCAGGCTGGCTGGCAGCCTGACTGAAGAACAGGGGGCCAGACTCTACCGGGCGGCCAGAAGGGTTCTGGAGGAAGCTATTGCGCTTAAGGGCTCATCCATTAGCGACTACGTCGATGCTACGGGCGAAAAGGGCGGATTCCAGCAGCGGCACCGGGTTTATGCTAAGGCCGGGCAGCTCTGCCCCCGCTGCCATCGTGAAAAAATAGTCAGGGAAAAAATCAACGGCCGGAGTACCTACTACTGTCCCGCCTGTCAGCTCTGAAGCTTCTTGAGGGTTCAACCGGTTAAAATCCGCCATTGGCCTGAACCTAGCTCCTGACGGCACCCCGAATTGAAAAAAACTCAAGCTTAAGTTATATTTACCTGGCAAGATGGTTGCCCCTGTAGCTCAGTATGGATAGAGCAAGGGATTCCTAATCCCTGTGCCGCCAGTTCGAGTCTGGCCAGGGGCACCAGGCCCTTCAATTCTGATAAAAGAAGAGGGAAAGAATTCATCCTGAAAATCATCTTGAGAGGTGATAAAACAAGGGGTAAGTTGTATTATTTATCATAATTGAAAGATTTTATGAAAGGATAGGGCCATGGACAGCATTCTTTTACTGGATTTTGAGGACAAGGATAAAGCTTTCTTTGAGCAGGAAAAAATTGAAACTTATTTGCTGCGCACTTCCGATTTCCAGAATTTGCCGGTTGTTTTACCTGAAACCAAAAACATCTTTTTCCAGATGAGCTCACCCGTGGAAAATGAGGCCATCCCGGCCGACCTATCAGAAAAGATAAGGGATCTGGTCAAAAACGGGGCCAGACTGGTTGGCTTTATCGGCCAGGGATATCTTTATCAACTGACTGGTGTCATCGGTGCTTTCCCTGAAATTCATCTCCAGGAATCAGCCAAAGGCGATTCTATCATTGTCAATCCCGAGCAGCCCTTTAACTTTCTGTTTGATAGATATTTTGACCAAATCGGCTTTATGTACAAACTGCTGCCTGATCCTTTAGCGGCAAATATCTGGGAAATTCCATCGGCCCAGGACGAAAGCTGGAAAATTGTGGCTAAAAGCCAGGACGGCTATCCGGTTTCTTTGCTGATTAAGAAGGGGAAAGGATTTTTCTGGCTTCTTCCCTGGTTCGGGTCCAATAATATTCAGGTAGCCGATTTTATTCTGAGAGATGTTTTCCCGCTGTTAGATTTTAAGGGCAAAGAGGCAGAACTTGCTGATTGGGCTGACCGGGAAGAATATGTCTTTCCTGAAATTAAACATCTCTACCGGCAAAAAGACGAAGAAAAAAAGAAATTTGAAGAGAAAATCAAACAAATAGATGAGCAGATTAAAACTCTAAGGGCGACTGAGCAGGAATCTTTTATCCGGCTGCTCAAAGCTGAAGGCCAGGAGCTCAAAACGGCCGCGGTTAAGGCTTTTAAATATCTCGGCTGGACCAAAGCTATTGACGTTGATGACTACTGGAAAAATGTGATCAGAGATAAAGAAGAGGATATCTGGATCATTGATGATTCTGATCAGCCGGTTGAAGTCAGCCTGCGGAAAGGCTTTTTAATCCTGGTGGTGGTTAGAAGCTCCAAGAACTGGGCTGCTGACGACGATGGTATCATGCTCCAGAGGTTTAAAGGGCGGAGAATGCAGGAATTTGATAATACCAAAATGAAAGGTTTGCTTCTGGGCAATTACTTTAACCAGCAGGAAGCCAGGCTGAGAAAGAATCCTTTTTCCCAGTTCCAGATTGAAGAAGCGGAAAAAGACGGCAATGGCTTGCTGACCACTTATGATTTGTTTAAAGCCATTAGAGCTGAAAAAGAGGGATTGATTACCAAAGAAGATATCAGGCACCAGATCAAAGAAAAATCAGGCTTAATTCAATTCGATTTTTAAGCTCTATTTTGCTTCTCGTTGCCTCCGGCCAGTTATCGGTGGACGGTCAGGACTGATTTTTATCAATAACTTCACTTCAGTCGCCTTTCCTGAAGACATTCTGTTGCCAGATATTTAGGAGGGCAGCCCCGTTCTCTCAATGGATCAACAGAGTTAAGCTGGAAACCTGGAGGGCGAGTGGCTTCCTTCCGCGAGTCTCGCTTCCAGGCACGGCCCTCAGGCCTGGTACTTACCAGAGGGGACAATCGCTTGGAATTTTCTTCTATTTATGCTAAAAATGAAGTCTCTGAGGAGAAAACATGAAAAGGACTGAACGAAGACAACTGAAAGAAGATGAACTGGCCACCGGGCTGAGCCGGTTTTTTCTCTGGGTAAAACAACATGGAAAACAGCTCGAAATCGCCGGGATAGCGGTGGTGGTGGTAGCTGCCATCATTATTGGCTTAAGGCTTTACAGCGGCTATAGAAAAAGCCAGGAAGCCAATTTTTTAAATCAGGTGCTGGCTCTGCGGGCTGAGCTTGATCAAAAACCGGAAAATCTGGCCGAACTGGAAAAACTGGCCGCCTCCAGCCGTTATGGGAGAATCGCCAGCTTGAGCCTGGCAGCTTATTATGTCGAGAAGAATAATTTTAGCCAGGCCGAAAAAATTCTGGAGCGGGTGAAAGATAAAGGCTCTGATCTCATTCATTACCAGATTCTTGATCTTTACGGTCAGGTACTGTCCAGGCAGAATAAACTGGATGAGGCCATTGCTGTCTACCGGCAGGTTGAAAAAGAGAAACCAGAATCTTACCCCTTAGACTTAATCTTGTTTCATTTAGCTGAAGTTTATGAGAAGAAGGGCGACCGGCAGCAGGCTTTGGCCGTTTACCAGGAACTCCAGGCTGGCTACCAGAACACTTATTATGGCTATCAGGCAGCCATGAAAGTTATGAAGCTTCAGGCCAGTAGTTAAGATTGGCCTCTGTCTTGTATATTTTTTCTTAAAAGTTATAATATGTTTTAATTATTCACTAAACAACAGGAGGAAAAGATGGCCTATAAAATCACAGAAGAATGTATCAACTGCGGTGCCTGCGAACCAGAATGCCCGAATCAAGCGATCTCGGCTGGTGATGAAAGATATGAGATCAACCCTGACAAATGTACTGAATGTGTTGGCTATTTTGATGAACCCCAGTGCGCTTCGGTCTGTCCGGTAAATTGCTGTATTCCTGATCCTGATCATCGAGAGACCAAAGAAGAGCTGGAAACTAAATTTAACAAAATCAAGAGTAACTCCTGAGATCAAATTAAAAGGCAAGAGGGCTTCAGGTTCTCTTGCCTTTTCTTTTAATACAGGTCCCGGTTTAAAATGGCCCAAAGCAAGAGGTGGGTAAACTATTTACTTTTCTTTTTGACAGTTATTTCCACCTATTTTGTTGGTTTCCTCTGGGCCATAAATTATGTCTATGCCGGGCAGGAAATTGATCAGGTGCCCGCTCTGATCAATATTAAAATCATCTTTAACCCGGTCCTGAACCGCTTGAGTCTGATTTATTCTTTTTCTCTCCTGGTAATTCTTCTCGGGCATGAACTCGGTCATTATTTAACCTGCAAAAGATACCGGATCGAAGCTACCTTGCCTTACTTTATACCGGCTCCGACCTTAATCGGAACCCTGGGAGCTTTTATCCGGATCCAGTCGCCCCTGACCAGGCGGGATCAGTTATTTGATATCGGGGCTAATGGGCCTCTGGCCGGTTTCATTTTATCAGTGCCAGCTCTGTATTTTGGCCTGACCTTATCAAGGTTAACGCCGGCTTTAGTTGGCGAAGGAGCTATAGAATTTGGCGAGCCCTGGCTCCTCAAGGCCATGACCAGAATGATCTTCGGGCCGGTTCCAGACGGCCAGTCACTGATTTTACATCCGATGGCCATGGCTGCCTGGGTGGGTCTGCTGGTCACTTCTTTTAATCTTTTTCCTATCGGCCAGCTGGATGGAGGACATATATTTTATTCTCTCTTTGGAGATAGAGTCAGAAAAATATCTTATATCATTGTCGGCTTGCTGGCGATTATGGGAGTCTTTTACTGGGCCGGCTGGCTGATCTGGGCAGTTTTAGTTCTGGTCCTGGGGCTTAGACATCCGCCAGTGGCCTGGGAACCGGCCAGGCTATCTCTAAAAAGACAGATTATTGGTTTTTTAGTCTTAATTATCTTTTTAGTCTCTTTTATTCCAGCGCCGGTTACTGAGAGCGGACTGCTGGATCTCTTTAAATAGGTTTTTAAAATCCACAATTTTTGTGGAAAAGCCTGTGCAAAATCGGTTAAAAGGCTGGCCAAGTTCTTTTGCTTTCAAATAGATACAACAACCTGCACAAAAGATCGTCATAAGTTTTCCGGGGTTGCAGCTTGCCAAGACAGGGTCAGAAGGTATAAATTTGAAGAGGCTAAAATTAAGATGGTAGATAAGAGATTTCAGATAGTCGAAAGCAATTTTGAGCGGCTCCGCCAGAAATTCATCAGGGGCCAGCTCAGCCGTGAGCAATTTGCCGAATCTCTCAGAAAACTACGGTTGTTTGATGATCACGGCCGGTGCTGGATGCTGGGAGCTCAGAGCGGCCAGTGGTATTTCTATGACGGGAAAAAATGGGTAAAAGCTGAACCACCGGCGGATACCCGGGAGACCAGGTCCTGTCCGGTCTGCGGCTCTGAAAACGAGATTGAAGCGGAAGTTTGTTCAAGATGTCAATCTTCTCTGACTGAAGGACGGACGAAATTGGCCTGTCCTGAGTGCGGCCGGCTGCTGGCCGAAGGCCAGTCTGTTTGCCCTGCCTGCGGGGCGGCCGTCAGGACAGACGACAATCAGAATCAGGTCAAAGACCAGAGCCAGGAGGTAGCCGGCAAGAAAAGAAATGAAGAGACTGTCCTCTGGTACCTAAGCGCGGCTGATCCTCTAAGCTTTTTGTTATTTTTTGGCGGACTGGGCATTTTCCTTGGAATTTTATTTGGTTTGATGGCAGGGGCGACAGGATTCTTACCAGGTCTGAAAGCCTGGCTGCCAACTGCTTTGCAGGAAATGCAGGGAAAGCTGGTTGGCAGCTTTGTTTTTAGTTTCCTGGGAGGCCTGCTTGGATTTCTAATCCTGGCGGCCGGCGGTTATGTTCTGGCTTTTTTGATCAATGCCTCAATTTATTTTTTGGGAGGCCCAGGTTTTAAGCTGCAAAGGGCCCGTCGCCATTCCCGGAACCAGCCATCCTGAAAGAAGCGGGAAAAAGATTAATCACCTGGTGGTCAGGCCAAGACTGTAAGCTATCTGACCTAACGACAGCGATTCGTCGCCTGGAGAATAATAAACCGGACGTAAAACTTCAAATCTATTTTTCCTGAGCAGATCCTCTGTTTTTTGCAGTAAAATCCGGTTCAGGAAAACTCCTCCGGTCAGTACAATTTTATCCACGCCTTCTTCCTCCCTGGCTTGCCAGCAGACTTCCAAAATGGCCCTGGCTAAGGTGTTATGGAATTTAAGGGCTATGGTTCCAGGTTCGTGTCCCTGAATTAATTCTTCTATTATCTCTTTTATGGTTGGAGCAAAATCGAGGCGGTAGGGCAGCTTATCTTTCAAAAACAAATAAGGGTAAGCCCGGGAAGTTGGGCGAGCCAGGGCAGCGGCTGTCTCCAGGCTAACCGGGGCCTGAGCCTCAAATTCTATTCTTTCTGGAGACAACCCGGCTAAATAAGAAACGGCATCAAACAGCCGGCCGGCACTTGAAGTCAGGGGAGTGTTTATCCTTTTGTCAATTAGTTGTCTGACTGCTTGTTTCTTTCTGGCTGAAATTGGTTCCAGCGATTTTACCGGGGGGTAGTCTGGGCCGGCAGCCTTGAGGAGGAAGGACAGGGCCATTCGCCACGGTTCTCTAACAGCCGCGTCTCCTCCCGGAAGCGGGACATAGTCCAGCTGGGCATACCTTTTATAGCCAGTGTAACCGGCCAGAAGGAATTCGCCGCCCCAGGCCTGGCCGTCATCTCCGTAGCCATAACCGTCAAAGCTAACACCGAGAACCCTGACTGGCGGCGGCAGTTGATGTTCAAGCAGTGGAGCCAGGACATGGGCAAAATGATGCTGAAGCAAAAAATGGGGAAGGCCAGTTGAGCGGGCGTAAGCGGTGCTTCTGAAATCAGGCTGCAGGTCGCTGACGATCAGATCAGGTTTGAAATCAAACAGCTTTTTAAAATGGTCAATGGTCTCGAGAAAGTAGCCAAAATTCTGATAATCGTCGAGATCACCCAGAAACTGGGAGGTAATGACATAACCATCTTTATAAATGGAAACTGTATTTTTGAGCTCACCGCCGACGGCCAGAACCCTGGCTTTTGATTTCAGGCTGCCGGGAACGTTCTGGGGAAAAGGCACAAAGCCTCTGGCCCGCCGGGAAAAAACGGGTTTGGACCTGACGACTTCGAGGACAGAATCGTCGGCCCTCATGGCTATTTCCCGGTTGTGAGTCAGAATAAAATCGCTTAGCTCAGGCCCGATCTCTGAGTCGTCCTTGATAATGGGTGCATCTTTTCTATTGGAGCTGGTGGCTACAATCACCCTGAGTTCCTGGAGCAAAAGATGGTGAAGAGGAGTATAGGGCAGCATAAAACCAAGAGTGTCTGCTTGCGGCGCCAGGCCGGGAATATCTTTCTTTTTTCTTAACAGAACTATTGGCCGGCGGGAGGAGGTCAGCCAATCTTTCTCAGCCCGGCTGAGAAAAGCATATTCAGAGACCGTTTCTAAGTCCTTGGCCATCAGAGCTAAAGGTTTGACTTTTCTCTGCTTGATCTTTCGCAGCCGCCTGACCGCTTGAAAGTTAAATGGATCACAAATCAAATGGAATCCACCCAGGCCTTTAACCGCTAAGATTTTTCCCTGCTTGACCAGGCGGATAGCAGAAGTTAGCGGCTCACTCACCGGTTTTCTCGTTCGGGCTTCAAGCAAAACCAGCTGTGGCCCGCAGACCGGGCAGGCAATGGGCTGAGCATGGTAACGCCGGTCAAGCGGATTTTCATATTCATGCAGGCAGTCGGGGCACATCTTAAAGCCAGCCATGGTGGTGCTTTCCCGGTCATAGGGCAGCTTGTTGACAATCGTGTAGCGGGGACCGCAATTGGTGCAATTGGTGAAGGGATAATGGTAGCGTCTTTCTCCTGGAGTCTCTATCTCTTTAAGGCAGTCAGGGCAGGTGGCAATATCGGGTGAAATAAAAACAAAAGATTCTCCGGCGACTGTCCGGTCAATCGAGAATTTATTTCGCCCTTCCGGTTCAACTTCCAGCCAGTCCAGGCTTTCAACTCTGGCCAGCGGCGGCAATTCATTTTTGAAGGCCTGAAGGAAACGGTCGAAATCAACCGGGCTGCCTTCGAGATAAATCTCTACTCCCTGACCAACATTCTTGACATAACCATGAAAATTGAGCCTGGTGGCCAGACGGTAAATAAATGGCCGGAAACCTACTCCCTGGACCGTGCCCCTGACCAGTAGCCGGTAGGCTTTTAACGATCCGGTTTTAACCTCTGGCCTGGGCATATCCTACCTGGCCTTCCGGCTATAGAGACAACCGCAATAGTTCTGCCGGTAAAGTCCAAAAGCCTGGCTCATAGCTACGCTTTTTCTAAATCCGTCTTTTTTCTTAAAATTGGCTTCCAGGAATTCAAGGCGAAATTTTCTGGCCGTCAGCCGGCCGATGCGGTTCAAAACCTCGGCACTTTTCCAGGGGCTAATACTCATGATGGTGGTAAAGAGGGGAAAGCCCAGCTCCTTAGCCAGCCGGGCGGTGGCCTGAAGCCGCCAGGCATAACAAATATGGCATCTTCGTCCTTTTTCAGGTTCATCTTTGAATTTTTCTGTTAATTGTAGCCAGCGGTCCGGGTCATATTTTCCCTCAATTAACTTAAAGCCGAGATGGCTGGCTACCCGGCGGGTTTCCCTAAGCCTGAGATCATATTCTTCCTCAGGGTGAATATTGGGGTTATAGAAAAATCCGGTTACCTGGTAGCTGGCTTGAAGGAGGCCAACAACATAGAGAGCATCCGGAGCACAGCACAGATGAGCCAGAATTACGGGCTGATCATTCATACAGCTATTTTAGCCTTTTTCTAACTCTTTTTTGAGGATTTTGATTCTTCTTTCAGTCTGATCTATCCGGGAATAATAAATAGCTAAGGCTTTTATCTCCGGTCTGATTTTATTAATAATCAAGCCAATAGCCTGATAAGACGGTTCCAGTTGAGACCTGGCCAGTTCGCAGCCGGCTTCTCCAAACTTTTCTTTCATTTCTTCCAGAGAGTTTAGTTCAGAAGCTGCCTGGCTTAGATCTTTGAGTTCAGGCCAGGCTGAAGTTCCCTGCTGACCAAGCTGGATTAAAAGTTTGTTCTTTTTTTTCTCCTGGCGGCGGAGAAAAGCTTCCAGCCAGAATTTCATGAATTTTTTTTTGTAAGCTAAAAAAATATTATTAATTTTATTCCTTAAATCCTTATTATGAAGAAAAGCTAAAAAGAGGAGAAGGAGAACAGCGCAAAAGATAATATAAAAAATCCAGACAGGCAGGCCTTCTTTCGGGCCGTCAGCGGCAGGCATGAGATAGCCCGCTGGTAATTCATTCAATTGCTGCCCTCCTGGCCGGTCAATTTCACCCGCTTATTTTTTATGTTATTTCCGGGGCTCTTTTCAAGCTGATTTTTCCTTTCCGGGCTTAATTGCCCTTCCTGGTAGTTATGGGTTGAAATGGCCCAGTCGAGAAGATAAAGGGCTGCCGGCAGGTTTTCGGCGGCAATACTCTGAATGTCCTGCTCAGAATTGAAAAAGCCTCCTGCCTGGAGATCGACAGGCGGAAGTTCGATGGTCAGGGCAGGGATATCGAAAAGGCCATAGACCCAGTCTATAAAATCTCCATTGGTTAGGTAGGCAGAAGAGGAGCGGGCAGTCTGGTAAATACGGCCATTGACCTGGCTGATCAAGCTGGCCAGCTCAGAGGCTAACTGCTGGAATAATGACTCCTGGCCGGCCGGCAGGTCGGCATAGCTCCAGGGATAAAGGATAGTCTGAGAGAAACTGTGATAAGAAATGACCGCGGAAAAATTGACATTAAAAAACAAGTCTCTGATGGCTGAAGTTTCCGGTTCGGAGAAGGGCTGCTCTCCGCGGTAAGTTTCAGAGGAAGGAAGAGGACTTGACCCCAGGTCATCAGCTCCCCAGCAGAATGAATAATTCCGGTTCAAATCAACTCCGAATGAGCCGTTGTCGTTTAAGCGGCGGTTCTTCCGCCAGAGGCGGTAATTCAAAATGGAATAATCAAGACCGTCCGGATTAACCAGGGGTATGATCCAGATTTCTGACGAGTTGACTATGGCTTTGACCCGCTCATCATTCTCGTAATTTCTTATTAAATAATTGGCTATCTCAAGAGGAACTTCAACCGAGATCCACTCCCGGGCATGATGGCAGCCCAGAAAAGCCACTTTCGGCTCATTTTCCCGCTGGCCAGGATGGTCACTTATTTTTAAGGCATAGATGTTCCTTTTTTCCAGGCTCTGTCCCAGACTGGACAGCCGGGCAATTGATGGATTGGCAGAAGCCAGCTGCTTTAATTCTGACTCAAGCTCGCCATAAGAATGATAAGCTCCATTGAGGCTGCCCAGCCGGCTGAAGCGGCTGGCTCTGGTCTGGCCACTGACGGCCTGGTTTAAAATTGATAAAGAGAAAAATAGAATAAAAATTCCAAAAACTGTTCTGTTTGTCCGGGCAGGTAAGCTGAAAATTTTTACCTCCTGGCTTTTGATTTATAAATTTCGGCTGGATTAAGATCAAAGGTGACAGCGATTTTTTGATTCTTCAGATGATGTCCGGAGCCATGTTCGAAACCAATAGCCGTAGAAAATGACAGGACAAAATGATCATTGCCCAGGCCAGAACCGAAAGTCAAATAGTAATAGGTTGAGCTGATATCCTTCATCGGCTGGGGATCAACCCTCAGGCCCACATAATAGGGTGTTTTCCACCGCTGGCCCCGAAAATTAATTTCAGTCTGGGCCTCAAGGCCAGCGCCCAGGTCGAAAATTGCCCGGAAATTGCGTTTCAGGTTTTGACCAAAGTAAGAATAAGAATAATGGTTCCAGGCAAAATATCTCGACTCGAGACAGAGGTTAAGATTATCTTTAAGTTTATACCTAAGACCGGCGCCCATGACCAGCGGCCGGCTGGCTCTATCCCCGGCTTCATCTTCTAAGCTGATTTCGGTTTCGGCTGAAGAGTAGCTTAAAAAACTTTTGCTTTTTATCTTTCTCTGGTAGGGGGGAGTGAAACTAAGGCCCAGACTCAGGCGGGAGCTGGCCACATATTCCAGGCCAACGACCGGATAAAAACCGGTTATTTTTTGCCGGCGGCTGTCAGTCATAGAGGTGCCGTTCTGAGGCCAGTCTTCCTCCAGTTCTCTTTCTATTTTACCGGTCAAAAAGACAAGGCTTAAGCCCAAACTCAGTCTGGCCTTAAATTTTCTGGCCAGAGCCAGGCTGAAAGCCATCAGCTGCCCCGACTGCTTCAACTGCAGCCGGTCATAAAGAACTTCATTTTCAACATAACGGTAATCAATCGAAGGCCGGCCATAATTTTCAGTTTGAGCCCAGGCCACGGCCAGGCTGAATTTACCCAGACTATAGTTAAAGCCCAGGTAATTAATTTCCAAACCGCGATAGGTGAGATTGGAATCGGTAGAAATAACTCCAGTATTTACCAGCCAGAAGTCAAAAATCTGAGTTTGATTGAAGCCGGAATTGATGGTTAGCCTGCCCGGTTTAAGCGAGCTCAGAAGAGCCGGATTAGAAAATATAGCCTGGCTGTTTTGAGCTAAAGTTAGCTGGGAAAACCCTCTTCCCAGAGAAGCGGCTGAGTCAAGTCCAAACTGATTCCAGCTGCCGAGCGGGCTTTCTTCTAAATACTGGCCGGTTGGAAGCTGGGCCTGTAGCCAGCGCTCCTGGCTCAGGCCAAAGATTAGTAATAAAGCAAAAAGTTTAACCAGACAGGCTGGCCGGGAGCATCTTTTCATTGGACCTTAACTTAAAAATTCTAACACCATCGTCTTTATTTTTAAAATAAAAAAAGGTATGATAAAAAAAATTTCAGGGTGTTTAAGGGTATTTCGATGATTAAAAAGAACAGGCGGATTAAAATCAGAAGCACCGGAGTTTATCTCCCGGATAAGGTCTTGACCAATGCCGACCTGGAAAAGATAGTTGAGACCTCCGATGAATGGATTACCACCAGAACCGGCATCAAAGAGAGAAGGATAGCGGCCAAAGAACAGGTTACCTCCGATCTGGCCGAGAAGGCAGCCAAAATGGCCCTGGAGCGAGCTGGCCTAAAAGCAGAAGATATTGATTTAATTCTGGTAGCTACCAACACCCCGGATACAATTTTTCCGGCAACAGCCTGCTGGCTGCAGAAAAAGCTGGGTATTAAAGAGACTCCTGCTTTTGATCTTGAAGCTGGTTGCAGTGGCTTCCTTTATGGCCTGATTGTGTCCGAGGGCTTGATTCTGGGTGGAGTAGCCCGCCGGATTTTACTGGTGGGCGTAGATATTCTGTCCAAGGTCACCAACTGGGAAGACCGGGGGACCTGTGTCCTTTTCGGTGATGGAGCCGGGGCTTTTATTTTAGAGGAAAGTCAGGATGAGTCTGGCTTGATTTCGCATTTCTGGGGAGCTGACGGCTCACTGGCTGAACTGCTGATTTTGCCTGGTGGTGGAACTCTTCATCCAGGCAGTGAAAAAACTGTCGAAAAAAAGCTTCACTATATTACCATGAAGGGCAATGAGGTTTTTAAACATGCAGTCAAAAGGATGGGTGAGGCTGCCCTGGAGGCTTTAAAGCAGGCTGGCCTGGGAAAAGACCAGGTTGATTATTTAATTCCCCACCAGGCTAATCTGAGGATTATTGATGCCACCGGAGAAAGGCTTAATCTCTCTAAAGACAAAATCGTCGTCAATATTCATAAATATGGCAATATGTCAGTCGCCACCATTCCGGTCGCTTTACATGAGTTAATAGAAGAAGGCCGGCTTCAACCGGGTAAAATTATTGTCATGGTGGCTTTTGGCGCCGGCTTTACCTGGGCCTCAGCGGTCTATCGCTGGTAAGTCTTCCGAAGCTAAAGACTGGCTAACTTATTCCTGATTCAGCTCTTCAAACTTCTTGATAAGGTCAGCTTTTTCCAGTTTCCCGACATGGCGGTAGCGGATATTGCCTTTCTTATCAATGAAGATGGAGGTTGGTATATATTGACCGGGCTTAAAGGCATTGACGATATCTTTCCCGACGAGTGACACTGGATAATTCATTTTGGCTTCATCCACAAATTTCTTCAGTTCGGCTTCAGACAGATCATCAACTGAAAAGCCCAGTATTTCGAGCCCTTTATCTTTTAGCTCTGAATAAGCCTCGATAAAATCTGGAATTTCAGCCCGGCAAGGTGGACACCAGGTCGCCCAGAAATTGACCAGAATCACCTTACCGGCTAAAGAAGATAAACTCAATTGCTGTCCGGCAAGGGACGTGACCTCAAAAGAAGGAGCCGGCTCAGCTGAAGCCGAAGGCGAAGTTCCTCCACCAGCGGGTGCTTCAGATTTATGGCAACCATAGGCGGCCAGCAGTGTTACCACCATGAGCAGGGCCAGTAAACTTTTCTTCATTCTTATTCTCCTTTTTAATTAATCAAAATATCTTAAGCCAGCTAAGTAATGTCCGCTATCGGTTTATAAGCCGCATTTTTTGAGGATTCTCTGATAATTAGCCTCTACCTCGGCCTGAATCAAACCGATTTCTTCTTCCTTCAAATGGCGGAAACGCCCCTGGAGTTTTAGATAGTCAGTAATCGGTTTTCTTTCTTTAATTTTTAGGTTAAGCGTCCACTTTTCCCCCTCTTCTATTTCGTACAGAGGGAAATATCCGGTTTGAACGGCCAGCCTGGCCAGCTTGACCGTATCATCCGGCCGGCTCTTCCAGCCAGTTGGACAGGGGGCGTAAATATGAATAAACCTGGTTCCATGAATGTCCTTGGCCTTTTTAAATTTTTTTATCATATCTTCAGGATAAGCTATGCTGGCCGTGGCGATATAGGGGATGTCGTGGGCGGCCATAATCCCGATGATGTCTTTTTTCCTTTCCTTTTTATAATGCTTGACCGGGGTAGTTGTTGTCCAGGCGCCGAGAGGGGTAGCTGAGCTCCGCTGGATGCCGGTATTCATATAGGCCTCATTGTCATAACAGGTATAGATGAAGTCTTCATTTCTTTCGGCTGCCCCGGACAGGGCCTGAATGCCGATATCAAAGGTCCCGCCATCACCAGCCCAGGCCATGACCGTGGTTTCTTTATCCCCGACCATGTCCAGACCGGCTCTGACCCCGCTGGCGGAAGAAGCCGCAGTTTCAAAAGCACAGTGGTAAATGGGCACATCCAGTGAGGAATGGGGAAAAGGACCGTCAATGACCGACCAGCAGCAGGCAGGAACGCAGAGGATGGTTTTCTGACCGAGGGCTTTTAAGGCATATCTCATAGCTAAAGTCGCTCCACAGCCCTGACAGGCTAAATGGCCGGAGCTCATCAGCTCTTCTCTTGGTAAAGTTATGGTCATTTTTCTTTCTTTACTCATTTCTTTACTCCTATCCAGACGATTTCTTCTTCGGGCCGGTCATGTTTGAGCGTATAATCAGCGATTTCCTTAAAAGACTCTTTAGTAATATCACGCCCGCCCAGTCCAGCAATGAAGCCAAAGATGGCTGGTGGTGACGGTTGTCCATACATAGCGGACTTAACTTCCTGATAGAAAATTCCATGATGCCCGTAAGAAATATTCCGGTCGAGAACGGCCACTTTGGGCACCTTCGACAAAATCGAGCGGACTGGCTCAAAGGGGAAAGGACGGAAAAGCTTGATCCGGAGGTTGCCGGCTTTGATGCCCCGGGATCTTAGTTCATCCACCGCTACCCGGGCGGTATAACCAGCTGTTCCAGAAGTGACCAGGACCAGTTCGGCCCCATCGCACTGGTAATTTTCAACCTGTCCGAGATAGCGTCCGAACATCTGTTCATATTCGCGGCCAGTTTCTTCAATCAGAGCCGGGACCTTTTCCATATCTTTCTGGAGCCGATAGCGAAGTTCCATATAGTGATCAGAAGAAGTCAGCCCGCCGAAAGCATGAGGATCATCAGGTGTCAAACGGTAAGGCGGATTAAAGGGCGGAAGATAAGCATCAACTTTGGCCTGGTCGGGAATATCGACCACTTCATAGGTGTGGGAAAGGGCAAAAGCATCAAGGATGACCATGCTCGGGATCATCAATTTTTCTGATATTTTATAAGCCTGAATGACTGTATCCACCACTTCCTGATTGGAAGAGCAATAGAATTGAATCCAGCCGGTGTCTCTCTGCGACAGGCTATCGTTCTGGTCAGTCCAGATGCTCCAGCCGGGAGCCATGGAGCGGTTGATGTCACCCATGACGACCGGCATCCGGCCGCCAGCTGCCCAGTGAAGCATTTCATGCATTAGAGCCAGACCCTGAGCCGAAGTGGCGGTAAAAGTTCTGGCTCCAGCCATCGAAGCTCCTAAACAGGCAGCCATAGCTGAGTGTTCAGATTCAACTTTGATAAATTTGGCCTCGAGCGTACCATCGGCACACATTTCAGACAGGAGTTCAACCACTTGAGTCTGGGGAGTAATCGGGTAGGCAGCAATAACCTGGGCCCTGGACAGCATGGCCCCGTAGGATAGGGCGTGGTTTCCCATAATTACTTTTTTCATTTTTCCTCCTCAACCATGACAATGCATTTTTCCGGGCACTCTTCAGCACAAATGCCGCAGCCCTTGCAGAAATCGTAGTTAATTTGAGGCCACTCCTCAACGATGTCGATCGAAGTATCGGGGCAAAATTTCCAGCAAATACCGCATTTTATACATTTGGATAAATCTATAACTGGCTTGATATTCCGCCAGGCGCCAGTCTTGTTGTAGAGCATCGAACCAAGAGACATGGCCACCGGCGGCATCTCTGTTTCCGACACAAAAATTATTCTTTTATCATCTTTCTTTTTGCTCATCGCTTCCTCCTTCAAGCTTTTTCATAAGCTTCAATGGCTGCCTGCACATTTTCCTCAGGCTTCTGCGGCACGCCTTCTTTGATAGCTGCGACCAGCGATTCCAGTTTGGTCAACTTTAATATTTTGACCACGGCCCCGACAATAGCCGTATTAACAATCGGAGCAGCCAGCGTCCCGAGTTTGTGCCGGACAGCTATTTCGGTGGCATCAATGGTAAAGACCTTGAATCTGTCAGGAAACTTGAATTCCTCCGGCTTCTTCGGGCTGTTGATGATGATATAGCCGCCATCTTTAAGACCTTCAGTGACATCAATGGCTTCAACCAGGGTCGGATCGACCACCACCACATGATCAGGATAATAAATCCGGCTTTTGTCATAGATTGGCTGATGATCAATGCGAATAAAGGCAAAGACCGGTGCCCCCCGGCGTTCAACCCCGAACTCCGGATAAGCCTGAACGAAATTGCCTTCTTTGGCCAGGGCATCAGCCAGAATTTTTGAGGCTACGACCGTCCCCTGGCCGCCTCGTCCATGGAAACGAATTTCAATCATCTACCTCTCCTTTATCTGATATAGTCCACTATGATTTAAACTAACTGCCCCGCTGGCCAGAAAAATAACTCCGGCTGGTAACAGCGGTTCAGATTGGCTGAATCAGCCACCCGGAATAATTCCCGGGCATAATCTAAAAAAGACTCCTCTTTTTCCCCGATAATTTTTGAATTCATAATGATTTAGACTATTCAATAATTAGGATTTAGTTTAGACTTTAGCTCAGTCAGTGTCAAGAAAATCATATCTGTTACGGCCGAGTTCAGCCCTGGTCCCTTTTTTCAGGAGATTGAGATAAAGATTTTTCAAGCGCAGGGCATCAGCTTCCCGGGCAGGGCTCTCATCAATAATAGTCCCTTTAATACCAGCTTCAAATAAAGCCTGGAGCCAGTCATCATAGTGAAACTCTGATTCGTCAAGATTGATATGCTTGATTTCTCCATGCTGATTAAAAATAACCCCTGAAATGTGAATATGGGCTGTACTGAGAGCCCGGCGGCCGAGCTTTTTTTCTACTTTTCTCAGGACCTGAGAAAAGTCCCGGTAGGAATTGATTTTTCCTTCGCGGGACAGAATATGGGCAAAATCAAGGCAAGGTGAAAGGCCATCGAGCTCCCGGCAAAGGGACAGGACCTCATCCAGGCTGCCAAACTGCTGCCTTTTGCCCATAGTTTCAATTCTCAGCCTGGCCGGTATCTTTTCCAGCCGGCTGATGGACAGGATATCTTTCAAGCTATCTTTAATCCGGCTGTAAGCTTCTGCCGGTGTCTTGCGGCCGTAATAGCCAGCATGGAAAACCAGATCAGAGGCACCGGCCGAGGCTGCCAGCCGCAGGGAATTAAGCAGTAATTCCTGGCTTCGCATCCTCTGACCCGGATCTTCAGCGTTCAGGTTTATAAAATAGGGAGCGTGAGCGCTGAGCTTGATCCCCAGCTGGCTGGCTTTTATTTTAATCTGGTCAGCTGTTTCCTGGCCCATTCTAAGCCCCTGGACAAACTCCAGTTCCAGAGCTTCAAGACCAATAGAAACCAGATAATCTATGGCTCGAAGCGAGGAATTTCCAGGGCAGGAATGAGGGATCCCGGCTACACCGAAGCGAAGATCATCAGAGGCAGGAGTCATCAGCCTTTCCATTTAAAAACTCGCTGACGATTTTCATCGCACAGAATTCGCCACACATGGAGCAGGCTGTAGTTTTTGATTTTCTCCGTTTTCTGATTTCACCAAATTTTATGGGGTCAATGGCCAGCTTTTGCTGGGTTTCCCAGTCAAGTTTTTTTCTGGCCCGGGAAAGCTTATGATCTCTGTCAATTGCTCCGGGCAGCCCCTTAACAATATCAGCCGCGTGTCCGGCTATCCTGGCCGCAATCAACCCGTCCTTGACATCCTCGAGCGAAGGCAGGCCAAGATGCTCGGCTGGAGTCACGTAGCAAAGAAAATCGGCACCGGCCGAGGCCGCAATCGCCCCTCCAATAGCCGAGACAATATGGTCATAACCAGGAGCAATGTCAGTCACTAAGGGTCCCAGAACATAGAAGGGCGCCTGTTCACAGACTCTTTTTTCGAGCTTGATATTCATTGCTATTTGATCGAGGGGAACATGTCCCGGCCCCTCCACCATCACCTGAACACCGGCCTGGCGGGCTCTTTTAACCAGCTCTCCCAGGGTCAGTAGCTCTTCAATCTGCGGCCGGTCAGTAGCATCATAAATCGCCCCGGGCCTTAAGCCATCGCCAAGACTTAAGGTTACATCATATTTTTGAGCTAAATCGAGCAGCCGGTCAAAATTAGCATAGAGGGGATTCTCTTTCTGATGATGAAGCATCCAGGCTAAATGAAAGGCGCCGCCCCGGGAAACGATATCAGCCACCCTTCCTTGCTTCTTCAGCCGGTCCACTGCCTTAAGAGTCAGGCCGCAGTGAACAGTCATAAAATCCACTCCTTCTTCTGCCTGATCTCTTATCGTCTGGAAGAGATCATCCCCGGTCATTTTGACTATCGAGCCCCGTTTTTCTATGGCTTCAATTGCTGCCTGATAGACCGGTACAGTCCCTAAGGGGACGGTAGAAAGAGCCAGCAGTTTTTTTCTAATGCTCTTAATCTTGCCTCCGGTGCTCAAATCCATGATGGCGTCAGTCTGGTATTTGAGGCTTAATTTTAGTTTGGCTATTTCACTCTGGAGGTCGGGATAATCCCGGGAAGTTCCCAGATTGACGTTGACCTTGGTCCTCATTTTCCGGCCAATAGCCACTGGGCGGACCGATCTGTGTCTTTTATTATAGGGGATAACTACCTGTCCGCTGGCTAAGAGTGACACAAGCTCATCAGGATGAATATCCTCTTCGGCGCTGATTTTCTTGAAGAGCGGAGTCAAAATACCTTTTCTTGCTTGCTCGACCAGGGTCATGATTTTGGCTCTCTTTCTGACTGGATATTCTTAAAAATTCAGTATAGTTTACCCCCTGAAAAGTGTCAAGGAAACCGGCCTGCCTGAGTTTACAAATGAACAGATAACTGGTAAATTTATTAAAAAGGAGCAAAAAGCGGTTTGATTGCCATTTAGTGCCGCTGATCGAAAGGCTGACTGCAGCCAGCTCCTGATTTATTACTGAAGGTGAGGTTTCAGGGTGATCAGAATAATTGCCGGCCGGTATAAGGGCCGGGTTCTCAGACTGGTCAGAAGCCCGCTGGTCCGGCCTTTGCCAGCCAAACTCCGCGGCTCGCTGTTTAATATCCTGCAGGAAAGAATTGCCGAGACCAGTTTTCTGGACGGCTTTGCCGGCACCGGTTCGGTTGGCCTGGAAGCTCTCAGCCGAGGAGCCCGGCGGGCAGTCTTTATAGAAGAATTGCCGTTAGCCGCTAAAACGATTGAAGCCAATCTTAAAAAATGCGGGGCCGATGACCAGGCTCTGGTCATCAACCGGGAATTTAACCGGGCTATCATTGACCTGGCTAAAAAAAAGGTATCTTTTGACCTTATTTTTCTTGATCCTCCCTATAAGCTTCTGGCTGACCGGAATCCTTTAAAAGTCATCAGGAAAAGGCAGATTCTCAAGCCTGATGGCTTGCTTGTTATCCGTCATCACCGCCGTTATTCTCCCTCGAAAGATGACTTTGAACTGATTCGGCGGGTAGATTTTGGTGATGATATTTTCTCCATTTATTCAGGTAAAACAGTCACCAGTCAGGGCAGCCAGGAGGAGCGGAAAGTCAAGCCTGGTAAAATAAAAAAAGTTAAGAGTGAGCCAAAATGACAGATCAGGACGATAAGCGAAATCCTTTCCCGGCCGGGGAGCCTGGCCTCAAGGAAGATGAGATCTTTTCCGGTTTGGGGCCGGCTCGCGGGTCATTGCTCTTTCTTGGCCGGTACACGCTTAAAGAGGTCATGGGAGTTCTGGCCAAAAAGGGTTTTTTCCGCGAAGCTAAGAAAAGAAACCTCTGGCCCCTCAAATACCGTCTCGATTCTTCTGATTATCCCGTGCAGCGATTGCTGATCTACTGGGAGAAAGAGGATCCAGCCAGGGTCATCGTTGATTTGAAGATAAAAGAAAGCGAGACCAGATTTCTTGCCCCGGAAAAACACGGCTTTACCTTGCCGCCTCAACATGCCCTGTTATTTGAATGGCTGACCCTGCAGAATCCCCGGGTGGAATTTATCGGCCGCCATGGACCACTTCCTGGCCAGACCAGGCCGGGCCTAAGCCTGTCAAAAAAGGTGCTTGAGATTTTTCTTTATTTATCAAAACTGATTGATTTAGAGGTGCTGGTGGCTTTTCCGGCCTATTTTCACAATGCCCTGCTTTTTTCCAGGTACCTTTATTTTGTCAATCCCATTAAGGAAGGCGAGATCAAAGCTATCCGCCGCCAGTTCAGTCATGTTCCTTTCCGGCAGTTAGCCTGGGCGGTTTATCTCGGCTGCCTCCAGAGGGAAACTGGCCAGGTCTACGACTGGCAGGCCGAAGAACAGGTTTATCCTTTAAGCGAGTCATTAAAAGAGTATATTAATTCAAAAGTCTATAAGGAAATCGCCCGGCACGTTGAAAAAACTTCCCGTTTCAATCTTGACCACCAGCTGCTTCAGGAAAAAAGTCAAAAGGCCGGCCTTCTTTACTGACCAGGTCAAACCTGCTATAATCAAGGGCCTGAAGAGGAGAGAAGCGTATGAAAAAAGGAATTCATCCAGAATATCAGGAATGCACGGTGATTTGTGCCTGCGGCAATACTTTTAAGACCAGATCAACCAAGAAAGAAATCAGGGTAGAAATCTGTTCCCAGTGTCATCCCTTCTTCACCGGCAAGCAGAAGCTCATGGATACGGCCGGCCGGGTGGAGAAATTCAGGAAAAAATATGCCGCTAAAGCCAAAAAATAATCGAAATGCTTCAGGAATTAAAGACTGCCGCGGAAAGATACAGGCAGCTTATCTCCCTTCTCTCTGATCCGGCGGTTACCTCCAATCCTCAGAAAATCAAGGAATTAGCCCGGGAGCGGGCCGAGCTTGAACCCCTGATCAAAAAGTATGACGAATATAAAAAGGTAGAAAAAGAACTGGGGGAATCAAATTCAATTCTGGCTGAAGCCAGCTCTGATCCGGAGCTAAAACATCTGGCTGAAGCCGAACTCGAGTCGTTAAAGTCCAAAAAAGATTCCTTAGAAAAAGAACTGAAGCTGATGCTTCTGCCCAAAGATCCCAATGACGAAAAGAATGTCATTCTGGAAATCAGGGCTGGCGCCGGCGGGGACGAAGCCTCGCTTTTTGCTCAGGATTTGCTGCGGATGTACACCCGTTATGCCGAGCAAATGGGCTGGAAATGGGAGCTAATGGATGTTAGTTACTCTCCTATCGGCGGAATCAAAGAAGCTATAATCAATATTCAGGGTAAAAAAGTCTATTCCCGTCTTAAATATGAAAGCGGGGTTCACCGTGTTCAGCGGGTGCCCAAAACTGAAGCTTCCGGCCGGATTCATACCTCGACGGCGACGGTGGCCGTTCTGCCTGAAGCTGAGGACATTGACCTCAAAATTGATCCCAAGGATTTGAAAATAGAGGCCTTTGGAGCCTCAGGGCCAGGTGGCCAAAATGTTAACCGCAATTATACCGCTATCCGGATTACTCATCGGCCTTCCGGCCTGGTCGTTTCCTGCCAGGACGAAAAATCCCAGCACCGTAACAAGGAAAAGGCCCTTAAAATTTTAAGAACCAGGCTGATGGATATGGCTCAGCAGGAACAACACAGCCGGATTTCTCAGGACCGAAGGCGGCAGGTAGGAAGCGGCGAACGCAGCGAAAAAATCAGAACTTATAATTTCCCACAATCGAGGCTTACCGATCACCGGCTGAATGAGAGTTTTTACAACCTGGAAGCCATCATGGATGGTGACCTGAGCGAACTCATTGAGAAACTGGTCATCTATTATCAGGCCAGGGCCTTAGAAGAAGATAAATCTCAGGAAACTTTAAATCAGCCACTTGAACTCTAAGAATTTAGAACAGCTTTTCCGGGAGACTGCCGCCAGGTTGTCCTCCAGTTCCTGCCCCTTTCTTGAAGCCCGCCTTCTGATTCAGGCAGCTGCGAAGATGGATGAGTCTGAATTTTTTAGAAGACTGTCTGAACCGGTCAAGCTATCGCTCGAAAAAAGGCTAAATCAGCTGGTAAGGAAAAGGCTTGACGGCTGGCCGGTAGCTTACCTTCTTGGCCGGAGAGAATTCTGGGGCCTGCCCTTCCGGGTTGACCGCTCGGTTCTGATTCCCAGGCCGGAAACTGAGCTGGTGGTAGAAAGAGCTCTGTCTCTCCCGCTGCCTCCAGAGCCGCTAATTCTTGATCTGGGGACTGGCTCAGGAAACATTGCGATTTCCCTGGGTAAGGAGCTGCCCTCGGCCAGAATCATAGCTACCGATATTTCTTTAAGAGCCCTGAAGCTGGCCGCTGAAAATGCCCGGCTGAATGAGGTAACTAATATCAGATTTATTAAGAGCAACCTGTTTAAGGCTTTTGAACAGAGCCAGTTGATTTTTGATCTGATTGTCAGCAATCCGCCTTATGTAGCTCAGGACGACTGGCAGAAACTGGACCGGCCGGTTAAAGATTTTGAACCCAGAAAAGCCCTGATTGCCGGTCGGGATGGATTGAAATTTATCAGACAGATGGTAAGAAAAGCCGGCACATTTCTAAAGCCAGGCGGCTTTCTCGTCCTGGAAGTTGGCGCCGGGCAGGAAGCGGAAATAACCAGGTGTTTAGAGCCTGATTGGAGCGAGATTGAGGTGCTGTCTGACTATTCGGGATTTCCGCGGGTCGTCTCGGCCAGGAGGGTGTCCGGCTAATGGCGGCTGTTAAAAATTGAAGCCTTAAACCGGCTTTTTTTTCTTGAGCAGGGGCTGGTATTCCTCGAAGACAGGAATCAGCTTGGTGGTCTCAAAGCGGATTCTTTCCCATTTCTCAATATCAATTGAACAGAAAGCTTCGACTACCTGCGGATCAAAATGAGAACCGGCATTTTTTATAATTTCTTCCCTGGCTGTCTGGAAATCCCTTTCGGCCCGGTAGGGGCGATGGGAGGTGATGGCATCCAGAGCATCAGCCAGGGCAAAAATTCTTGATTCCAGCGGGATTTCTTCTCTTTTTAACCCCCGGGGATAACCAGAACCATCATATCTTTCGTGATGATATAAGATGATATGGCCAACTTCGGCCAGCATTTTCATTTCTTTAATCAGGCCGAAACCGAGTGAAGGATGAAGCCTTATCTTTTCCCATTCGTCTGGAGTTAACTCGCCTGGTTTTTTAAGAATTGAATCGGGGATAGCAATCTTGCCAATATCGTGGAGGAGAGAACCTTTTCTGATGTTATCCAGCCGGGTTTGCTGATTGATACCCAGCAACCTGGCCAGCACCTGACAGTATTTAGAAACAGTCTGGGAATGGCCAAAAGTTTCTACATCCCTTAAATCCAGAGCGGTCATCAAATTCTCGACAGTCGTATCGTAAATTTCTTCCAGTTCGAGCATTTTCCTGATATGCCGGGAGTGCTCCAGTCTCAACCTGGTCAGGTTTTTTAAATAAAATTCGTTTTCCTGTTGGAGCTGCCGGCGGGCAAGTTCAGCCCGGACCGCGGAAAAAATGGAAGGCAGGTTGTTCCGGGAACAAATATAATCAACCAATCCGGATTGAAGGCAGGGAAGATACTGGCTGGAAATAGCAGGCGGAGTCAGGACGATTACCGCCAGCCGGGGAAAAGCCTTTTTTAAAGGCAGAAGTTCTGAACATTTTTCTCCCTGGAGCAGCTGGTCAGACAAAATCAGGATGGCGTTTTTCAAGGACCTGTCTGTTTGATTAGCAGCCGGCAGGGAAGCCACGGCCCCGGCTTCAACTCTTAGCCCGGTCAGCCAATCAAGCAGCCGCTGGCTGTATTTCTGGTCATGATCAATGATAAATATTTTGGACTGGTTATTCTGGTTATTTTGATGATTATTATTCAAATTAGCACCCGCATTTATTGTATCTGTATACATTATTTAGGGCCAAAGAGCAATAGGGATTTTTCCCGAGCTCAGGACAGGTCTGGACTGTAGCTTTTTGATCTGGCCGGGGGTGAGAAAAAGCCGGTGGCTCTCACCCCCGGCTACCGGTTCTCCTCCTCGCGCTTCAGCCTCAAAATACTGTCTGACCTCACCCGAAATTTATCTTGACACCGATAGAGGCTGATTTTAGAATGAAAGAGCCAAGGTCAAAGGAGAGGTCAGTGGACATAAACAGCGAAGAAGAAAAAAAGCCGGTTTCAATTATCCAGGAAATTGAGACTCAGCTGGAGAGTTATCTCCGCCGCCAGCATGAGGAAATCGAAAGAAAATTAGAACAGAGAATTCAGGAAGAGCGTGAATTAGCCAAGGAGCAGTTAAGTCAGATCGAAGAGGAAGTTAAACAAGAATGGCAGGCCCTGGAAGAATATGGTCAATTATGGGAGCAGTTTGAAGAGGAAAGAAACCAGATTCTGCAGAAAATCAGAGGGTATTTAAATAACATTGTCGGGCGCCAGCAAAAAATTGAAGAGCTGGCTAAAGAAACCTCAGAAGATATTAGGGTTATTAACGGCCTGCAGGACCGCCTGGAAGAAATTCGCAACCAGTCCATGGAAAAATCAGGCTTCTTAAAAAGGCAGCTGGAAGAAAAATTCGGGCTGAAAGCTGAGCTGGTGGAAAAAACCTCAACTCCGGCTGAAGAGATCGACTTAACCGCGGAGATCGAAAAGCTTCAGAAAGTTAAAGAGCTGCTGACGCTCGAACAGGAAGTCAAAGGGGGGGCAATCACTCCTGCCAGCCAGATAGAAAATGAGAAACCGGAAGCGAAAAGCGGCGAGGAGCCAGAGGCAGAAATTGAACTAAAGGCACCTGGTCAAGCCGAAGTCCAGACTGAAACCGGGTCTGAAGCCGGTCCAGAACCAGACTCCCGGCGGGAACCAAGCCTGGAAGAAAAACTGGCTGAGAAAATAAAAAAAGACCTGGTCGAAAAGATGAACAGCTACAAGGCGGCCGAAGGTGAAAAGACCAACGGCCAGGAGGCTGAGGAGGGCAGCACTGACCGCCAGGAACTCCTGACTTTTTATCACCAGGAACCGGCCAATGGTTCCGGCTGGATTGGTTATTACCAGAAGAACGACCATAGTGTTGTCGAGATCCAGGAAATACTTAACCGAATCAAAAAGACAGTGGAAGAGGCTAAAAAGGCTTATTACAAATTGAATTTAGTCAGCTCGGTTAAAGAGCAATTCTTTTTAAAAAGAGAATTAATTGCCGAGCAGGAAGACTTGAAAAAATACCTGCAAAAAGTTCTCTCCCTGGCTGAAAAAAAACGGTTTACTTTCCCGCTGCTGGCCCAGGATTTCTTGAATCAGGCCGTAATGGAAGACCTGGTTGATTTGCTGCGCACTCAAAACTGGGGGGCGCCTGAGGATCTTAATCATTTTGAGCAGAAGACCATGGCTATTATCTCCAGTTTTGGTGACCGGGTTAATCCGCCCTCAGTTTATTATTCCATCCTGAGAAAAGAACTGGAAATCTAAAAACGGCTTTAATCCTGAGGCCGGTCTCTTTAATTAAAAGTTTCTTTTTGAATTTCCTGGAAATAGTCTTCCAGCAAGCTGAGGTCTTCTGAACTCAGGTCTTTAAATCTGAGGCCGGTATAAAAGGTTGGAATTTCAGTTCCAGCTTTTTCCGAGTAAACAACTTCCGTCTGTAAGGATCTGGCTTTCTTACCCAGAACCAGAACAACTTCCAATGATCTGGAGACCGGCAAAGGTTTTTCTGAGATTATTTTAGTTCCGCCCAGACTCAGATTAATAGTTTTGCTGACCTTGAGCTGATCCTCCTCTTTATACATCAAAAAAGTGGCAGTGAAATATCTCTGGAAATGCCTCTTTTCCCGGTAAAGTTTTTCCTGGAAGGCAAAGGTGGCTGATAGTTGATCGCCTCTTTCCCAGTCGCGGGAATAAGCTACCACCTGGTTTTTCAGGCTGGCCTTGGCTGAACCCTCGGCCGGGGGTAATCTCCAGGTTTCCTTGCCTTTGGCCGCCGCCAGGGCCAGATCGCATTCATGAACCAGGTGCTTTAAGTCATCTTTGGTCAGGCCATCGCTGTCGGCCATCTGCCGCCGGGGAAAGACAGTTACACCGAAAGACATGGTCAGATTGTTTCTGGGCTGATATTCTTCAAAAGGAAAATAATGTTCTTCAATATTTTTTCTGATCCGGTCGGTTAGCTGGCAGGCTTCATCCAGGCTGGCCACCCCTTCCAGAAAGAACAGGAACTCTTCTCCGCCATAACGGCAGATTAAATCTTCTTCCCGGACTGACTGGCGCATAATGAGGGCCAGCTCCTGGAGTAATCGGTTACCTGCCTCATGACCATTACGGTCATTGTAGTGCTTGAACCAGTCCACATCGCCCATAACCATAGCAAAAGAACCTTCTTCTTTTCTTCTTTTGCTCATCGAGTTGACTTTCTGCAGGATCCGGTCGAAGAAAGGATCAGCCCGCAGCAAGCCGGTCAGGGCATCATACTGAATCAGATTGAGCTTGGTCATGGCAATGCCGATGTGCTCTGACAGGCCGCGCAGAATTTCCTGATCTTCCTGGCTGAAGCCTTCTTTAACCTCGTCCCCCGGGGAGACTTTGTTATAAACTTCGACCACTCCGATGATCTGATCCTCATAAATAATGGGCACAGCCAGAATACTCTTCAAAGGTTCTTTGAGATTATGCTGATAGCGGATAGAAAATCTCTGATCCGAGGCCGGGTCGGCCAGATTGATTTCCAGTCCATAGGTGGCGACAGCCGAGGCGAAGTCAGGCGCTTTCATTCTGGCCACATATCTGAAAGTTTCGGGATGGGTGATAAAAGTATCATCCCAGATTATTGGCTTGAGGTGCTTCCCCAGAGTTTCATTCTCTTCAATCAGATAAATAGTCAGGCCTCTGGCTTCTAATAATTCCTTTATTTCAGGCACCACGCCCAGCAGGCTGCCGACATCATTAGCCAAATAAATTTTTCTGATTATGTCTTCAGTTTTTTGCCGTTCCTTTTGAGACCAGATATAGCGGGCCTCAATCGAGATGCGCTTTTCCAATTCCCGCAAATAATTCTGATTGATCAGCTGTTTTATTTCCTTAATCTGTCTGAAAATTTCCTTAGTATTTCTGGCCGACAGGGAAAGTGATTGCTGGAGTTCAGTCCACTCTTTTTTGATCCGGCTAACATTGACCGCTCGCTGCAGCAGCAGGCTGAGAATTGGCTCGAAAGGCTGGCCATTTCTCTCCAGAATATAGTCCAGATAATATTCTTGCGGCCAGCTGAGGAGCATCTGATAAACCTCGGCCTCATCCTGGCCGACGATAATGACCGAAATGTCTTTGTTGATCAGGTCTTTCCAGCGGTCATAAGCTGCATAGGTGCTATCGACGACCATCACCCAGAAATCTTGATGGCTGATGAGAGCCGGGATTTCCTCCGGAGAGTTAGCCACGACCGGTTGGAACTCACGTTCACAGACTCTGACTATTTTGAGAGCTTGTTCCACTTCACTAACAAGAACAAGAACACTTATTTGGGCCATGATGGCGGGAAGATGACTTTTCCCTGGGTCCTCCTAAATGACCTTAGAAACCTTAGCTTGCTTATAATCTACTTAAATTATTTTTTGGAGTCAACTTATTTTTTAAGCAGGAAAAATAGGCGGGAAAAGGAGCTTTGGCCAGTCTCCGTATTTTTGAATAAGAAGAATTAGTATGCTATATTTTACCTGTCTTAATTTTTCATCTGGAAAAAGATTGTCTTATGGTTAGAGTTAGATTTGCCCCCAGCCCGACAGGTCAGCTTCATGTCGGTGCCCTCCGGACGGCTTTATTTAACTGGCTGTTCGCCCGTCAGCAGAAAGGATCACTGGTTCTGAGGATTGAAGATACGGATGTCAGCCGCTCTTCAGAAGAAATGACTGCGACTATTCTTGAAGCTCTTAGCTGGGTCGGCCTGGACTGGGATGAAGGACCAATCTATCAATCACAGCGTTTTGAGGTTTACCGCCGGGCGGCCCACCAGCTGGTTTCGCAGGGCCAGGCCTATTACTGCTTCTGTACTCCGGAAGAAATTGACAGGCGGCGGGAGGAAGCTAAGGCCCGGGGCCAGCACTGGAAATATGACCGCCAGTGCCTTCATCTTCCGGCTGAGAAAAAAGATGAGCTCTTAAAAAAAGGAGTGCCGGCGGCCATCCGGTTTTTAATGCCAGAAGGCCTGACTGAGTTCGAAGATCTGATCCACGGGCACATCTCGGTTGAAAATAAGAATCTTGAGGATTTTGTTCTGCTCCGTAGTGACGGCTTTCCGACCTACCATCTGTCAGTGGTAGTTGACGATATTGAAGCCAGAATTACCCATGTGATCAGAGGCGATGATCATATCACCAATACTCCCAAGCAAATTCTGCTCTACCGGGCTTTTCAAGCCGAGCTGCCCCGGTTTGCTCATTTGCCACTGATCCTCGGGCCTGACCGGAAGAAATTGAGCAAAAGACATGGCCACACGGCTGTTCTGAGTTTCCGTGACCAGGGTTATTTGCCTTTAGCCTTTTTCAATTTCATGGCCCAGTTGAGCTGGTCGCCAGGCCGCGAAGAAAAAATCTATAGCCGGGAAGAAATGATCGCCGGGTTTTCGCTTGACCATGTAAGCAAGGGCAGCCCGGTCTTTGACCTCAATAAGCTTCAGTGGCTGAATAGCCGCTTGATCAATGAGCTGCCGGTGGCTGATCTGGTCAACGAAGTTCGTCCCTGGCTGGAGAAAAAGGGCCTGCGGCCAGAGGCTTACCTTGAGGAAAAAAGGGACTGGTTGACAAAACTGGTCGAACTGGTCAGGCCAAGGAGCAGGACGCTGGCCGAACTGGCTGAAATGATAGCTCCTTTTATTTCCGGGCAGGTCGTCTATGATCCAGAAGCAGTCAAAAAATACCTGCTTGAGACTGAACTGGAAAAGCTTCTGCCGAAGCTAAAAGAAGATTTTAAACGGGTAGAGCCATTTAAGGCGGCTGAATTAGAACCAGTTTTGCGGTCCAGAGCAGAAAAAGAAGGAGTGAAGGCGGCCGTTTTTATTCATGCTTTAAGAGTTCTTTTACTCGGGCGGTCGGTTGGGCCAGGGATTTTTGAGGTTCTGGAACTTATGGGGAAAGAAAAAACTCTGGCCAGGCTGGACAATTTAGCCGAAGCCAGAAAAGCCATAGACAAACCAGGGGAGGTAAAAAATGGCTGAAAAAGAACAGGCAGCTTATAAACCGGTTCGGGCTCCGCGCGGCAACCGTCTTCATTGCCGGGGCTGGTCGCAGGAAGCCGCGATGCGGATGCTGATGAATAACCTTGATCCGGAGGTGGCCGAAAAGCCGCAGGAGCTAATTGTTTATGGCGGCACCGGAAAAGCTGCCCGTAACTGGGATTGCTTTCACACCATCGTCAGCAGTTTGAAAAAACTCGAGAATGATGAAACCCTGCTCGTTCAGTCCGGTAAACCGGTTGGCATCTTTAAAACCCACCCGGAAGCTCCTCGAGTCTTAATTTCCAATGCCATGCTGGTGCCGAAATGGGCGACCTGGGATGAATTCCGGCGGCTGGAAGCTTTAGGCCTGACTATGTATGGCCAGATGACAGCCGGCAGCTGGATCTATATCGGGACTCAGGGTATTCTGCAGGGTACTTTTGAGACCTTAGCCGCCGCCGCTAAGAAGCATTTTGGCGGGTCGCTTAAAGGCAGGCTGGTGGTAACAGCCGGCCTGGGTGGGATGGGTGGCGCCCAGCCCCTGGCCGTCACCATGAACGGGGGAGTGGCCATTATTGCCGAAGTTGATCCAGCCAGAATCAAGCGCCGCCTTGATACTAAATATGTTGATACTATGACTGACAGCTTAGATGAGGCGCTCAAAATGGCTAACGAAGCCTGTAAAAAGGGCCAGCCGTTATCCATTGCTCTTCTGGCTAATGCTGCTGATCTATTACCTGAGCTGGTTAAGAGGGGCATCACGCCCGATGTTCTGACCGATCAAACTTCAGCTCATGATGAACTTAATGGTTATGTGCCCCGCGGCTTGCCTTATGAGCAAGCCCTTGAGCTGAGAAAAAATAATCCCCAGGATTATATCCGCCGCTCCTACGAATCAATGGCAGCTCACGTTGAAGCTATGCTCGAACTTCAGAAAAGAGGGGCCAGGACTTTTGATTATGGCAATAACCTCCGCGGTCAAGCCAAAAAAGCAGGTGTGGAAAAAGCTTTTGACATTCCCGGTTTTGTTCAAGAATATATCAGGCCGCTTTTCTGTTTGGGGAAAGGACCTTTTCGCTGGGTGGCCCTGTCTGGTAAGCCAGAAGACATTTATGCCACCGATGAGGCCGTGCTCAAGATGTTTCCTGAAGATGAGTCTTTAGCCAGGTGGATCAAAAATGCTCAGCAGAAGGTCAAATTTCAGGGGCTGCCGGCCCGTCTCTGCTGGCTTGGCTATGGAGAAAGAGCGCTATTTGGTGATGTAATCAACACCCTGGTTAAGAAGGGGAAAATAAGCGCCCCGATAGTTATTGGCCGGGATCATTTGGATACCGGGTCAGTTGCTTCACCCAACCGGGAGACGGAAAAGATGAAAGATGGTTCGGATGCGATTGCCGACTGGCCGATCCTTAATGCCCTGCTCAATGCGGTTAATGGGGCTTCCTGGGTTTCAGTTCATCATGGCGGCGGAGTCGGAATTGGGCTGTCTATTCATGCTGGCATGGTAATCGTCGCCGATGGTTCAGCCGCCATGGCCAGGCGCCTCGAACGTGTTCTGACTGTTGATCCTGGAATTGGTGTTGTCCGCCATGCTGATGCCGGTTATGAAGAGGCTATCGCCTGTGCCCGCCGGAATAAGATTAAAATGCCCTGTTTACCGAAAAAATCAGCCAAATAATAAATAAATAGATAAATAAAAAAAGAATAAAGCGATAAAGGCCGGTTTAGCTTCAGGATAAAAGCTTGAGCAACCGGTATTCGGGTTCAAAGATTAGTTTTTTAGGTTTTATCGCCGTTTCCAGGGGAATGAGTTTAATCTCTTCATCTTTCAGGGCGACGCATTTATCATTTTCTCCGGCCAGAAGAGCTTCCACGGCGGCACTGCCCAGCTTGGCTCCAAGCAGGCGGTCTATGGCTGTCGGGCGGCCGCCCCGCTGGATATGACCAAGGACAGCGATTCTGGTCTCGAGACCGGTCAGGAGAGTAATAGCGGTGGCTACATCCTGAGCCCGGGCTTTGCCCTCAGCCACGATAATGATCCAGCTAACCTTGCCCTGAGCGTTTCCGGCCTGTATCTCCCGGCAAATTTCATTGAGGTCAAAGTCCTGTTCAGGCAGAATGACATCCTCACAGCCGCCGGCTAAAGCCACTTTCATGGCAATATAGCCACAATCCCGGCCCATGACCTCTACCACGAAAATCCTTTCCAGACTGGTAGCGGTGTCACGAATCTTATCCAGGGCATCCAGAGCGACATTGACGGCGGTATCAGCTCCCAGACATTGATCAACCTGATTAACATCATTGTCAATCGTAGCTGGCAGGCCGATTACCTGAACTCCATATTGAGTCGCCAGGATATGTGCTCCGGTTAGCGAGCCATTCCCACCGATAACTATCAAACCATCAAGCTTATATTTCTCAATTGTCCTGGCTGCCTGGGCCTGGCCTTCTCCAGTCAGAAACCTTTCGGAGCGAGCCGACTTCAGAATGGTTCCACCCAGATTAATGATGCCGGATACCGCCCGGCGATCAAGAGGGCGCAGCTCACCGTCAATCAGCCCGTCATAGCCCCGGAGTATGCCAAAAACTTCAGTTTCCTTACTCGTCGCTGTTCTGACCACGGCTCTTAAAGCAGCATTAATTCCGGCGCAATCCCTGGTTATAATTCCAAAACGCTTGGCCATAGGCTTGACCTCAATTATGAAATCCATTGAATATTAGCAGAAAAAGACCAGGCTTTAAAGACCGGGCCGGGACTGGTTCTGAGCGGCAGTCTGTCTCAATAGATAATTTATTCCAACTGACCGTTCATGTATCTTAGATATTCTTCTGCCCGCTCTGGTGGCCGGGTAAAATGACTGACCACAACTACGGCTATAAAAGACAGAATAAAAGCCGGCACATATTCGGCGATAGCCGCTCTGAGAGAAGGAATAAGATACCAGACAACTTCGGTCACCGATCCAACCAGAATCCCGGCGATGGCTCCTTCTCTGGTCGTCCTCTTCCAGTAGAGCGAGAGGAGGATAGCCGGTCCAAAAGCTGCGCCCAGGCCGCCCCAGGCAAAAAGGACAAGATAAAAAATGAGTTTATCCCCATAGGCAGCTAAGAAAATAGCAATGACAGAGACCAGCAGGGTGACCAGCCGGCTACACCAGACCAGTCTTTTTTCCGGAATCTGACGCCCGGCAGCTAAAATCTTCTGGTAAGCATCCCGGACCACAGCCGAAGAGGCCACCAGTAACTGGGAAGAGGCGGTGGACATAATGGCGGCAAAAATAGCAGCGATGGTCAATCCAAAAAGAAAAGGATGGAGATGCTGGGAACCGAGCAAAGGATAAACGTTCTCTGGATCCTGGTTGGGCAGGTTGGCGGCACTCTGATAAATAGCCCGCCCGGCCAGCCCGATAAAAATAGAACCCCAGCCCATCAGCACATTCCAAACAGTCCCGATGAGGCCTGTTTGATTGAGTTTTTCCGGGTTCTCAATACTCATATATTTATTCAAGATGTGGGGGTTACCTGGAGAGCCAAAGCCGATACCCAGAAAACCAATTAAGGCCCCGACTGACAGGGCTAAGGGATCGAGGTAGCCAGGAGAGATATCTTTCAGGCTGCAGAGAAGCTTACCCAGCCCGCCGAACTGAGCTATGGCGATAATGGGCAGAATCATCAGAGCAAAAATCATGAAGATGCCCTGAAGCATATCAGTCAGACAAACAGCCAGAAAGCCGCCCAGGACAGTATAAAAAATGACAATTCCCGCTGTAATCAATATGCCTTGCTGGTGAGTTACATTAAAACTGGCCGAAAGAGATTTTCCTCCGGCACTGAACTGAGCTGAGACATAGGCGGTCATAAAAATTAGAATAGGAATCAAAGAAACCAGCCGGAGCAGGTGCCGGTGGTCATCAAATCTTGACTCCATATAATCCGGGATGGTGATATCACCTTTTTGGCCGGTAAAATAACGTAACCTTTTCCCGGCAGAAATAAACATAAAGAGTTCAACCAGAACATAGCCAACGACCGACCAGACAGCTGAGACGCCGCGGGCAAAAGCCATGCCTGACACTCCAATGAGCAGCCAGGCCGAACGGCCGGAAGTGACAGCTGACAGAGCGACCACAAAGGATTTCATTTTGCGGCCGCCCAGGAAGAATTCTCCTATTCCCCGGGAGGAGAAATGGGTGGTAATGAGACCAACGGCCACCATCATAATGACATAAAGTAAAAAGGCAGCCAGGGCCCAGGGACTGGTCTGAACACCAAGAACGTTCATTTTGACCCTCCTTTATTCAGGGTCAGAATAAAGGCTAAAAGAATAATAGCGGCAGGCAAAATAAACAGGGCAAAAATGGTAGCAAACATAGCCGGCCTCCTTTACTTTAAGCCAAATAAAATATCACAGAGACCAGCTGCCTGGCAATAATCTTCTGGCGGATGAGTCTGATCTTTCCCGGGGGCAGAAATAAGATTAAAGCTCGAGACTAAAGAGGGTCCGGAGTTCAGCTTTTGGTGGCATAAAGCCTCTGGTTGTGTTATTAATAAATGTCGCCTTGATTTTGGAGGAGGCTTTTTATGAAGGATAAGAAAATGTTAGTTTTTAGCCTGGCTTTAGTTACGGTCGGACTGGGGCTGGTGCTGGCGGCTTGCCGTCAACCGGCCCAGGAAAAAATCATTTATCCTCAGACCAAAAAGGTCGAGGTGGTTGATGATTATTTTGGAACGAAAGTGCCCGATCCCTACCGCTGGCTGGAAGATGATAATTCGGAGGAGACCAAAAAGTGGGTCGAAGAGCAAAATAAGATAACTTTCGGCTACCTGGATAAAATCCCTTACCGGCAGAAAATAGGGCAGAGATTAAAAGATCTCTATAATTACCCGCGTCTTGGACAGCCGTTTAGAGCCGGAGAATATTTCTTCTTTTATAAGAATGACGGGCTTCAGAATCAGTCGGTGATTTATGTTCAAAAAGGCCTGGACGGTCAGCCTGAAGTTTTTATTGATCCCAATCAACTGTCTCCGGACGGAACCATTAGAATCGGGTTGGCCGGTGTTTCCACCGATTTCAAATATATGGCTATCGCCCGGTCTGAGGCTGGCTCGGACTGGTCGGAAATAAGAGTGATGGAAATTGCTGGCAAAAAGGAACTGCCTGACCTTATTCGCTGGGTAAAATTCTCAGCTGCTTCCTGGTATAAAGACGGCTTTTTCTACAGCGGCTATGACCAGCCGGCTGCCGGTCAGGAGCTTAAGGCCCGCAATGAATATCAGAAGATTTTTTATCATAAACTCGGCGATCCTCAGGAAAAGGATCAGTTGATTTATGTCGATAAAGAACATCCTTTAAGATATGTCAGTTTGGGAGTGACCGAGGACCAGAAATACGGTATTCTGGTGATTTCAGCCGGAACCTCGGGCAATGAAATTCACTGGAAAGATTTAAGCCAGGAAAAATCGGCTTTTAAATTGTTGATTCCAGGCTTTGACTATGACAGTGAAGTTATTGATAATCTTGGAGATAAGTTTCTGGTCAGAACCAATATTGAGGCTGCCAATTACCGGCTGGTCCTGGTTGATCCAGCTAAACCAGCTAAAGAAAACTGGCAGGTTGTTCTGGCGGAAAAACCCCAGGTTTTAACGGCGGCCGCCACGGCTGGTGGATACCTTTTCGCGACTTACCTGGAGGATGCTCAGACCAAGGTCTATCAGTTTAAGCCTGACGGGCAGCTCCTTCGCGAAATTGAATTACCGGCTATTGGCACTGCGGCTGGCTTTGGCGGCTGGCGGGATGATAAATTTATTTTCTATACTTTTAATTCTTTTAATTACCCGCCCACCATTTACAAGTATGATCTGGCGACAGGAAAATCCGAGGTTTTTAATCAGCAACAGGTCAAATTTAATCCTCAGGACTACGAGGTTAAACAGGTTTTTTATACCAGCCGTGATGGGACCAAAGTGCCGATGTTTATTGTTTATCGGAAGGGCCTGGTCTTAAATGGCAAAAATCCAACTTTTCTGACGGCTTATGGCGGCTTCAATATCAGTCTGCTGCCGGCCTTTAATCCTTCGATTGTTCCCATTCTCGAAAACGGAGGAGTCTTTGCTCAACCCAATATCCGGGGCGGCGGAGAATATGGCGAGAACTGGCACCGGGCTGGCATGCTGCAGAATAAACAAAATGTCTTTGATGATTTTATAGCGGCGGCTGAATATTTGATCAAAGAGAAATACACCTCACCCAAATATCTGGCTATTTCTGGTGCTTCCAATGGCGGCCTGCTGGTTGGGGCGGCTATGACCCAGAGGCCTGACCTGTTTGGGGTGGCCTTCCCGGCGGTAGGCGTCATGGACATGCTCAGGTACCACAAATTTACCGTCGGCTGGGGCTGGATGGTTGAATATGGCTCAAGCGATGATCCGGAACAGTTCAAATATCTGATTAGATATTCGCCGCTCCATAATATTAAAGACGGGGTCTGCTATCCGGCGACCATGGTCACAACGGCTGATCATGATGACCGGGTGGTCCCGGCTCATTCCTTTAAATTTGCGGCCACTCTGCAGGAAAAGCAGGCCTGTAATAATCCGGTGCTGATCAGGATTGAGACCAGATCCGGCCACGGCTCGAGCAACATCACCAAGGCCCTGGACGAACTGACTGACGAATATTCCTTTATGTTTAAGATTATGGGGGTAAAGCCGGTTTATGAATGAGAGAAAAAAAGAAAAGCAGGAATAGGAAAGCCAGTAGTTAGCTGAGGATCAATCCAAAAATCTCAGGCCGCAGCTTGCTATCAGTCTTTTTATGAATTAAAATCAAAATAAGCAAGGTAATTCAGGTTTAGAGGAGAGATTGACATGAGAAGAAAAGCAATGTGTTTGGCCATCCTGCTGCTGGTTTGTCTATCGGCTGGCCTCCTTCAGGCTCAGGAGAAGAAGTTAGGGTTGGGTATTATCCTCGGAGAACCGACCGGGGTTATTGTCAAATACTGGACTGGTAGCCGCACAGCTTTTGATGTTGCTGGTTCCTGGTCATTTTCCGGCGAAGATTCTTTCCATCTTCACGCTGATTATCTTTTCCACAATTTCAATCTTTTTAAAGTAGAAAAAGGCAAGCTGCCCTTTTATTATGGCATTGGGGCCCGGTTAAGCCTGCAGGATGAGACGAGATTTGGCATAAAATTCCCCTTGGGCCTGAGCTACATTTTTGAAGATACCCCGCTTGACATCTTTTTTGAAATCGGTCCGGTTATGGATTTAATTCCAGATACGGAAATTCACGTTCTGGGCTTTATCGGCTTCAGGTATTATTTTTAATTAGCCTGTCAGATTTTTTATTAATTACTCTTTTGGGCTATTTTCATTTCCAAACTGTCACTTTTAAAAGGCAGTAGTTAATATCAGGCAATTGTCAGTCAGTTCTTAGTCAATTTAGTCAATTCATAGACAAAGTTTTTTCTGACTGGTGTCCCTGGCAACTCTGTAAGCAGATCTTGAGTGTCTGCTAAATGTCCGCTATATGCAATCAATAGGCAATCAATAGGCAAATGAGGCAATGAGAGAGCGATAACCTAAGGAACTGCCGGTCACAATTTGCTCCTTTTCCTAATAATTCGTTCAGAGTCAATTATCTTAAGTTGTTTGTCTGTGTTCCCCGAGCACGGACTTAACTTGCGCTTAATACCGGGTCAGTCTAATTGGCCTGAATAAAAAATGAGTGGAAATTTAGCTGAAAAAGTTTAAAATTTTTGAAAAGTCTTATTTTGACCTGAGGAGACTATTAGTGCTGTCGTTAGCTGAGCAAATAATTCTGACGCTCCTGGTGCTGGCTACCATCGTTGTCTTCTTCGTCCCGATCATCAAACGGATCTGGACTATAGCCTCCTGCCAGTCTGAAAACCGCTTTGACTCGCTCCTTAAAAGATTTTTTTACACTCTTTTCCGGGTGATTCTCCAGCTCTGCACGCTCCGCAACGAAAGAATCTGGACCGGGCACTTTGCCAGAAGTTTCCTTGTGGAGTAAGAGGCCAGGGGCTAAACCTCATCTCAGACAATGGGTCATAGCCAACCTCGGTAGCCTTTATGACGGAGACAGCCGGGTTAGATATTAATCAGATTTTCTGTTCTTATGACAATCCACGGGGCAACGCTGAAACCGAACGGGTCATTCGGACCATCAAAGAAGAGCTGCTGTGGTTGCCGGAGTTCGGCTCCTTTGAGGAAGCTGAGGCCAGAATCGCTGTCTGGATAAGTGGAGACTATAATCGTCTCTATGTCCACTCGGTTCTGGTGTATCTAAGCCCAGAGGAGTTTGCTCAGGGGCGGGCTCAAACACAGGAAGCTACATCGCAGGGAGCTCAAATATGAACCGGGTTAAAGCCACAGCCTGTAATCCAAACGATATGGATTATTTTTGTGAAAAGAACTCTATCTCTCAATGCGAGAAAAAAGTGTCTTGCTTTTCGGGGTTCACTACAAGATAATGTTTTTTCTTTGCTGATATTAATAACATCAGCAGCAATTAAAGGATCGATGGCCAAACTAATATCTCTTTCTGAATAAATACCAACAGCCTGAACTAGCTTGTGCGGAAGGAATAAGCTCCAAATTAATATTAATAAAAACCAAATTTTAAAATATTTCTTCATTTTAATTCTTCATCTTAATTTATGGTCTTTTCGGGCCGCTACCTATTTGTTATATGCTATATTAAAAAAATTAAAAAGGCTAATGATTTCAAAACAAATCATTAGCCCTGAATTTTATTTATAGTTTTTCAGTTTCCCATCTCCCGTAATCCAAAATATAGCCATTCTGGAAACATCTGTTTTATACGGACAAATCCCGATATCACATTTAGTAATGTTTTTCAGTTCCAACACATCTCCAGTTTCTACAACTTTTAAGATAATCCTGCTACCAACAGTAACAGACCCTTCATCAACACCATCCCAACGTTTTAAATCCATAAAACAAATCTTATGAGGGCTCCCACCCTCGTTACTTGCTATACTATAGGGTATCAATGATGTAAATGTGTATTCATCTATTTTAGTAAAATATTCAGAACCTCTAAGCATTTCTTCGGTATAAGGCAGGGAACTATTCCAACTTGCTCTTGCGATGTAACAATAAATATCATCTGGTCTTTCAGGTGAAAGAATATTTTCACGAATATAAGTAATTTCAATTTTATAATAAACTGTTGGTTGGTCTGGGGAAGTAGGAGTGTCTTTACAGGAAAAAAACAAAACAAAAACAGAAAGAAAAATAAACAAACAAATAATCAAAATGATATTTCTTTTCACTTAACACCTCCTAAAATCTAAAATTTCTGTCCCCATCTCTGGAGATGTCCCTCTCGGACTTTTTTATTGAGGTTCAGAAATGATTCTCCCATCCTGGGTTAATTGGAAAAATGCTGCTCTTGCCTTTGGCCCCTGGTGTGCATTGGTCGGAAGGGTATAGGGTCTGATATCCTTTAGTTCTTTAACAAATCCGGTTTCTTTAACCGTAACAACGAAAATATCGCCAACCATTACAGAGCTATTATCAGAGCCATCATATCTTGACATGTCTAAACAATGGAAATAGTAATCTTGCCGCGGAGTAGCCCATAATTCACCATAAAGATGATAATCATCAGTTGTTATCCGTAAAGTAGCGCCGAAATCACCTTCTCTTGCTAAAGTCATCAAATAGAGATTAATAGCTCGCGCTGCGCCGACATCTGGATTAATATAGGTTCTGATATATTGGATTTGCAGAGTATAGTATTTTTCTGGTTGTGGTGGGGGTGTTGGACTTGGGGAAAATGGAGTATCTTTACAGGAAAAAAACAAAACAAAAACAGAAAGAAAAATAAACAAACAAATAATCAAAATGATATTTCTTTTCACTTAACACCTCCTAAAATCTAAAATTTCTGTCCCCATCTCTGGAGATGTCCCTCTCGGACTTTTTTATTGAGGTTCAGAAATGATTCTCCCATCCTGGGTTAATTGGAAAAATGCTGCTCTTGCCTTCGGACCCTGTCTTGCATTGGTCGGAAGGGTATATGGCCTGATATCCTTTAGTTCTTTAACAAATCCGGTTTCTTTAACCGTAATAATAAAAATATCGCCAACCATTGAAGAGCTCAAGTCAGAGCCATCATATCTTGACATATCGTAACAATGGAAATAGTAATCTTGCCGCGGAGTAGCCCATAATTCGCCATAAAGATGGTAATCATCAGTTGTTATCTGTAAAGTAGCGCCGATATCGCCTGTCATTGCTAAATTCATCAAATAAATATGAACAGTCCTTGTTGCACCAACATCTGGATTAATATAGGTTCTGATATATTGAATTTGCAGAGTATAGTATTTTTCTGGTTGTGGTGGGGGTGTTGGACTTGGGGAAAATGGAGTATCTTTACAGGAAAAAAACAAAGCAAAAACAGAAAAAAATAAACACAAAAATCCAATCAAACTGATTTTTTTCACTTGGCACCTCCCAAAAAAATTTAGGGAATAAGAAATTGGTTTTGGGCTGGGCTGGCTAGATGATCTCTTGGGCGCCAATTTTGCCCCCTCCCCTCGCAGGGAATGATAAATCGGGGTATTGGAGCTTGTCAAGTTTGGCTGAAAACCGGTCGCATGGGGCTAGCCAGTCGAGGACGAGCCTAAAGGTGCCGGAAATCGGACAGACCTCTCTTCCCTGGGGAAGGAACGGTTATGAAAAATATTCAGCGCCTGCCTCAGCGGCACGCAGAACTTCCTGATAGGCGAGGCGGGGGAGGCTTGTCGGCGATGAAGGTGAGGTTGAGGTGGTTGATGATTCTATCCACCACCTTATGGTCGGTGAGGAAAGAGATGATCTTCATGGTGCTGCCGCAGTGAGGACAAAGCATCGGGTCAACCTCATAGACCTTACAGATCATCTCAGCCCAGCCCTTGGAGGGGATATGGGAGACGACCCGGGCAATGAACTCCAGGTAGTCCAGCCGGTCCACCCCTTTGGCTTCTTTCCCATACCTGTAAAGGACCGTGCGCTCAGGATGACGGGGGCGATAAATCCCTGCCATACCAGGAAGAATATCCAGGAAACAGGCCAGAAGGGAGCGCCGGCTCATTTTCCCCTAGAAACGGCTGTCGGCAGACTAACTCATCACTCCAAAATCATCAACAAGAGTTGACCAAAAGATCGCCGTTTTGACAACTCCTGTTGATAAAGCCAGGCGCTTTCAGAATAGAAACCGCCACCGTCTCGTGTCTTCGAGGAGGGCGGCCTGATGGCGGCCTAACCTGGAATAGAGTAATCCCGACTAATATGGAATAAAAGAAGTTCCATCCGCGCCAGTCATCAGCCGTTAACATTCTTTTTATCTATGTAGTTTGGCTGAAATGAATTGGTCCTGTCCGGCCAGTTTTTCTTCTTCCATGATATAAACATAATCGCCACTGGCACAACTAATCCTCCCCTCGTGGGGAATTTTAATCCCCTGGCGTAGGTTACGCCATTTAAATCGTGCAGGTTTATATGGTTTTTTCCGAATCTCCCTTTCGTTTCCCACAGAGCGATCAGAAAGAATTTATCTTTAAGAAAATATATATTACCGGGATGAAGAAATTTATCCCACCAGTTACTATGCTCACAGGCTGGATCTCGAGGATCAAGATCCTGGGGAAAGGTATCTGCTTCAGGATAAAACTTAGAAAAATGTTGTTCCTTTCTCCAATAATTCGCTTTCGGCTCAATTATCTGAAATCGATTGTCTTCATTCCCCGGGTACAGGCCTAACTGGCGTTTAATACAGGATCAATTAAATCTGGCCTGCACAAAAAAATGAGTGGAAATTTAGCTGAAAAAGTTTAAAATTTTTGAAAAGTCTTATTTTGACCTGAGGAGGCTATTGGTGCTGTCGTTAGCTGAGAAAATAATTCTGACGCTCCTGGTTCTGGCTACCATCGTTGTCTTTTTCATTCCAGTTATCAAACGGATCTGGATTATAGCCTCCTGCCAGTCTGAAAACCGCTTTGACTCGCTCCTCAAAAGATTTTTTTACACTCTTTTCCGGGTGATTCTCCAGCTCTGCACGCTCCGCAACGAAAGAATCTGGACCGGGCTGGCCCATATCATGATTTTTTATGGAGCCCTGGCCTTCGACACCATGACCATCAACCATGTGCTCGAAGGCTATGTGGATGGCTTTTATCTTTTTGGCTCATCGGCCGTTGGCCTGGTTTTTTCAGCAGCGGTTGATGCCTTCGCTATTACCGTGCTGGCTGGCATCTGCTTCTTTGCTTTCAAGCGGTTTGGGCTCAAGCCAAAAGCTTATAATACCTCATCTTTTGATTCGGTTTTGATTTATAGCTTTATTTTCCTGGTAACGGTGACTTATCTTTATTATGAGGCCATCCTGGTGGCCAGTCATCCAGGAGAAGCCCGCTGGGCCTGGCTGAGCCAGTTCATTGTTTCCAAACTTGGCCTGGCTGGACTTTCTCCGGCAGCTTTAGGGCTTAATTTAAAAATTTCTTACTGGCTTCATACTCTGGCTGTTTTTTCTTTCATCGCTTATGTGCCGCATTCTAAATATTTACACATGTTTGCCGGACCGGTTAATCTCTTTTTTAAAAAACATGAGCCTTCCGGGATAATTGAGCCCCTGGACCTTGAGACGGCGGAAAATTTTGGAGCCGAGAAAGCCACTGATTTTAACTGGAAAGATGCCCTTGATTCTTTTTCCTGCGTGGAGTGCGGGCGCTGCCAGGATGCCTGCCCGGCTTTTTCGAGCGGTAAAGCCCTGTCGCCCAAGATGATTATTTATAATCTGGAAAACCATTTTCTGGCTTCTTTTGGAACGATTAGAATGAGAAAAAAAGAGGAGCTCAAACGGCTGGTGCCAGAGGTCTTTAGCGAAGAGGAAATCTGGGCCTGCACCACCTGCGGCTCCTGTCTCCATGTCTGTCCTTTTGAAATAGAACATCCCAAAAAGTTAATTGATCTCAGGCAGAATCTGGTTCTGGCGGAAGGCAAATTCCCGGCTGAACTGCGTGATTTTTTCCATCATCTGGAAACTCAAGCCAATCCGTGGGGTCTGGCGGCAGGCAGCCGGTCTGACTGGGCCAAAGGCCTGGACATTAAAACAGCCGCTGAGCAGCCCACGGCTTCTTATCTTCTCTGGACAGGCTGTTTTGGTGCCTATGATGAGCAGGGGAGGAAAATTGCCAGAGCAATGGCCACCATTCTTCAGGCTGCTTCAGTTGATTTTGTTGCCCTGGGGAATGAGGAAAAATGCTGTGGCGATTCGGCCCGAAGACTGGGCAACGAATACCTTTTTCAGGTACTGGCTCAGGAAAATCTAAAGACTCTGGCTAAATACCGGATCAAGAACATAATTACTTTCTGCCCGCATGGTTACAACACTTTAAAAAATGAGTATCCTGCCCTGGTTGATATATCAGGAACCTTCAATGAAGAAGAAAAAGAGTTTTTGAAATCCATCCGGGTTATTTCCCATGTCGAGTTTCTGGCCGGGCTGCTGGCCGGGAAAAAACTGCCTTTGAAGAAATCCGCCACCGGCCAGGTTTACACCTACCATGATGCCTGCTATTACGGGCGGCATAATGGACTTTTTGATGAGCCGCGCCAGGTGCTGAAGGCCGCGGCCGGCGACAGGTTAAAAGAGCTCGAGAACTCCCGTGAGCACAGCTTCTGCTGCGGTGCTGGCGGGGGACTGATGTGGCTGGAGGAAAAGCCCGGCCAGCATGTCAACCACCTGAGAGCTCAAGAAATAATTCAGAGCGGCAGCAACCTGGCAGCCACTGCCTGCCCCTTCTGTCTGACCATGCTTCAGGATGGATTGCGGGATAAAGGGGCTGACCATATAAAGGTTATGGACTTAGCCCAGATGGTGGTCTCCAATCTCGGCTTACCTGAGTAGCGCTGATAACCGGGCTGGTTGCTATCAGGCCTGAAATCGGCTATAAATAATACAATGCGCCTGTAGCTCAGCTGGATAGAGCGACGGACTCCGGATCCGTAGGTCGCGCGTTCGAATCGCGCCAGGCGTATTTTTTATTTAATAAGGGTAAGGAAAATGACCAGGGTAGCAGGAAGCCGGGTTAAGTCCAGTAGAAGCAATCTATTTTTCAGCCATTTTAATGCTCTGGGCTCTTTTATTTTTTTTGTTTTCTTTTTGGCTTCAATGGCGGGACAGGCTATGGCAATTGAACTCTCGTCTGACTATGTCTTTGATAAATCAGCAAAGATGGTTATGGCCTGGCCATTTCTTCCCTTGTCCAGATCGTCTGAGGCCTCTGGAGCCTTCTTTTCTCTTTCCTCCGGCAAACAGCCTGATTCGGATAAGCAGCCCCGGTTTTACCAGATCTTGCGGGTGGTGGATGGAGATACGCTTGAAGTGGAGTCAATCGGGGAAATCAGGCTCATCGGTGTTGACACCCCGGAGCTTTATCATCCCCTCAAGCCTGTTCAGTTTTTCGCTAAGGAAGCTTCAGATTTTGTGAAAGAGCTGGTCTCTGGCCTGTCGGTCAGGCTTGAATATGACCGGGAAAGGAAAGACAAATACGGGCGGACGCTGGCTTATGTTTATCTTTCCGATGGACGCTGCTTGAATGAAGAAATAATCCGTCGCGGCTATGGATTTGCCTACACCAGGTTTCCTTTCAGGTATTTAATGAAATACCGGCAGCTGGAAGCTCAAGCCAGAGCCGAGGGACTTGGCCTATGGGCCAATCAGGGCCTGGATGAATACCGGTGGATAATCAGCCAGGAAAGTGTTCCCTATGAAATCTTTGAGATGGCCAATAACTGGTGGGGAATAAAATTTAAACAATATGTCAAAATCAGATTGACCTCAGAGGAATTATTAAAGGAAATAAATATGCTCAGGCAATGGACGAACGAATTTTCTGACAGCGATCTGAGGGAGACACTTTTTAGTCAGGGCTGGTTGGAGGTTAAGGAGTGAAAAAAACACCGACCCTTATTGTAGCTGTCGCCTTCCTTCTGGCTGGTCTTGCTGCTATCCAGGCTGTGGCCCAGGAAAAGGTTGAAAAAGAAATATCCTGGGAAGAGGCAGCTAATTACTACGGCCAGACAGTCTGGGTGAGGGGTAAGGTGGTGGCGGCCAACAACACCGGCAAAGTCTGCTTTCTTAACTTCCACCGCAACTGGAAAAGATATTTTACGGTGGTTATTTTTGCCAGCTCTTTTTCCCTTTTCCCCGAACCGCCGGAAAAGCTTTATTTAAATAAGGAAATCAGGGTTTACGGCCGCCTCAAAGAATATCAGGGCAAGCCCGAAATAATCGTTGAGTCGCCCGATCAGATAGAAATTATCAAATAGGGCAAACTGCTTTTTTGTTTTTCTTAAGATATTGCTGATGATACTCTTCGGCCCGGTAAAAATGGCTGAAAGGCACAATCTCGGTTACAATTTTGCCGTGATAATGTCCGCTGGCCTGAAGTTCTTCCTTAACTTTTTCGGCTATCTGCCGCTGCTCTTCAGTATGATAAAAAATGGTCGAACGGTAATTGGTGCCGACATCAGGTCCCTGACGGTTAAGCTGAGTTGGGTCGTGAAGGGCAAAAAATTGGCGGACCAGCTGTTCGTAGCTAACCGCCTGCGGGTTGAAGACCACCTGAACGGCTTCAGCATGACCTGTTTTCCCCGAGCAAACCTGCTCATAAGTGGGATTAGCTGTTTTCCCGCCACTATAGCCAACAACAGTTGAGATAACACCTTCTATTTGACTGAATCTCTCTTCAACTCCCCAGAAACAGCCGGCGGCGAAGGTCGCAACCTGCGGGAGTTCTTTGGCCGCTTGTTCTTTTGGCTCAAAATTAAGAGCAGCCGAGTTTATACAGTAATGCTTACCTCCCGGGGCCGGTCCATCGTCAAATAGATGGCCAAGGTGAGCTCCGCAGGTGGCACAGGTCACTTCAATCCGGTGAAGGCCAAAAGAAAAATCGTCTTTATACTCCAGATTGGCCCCGGTTAAGGCTTCTTTGAAGCTCGGCCAGCCACTGCCGTGGTCATACTTGTCATCTGATTTAAAAAGAGGAGCACCACAGGCGGCACAAAAATAAACCCCTTCTTCCCAGAAGTCATTATATTTTCCACTAAAAGGCGGTTCGGTAGAACACTTGAACATTACTTTATATTGTTCGGGACTGAGTTCTTTTTTCCATTCTTCTTTGCTTTTATTGACTTTTTTCACCGGTTTATCTCCTTGAACCTGGCTGAGGGCTGCAGCTTCTCCCCGGTAAGCCAGAGCATTCAAGCCCTTCCAGCCAGCCCAGGCCAGAATCAAACTCAACCCGAGGATTATAACTTTTTGATAAAATCTAGTCATCTGACAGCTCCTGGCCAAGAAATCCTACTAAATTAGTATACATTAATTTCAGGTCAGGCGTAATAGATTGAGGCTAAATATTTAGTTTAGCTGTTATAAAGGCTGATCCCTATAAAATTAGAGAAGGGCAGAGGACTAAGAGGTCTTATTCAGACGACAGGCAGACGCCAACTGCTCCCAGGCCATTGTGGACGCCAACGACCGGAGAAGCTTCTTCGATAAAGCTTACCTGGCGGCCCGTAATCCGTTCAATTTCCCGGGCATAAGCTTCAGCTCTCGGACGATTACCGGCGTGAACAATCGCAAAAGAATGAATAGGATGGGCGGCCTGCTTTTTTCTTACCATCTTAAGAATCTTTTTGAAGTTCTGCCGCCGGCTGAAGGACTGACGGCAGGGGACAGCCTGACCGAGTTTATTGATAGTGATAATTGGCTTGATGTTAAGCAATTTGGCCAGTAAACCCTTCATCGGGCTGACCCGTCCGCCTTTGACCAGATATTTCAGGGTTCTGATATCAACCAGAATTTCGGTTTTGTCCACCAGCTCTTCGGCCTGGCGGGCCAGTTCATCCACTTCCCGGGCATCATCCTGTGGCTCCTGTGGCCAGTTTTCAAGCAGCCGCTCAACGATAAGCCCGGAAGAACCTGAAATGTGGCGGCTGTCTACTATTCTTATTTTTTTCTCTGGAAATTTTTCTGCCACCGCTTTAACCAGATTATAGAAGCCGGACAGGGCGCTCGAAATGGTCAGAACCAGAATGGAGTCATAATGACTGCTCAGAAATGAAAACCAGTTTTCTATGGTTTTAGGCGAAGGCTGGGCGCTGCCGGGCATTATTTCCTCTTCGGCCAGCATCTTATAAATTCTCTGGGGAGAGATGGTCAGTTTGTCGAGGAAAACATGATCCTTGATATTTAAAAGAAGCGGGATGACCACGACCTGATTCTCTTCAAGGAGTGAGACTGGCAAATCACAGGAAGAATCTACGACCAGAGCTATCTTGCTTTTTGGCCTGAAGCTTATTTCCGACTGAAGCTTCATGTCTTCTACTTTGGGTTGAACAATCGTGCCCAGGTTTTTAAGGGCCTCAAATAATCTCTCCGGTTCGTTGGTATGAACATGAAATCTGACCCTGGTTTCAGAACCGCCGACTATGGCTGACTCTCCAGCTTTGACCACTATCTCTTTTATCTGATTAAAGTCCAGATTATCTCCAGTGAGCAGAGCTTCAGTGCAATAACGGAAGGGGATATCCTCTTTGGGCTGGTGGGGAGCTTCTCCGAATTCAATTTCCGGCACTTCCTGGTTTAAGACATCCTTCAGGCTGCCCTGATGAATAAAATTTACCACACCCTCTATAAAATCCACAAAGCCCTTGGCTCCGGCGTCAACTACCCCGGCTTTTTTCAGGGCAGGCAGTCTTTTGGGTGTTTCCTGGAGAACCTGTTTAGCCCGGTCAAGAGAATGATGAAGCAGCTCATGGAAATCAGAAAAGCGGTGCCGGCTCTGATAGATTTCTTCAGCCCACTCTCTGATAAGGGTCAGAATTGTGCCTTCCTGAGGCCGGGCAGTGGAGCTATAAGCATAGCGAACGGCATTTTTAACTGACTCACCGAAACGGGCAGCGGAGATTCGCAAATCGTTGCCCAGTTCCCGGCTAAGTCCATAGATATACTGGGCGAAAATCAGCCCGGAGTTTCCCCGGGCGCCGGTCAGGGCAGCTTCGGCTATAGAATTAAGTGATTCTTTGGCCGAGCGGGAAGGGCGAGCCTGTTCGGCTATGGCTTTCATGGTTGAAGCTAAGTTGGTTCCGGTATCGCCATCTGGAACCGGATAGACGTTTATTTTATTAAGGTAGGCAAAATCTTTGATGACTGCCTGACCACCAGCCAGAAAAGCCAGATATAGCCTCCGGCCGTCAAGATATTTTATTTTCATCAGCGATATTTGTCCTTTATTAGGCTGCTTTCTTGACTGCTGTCTTTTGTCCTTGTTTAGCTGCTGAGCTTTAAGCTTGTCATTTTACCAGAATATTTGAGATTTAACTACCATCTAATAAAATAAAAAAGATTTTCAGGCACCGAAGGCTTAAATGATGCAATTAAAACCGCTGAGCTCAGATGGCTCTATTCAGAGAAGCCACAGGCACTGTGGCGGAAGCCAGGCTTTCCAGGCTCATACTTAAAAGAGACACTAAGTCAAAATGATGAATTTATGTACTCTACCTTATTATCTGGTAGATTTCGCGCCAAGACTTGATTCGGAGCAACGAACCCACCGGCTGTTCCAGTCTTTCAATCGTTGAATTATATTCCTGGATATAGACATCCTGCTTATAGGTACCACCGACCCGTTGACGCTCGCCAACTGTCACCGCTGTTCTGGCTTTACTGGCCAGAGCTAAATAATCCGTGGCCTGACCCTGGGCATTCTTAAGGGCGCTACTGCCTGTGGCCTGACCTAACATCGGTTGAATAAAGCGCGCATAAAGGCGTCCCGCTTCTCCCCCGAGGTTCTGGCAGGGGTCAGCGGCTTCAATGCTGCCTTTAAGGGTGCTGAAATAAACAATATAATTGGCGATTACAGGATCTGCCCAGACTCTTTCTCCGACAGTCAAGCTACCCGCCTTCTTGGTCAGAGGGATGCCGGTTTCAGTTACATCGCCAATGAACCACTCGACAGCTGAAGTTCCTGTAGTTTTACTATCATCCATCAAAGCTACGAAAGAATAGTTTCGAGTAGATGGTGCTCGTTCGTCACCACCGGTACCAAAATAAATCCTGGGATAATTTGAACCGGAAGTAGCATAACCCAGATAAATTGCCGGTTTGGTGATGATTGGATAGAGGCAACGGTCGGTATAAATCGTATTACAGGACCAACTATTAGCATGGCCCGAACTGGCATCCAGACGCCAGAGGTGACCATCCAGATCGCCAAAATAGACATAGTCAACATCACCGTCGCGGTCGAGGTCAACTCCATTAGGAGAACCAGGGAGGGCAACATAGATGTTAGCAAACGGATTTCCAGAATTTCTCCTGCTTGATGAATCGACGTCCGAAATCTTTTTTGACCATAAGACATTACCATCTTCAATCTTGATGGCAGCAAAAGTGTTGCCGATGTAAAGCTGGTGGCGGACATCATCTAGATGTGTATAGCCAGAACCGACAAAAGCCACCCAGGTTGGGCTGCCAGATATATCAACTTTTCCTATATAAGGAACAGACCAGGTCTGACCATTGGTCATATTATAATTTTTCCCAGACCTCTTTATTCTTACCCCGGCAAATTCCCACATGGGTATTGGATTCTCTGGATCTGTCACATCCAGGGCAAAATAATAATAATGCTTCCTGTTAGTATCACCATTTGTATACCCATCTGGTTTAGAACCCCAGCCTTCTCCCTGCCCGCAAACAAGGACTGTTCTCCACTGGTTATTTATATAAACATCGGAGACAGAAGGGGAGCTATCTACATAAGCCTTCCTTGAAAAATATCTTAGATGGCTGGAGGTATCAACGGGCCACATTTCTGTTAACCTGGAAAGCAGGTTGTAGGGGATATAAGCCCAGAGTTCTTCGCCGGTTGAAACATCAAAACAATGTAGCATGCCATCATTGGCACCGACATAGATAACTTTTCTTCTGTCTTCATTGGCGAGCTTAAATTCAGCATAACCAGAGCCCATTAAAACGGCATCCTCATTTGGTGGGCCAATTACCGCCGGGGTAGAATGGTTTATGTCTCCTAAACGCCAGTAACGTCCCTGACCACGAACAAATTCAATAAGGCCAAGGTTATCATTGTCTGTATCGCTAATAAAATTCTGTAGAACATTTACATTGTTTATATTAAATTCTACTCTTTGCAAACTGCCAGCATTTGGCTTATTTGGGTTAATGGCTGTATATATAGTTCTGGTCGCTGGTTCTCTTTCCTCCAGCAGCTGGCCGGCGTCCCAGAGAAGTTCGACACCCGGAGCCAGCTCCCTGCCTGTCTCCGATTCGAGGTCTGAACTGCTCACTGTTCTCAGAGTCGAGTAATTGTTCTGGATAGAAGTCATGCCGGTCACATCATAAGCTCTCAGGTGACCTTCCCACCCCGGGTAGATAAAAGAGGCAGCTATGATCAACTTACGGTTTTGCCCGCTGCGGTCAATAACAGATGTAGAAACTGATGATCTGGAATATTCCTGCCGGCCAACATAGGTAAATTCAATAGTTAAGTTTCTGATAAGAGGCGTGTCATAAGAAGCTCCGGTGTACTCAGCCATGGAGTCTTCGGGTGCAGATAATATAGCCTTCCACCTAAGGTCAGCGCCAAAATTGTTGAAGGTATGCCAGTTAGAATCTGACCATGGCCGGATATTAGTTCCCTCAAACGTCTGGTATGGCTCCCAGTGCAGTCCACCATCGTTGGACAGAAAGAATTGGACTTTTAACCCCGTAGATGATCCGCTGACCCCTTGATTTAAGTTGACTATTCGGGCTTTGGTTATAGCATACTGCCTGGGATTGAGCAGGCCTTCAACGACATTAGTTGAAACAGCTTCGCCGTAAAGAGCATAAACAGAAGCCAGTTTATTAATTATCAGGTAATAATCTCCAGAATGATTGGCGTCGGCTAAAACCAGATCCATATCCCCATCTAAGTCATAATCAAGCATGGTACAGATATCCACATCATAAGAAGGGGGAATAATCGGTTGACAATTATTGAGACACAGGAAATTCCAGTTTACCTCTTGATGAGTTACAGGTTCCCCGGTTTCAGGGTCGGTTGTAGTGACATCAACTAAGCCCTGGTTCTTAAATATCCACATATGGGCCTGATTACCTGCACACCAGGCGTCTGTAGCACCAAAAATATCTGGCCGGCCGTCTTTCTTGAAGTCGGTTACAGTTAATGCTACAGTTCCGGTAACATTAGCGATAGGAATAGGAATTTCGCTGAAACTAAAATTGCCAGCACCATCATTCAAGTAATAAGCAAGGTAGGGCCAATCGTTAACTGAACCAGCCACCACATCAATATCCCCATCCAGGTCAAAGTCTCCTGAAGAGACAGCTGAGGTTCCTCTGTTTTCATAGCCGTCGGGGGTAGGGGCAGAGTATCCAGTTCGCCGATCATATTTGAGCTCTTCGACATTCCATTTAGAGATGTCATGCCAGTCAGTTACTCCGGGATTCTTGAGCAAAAATATCTTATCCTGGCTGGCAACCAGAATATCCTCGTCACCATCCTTATCGATATCTACGCTATCCAAATGGTTCGCGGCCCAGTTACAGTAAATGCCAGCAGTCGTGAACGCATTGGTGAAATTCACATTTCTTGAATCATTCCGACCATAAAATACGGGATTATTGGCTGTCCCCTGATTTATATACATGCAAGCTACAAAATTGTTGTGTGTAAATGTATCGTTACCATTTTTATAGAAAAAGAAATCCAGCAGGCCATCTTTGTTATAGTCGCCGACCGTAATTGAAGCCGGGCCACATGTTAAGCCGGTATCGAAAATTCTTGAGTTATCAACTTGAAAAATGATGTTGTCATCATCCACTCCGTCAAAGTTAGCATCGCTATAGCGGTTCCAGACCATCTTGAGTTCAAAAGTATTATAGTCAAGTCCCACCAGATCAGGACTGCCGTTGCCGTCAAAGTCCCCTGCAGCTACAACATACATTCTGGCGCCCATACCGGCCGGCGAGGTCACTTCGAAATTTCCACCAAGATAGTTCAACTGGACCGGACCGCTTGGCCAGTTAGCCACCGAGCATTTCTTATTATCTTTGAAGTCAGCTGTGTGGAAATTCTCACTGAAAGAATTGGTATATTCAATACAGGGCTGTTGTTCCTGACCGGTAAATTTTAGAACCAGTAGCCCTAAAGCGATGAAGGAAATAATAAATCCTGCTGCCAGGTTTTTTTTAATTTTCATTTGGCCCTCGCTTCATTCCTTAAGACATTCATTCTTTTATTTATTGATTTATCAATAAATAGATTCTTCTGGTTAAGGGGTAGTTCCGCTTTGTGGCATCTCTATTTCTATTTCGAGACGGCAGGTAGCCAGTATCCGGTTGGACACGGCCTGGCCCGATCTGACCACACCTATGCAGACCATAAGAGTATCAGTTGGATCAGTGGCAGCACCGGTGCCGGCTTCATCATCAATCAGAAAGACGGTATAACGGTAACGCTGATCAAGTGTTCCGTCCTGCCCGTAAACAAAAGGCTGTTCAAAGAAGACTAATTGACCCTGGGCAGCACTGTCTGGAATGCCGTCATGGTTATTATCTATGAGATTCAGGATTTGTTCATCAGTAAGCCGCCGGAAATAACCGGGGTTCGGAGTTTCCAGATTGCCCCCAATAAACGGCATCTCTATCCCGTTAGCGGTGAGCCCGGACAGATAATGAGAAGTAAAGTTTGTCCACTGGCCATTCCCAAAAAAATCATCTATGCTCATTCTGGCTGCATCAAAACCAGCTTCGGCCGCATTAAACGCTTCTTCCTGGTAGCGCATGCTGGCTGAAACCTTTGGACCGGAAGTGGTCACGGCCAGGACGGCTACCCCGACTGTCAGCATAAAAGCCAGAACTAAAATAACCACCATCATACCTGAGCCGGCTGGACTGAATAACCAGCCTCTAAGGCTCAAAGAACTTTTCTGGAACCTTCCACCCATGCCTTTTTTATTTGCTTTTTTCTGATTCATCTTTGCCCCGAATTGTAGATATTTATATTCAGGTTTCTTACATTGGCGGTTGTTTCCAGGACAAACCGCCGGTGAAAATCGTCAGTGGTACTCCCTGCAGAATCTGAAATATTAGGCCGGCGGTAATTATGGATATTAGCTGGCACTTTGCCGGAAACTGAGGCAAACCGGTTGGGGGTCCGGCCGGCAATAATCACTCTAACCTGACGGATACGGGTGATCTGGTCGGAGGTCCAGGTATTAGACCAGGACTGGAACCCATCCAGGAGGCTGTCATCGTTCAGGTCTCCGTTATATTCAAACTGCAGGTTTTCGATGTTCTGGGCAATCGGCAAATGAATGCCATTGTCGGTCATATATAAAACTCCTGGCTCGCCAACATAACCGTTAATACCGGCAGTCAAAGCCTCACCATTCAGCTCAGCCTGGCCAGAAGTATCCAGCCAGAACTCTTTCACATTGACAAACATGATCAGGCCATCGTCAAAATCATTAGGCTGACAGGTCGAACCAACTGTCAAACCTCCAGGCGGATCAATCCCGGGAGCCAGCCCAGGTGACATATTGAATTTTTCATTAGTTCCGCCCGAGCTCCAGGTAATATGAGTTAGTTGTCTAATCTCCCCCGTTCTGCAGGTTGATGCGGGATTGGGCAAAATTAAAACGATTCTATTTGTATAGAATTCAGGAGGATAAGGATATTGTTCAAAACTTCCATCATAAACAGCCACATTTACTGAGCTGCCCTGGTATTGCTGGATTTTCAGGTTCATCGGTTCATCAATATTGCCCAGGATAATCAAGCGGTCAGGATCAACCTCAGTCCCCTGGTCTTCATTGTTAAAACCCTCTAAAGCATACATACCAAATTCCGGTGGCAGGCCAATTCCTGCCATTCTCAGGTCTCTGGAAATGAGGTACATGGCTGAGCGGACATCGTGCTGAAGCTCGGCATACTGCTCCTGGTCAACCGAAATCTGGTTGCTGCGGGAATAAAGAGCCAGGGCTCCAACAATCACCACCAGCATGATGGCTGAAGAGACAATGAGTTCAATCAGGGTAAAACCGGACAAGCTCTTGTGTCTTTTTGAGTCTAAAAATGAAAATTTAAAATCCCTTTGTTTATTTGATTTTTCCTTTTGGCATTTTTCACTCATTTTCCACCTGCCATTCAGGCCTCAATTAAACTTAGCTAACGTGAAATAATAGTATGAATATAAGCCCGGGCTTTATATTTTTCGGGATTGGCGATCAAGAGATTAGCGGCTGTATTCTGATAAGCCGGAGGGAAAACCATAATCATAACATCAAAACCAGAGGTGACAGAGGCTGATAGCTGGACCTGAGTAAGTCTCCTGAAATCTATAGTCCCATCGGCATTAATATCTATTCTTTCGTCGTTACTTTCACCGATAGTAGTATTAGGAAAGTTATTTAACTCATCCGAAGTCAATGTCCTTAGATAATCTATTTGCTGTTGGGCCAGAAAGATGGCATTACTGATTTCGTTTGACCTTAAATTCTGCATAATGCTGAGAGTAAAAAGCTGGGCCAGACTGACAAAAACCACCGTGACCAGAGCCAGGCTGATAATCACTTCGATCAGAGTGAAGCCCCCGGCGTTTTTATTATCTTTTCCCTGGAGAGATTTAAGCCTTGATTTTAACTGGATTTTTTTGGCTGCCGCTCCAACAAGACCTATTCGTTTCATGGCTCTGCTCCTTTACCCCCTGGCCTTTTTATAACCAATTGAGCCACCGGCATAAATGACAATTATTCTTTGATTATCCTGAGATAAGTTTTTGAGTTTATCGCTTTTTAAAATAATTTGAAAATTCTGAGGAGTGGTGAAATTATAATTGGCTACCAGGCCTAAAGGAGAAAAGACAATGGATTGATCTGTACTGGGAAGGCCTATCTGGGGATTAAACTTCGGCGGGAGGGTTTGTTTGATAAACTTGCGAGCCGGCTGCCAGGTGTAGGCTCCTCCGGTGATGCTGGCCTGCTCGACCTCAACCATATATCGCCACTGGTCATTCTCTTCAAAAAAGCGCACCCGACAGTTAACTTTATCATTGACAGCGGTATAACGGGCCGCTTCCAGAGTAGTCAGGAGTTCCCGGGCTGAACTTTCCAGAGCTCTAACCTCCAGAACATTTAAAATGCTTGGATAGGAAGCAGCCACAGCTATCCCGATTATGCCCAGAACGACAATAATCTCAATAAAAGTGAATCCTTTGTTTTTCATCCTTTTTATCCCTGTTTTTCGCTGCCCGCTCATCTTTTGGCCTAATTCTAACCCAGTTGTTAAACAAAATGCAAGCGGATTAATATCTCTGGTCTTCAGAGCCGTTCGCCTTGCCTCCTGATAGCAGATTAATAATCTGGGGCTCAAGAGACAATGGTCACCGGGGGTGATTTCAGGGGTGATTTTAGGGAACTCAGCCAGTCGGGAAATGGCGTGAAATGGGGTCGGGCCAACAATTTTGCCGGCCCGACCCCATCTATGTCCGTTCCTTACTTGTTAAGGATTAAATTTTCAATGAAAAATTCCATCATCCGGTCCTGGCGGACGCTGGTATGCCCCAGATCCGGCCCGACTTGAACTTCGAAGCTTTTGCCAGCCTTCTGGAGAGCTTGAATCAATTGCATGGCATTGTTGGGATGAACGTTATTGTCGGCTGTCCCGTAATAAATCAGTAACCGCCCCTTAAGGTTATTGACATAGGTCAGGGCGCTGCCATTTTTATAGCCTTCCTTGTTTTCCTCTGGAAGCCACATATAGCGCTCGGTATAGATGTTATCGTAGTTCTCCCAGCCGGTAACTGGCGAAGAAGCACTGGCGGCCGCAAAGACTTCAGGGTGTCTCAAAATGGACATGATAGAAGCATAACCACCATAAGAGGTGCCAAAAATGCCTGCTCGGCTGCCATCAACATAGGGCCTCTGGCTCAAAGCTTTGACTCCGGCAGCCTGGTCATCTATTTCAACTGTCCCGAGCTTCAAATAAATGGCATCAAGGGATTTTTTACCTACTCCGGCCACACTGCGGGAATCAAGGCTGGCCACCAGGAAGCCGAACTCGGTAATTGGACTTGGCACACTAAATGTTTCGCGGGCCCCATTAGTGGCTGGACCGGCATAGACACTGACCAGCAAGGGGTACTTTTGGGCAGGGTCAAAATTAGAGGGGAATTGAAGCAATCCATATAAATCGGTCTGTCCGTCAGCCGCTTTAAAGGTAAAAAGCTCTGCTTTCTTCAAACCGAGAGCTTCAAACCGGCTCAAATCGGATTTGGCCAGTTCGGCAATCATTTTACCTGAGACCGAGTAGAGCCTGGTCACCGGCGGAATATCATGGGTTTGAGCAACATCAACATAGTATTTGCAGTCAGGAGACATATCAATCATATGGTTAAAAGCCGGGTCGGTCAGCTGCCGGTCATTTTTCCCGGTGAGAGTCACCCGGTGAAGTTGAAGTTTCATCGGATTATCGCCGCTTCTGGCGGTATAATAAACCAGACCGGCTTTCTCATCGACGGCCAGGACGCTGCCGACTTCAAATGGGTGGCTGGTCAAAGTAGTCAGCAGTTTTCCACTCAAATCATAAAGATAGAGATTTTGATAGCCGGTTCTTTCTGAGACCAGAATAAAACGCCGCCCGTCTTTAAGCCAGGTGATAGAGGGGGAGTTTTCGGCCCAGCCCGTTGGCCATTCTTCCCTGACCACCAGCCTGGTTTTACCGGTGGCGGGATCAGCGGCGGCCAGCTCGGTTATATTCTGGCGGCGATTCGTCCTGAAAAAAAGAACTTCACGGCCGTCCTTGGTCCAGTTGATTCCATAAACGTAATGTCCCATGACTTCATTGGAAAAGGGCTGCCCCTGACGCACATCGATCTGGGTTGTCTTTTTGCTTTTCAAATCATAAACCAGAAGATCAACTACTGGGTTTGGCTGCCCTGGTTTCGGGTAAGGTTCAATGTCCATCTTGCTGTAAAGTTTGGTCTGGTCAAGCTGGAGGTAATAATCAGGCACTTCCTTTTCATCAAAACGGTAAAAAGCAATTTGCTGACTATCAGGAGACCACCACATGGCTGTCGTCTGATAAAGCTCTTCACCATAAACCCAGGAAGCAGTGCCATACTTAACTCTGGTCTTATCTGAACCATCAGTGGTAATGGCCATTTCTTCCTTGGTGGTTTGGTCAACTAAATAGAGGTTCCGGTCATGATAGACTGCTTTGTATTTTTTATCAGGGGATTCGGCGCTGGCAAATTGTCGGCCGCGCTCAGGCATTCCTGCCCGGCGGGTGAAAGCCATTGGCGGCTGTTCTTTGGCCTCGCCGATCTTAGTCAATTTTCTTGTCCTGAGGTCGTAGCGCCATTGCTGGCCATCGCGAACAAACTCCAGGGACTGACCTTCATCTTTCCAGGTAACCCGGAGAGAGCCGAGCTTAACTACCTCGCGCATCTCTTTCATTAACTTCTCATAACGGTCATAATTGGGGTAAGTTTTCAGCCGGTCCTGAGAGAGAAGTAAGGGGGGCAGGGAAACTAACTGCCAGAAGAAGATCAAGCCGGGAAGAATTAATAAAGATTTGAGATTCTTTCGACAGCGTCTAACTATTTTAAGCATCTTTCCTCCAACTTAAAATTATTATGGTTAAAAGAAATTATACTCATTAAAGGAAAAAATTCAGCAATTAATTTATTCCAGTTGATCTGTCTGAAATTACTTTCAAATTATTAACAATGTACTTATAATAATCCGATGCAAAATAATAGTACTTCAGTTCCCCCGGCCGCTCCGGAGACGCCTGAGCTGCAACGGGTTCTGGGCCTGTTCAGCATTATCGGTATTGTCATCGGGGCGATGATTGGTTCTGGTATTTTTATCAATCCTTCTAACATTGCGGCAACTGTTGGAACACCGAAACTGATGCTGGCCGTCTGGATCATTGGAGGTATCCTGAGCTTCTTTGGTGCCCTGGCAATCGCCGAATTATCTGCCATGTATTCTCAGGCCGGCGGGATCTATATCTATCTTCGCGAAGCCTACGGGTCACTTATTGCTTTCCTCTTTGGCTGGACTCTGTTCCTGATCGTTGAAGCCGGTACGATCGCCACCCTGGCGGTTGGATTCTCCTCGAAATATCTGCCGTATTTCGTAAAAATAAATGGTCTTCAAACCAAAGTGGTGGCCATCTCCCTCATCGTTATTCTGGCTGCGGTAAATTATCTCGGTGTCAAAAAGGGTGCCCTGGTGACCAATTTCCTGACCAGCATAAAGTTTGTCGCCTTGATTGGCATGTGCGTTGTTGTTTTCCTGTTTGCTAAGGGGTCGACAACTAACTTCTTTTCCACTGAGAATGCGGCCCCGGTGAGTGGCGGGCTGCTGGGCGCCTTTGGGGTGGCCCTGGTTTCAGCTCTCTGGGCCTATAAAGGGTGGGAAACAAGTACCTATTGCGCCGGGGAGATTAAGAACCCACAGAAAAATCTGCCTCTGGGGATCTTCATCGGAACCCTGTCGGTTATTTTTCTTTACTTAGTGGCTAATCTTGCCTATCTCTATGTTTTCCCGGCTGCCAGGATGGCTAAATCGACCCGGATAGCCGCCGATGTAATGGAAGCAGCTATCGGGCCTATCGGGGCTTCCATCATCACCCTCATCATCCTGCTGTCGATGACCGGAACCATAAATGGTCATCTCCTGACTGCACCCAGAGTTTTTTACGCCATGGCTAAAGACGGAATCTTCTTTAAGGCCGTAGCCAGGGTTCATTCCAAATACCGGACACCACATGTTTCGATTATTGTCCTGGCCATCTGGGCCTCCCTCCTCAGCCTGAGCGGCACTTTTGAACAACTCTATTCATATGTCATTTTCGGTTTCTGGATCTTCATGGGGCTGACCGTCCTCGGCGTTATGATACTTCGCCGGAAATTTCCTGATCGTCCACGCTCCTATAAGACGTGGGGATACCCAGTTACCCCGATCCTCTTTATTCTGTCATCTATTTTTCTGACCATCAATTCGCTTCTTCGGGCCTTTTGGAACTCGTTTGCCGGGCTGGCTCTGATTGCCCTCGGCATTCCTGCTTATCTAATCTGGAAACGCCGGAGCCAGACCAGGACTGACTCAGTTTAAAACAAAGGATAGACCATGTTGCATCTTAACCTTATTGATACAGTGGCCTTCTCCGGTATCATTCTTTTCGTCGGCTATGGGCTATGCCGCTGGATCAAGCCTCTGTCGCGGTATAACATTCCGGCGCCGGTGGTCGGGGGCTTGCTGGTGGCTTTAGCCACTCTCATCGCCCGGCATTATGGACTTACCCTGTTCACCTTTGATACGACGCTTAGAGATCCCCTGATGATCGCTTTCTTCACCACCATCGGTTTTGGAGCCAGTCTGCGGCTTCTCAAAGTTGGCGGGCCTCAGGTTCTGCTTTTTTTTATCATTGCCACTGTGGCCGTCATCTTCCAGAATGTCCTGGGTGCAGGTCTGGCTGTCCTGCTGGGTTTAAAGCCGCTGTTCGGAGTCCTGGCAGGTTCGGTAACTATGACCGGAGGTCCGGCTACGGGCTTGGCCTTTGCCCCTCTTTTTGAAAAAGCTGGGGTGACGGGAGCAGCCACCATTGCGGTGGCGGCGGCCATGTTCGGAATCATTAGCGGTGGATTAGTTGGCGGGCCGCTTGGTACCTTTTTAATTGAGCGACATAAGTTACGTAGGCCAGCTGCCAAGCCCCGGGACGTCTCTGTCCCCACTACCGAGGATATAGTCGAAGCTGCGGCCTTTGAACCTAAGAAAGCTTCGTCATCTGGAGAAGACGATAAGGAAGCCTACATTCTTCTTAAGAATACAGT
>JAGOPD010000022.1 GCA_017992175.1 Candidatus Saccharicenans sp.
TCAAATTTCTGGAGAAGCTCGGTGTAGCGGTTTTCAAGTGAAACTTCTCTGCCTTCAATAAAAACTTTTAGAATTTTTGTCCCGAGTTCAAGCAGATCTCCGTCGGCCAGAACAAGATTAGCCAGTTTGCCTCGCTCCAGGCTGCCCATCAATTTGTCCACGCCAAAGATTTCGGCCGGATAAATGGTCACGGCCTTTAAAGCTTCTTCCGGCTTAAGCCCAAAAGCTACTGCTTTGGCGGCCTGATAAGGGAGGTCTTTGGCGGCACTGGCACTTGAGGAGGAAAAAGCAATTTTTACTCCAGCCTGATTGAGAATGACTGGATTTATGAAAAGGGCATCGTAGCCATCTTCCCAGACCGGAGGCAGGCTGTAGAGAGAACCGATAAGGCAGGGAATACCAGCTTCTTTGATTTCTTTGGCAACTTTAAAACCCTGTTCAACTCCATAGAAAATAGCTTTTATCTTTTCTTCCTGAACAAATTTGATTGTCTGGAGGATATCTTTATCAGCATGAACCGAGAAGATCACTGGCAATTCACCTTTAACCACCGGCAGCAGAGACTGGCTGGCCTCATCAAAATCTGGCGGCGGGAGAAGGAGGTTTTTATGGGCTGCTTCTCTTCTTTTTTCATACATCCGGGCTTTCCCGAAAATTTGCCGCAGCTCATCGAGAGTTTTCTCAGTTGTGACCTGAGGTTGCTGCCGTCCGAAGCCAGAAAAATCGCCGCGGCCCCGTCTGATGCCTGGAAGTTCAATCATCATGGCCAGCGATTCTTTGACGGCCATTTCCCGGTTGGTCCAGCCATCCAGTTTGACTAAGGCGCTTTGACCGGAGATCAAGCCGCCAGAGGGGGCCACCACTGCCGCCACAATGCCATTGGCCCTGGCAATTGGAATGTGCATGGAATCATAACGGAGAGCTTCGATGGCTTTGACCTGGGGATTAATCCGTCCGGTTTCGCGGTTATCAACCGTTGCCCGGACGCCGCTAATTTCTTCCAGGCCGAGCCAGGAATAGCTGTCAATCATCCCGGGATAAGCAGTGAGCCCTGTAGCTTCAATGACCTTCGCTCCAGCCGGGATGGAAACCTTAGCTCCGAGGTCGACGATCCGGCCGTCTTTAATCAGAATCGAGCCTGATTCAATAACCGGGCCGGTGACCGGAACTATTCTGGCTCCAACTATGGCTATAATCTCTGAGTCCTTTTGAGCCTGAGCAGCTGGTTGTTGAGCCAGCGTAAAATAGGGAGTCAGCAAGGTCAGGCCGAGCAGGGCTGTTGCTAAGAAAAGCCGGCTTTTATTTTTTAGCGTGATTTGAGCTGTTGTGGTGGTTAGCTTCATGACAGGTCTCCTTTTTTGGTGGAAGCGGCGGCTCTTTCTTTGAGAAGCGCCTCACGGTCGAAGTAAACTTCGCCCTCGATAATGGTCATCTCACAGCGGGTATAAGCACTCATCGGATGCTGGCTGAAAAGAGCCAGGTCAGCCTGTTTGCCAACCTCAATGCTTCCAACCAGGCGGTCAACGCCGAGCTGTTTGGCGGCATTGATGGTAATTAGCTTCAGAGCTTCATCCCGGGTCAAGCCATACTTGACCGCTTTGCCGGCTTCATTAAACAGCCTTCTTATTCTTTCGCCGCTGTCGGAATTAATCGAAACCAGAAGGCCTTTTTTAGTGCAATAGGCGGCGTTGTAGGCTATGCCTTCGGCTGCTTCCATTTTGTAGGCCCAGCTATCAATAAAAACTGAGATGCCCACGCCGGCAGCTTTTAGCTCATCGGTTATTTTGTAAGCTTCCCAGGCATGCTCAAAAGCTCCTATTTTAAAGCCGAATTCTCTGGAGAGATTCAAAAACTCCAGCATTTCGGTGGCGACATAGCCATGGCAGCGAGCGATGAGCTTGCCGCGAAGAAGATCGGCCAGGGTCTCCAGCCTGAGGTCTTTTCTTGGGGGGAGAAGATTGGCCGGCAGGTTTTTAGATTTTTTAAGCTGCTCATAGCGGTCCCAGGCTGCCATATATTCTCGCGCCTGCAGTAACTCGCTCCTGATGAGAGCATTGGCACCCATCCGGGTAGCTGGATAGCGTTGAGGACGTCCGGGGAGAAGCGTGCCACTTGACTGTTTGACATTTTCACCCAGAGCAAACTTAAGAGTCGGGTAGGCTTCTTTGACGATCAGTTGTTCAGAAGGTTTGCCCCATTTAAGCTTCAGGACAACGTTGGTCCCGCCGATGACGTTGGCGCTTCCATGCATGGTATGAACCATGGTCACGCCGCCGGAGAGAGCAGTGAAAATCGAAGTATCATCGGCATTGACCACCTCAGCCATGGTCACTTCCGGTGTGACGGCATCGGTGCCTTCATTTGTACCGGAAAGAGCAATGTGAGTATGAGTATCAATGATGCCCGGCATCAGGTATTTGCCGTTAGCTTCAATAATTCTGACTCCGGCTGGAGCGGCGAGATTCTGGCCGATTTGTTTTATCAGGCCATTGGCGATCAGCACGTCACCCCGGGGAATAACATCTCCAGTGACCGTCAGGATAGTAGCGTTCTTGATCAGTAAAGCGCCACCGGCTAAAAGCCAGGTAGCTGAAGATAGAAAGAGAATTAGAAAGGATAAAGATATAATCAAGCCGGTCTTGTTTAGTTTTTCAGTCATTGGCTTTTCTCCTCATAGCTGAATAGGGTTCCATCAACCATGACTTTAACTACCTTAGTTTTTTCATCGAATAGTTCGCCTTTGGTCAGAATCAGGTTGGCGATTTTACCCGGTTCAAGAGAGCCAAGTTGTTTCTCCAGGCCAAGGGTGCGGGCTGGCTCGATGGTCAGCGAACGGAGAGCCTGGTCGGCGGGCAGGCCGGCCTGAATGGCTAACCTGAGATTTTTTATAAAATTCGATTCGCTCAGGCCAAAGCTGGTGAGTGAGAAATTAATTTTTTCTTTAGCCAGATTAGAGGCATTGGCTGGATAAATTTCCTTTTCGGCTTTATCCCGGGCAGCCTGACCTTCCTGGGCATAAACACTGCTGTTGGGCGGGCGAAAGTCGAGGGTCACCAGCAGCGGAAGACTGGAGGCTGACTTCAGATCCTGACTGACCCGCCAGGCTTCGTTACAGCCAGTGAGGACGGCTTTTAACTGGAATTCTTTAATGATCTTCAGAGCGCGTTTTATTTCTTCCAGATTATTGCACTGGAAGACGATCGTCTTTTTATCGACTACATAAGGGAGAAGGGCTTCAAGAAAGGGGTCATATTCGGGCCGCCTTAAGAGTTGGGGCGACTGACGGTATTTTTGAAGATACTGGCTGTAATGCTGCGTATCGTAAAACTTTTGCCTGATAAAGGCTAAGGTTCCCATCGGACTGGAAGGATAGACCCTTCTTTCCGTCGTAAAGTTGATATGGAGAGCCCAGGGCTGGGTGAGGACCATGTCGTTTATCTCATCGCCATTTAAATTAAGAATGACACTTTGTCCCTGAAAAATCCCTTCGTTGGGAGCAACGACTACTGTGGTTATTCCGGTTTTACGATAGGCTTCGGCCGTCTCTTTTTTTGGCTTAAGCTTTTCTATGATTTTGAGCCAGGGCAATTCTTTCGGTTCGGCGGGCTGAGTGTAGGCGGCTAAATAGTCTTCAGGTGTGCCTGGCGGTTGGGCCTGTTCTTTCGTTTCCAGGAAAAGATTGGTGTGAGCAGAAATCAAACCGGGATAAGCGGTTAAGCCGCTGGCTTCGATGACTTCGGCGTCTTCTGGAACTTGAACTTTGGCGGCCGGGCCGACAGCTTCAATCAGGCCATCGCGGACAACGATTGTTCCTTTTTCTATAACTGGTTGAGCCACCGGGAATATCCGGCAGTTAACCAGAGCATAGGCCGGTTTAACTTCCGGGCTTACTGCTGCGCGGGCAGAAAGGGGAAAAAATAAGCTGGCTATCAACACCAGGCCCAGCAGAGTGGGTGCCAGAGCCCGGATAAAAACAGACTGCCTTTTTTTTAGAGATTTATTCATGGGCCTCCTTCCTCCAGAGGGTGTGAGATTTTATAGACAAAAACAAACAGGTCATTTATTTTCTGGGTTTCGCATCGAGCACTTCAATCAGATCGTTCCTTGGAATCAAAAACCTTAAGAAAATATATCTTATTTCTGGTGGTTTTTTTGTCAACCTAAATATTTATGTAATGAAACAAATTAGGAGGCAATATAATTTAGGGTAGGTTCTCTGGCCGGCAAGATGGAAGACCAGCCACGACTTAACCGTCATTCACGGAAGTAATATTCAAAACTCTCAATCAGAAAGAAAAAGAGCAAAAAAATCGTCTGGGAAAATAGGAAATATAGATTGTGTCCCCTGTTTCCTTGACGGAAGAAAGGGTTTTCGGTATTATAAAACTACCCGGTGGGGCTGTAGCTCAGTTGGGAGAGTACGTGACTGGCAGTCACGGGGTCGCCGGTTCGAGCCCGGTCAGCTCCACCATTAAATTTTTCTTCAAGCCAGCGCCAAAAATTGAAGCGACCCCGGTGTCTTGCTTTTCTGAAAAACTTACTGGCAATCATGGCTCCCGTATTTGCCCTGACAAACTCTGACCCTTTGAAGCCAGGTGCCGACAACTCCAGCTTTATTTTTGAAAGTTCCTAAAAGTCTTTCATTTGAAATTTTTAAAATTGTAAGGCTTTAACCTCAATTCACGTCATGATCATAGAGAGTGTGGTTGCCTGATTCGATCAAAATTGATAATCTGAGAATAAATACAATAAGGAGAAGGAGGTTTGAAATGAGTGTCAAAAAGATTCTAATGCTGGTTGGAGATTATGTCGAGGATTATGAGGCCATGGTTCCTTTTCAGATGCTGACCATGGTCGGCCATCAGGTTGATGCCGTCTGTCCTGGCAAGAAAAAAGGCGAGACGGTGAAAACTGCTGTTCATGATTTTGTCGGCGATCAAACCTACAGTGAAAAGCCAGGTCATAATTTTCTCCTGACCGCAACCTTTGATGACGTTGACCCCAAAAACTATGATGCGCTGGTCATCCCCGGCGGACGGGCCCCGGAGTATATCCGTTTAAATGAGAAAGTAATTTCCATCGTCAGGTATTTTGCTGAACACAACAAGCCACTGGCAGCCATCTGCCATGGCCCGCAGGTTCTGGTGGCGGCTGATGTCCTTAAAGGTAAACTTTGCACCGCTTATCCAGCCTTAAAACCGGATGTGATCAGAGCCGGCGCTAAGTGGGGAGAGCTAAACGACAGTCTGTCCAACGCTCATGTGGACGGCAATCTGGTGACAGCTGCGGCCTGGCCTGGACATCCGGAATGGATGCGGAAGTTCCTGGAGGTTTTGGGCACCAGAATTGAACCTTAAGTAATTAATCTAAAAAACGGTCGCTATATTTTAGCAGGCCGGTTAACAGGCGGTGAGACGGCTGATCTCAGCTTCTTTGCTGCCAGTTAAGCTCGGGACTTCTTTCTCCGGTGATTACATCCTGATATGCCCTGAGCATAAGAGGTGCAACCTGGCTAATGTCGTATCGTTTTCTGGCTGATTCTTTAGCCTGTCTGGACAGTGTGGCCAGAAGAGTCGGGTCAGTGGCCAGCCTGACCAGAGCTTTTTCTACCTCGGAGGCCACCGGTTCGACCACCAATCCTGCTCCGTCCTGCTCTATCTCTACCCAATTAGCGACCCGGTTGGTGATAAGAAGAGGCAGGGAAGCCGCCATCGCTTCGGTCAGGGCCATACTGACTCCTTCGGCCAAGCTGGGTAAAACCATGAGATCGGAGGCTGAATAAAAGGCGGGCGTCTCGTGGTGATCAATAAGACCGGCCCAGATAACCTGTTTTTCTAAGCCGAGACTGGCCGCCAGATTTTTCAAATTATTGACATATTCTTCCTTGCCAGGCGGACCAACCAGCAAGAGAAAAACATCCGGTCTCTGTTTTAAAACGGCCGGCAGAGCCTTGATTATTAAATCAATTTGTTTTTTGGGATGAAGCCTGCCCAGAAAGAGCAGAACCAAGGCCTTCTCAGGAAGGTTTAACTTCTTTCTGAGCTCGACCCGGAGGTTCTCCATTCTCTCATAACGGTCAGTGAAAATGCCATTAGGAACTATAAAACTGGCCTCGCCTCGGGTAAAAGCCTCTGAATCCTGGCGTTCTCCCTCGCTTAGAAAATGAACGGCGGTAGCGTTTTTGATGGCTTTTTTACCGAATAAATTCCAGTAAAACTTTTTGGTCCGGAGCGACCCAACGCCATAAAAGGAAGCAGCCATCAAACTCGAATGAGGGGTGATAATAGAAGGAAGGCCCTGTTTTTTCACGATTGACGAAGCGGCCACGCACAGATATTGCCACAGACCGGCTAAATGAATGACCTCAAAATCAGAGGCGGTCTCTTTGAGGTGATGGAGAAGACTCCTGGAGTAAAAAGCCCGGACTCGCCCCAGTTCATAGGGGAAATACCAGACCTTGAGCCCATCTAAATCAACCGGCTGTTTGAGGGGGACAGCCAGCTGGCCGCCGAGCCCGTCAGCGTTACTGGCATAAACCGTTACCTCATGGCCCAGTCGCTGCAAAGCATGGCAGAGATTGCTGTGAGCGGTGATAGAACCACCCACCGCCCAGGCCGGCTCAAAAGAAGTCAGAACATGAAGTATTTTCATTGGCTTAAACAGTCTTCATAATTAACATAATTCTGGACTGGCTGGCAATTTAATTTATTTCGGCTGACTGGCTGACCAGTTTTTTCTGGACATAAAAATGGAAATAAATGGACTCAGCCAGCGAGCCGGAACAGATGAGATAAATAACGACCGGAGCCTGTCCCAGAGCTAAGAGAACGAAAACTGCGGTCGCAAAAAAATCACGCCGGACGGCAAAAGCCACTTTAGCAGCTATTTTGTCCACCAGGCTCAGCTTCTTTTCCTTTTCAGGTCTTGACTCTATCTCCTTGGCCACTAAGAATATCTTTTTACCGATTCCTGAGCTCCGGCTATAACGGGCCAGATTATAATAATACCAGGCCGCTGAGAGAAGGAAGATGATCATCAAGGTCAGGTAATTACTGTCCTGCTTGTAACGGTAAAGCCCGAGAGCCAGGCCACTAAAGAAAATAATGTAGCTGGAGGCATCCAGCAGAACATCAGAAAAAGCCCCCCGGTCCGAGGTATTGTAAGTCAGGCGGGCGACTTCGCCATCACAGCCATCGAAAATGCTGGCCAGCTCAAAGCATAAACCGGCTAAGAAAAAAGTCCAGTAGCCGCGGCCCAGGGCAGCCAGCCAGGCCCCGACCAGGCCAATGAGAAAATTTAGGAAAGACAGCAGACTCGGACTGACCCGGAGCTTGATCAGCCTCTGACTGAGAAAAAGGGAAACATGCCGGTTGAAGTGCCGGGCGATAAAGCCATCCTGAGGTTTGCGGGCAGTGGACAGCAAGACTTTTTCAGCCTTTTTTTCCGACTCCCTGGAATTTACTCTGAGGAGAAAATGTCCGGGGGAAAGCGTCGAGTGGTTAACGGCTGCTGTCAAAGGAAGGGCAGCCAATAGCTCAGAGCCTTGATCGTTATCCGAACAGAGACGGCCGAGAAGCCCGGGCAGCAAATTACCAGGGATAACTCCCAGTCCTGTCCAGTTTGGATTTGGATCAGGGGCAGTATCTGGACTGACTTTAAAAATTATTATTTCCTGCCTCTGAGGCTCATGGAGTCTGGCTTCGTCAAGAAGAGCTGGATCAAAAACTGTATCACCTTCGAAGACCAGAAATCCCTCCGGCGAATTGAATAATTCCTGGGCCGCTGGATTCCCTGGCGAGGAGAAAGCTTCAGCCTGGAGGTAGTGTAAATCAAGCGGAGAAGATAAAATCCGCCGGTCATTTTTTATTGATTCAACCAGAGCGGGTTCCGCCTCTTTTCCAGGTCCGATTAGATAAAAAGTTTTGACGCCAGCCTGGCGTCCGGCCAGAATAGCTCTTAAAAGAAGCGGTAATCCTAAAATATTTTTACCTGATCCGGGGCGGAGCAGGATAACGGCCTTATCTACCATTGACATTCTCCGTAGCTAATTTTTCTTTTTCTTTATGCTTACCGGCTGCGGTCAAAATCACGGTCAGAACAGCAAAGATAATTTTACGGACCCGCCTGATCAGCCCGACACTGAGCCCGATGGTCGGCGGATAACCGACGGTGGCCGCGGCCAGCAAACTGCCGCCTTCTGCGGCACCCCACTGGCCCGGGATGATGAAAAAGGCAGTGTTGATAATGACTGTAAAGACCGAAATAAAAACGACCTTAACCAGGCTGGCCGGCCAGCCCATAGCTCTGATTATGATGTAGATTTCCACAGCTCCCAGGCAACGGGCGGTAAAATGAAGAAGGAAAGCGATGAGTAAACCTGTTTTGGAATGGCTGAACATCAGGCGCATATTCCGGTCAAAATCTCTCAGGCTGCTTTCTTTTTCTTCAAACCAGCGGCGGCTCCGGCGAGAAATTCTGGCTATGCGGCCGATAATGGAGTAAACCCCTTTAAATTGCAGGATGACCATGACCACCAGGGCAATGAAAATAACCGACAGAGCCACCAAGGATGAAATCTTCAGCTTTTGAGGAATTTTAAGGTAAATTAGAGACAGAAAAAGCCCGGCTGCTAAGTAAGCTAAGGAAGCTAAATATTCAATGGTTTTATCGAAAACGACTCCGGGAATACCTTCATTGAGTGGAGAATGTTCCTTGATAATCACTGCCCGGGCGGCTTCTCCGCCAATGTTGGCAGCCACCGGCACAAGAGTCCCGAGCCCGTCAGCAATGATTTTTGCCCGGAAAAGGGTCATAATCGGGACTTTTTGAAAGGCGCCCTGGATGATGGACCAGGCTATGGCCTGGAGGAACATCCAGAAAAGGGCGGTTAAACAGACCAAGGGCAGGTAATAGCCTGCCTGGACAATATTCTCCCAGACGACCTTGGGCCCGGCCCGCCAGATAAGAATAGCCAGAAGTAAAAAACCAAAGGCAGTTAGAATTATTCTGGCTAATTTCTTCTTATTATTGCTCTTATTGTTGTTCTTGTTGTCTTCCATTAGCCTGTGAGCCGCTGCCCGGCGGTCTTATCCTTAATCAAAAACCTCAAAATTTCTCTTTATTTCTGGTTAGCTTTAGCCTGTTCCCGGGTTCAAAGGACAGTGCCCGGGGAAGGCAATATGTTAGTTAAGTATAAATGATACCTTAAGTTATGTCAAAAGGGGGTAGGCAGGCTGGCCTCAGCTAAGACCAGAGAGAGATTGATCCGTTGGTAAAAGAGAAAATCCGCTCAAAAATAACCGGACTTCGGGCTCAGCCCGCCCTTCCACGGGCAGACTGAACCCGGCTCACAATCTCAAGTCACCTGTGAGCTGCCTTTGCTTTTAAAGACTGAGATTGACTGTTGCCTGAGCTGTCTTATCAGGCTGGCTCTCAGAAGTGGCCTTCAGAACTAAAGTAGCCTGGCGGTCACCACTGCCGGGTGGCAAAACATAAACTGTTATCTTTGAAGTTTCGCCGAATTTAACCGCAGCTAAGGCATTGGGTAATTGAACCTGCCAGCCCTGCCCGCTAATGGACACTTCCAGCCTGTAAAGGTCATAGTTGAGGTGACCAGAGACATCTGAGGGATGGAGCTCTGGATCAACTTCGGCGGCCAGCCCGGTGTTTTTAAGCTCAAAAGTTACCGGGATAAGCCCGTTTTGGACTCTAAGTTTCGGTTCAGGAGAAGTGAGTTCCAGGCCTCTTGTCTGCGACCCGGAGCCATCGAGTGAACGAACAGCCAGTGTGTAGGTCAGAATCCCATCCTGGTTCTGGTTCAAATTGACCACATAGAAATGAAGCCGGTTGGCCTCATCGCGGTACTCGAACTGGCTGCCCGAATTAAGTCCGGCGTGAAAAAGGGCATCATTGAGCTGCCGGTAATCGGCGATGGTCCTCATGACTTTTTCGCCAGTTGGGCTGACGTAATCAACCATATTTGTATCTTCCGGGTGAGCATCTATTACCCAGATATAGCTATCGAAGGCATTGGGTCCGCCGTTACGGCCCCAGAGCTTATCTTTATTTTTGGAGAGAAGGACCCCGCTGTCCGGGCAGAAAGAATCAAAGCCGACTCGCTGGACAACTTCTAAGGAATAAAAATTATAATCAGGAATCCCGGAAGAGAGGGGATTGGTGGCCGGGTCATCGACTGGTGTCCGGTCACCAGGTTCAGAACCGTCGAGCCGGATATTTATTCCGGTGAAAGCTCCGGGTAGCGGGTCAACTTCCCGCGCCGTGACTTCAGCCACCACCAGGCCCGATTTAGCCAGCCCTTCCCGGCTCAGGGTGAGCAGCTGGCCATCAGCAATGAAGCCGCAGGCCATTCTGTCTCTGACCATCAGTCCAGCCGGTCCAGCTGCTCCGGCGATGGGTGGAACAACCCATCTCTGATGCGGACCGCCCGGGCCATTGAAACAGGCTCTGTCCATCAAGTCCCAGGGGCCGACGGCTGCCCGCCGGTAGGGCTGGACGTAGGGATTGTTATTGAGATCAGGCAGGTCAAAGGCGAAATGCCCCAGTTCATGGGCGATGGTGCCTGAGTTCTCTCCCTGGCGCATGGATGACAAGCCCCATTGCTGCGAACCGGCCAACCAGCTGGTCCACTCGACATACCGGGTTGGAACCCAGCGGGGCATATCCGGATTGGGGTTGCCCCATTCCGGTGGAATGTCATCTTTGCTCTTAAATTTCATCTGGCCAAATTCCATCCAGACGCCGGTTTCATCATAGCCAGCATAAATCCGCAAGATGGCATCGTAATTTTTCCTGATATCCTGGCCGGCGTCTTTTATCCAGAGTTCGTCGCAATCTTTCTCCAGGCGCCCGGCAGCCAGACTGCCGTCAGGAGTTGATTTGTTCTGACGGTGCTCATTAAGACCATACCACCAGTGTGGTTTTGGCATCTCGAAGGGACCGAAAGTATCAACCTGAGTCAGCCCGAATTTTCCCCGCGATTGCCACATCCAGTAATGATGAATATCAAGTCCGTGGTTAACAGAAAGCGATTTGGTAAAAAAATCAGCAAAAAATTGAGGCACCTTTTCCCTGGCTATCGGGTCAACCTGGGGGTTGCCGAAGGGATCAGAGCCTTTTGGTCTGGTCATGACGAAGGGTTGATCTGGAAAGTCAACTGCCACGACGGCTAACTTGAAACCCCGTTCCGGTTTGAGCGATGGGTCAGCCCAGTTCTGGCCTGGGAGAGGCCGGTAATCAGCCCAGGTCATCCCGTCCTGATCCTGAATTTTCTGAGGATCAATTGGCGGCGGAAAGGATATGAGACCTGAGGGAGCCGGTGATTTGGCCCGGCTGCTGATAATCAATAAAAGGCCCATCACTATCAAAACAAGGATAAGTATCAGCCAGAAACCGGTTGATAAAGCTCTTCTCCGGACAGGAGCTTGATCCTTTGCCATCGTGACACCTCCTGAAGGTCTAAAAAATAACTAATAAATAAAGTATATTAGATATCAGTTTGAGTCAATAAAAAATTTTAAGAGATATAAGCAGGCTTTTGGACCTGGCCAAAAATATAAAGAGTTCAGGGGGCGGTTATTGTTTTTTGTAGCTGACCGGGTGGTTGAGGAGTAAAAGCTGGGTATCTTTGAGTTTGAGTAACTCCTTGAGCTTATCTTTATCCATGCCAGATCTCGGTCTGGTTCCGAGTCCAACGCCGGCACAAAAAATAGAAATATTCTGGGAAACGATACCGGTATCAAGAGCTGCCCATTCCTTTTTCATCTCGTCGCTGCCTCCCCTGAATCTGGAGATATCAGAAACTAAGAGGAGAACGACTGGGGCCATGGTCATCTGTTGCTGCGGACGGGGAGCACCGGCTGGTGGTGTTGGCGGTTGCTGTCCACGCTCGCCCGGTTTTGGCGGCTGCTGGCCTGGTTGGCCCGGCACCGGCGGCTTGTCTCCAGGTTGTCCGGCGCCGGCTGGCCGCGGCGGTCTTGGCTGGAAGAATAACGACCGTTGATCCCCACTAACGACTTCGATCAGGCTGTGAGTTTTCGCCTCATAGAGATAGGCTCCATCTTTCAGGAAGACATAGATATCAACATCCTGAGCGTTCATGGCCGAAGGAGCTGTCTTTTTGCCGCTATCGGGGCGGTTAATTCCATTGGCTGCCCATAGCAGGTCGGACAGATCCTGAGCACTTAAATCCTGAGTGCTCCACTCGGTAGCTGAGGCTCTTACCGCCAGAGCTTCCATCACCGACAGGCCGCGTTTTTTATTGGGCTCATTGAGTTTAATGGTCTTTGGATTCTGAGCATTGAGGAACAGGGGCATCAGCAGCCAGGAAACTAAAAGCAAGACTGTCAACCTGGTAGCCATTGATTTAGTCATCTTGTTTCCTCCTTTCCTATTTCTGATTATATATCTATATTTATTACAATAGTAAAATATTGCATCTGAACAGAGTTAGCCAGCTATTTAAAGTTACTAAGTGGACTCGGGAAGACAAAAAAAGGGGGCGGTAAACCGCCCCCTCTTCTTAAGTCTTTTGCCCTTAATCACACCTTTTTATGGCAGAACCACCAATCAAAACAATCATTCTGATTTTTGCGCTCCTTAGCACCTTTAACATCAGTCGGAGCAGGGATAATGCCGTGATCTTTAATCAGTTCGTTATCTGGCCAGTTGGCCGGGAGGGAGACATCGTATTTATCGGAAATCTGGAAGGCTTCAAGGATTCTGAGAATTTCTGACATATTACGGCCGACTTCAGCCGGATAAAAGAGAATAAGCCTGATTATGCTTTCGGGGTCAACTATGAAGACCGCTCTGACTGTTTTCGTTCCGCCTCCGGGATGAATCATGCCCAGGCGGGCAGCTACCCGGCCCTGGTCATCAGCTATAATCGGGAAGGGGATTTCCACTTTAAGTTCATTTTCAATCCACTCAATCCATTTGATGTGGCTGAAAACCTGATCAATTGACAGGCCGAGGAGCTCAGCATTAAGTTTTTTGAACTTATCATAGTTCTTGGCGAAGGAAACAAATTCAGTGGTGCAGACAGGCGTAAAATCAGCCGGATGGCTGAATAGCACCAGCCATTTCCCCGCATAATCATGGGGGAGCTTTTTAATCCCCTGAGTGGTCTGGACAGCCATCTCAGGCAATTTGTCACCGATTAACGGGAAACCTTTAGTTTCATTGTTTTCCATTTATTTACCTCCTGCTTAATTTAAGCCTGAATAAAAACATCAAACTCTTTCTGGCCCTGAGACTTCGGGGCCGTTAACCAAACTTTTTTTACTTTATCGGTTGAGCCGGTTCCAGCTTAACTAATTTCTGTTTTCCCACAGCAGGTGAATATTGCAGTATTCACGAGCCCAAACCTTAGCGGCGGTGATGGGAAAGAAAGCTTCAGGCTTATCCCCTGGCTTGAGTTCCTGGCGGTAAACCTGACCATCAGCAATAAGTTCAATCCATTCGATATAGTGCTTCTCTTCCATCGGATGAGCTACCGTCTGGCCGATTTTGACCAGATAACCGCCGGCTACTTTTTCGATATAGGGCACATGCTTTTCCTGAGCAGTATCGGCAGTTTTAGGTTCCATCCAGGCCATCTCTTCGCCGCAGCAGACTAAGGTCCCCATTCCTTCGTGCAGTACCTCAACAATATTTCCGCACTTCAGACATTTGTAGATACCATACTTTTTAGCCATTTATTCCCTCCTGTTCCTTAAATTTATTTCTCTCCCGGCAAGAAGGACAGAGACCCTTCAGGTCGAGATGTTTTTCCAGGACTTGATAATTGTCCAGCCCGCTAAGCTTGAGGCTTTCTATTCCGACATCATAGACCTGGCCGCAGCCGAGGCACTTAAAATGTCCATGCCAGGTGAGAGTGGCATCATAACGGGCTTCATTCTTTTCCAGGTTGACCGGCTGAATGATCTTTTTCTCCAGAAAAAGCCTCAAGGTGTTGTAAACGGTGGCCCGGGAAATGGCCGGGATGTCTTTCCGCAGAACTTCATAAATCTCATCGGCGGTGGGGTGGGTACGCTCATTAATCAAATATTCAAAAATTTTTAGCCGGTGAAAAGAAGGACGGATGCCCTGCTGGCTGAGGAATTGACTGATTTCATCCAGGCTCCAGGGCTTATCTGGTTTTTCTCTTAATTTGATTTGAGCTCTCATTTTTATAACCATTACAATATTAGATTAATTATAAAATTATACTCATTATAAGACTTTGTCAAGACCTGTCTGCCTTTTTTGGTTAACCAGCCTTATCTACCGGTCTTCTTCCCCGTTTATTTAGCCTTACCGGCTGGAACCATAATTATTTAGAGTAGTAATCAATCATCTGCTGGATGGCTCGCTGGCAGACCTGGCAGAATTCATTCTTCGGACTGGAAATCATCACGCAGTACATCTGGGGGCGATAGAGGCCTTTAGCAGCATAACCGGCTCCTTCAAAAGCACCAACTTTGTCCTCCAGGTGTTTATATTTTTCCCGGATTGCCTGGATCTTGGCCATCAGCGGTTTATTTTTTTCCTGGAATTGAGCCTGAATCTTTTTCAGGTCGGCCTCTTTTAAATTTTTCTTTTTGCCCTCTTCCAGCGCTTTTCGCATTTCCTGGAAACTGGCTCTCATTTCAGCCTGCAGTTTTTCCGTTTCTTCTTTACCGTAGTCAGTAGGAATGGCTATTCCGGGTGAAACCAGATCCTGCCATTTGATGTAGGCCGGGTCGAGCAAGGCAGTGATATTTGGCTCGAGCGGTTCAACCCCGGCCGGGTAAAAGTCGTTATAAGCCACATCAGAGGTGTAGTATTCATCCGCCAGTCCGGCAAAACTGTGGCCGAATTCATGGATAAAAACACTGAGGCTGGCCTGGTGATCAACAGTTGTTATGCAGTAATCATTATAAATTCCGCCGCCGCCGTATCTGGTGCTGTTGACCAGGACAACAATAGCATCGTAAGGAACCTCAGCCGCCATTTCCCTCAGGGCAAAACCCTCCTCGGTCAGCATATAACGATCAAGGTCAAAAGCATTGAAAGAAGCTTTGAGAGCAGTGTTTTTATAGGCTTTTTGCCTGGGCTCATCCATGCCTCGTTCGAGGGAAGGCCGGAAGACGCCATAGATATTAAATTTAGCCTGGTTACTTTTATAAGGCTCTTTTTCAAACAGGAAGGTCGAAAACTTTTTGACGTCGGCCGCAAATTTATCTTTATCTTCGGCCGTATAACCTTCGGCCAGGAAAGCCAGGTCAACTTTTTCGGCAGGGGAACCACTTTTCACAACTTCAAAAATATAATCGTTGCTTTTAGCTGTTTCCTTGATCAGGTGATAATCTCCGGGATCAATGGTTTCTATGGCCAGCGGGTGGAGGAGGTTCTGTCTATCCCTGGCTTCAAAAACGACTTTAACCGGCCGCTTGGGCCAGGGGATTCTGACCGCTCTCTGGAAGACTTTTTTTACTCCGTTGAGGGCGGGGGTCGTGGTTTTGTACTCGCCAAACTGGCAATCAAAACCCTTGGCATAGATTAACTCGTTGGAGGCGACATCGTAAACGCGAAGAAAATAATGGCCATAGTTAAAAGGATTGGTCAGATTGACCCTGCTCTCCGGCCAGCAATCTTCCTGATAGATATCCTGCTTGATGATCTGTTCTTCCTTAGCATTACCCACCAAGTAAAAATTAAGACGCAGGGCTTTATCCAGGAAGAACTCATCAAATTTGATCTCTGACGATTGAGCCCTGGCCGGCAGATTCAGGGCAGCTAAAAAGCCCAGTATGACTGGCAAAACAAATAAAACTGAAGCCAGACGGCGCTGTTGGTAGCGGCTGAAAAACATTTTGAAGCTCCTTTCGTTGGTTGCGATTTAGCCTTCCGGCTCCCAAAGCCTCAGGCCTTCGTTATTAAGTTATCTTTTACCTCAATATCAAAACAAGATACCTTAAAGGTTAGAGTAGAATGTTCGGCTTTAGCCTGTCAAGTTAAGTCCTCATTTATCCTAAAAAGCAGGGGCCTGGATTGCGCTCG
>JAGOPD010000008.1 GCA_017992175.1 Candidatus Saccharicenans sp.
TTGATTATCTGGCCCATATTGTCGGACTTCTATCCGGTGTCTATCTGGCCAGCCGGCAAAAAATTCAAGAGGAGGGGATTGAAGATATGCTGGTGGAGAGGGCCACTAACCTCATTGATAATAAAGAGGATTATGCCGAGGCCAGGAAAATGCTGCTGGCAGTCGTCGAACACAATCCAGAAAGAGTGGAGGCCATCGTGGCTCTGGCCCGGCTGCTTAAGCCATCGGAGGAAAGCCGGCAGTTCTATGAGAAAGCGATTAGAAAGCTTCTGAGGGCCAAACCGGAAGAGTCGGCCCGGCTTTTTGCCGAATACTTTGTCATCTACCGGGAGCCATTTGAGCCAGAAACTCAGGACAGATTAACTTCCTGGTTGAAGAATATCGGAAAAACCAATCTGGCCTGCCGGGCGCTGGAAGTTCTGGTTGACCGGCCGGAGACGCCGGCTGAATGGAAGGAAAAATTTTTGGTGCAGGTGGCCATGATGCTGGAAAAACTGGAACTGTATGAGGCGGCGCTTAACCGTTATCAACAACTGGTGCAGAGTTTCCCGGATTTTTCGCCCAAAGACTTTGTTTTAAGAAAGATGGAGGTGCTAAAAAAGTTGAGTGAGGGACAAGGAGGGGCAGCGGAAGGAGCAGATAAAGAACCAGGTTTTAATCTTTTGCAAACCTGAGTGAATATCCTTATGATGGTCTGGTTAGGCTTGAAGATTGGCTCTGAAAATTAAGCCTGGCGATTAGAAAAGAAGGCAAGGTGAAAGGAAAGGTCAGTGAAAAAAGTATTAAGCTCTATTATGTTAGTTATGTTACTAACGTTAATCCTGCCGCCACTGCGAGGAGCGGTGGAAATCAGAGATTACAAGGCTTCACTTTTTGGCATCAAATCAAATGGCGCGACACTTAACACCCGCTCGATTCAAAAAGCCATTGATTTTATTCATGACAGAGGCGGAGGCAGACTGGTCTTTGATGTCGGACGCTACCTGACCGGGACCATTTATCTTAAATCCGGGGTGACGATTCATCTGCTGGAAGGGGCAGTCCTCGTGGGCTCGCCAAACCCTTTTGATTATGATACCCAGCATAACTGGACGGCTTTGATTTTTGCCTTAGAGCAGGAAAAAGTGGGAATAACGGGCGAGGGTGGGGTCATTGATGGCCAGGGATTTACTGTGGCCAATAATCTGGTTGACCTCATCCATAAGGGGCTGGTGGAGGATCCACTGCGCAATGACCGGCCTCGTGAAGGGATCCGGCCGCAGAATATTTATTTCTGGCGATGTGCGGGAGTGAGAATCGAGGGCCTTACTTTGAAGGATCCGGCCAGCTGGAACCAGCAGTATGATCAGTGCCGGAACGTGACCATTAAAAATCTCATTATTGACAGTAAATCCTACTGGAATAACGACGGGGTGGATATAGTTGATTGTGACACAGTCGAAGTGGCCAATTTATATATTGATGCGGCTGATGATGGTATCTGTTTGAAGTCGCATGACAAGAATGCTGTCTGCCAGAATGTCTATATCCACGATAATGTGGTGCGAACCAGTGCCAACGGGATAAAGTTCGGGACGGCCTCGCTGGGCGGGTTTAAAAATATCAGGATTATTAATAATGTAGTCTATGACACTTACCGGTCAGCGATAACCATGGCGGCGGTGGACGGGGGATTCGTTGAAGATGTGTTGGTTGACGGTCTTAAGTCCATCAATACCGGCAATGTGATTTTTCTAAGGATAGGCGAGCGCTGGCAGCCGGGGAAAAAAGGGAGGATGAAGAATATTTCAATCAGCAATGTTTATGCCGAGGTGCCCGAGAAGAAGGCTGATGCTGGCTATAATTATGAGGGACCATGGGAACATCAGCCACGAAATATTTCGCCCTCATCGATCGTTGGACTGCCCGGAGCTCCGATAGAAGACGTTACCCTGAAGAATATTGAAATTCATCACCCGGGCGGCGGCGATCCAAATTTTGCCCGGATCGGCCTGGATGAACTGGATAAAGTGCCGGAGCTACCGGACAGTTACCCTGAATTCTCGATGTTCAGGGAACTCCCGGCCTGGGGCTTTTATCTCAGACATGTCAAAAACCTGACGATGGAGAATATCAAACTGGTGGCTGAAAAGAAAGATTACAGACGGGCCATCGTGATGGATGATGTCGAGGGAGCGAGAATTAAGGGGCTTGAGGTCAAAGAGCCAGGGCCGAAAAAAGACCCCATCTTCAAAAAGGGGACGTGATACTCTGTCCCCAAAAAATTAGGAAATATAGATTGTGTCCCCTGTTTTAATAACTGATGCTGATGGAGGTCCCTCCGCCGCTCCCGAACCTGGGATTAACCACATTGCTGAAAATGGAGCCAAAGGAGTAACTCAAGCCGACCGAAAAATAGTAGCTATAGGAGGTGGCCAGCTGCTTTCTCATCAAGAGGACATCCTCCCACGAGGCCCCAGCTTTGGCGATGGAAATCAGGTCATGGAGACGTGAATAGCCGCCATAGAGGTTGACTGAAAAGCCGCGAAAGAGCCTGATCGACAGGTCATTGTTAAACTCAATTCTGTATTTACTGAAATCATGAAAGTAATTAGAACCGGCTAAGGAAGTGCTGATTGTCCCCCATTTTTTCTTTAATTCGAGTGTAGCCGATAAGTTTCCTTTGACCAGTAACTGTTTGGTCCGGTCAAAAATTGTTTCTTCACGATAAAAGGATGGCCCGAGGTCGAGACTGTAGGTAATCCTTAGCTGGCGCTTGGTGGATTCAGAATAGGGGAAAATATTATACTCGATAGCTGGCGAGATGCTCCCGGCAAATTTCAGGTTCTCGTAGGTGGAACTGCTTAAGCTGACAAAAGCTCCCAATGACCAGTGTTCACCCAGGCTTTTAGCCACCAGTGCCCGGAAATTTCCGCCATTAGAAGTGCTGACCAGGTTAGTTCCTTCATAGTCGTAAGAATTCCGGTAATAATTGGCGCTGAGCGACAGCCTGATTTTCCACTCCGGTGTTACCCGGTTAGCTGAAAAGTTTCCGAAAAGGCTATCAGAAGAATAGCTCTTTTGCCCGTTTAGAAAACTATTGGCGCTGAGACTGAATACCCAGAAATTCCAGGGATCAACAACGGCGGTTGGCTTGACTTCCTCGGCCAGTTTGATTTTGAGTCTGGATCCCCCTGGGGTTCTGGCGGCGTAGGGGACCAGACCCAGTTTTATTGTCCTGATCAGTTCTTGCTTTATCAGGTCAGGCGCTGAGTTCAGAGGGAGAACCAGCCGGGTATGATAATTTTTCCCCATGAATTCCTTTTCTCCAGTAAATTTTATCTCAAAAAAACTTGAGTCTTCTTTTGTTTCCTCGATAATCTCAATCAGGATGTTAGCTGGCAAAGAATCAGAGGCTACCTCAGCCAGTTCGATGTCTTTTCGCAGAGCTTCTAAGGGACACCAGGGGGAGTTTACATAAATTATCAGCTTGTCGGCCAGGAATTTTTCCTGTTTCTCCTGGCCTCGAACCGGCAGGTTAAACAGGCTGAGGTTTATAGATATTAGTAACAAGAACAATAAGAATAAGATCAGGGGCCAGGTTTTTGTTTTTTCCACTATTTTTTCTTTCAAGCTTTTCATTGGTTATTCTCCGCTTTCTATAAGCTGATTAATCACTAATCAGTGCTAATCATGACCCCGCCGCTGGTCACTGAGCCAAAGCGTGGATTGACCACATTAGTAAAAATGGAACCAAAGCTGTAGCTAAAGCCGACGGCGACAAAATAATCATAACTGGTAGCCAGCATTTTGCGCTGCAGAAGCACTTCTTCCCAGGTAGCTCCACCCTTAGGCAGTGACAGCTGATCATGAATCAGGGAAGCTCCGCCAAAGACATAAGCATTTAAACCTTTTATCAGGTTAAGGGAAACTGTGCTGAAAATCGAAACGTCGTGTTTGCTTAAATCATGAAAATAATGGGAACCTTCCACCGAGGTACTGATGCTGCCCCATTTCTCTCTCAGGTCAAGAGTGATGGAAAGGGATTCAGATAGCAAGGCTTCTCTCGTCTTGTTGTAAAGGGTTTCTTCAAAATAATTGGCGTAGCTTGGTCCTATCTTATATAAAAAACGAAGCTGCTTTCTGGTTGATTGGGAGTAAGGGAAAAGGTCGAATTCAATTGCTGGTGAGATATTAATCTTTAACCGGTAATTGCTGTAAGTAGAGGAAGAGACCGAATAGAAAAAACCGGCTGACCAGTGCTCACCCAGGCTGGTGACCAGGAGCCCGCTGACACCATAGCTGTGGCTGTTCGATTCAAGGCTCTGGTCTTCATAAGTGTAATCATCATGATTATAGGAAGCGCTGAGCGAAAGATTAAACTTGATGTCCTTGGTGACTTTGTTGGCCGAAAATGAACCATGGACTGATTGGGAAGAATGAGCCTGCTCCCCATTAAAATAACCACTGGTGCTTAGATTAAAAACCCAGAATTTCCATTTATCCACGGCTGGTCCGGCCGGGGTGGTCGGCTTTTGATATTCAAGGCTGATTTTCCGGCTGATAGGGGTCTGGTTGACATAGGACATCAGCCCGATCTTTAAAACATCAGTTAAACCTGATCTGATTTCCTCTTCAGAATCTGTCTTATGTGAAAAATATTTAAGCAGGTCGTCCTGTCCCTGGAATCCATTCTGACCGATAAAGGTTAAGGTGTATTCCCGGCCTCCGCTGCCAGTACTGAGGGTGGTGATAAGTACATGAACGTCAGCTTCTTTTCGCTCGCGGACATAGTTAACAAACGGGATCTCGGTCTTTATATAATCGAGGTCGCAGGAACCACAGTCGATGAAAACCCGGGGAGCAGTTTTCTTTAGCTCTTCAATTGACTGTCCGCCGGCTTGATCACTGGCTTGAGCCAGGAGCGGAGATTGTCCCTGGATCAACGGCAGACACAACAGGAAAATAAAGCCAGCCAGTCTCCAAAAAGAATGGCCCCAGCGGCCTGACCTGAATTCTCCTTTTGATTTGACTATCGGCATCAGCTTCTCCTAAAAAGAGTCGAGTCTTGCTCTGTATTTCCTCTTAATCTCAATAATGTCAACCATTATAACAGACTCTATCACCATATATACGAACTGGTTGGCCAAAACGTTAATAAGAATGTAAAACGGTGACGTAACACTCTGTCCCCAAAAAATTAGGAAATATAGATTGTGTCCCCTGTTTTCCCACTTTGTCCCCGTTTCTGGGGAGGAGATGAGAAAAAGTTGAGGCCATCAATCGTCTAAGTATTGAAATATTGAATGCCTGTTAAAAGGCTACTGGTCACGCGCTTTACTTATTTTTTCTAATCTAACACTCCACTTACCTTTATTGAATTGCTTTAACGGGTGAAGGTTCAAAGATGTCCCGGCCAGAAATTATGTCAAAAATCTTTGAGGTCATCATCGAAGCTATTCAGCCTGACTGCTTTGAGCTGGTCGCTTTCGATTACCGGCAACAACCCTTTTTCAGTCAGTCGAAAGGCCGCCAGCCAGCCGCCGAAGAGCAAGAGATTTCGGAGGTGATCAACCAGGCTTTAAATTCAGGTGAACCGGTCATTTGCCGCCTCGACCACGGGCAAAATATGCTGATCGCCTGCCACCCTTATTCCTACCACGGTAAATTGTATGGTTATGCTTATCTTGAAAAATCACAACCGGGAAATTCTTTAACTCAACAGGACATGGAGATTCTGTCTTCTGCCTTGCCGGCCGTTAGACTGCTCAGTCAGGAGGCCTTCCCGCCCGCCGACACCCAGATTGAGCCCGCCAAAAACGAACCACGGTTTCTGGGCATCAGTCAGCCCTACCGCCTGATCCGCGAGCTCATTGATAAAGTCAAAAACGTTGATTCTCCGGTCCTCATCAGTGGTGAAAGCGGGACAGGTAAAGAGCTGGTGGCCAGACTCATTCATCAGACGGGCCGCCGTCATCGCGGCCAGTTTGTAGCCATCAACTGCAATGCCATTCCGGACAGCCTTCTCGAGTCAGAGCTTTTTGGCTATGTTCGCGGGTCATTCACCGGTGCTATCCGGGATAAATCTGGCTTAATTGAAGAAGCTAACGGGGGGACATTCTTTCTGGATGAAATTGGCGATCTGAGCCTGCCTCTTCAGGCCAAACTCCTCAGAGTCCTTCAGGAAAAAGAGATAAGGCGGCTGGGCGAAAACCGTTCCCGCCGGGTTGACGTCCGTTTCATCAGTGCCACCAATCGTCAGCTTGAGGCTGAGGTCAATGCCGGCCGTTTCCGTCAGGATCTTTATTACCGCCTGAAAATAATGTCCATAGATATTCCGCCCCTGCGGCGCCGCCCGGAAGACATCCTGGTCCTCATCAATCATTTCCTCGATCTATATGCGAAGGAAATGAATAAGCCCCGGGCTTTTTATTCACCTGAAGCCTTAGAGCTTTTGCTCAAATATGATTGGCCGGGGAATGTCCGGGAGCTTCAAAATGAAATTCAGCGAAATCTGATTATGGCCAGCGGGGAGAAAGTCATCCGGCCAGACTGGCTGTCGGCCCCAGTTAGAGGGGCTAAAGACAAAATTCTAGCCGACCGCTGGGATTATTCCCAGGCCAAAGCCGACTTTGAAAAAAAGTTCCTGGGTGAAGCTTTGCGCCATTTTAATTACCACCGGGCCAGGACGGCGGCCGCTATCGGCCTGACCAGGCAGGGGCTTTTCCGGCTGCTAAAAAAGCACGGGCTCGATCAGCTGAAGAATTAGAACGAGTTAAGTTGAACTGGCCAGCCTTTTTTGTTAAATTTCTATCTGATGGAAGAAAAAGCAAAAACCGGGAAAAAAGAAAAAGTCTTTGAGTTAATTTGCCCTCACTGCGGCGCCAGACTATGGGTGGACTCGGACCTCCAGGCAGTAATCCAGTCGCAAAAAGGCGAAAAGAAAAAAGCTTCTTTTGATGATCTGCTGCTCAAGGAAAAGAAAAAATCGGAGGAACTGGGGCAGAAATTTGAGTCAACCGTTGAACTCCGCAAAAAGAAACTCGAACAGGCCGAGCAGGAGTTTAAAAAAGCCTTAAGCCACTTAGATGATCTCGAAGATGATAAAGATCAAGACGGCCAGGAAGGGAAAGAGAAGAATTGATTTTTTGATCTCTCCCCGGTCTCAAGTTTTTAGTTCTAAAAAGCTCAGCTTCCAGCCTGGGTTTCGTCTTCCCGCTTTTTTCTGGCCATGGTTATTCCGGTCAGGCCGAAAATAGCCAGAATGACCATCGACAGATAATTGGAGAAGGCCCAGGGCAAATAAGACAGGACGGGAACCCCTATTGTCCCGGTAATATAAACTCCGGCCATGCTCCAGGGAATCAAGGGAACAATAATCCCGCCGGCTTCATCTATAATCCGTGACAGATTTTTGGCGGCCAGCCCTTTTTTCTTGTAGGCCTCACCTAAGAGTTCAGCCGGGATGATCATGGCCAGGTAGGAACTACCGGTAATCAGAGCCGACAGGATGGCTGTTCCAATGGTAGTCAAAACCAGGCTCCAGACCTGACTGGCAAATTTCATTATTTTTTCCAGAATAGCAGCCAGCATTCCGGTCTTTTGCATGATACCGCCAAAACAAAAAGCGGTAAAAGCCACTAACTGGGTCTCCATCATGCTCATCAAACCGCCCCGTGAAATTAACCGGTCAACCAGGTCCACGCCAGTCTTAGCGGCATAACCGGAATTCATAGCCTGAGCCACGCTGACTAAGGAGGTCTTTTGAAAGATAATGGCCAGGACGGTGGCCACTAACGAAGAGACCATCATGCCTGGAATAGTTGGTTTTTTGGCAAAGGCATAATAAAAAACAATAAGGATAGGCAAAAGCAACAGAAAATTAAAATTAAAGTTTTTTTCTAAGGTCGAAGAGATTAACTGAACATTTTGCTGATTGAATTCCCGGTCGCCATACTGCAGTCCCATAAAAAAATAAATAACCAGGCCAATCAGCCAGGCTGGCCCGCCTGACCAGAGCGTATGTTTAATATGATCAAAAAGATTTGAGCCGGCGGTGACGGAAGCCAGGTTGGGTATATCAGACAGAGGGGATAATTTATCACCAAAATAGGCTCCGGCCACGATGGCTCCGGCTGCCGGTCCAAGAGGAATCCCCAGGCCAGCGGCAATGCTGATAAAAGCTACGCCCAGCGAGCCGATCGTTCCCCAGGATGTCCCGCAAGCTAAGGAGGTTATGGAACAAACCAGGCAGGCGGCGACCAGAAAATATTTAGGCGAAATGAGTTTAAGCCCGTAATAAATAATCATTGGTATTGTTCCGCTGGCCATCCAGGTAGCCACCAGGACACCAACCGCTAGCATAATCAGAATAGCTGGCAGAGCCTTTCTGATGCTCTCGACGATGCCGGTTTCCATTTCTTTCCAGGAGAATTTGAGCAGTGCTCCGAGGCAAGCAGTGAGGAAAGCAGCTGCCACTAACAGCACCTGAGCTTTAAGGTGATAAACGCCATAACCAATGCCGAGAAGCAGGGCCATGGCTATAACCGGAATAAGGGCTAAGCCAAAACCTGGTTTCTTTGTTCCAGGAGGCAGGCTCTGCCCGTTCTTGTTTTCCCGAGGATTTTCTTCCATGTTTTCCTCATCCAGTTTGAAGTGAAGCCTTTCTTTTTACTGACTTCTGCTCCAGATGTCCATTGATATGTTGATCAGACCAGGCCAGAATCAGTAAGTAGAAGAAAAAGTTCCTCTGACTTTTAACTGCCCTTTTTCCAGGAGGGTTTTACCCCGGCTGAAAACATAGCGAAGCCCGGCTGCCTCATTAAGAAGGAGAAGATCAGCTTCAAAACCAGTCTCAACTCTTCCTTTCCCGGGCAGTTTATAAAATCCGGCAGCATTGGTCGAAAAGACCTGGGCAGCTTCCTCCCTGGTTAAAATTTTCTCCCGCCAGATTTGTTGAAAAGTCCGGAGAAAATCTTTCTGATTGGCGACGGCCAATCCAATGAGCTGACCCTGGCTGTTAAAGGCGGGCAAGCTGCCATTCGAATCGGAGCTCACCGTGACCCGGGTAAGAGGCAGGTCAGCTGCCTTGATTTGTTTCAAAGCCTCGACCACACTTATTTCCTCTTTATCCACAGGCTCTGGCCCGGTGGTAAGATCAATAAACCCGCCCAGCTTTAGCCACTCTATCGCCTGTTCAAAAAGATGATGATTGCGGCTGGTATGGGTCGGGATAACCTGAGTGGCGGGAAGTTCCGTCTCTTTAATCATTCTAAAAAGATAGTCCAGGCCTCGGGTGCCATCACCAAGATGAAAATGAGCTATGCCGGCTTTCCCGCCGAGCAGGCCACCTACCCGGCACTCGGCTACCAGCTCCAGAAATTCTTCATAGGTTGGTTGCGAAGAGCGATGGTCAGACAGGGCAATTTCTCCCGCTCCAATGATTTTATCAATCAGGACGAGATCAGACCGGACACTCCCCGTTATGGTCGGAGCTGGCAGGTTATAGGCCCCGGCATAAATCCAGGTGCTCAGGCCTTCTATTTCGAGAGCTCGGGCCTTGGCCAGGAGGGAAGATAGATGCCTGGTGATGCTATCTGTTCCCAGGCAGCCGATTACTGTAGTCACCCCGGCCGAAGCGCAATCTTCAACCCTGATTTCCGGAGCTCTGGTAGCCGGTCCGCCCTCGCCTCCGCCTCCCAGAATATGAACATGAGGATCAATGAAGCCCGGCAGAGCCACCAGCCCGGAGCCGTCAATTAATTCGACCTCCAGCCCTTCGATTTTAATCTTACCCGGCTCTTCGACAGCGGCTATTTTTTCTCCGGCTATCAGGATATCTTTAACTCCCTGGTCTTCAGGAGAAAGGACTTTTACCTGACTGATGAGCTTGAACATCTTTATCACCTCTCAGGATCTCCAATTAAAAACCGTTGCATTTTAATTAACTTAACATTGTTTTGACGGGCTGACAAGCTAATTTCGTGAGCTCGCCTCCGGGCTTTTGGCAGCTTTCAGAGCCAGCCGCCGGCAGATGGGTAAAGCCAGCTGCAGTTCAGCCGGCTGCCTCTGAGCCTTCCCGGGTGCCTTAAATCCAAAAGTGAGTTAGAATCATAAAGTCAAAGCCGGAGGGAAATAAACGTTATGGCTATGGCCGGCGTAATATCAGCGAAAGAGGAGAGAGAGTTAGAAATGCAGAAAAAGTGACAGCGCCGCGCTCAGACGGACCTCAATGGAAGATAAAAAATATTTAGTTGAGTTTCTGGAAAAAGAGGGAGGAAGTCTTATGTCTTTTGCTCTTAGCCTGCTTAAAAACCGGCCTGAGGCCGAAGATGCCTGCCAGGAGACGATTGTCCAGCTTCTAAAGCACTGGGATAGTTTTGACCGGACTAAGAATTTAAAAGGCTGGGCTCTGACCATTCTTTACCATAAATGCCTCGACCAGTTGAAAAGACAGCGCCGGTTCGGGCAGTTTTTTAAGCGGGCGGCCGCCAGCTACCGGCCAGCAGAAGAGGAGCCAGGCGGAGAATATCTCAACCGCTTCTGGAGGGAATCAATAATTGATCAGTTGAAGCCAAAAGAGAGGGCTTGCTTGCTCCTATGGGGAAGGGAGGGGTACCGGGCCGAAGAGATAGCAGGTATTCTCGGTTGTGCCACCGGGACTGTCCGGGTCCATCTTTTTCAGGCCAGGAAGAAATTAAAAAAATTGATGGAGAAGGGGAATGAATAGGAAAATTGCTTGTTTTTGGGTTGACCTGCTCTGGAAGCTGGTCCCTCTGACCGGCTTCCGGTGCTGGCTGCTTGACCGGCACCTAAAGGCCTGTCCTCATTGCCAGAAAAAGCTGGCCAGCCAGGAGGATTTTCTGACGGTGCTGAAAGGAGTCAGTGGGGTCAAGCTACCCGAAGAAGTCATCAGCCGGGCCTTCGGCCAGGCCGAACAGGCTGAAGACCGGACGCCGCCACTTTTATCGGGCAGAATCTCTATTCTTTTGACCAGGATTTATGCCGCTGCCATGGCGGTCATCATTTTCAGCCTGCTTTTTGGCTCTGGCTGGTATTTCAGCCGGCAGGGGCCGGAGCCCATAGCTTTTTCTTCTGCGGCTAACGAGACGGCCGGTAATTATTCAGCTCTATCCCTGGACTATGTCCGGGCCAAAGGACGGCCGGTAGACAACTTGATGATTTATAAAACCATTGACCCCCAGATGACTATTATCTGGGTCGAAAGCCAGAACTGAAACCGGCTTAATTTTTAAGATAAAAAAGACCAAAAAAGAGAATAAAGGAGATTAAGATGAAACAAAAAATTAAAACAATTTTAGCAGGAACTTTCTGCCTTATACTCAGTTTATTTCTGGTGAGTGAAGCTTCAGCTCAGGCTAAAAAAACCCCTTCACCTCCGCCGGCTCCCTCGCCGGCGGTTGAAATGCAGATTAAAGTTTTTGAAGGCCTGCGCGAAGGAAAAATCGAATCGGTTAAAACCGTGACGTCTTCTTTTTGGCGTTATATGCTTTCAGCCAGTATAAAGAGTGAGGATACAGCTGAGAAAGAAGAAAGCCAGATACGCCGGGTTTTTAATCTGAAGGAAGTGAGGCTTCTGACCCAGGATAATTTTAGCTGGGCTAAAACCGGCACAAAAGACTTCCATGTCTTCAGGCTGGACAGTAAAGAATATGCCATTATGATTACCTGGCTAAGAGCTTTGCCAGCTGGAAGAGTCACCTGCCGGGTAGAAGTTTTTGAGCAGGATCAAGACCAAAAGTCCAACCTTTTAGACTCAGAGCTGACTCTGGAGAAAAATTCAATTACGGCTTTTGGCTTCGAAGATGCTTCAGGTAAACCTTATTTCCTGTCCCTGAAGGTAACGGCCGTTCGATCTCCATCTTCTGGCGGGGTGGTGCCATTTGATTGGGTCATGAAGAAAAAAGTCGAAGACGTTGTTCAGGGCGAGGTTGAAGGCGTGATCGGTGGCGATCTTAAGGGAGTTGTTAGAGGTGATCTTAAAGGTGTGGTGGGTGGTGTGGCCGGAGGCGTAGCCGGCGGAGTTGAGGGTGGAGTGGAAGGAGGCGTTGAGGGAGGAGTTGAGGTTATACCACCCGGTAGCGTTAAAGCTGTTGGAGAAATCAAACCACCCAAACCGATAAAAAAGGTCCAGCCTGTTTACCCGGAGGAAGCCAAAAAGGCTGGAGTTGAGGGGGTGGTGGTGCTTCAGGTCCAAACCGACATCTATGGCCGGGTGGCCGGCGTCAGAGTTCTGAGGTCAATTCCTTTGCTTGATAAGGCCGCCATTGAGGCGGTCAAACAATGGGTCTATGAACCGGTCATCGTTGATGGTCAACCTAAAAAAGGTATTTTTACAGTGACGGTCAATTTCAAGCTGGAAGAGGAGCAAAAAGAGAAGACAGAAGAAACAAAAACCAGTTGATTCGGATTGTTTCCGGGACCGATAAAGTTATGAAGACGAACTGCCCCGGGGTGAGCCAGTAACGGTGGTCAGGCAGTTTTTTTTAGCAGTGGCTGGCGCTGGCTGCTCTGATCGGGCTGGCAGTAATAAGGCCAGGGAAAAATGTTGTATTAAGTTAAACTTAAAAAATATATAATGCCTCTCTGGGGTTGAAAGCATGAGTTCATCGTCTCGATTTCCACAATCAATCGGCAAAAACCGGTTAGTTTCTGCCTGGAAATTTATCACTTTGAGCCTTTTTTTAATAGCGGCGATCTTAGTACTGGCCAGCTGCCATCAGGAGAAAATAACCACGGCGACTGAACCAGCTTTGCCCCGGGAAACAGCCAGAATCATGGCTGAAGAGCTCTATCAGCAAGGGCAGAGAGAGCTGGAGAAATTCACTGTTCCTGGCTATAAGGAAGCTATAAAATATTTTGAACAGGTCCTTGCCCGGAAACCAGATTTTTATCAGGCTCATGGCCGGCTGGCTGTGGCTTACGGGCTGTGGGCTAAAGAAAGGAAAGATCTGGGACTGGGCAATCTCGATCAGTGGATCAAGGGCAGTTTTTATGCCTCCCGGGCTGAAGAACTTGGTTTTCATCATGATTATTTAAAGGCTTCATCTCTCCTCGTTAATTCCAGAACTTTCATCACCGACTATGAATATGGAGAAATTTTCCGGTCCTACGAGCGGTCTTTCAACGGGGACCAGGCCGAAAATATAATTTATCAACTTCGGGATCTTTTTGAGAGTAGCTCTTTTAAAATTAGCACTGTTTTGCCGGCTTTAAAAAATCTTGACACCATTCTAAAAGATAATCCACAAGAGCCAGAAGCCCTGCTGTTCAAAACTCTGATTGAAATGGTCACAGTTGATGATGAGAACCTGAAAAAGGTCATGGCCTTAAAACCTGACTGGTCATTACCTTATTTTGTTCTGGGCCGGTTCCAGAGGTCACGGGGCGACGGGGCTGAAGCCAGAAAATGGTTTAAGTTGGCCCTGGGAAAAAATCGGCTTCACCCCCGGGCTTTAACCGAACTGGGCGAATTAGCCTTTCTTGAAAAAGATTATGGATCAGCTGAAGAGCTTCTAAAACAGGCTCTGTCCCTCGATAACGAGATGCTCAGAGCTCATCTGCTGTCGGGATTTATTAACAGGGAAAAAGGAAACTATGAGGAAGCTCTGAGCGATTTTAAGACAGTGACCTCGCTCCGGCCCGATCAGGAAGAAGGAACCTACAATCAAGCCCTGAGTCTGATTGAACTGGCGCGTTGGCCGGAAGCTCTGGACACCCTTAACTCGCTGGTCAAACTCCGCGGCAGTTATGAAATGTATGGCTATGCCTTAAAAGGCCTGTCTTACCTGATGCTTGACAAACTGACTGAAGCTGAGACTGAATGCCGCCAGGCCCTGACCATCAGTCCGAACTATTACCTGCCTTATTACCTATTAGGACTGATCTATTTTAAAAGGCAAGACTTTAAAAAAGCCAGTGAACATTTTCTGGAGTCACTTAAAGTGGATAAAACTCTAGCTGACGCCCATTATTACTTAGGGCAGACCTATCTGGAATTAAAAATAAGCAGCCAGGCTCAAGAAGAAATAAAAAAAGCCAGCGATTTATTCAATTTTGAGTCCGGGCAAATTGCCCGGCAAATAGAGGAGGCCCAAGGCAGGGGCTGGACTAAGAAAGTGGAGCTGCTGGCCCGGCAAAAGAAAGAACTTGAGACGAAAATAGCCCGCTGCCAGGAGCTTCTGGCCACCAGCTAAGACTGGCCTCCCGCGTTAAGATGGTTTATTGAATCGAGTAAGTGGTAACCCTGATCCCGGGAGACAGAATCTTAATCGCTTTTTCCTTGTCCTCTTTAGCGGATGATGCGGCTAAAATCATTTAGCCTCGAATCAGTTGGCACCCTAAAAGATTTAAATATTTTTTTGAATTTGAGCCTGTTCTAAGTTAAAATTGAATTCCTATGCCCAAGAGCTTTGAAGAAGAACTGGTCGTTTTCAACCGTATCATTCAAACCCTGAGCGGCCTGGCTCTGGCTCCCAAGAAACTAATAGTCCAGGGCGCAGAAAACTTTGTCTTGAAAGGTCCCAATATAATCGTTGGTAATCACGTGGGCAGTTATAAAGATGTGGCCGTCCTTTTTAAGACAGTTCCCAGGCCGATTTTTTTTACGGCCAATAAAATGATTTTCAACCGGGAAGAGTTTAGTTTTTTAGTTAAGAAACATCTTCACCGCACCATGAAAGATGCAGGTTTGTTTTTGCATTTTTTGCTGGCCCCGTTTTTTACGGCTGTAGTTCGTTACATTTCAACCAATATCGCCAAAATCGGGACGATTCCCGTTGATCTCTATACCGGGCGGGCCGAAGCAGTCAAAAAGTGCCAGGATTACTTAAGACATGGCCGGGCCATCATCGCTCTTCAGGGTCATGGCCATTTCAATGACAACGACCGCAATCCCTATGTGCCCAGATTCCGGCATGGGGCGGCGGTCATGGCTTACAACCTTTATCGGGACTCAGGACTGGATGTACCAGTTACTCCTATGGCTATCTTTGGAAGCCATCTGCCCCTGGGCGTGCCCGGGAAAATATGGGTGGAGGTCGGCCAGCCAATGTTTATCAGCGGTTACTCCTCTGACAAAGGCAGCGAAACCGTTGATAATTTCCGCCGGGCTATGGAGAAAAAAGTTAACGAACTATTTCTGGAAATCTTAAGATCAAGATAAACCGATGATAAATGATCAAGGCTTACTTTGACTAAAGGAGAAAAATAAGATGTTCAAAGGCCATCCCAAGGGACTGATTGTTGCCTTCTTTGCTAATATGGGCGAGCGCTTTGGCTTTTATACTATGGTCAGCATTTTTGTTCTCTTCATGCAGGCCAAGTATGGCTTAAGCTCGGCTACCTCCGGTTATATCTACGGGATTTTTATGTTCTGTGTCTATTTTTTCCCGCTGCTCGGCGGCTACCTGGCTGACCGGGTCTTTGGCTACGGGAAGACCATCAGCCTGGGCCTCATCGTTATGTTTCTGGGTTACCTTCTGCTGGCCATTCCGACCCGTTTTGAAACTGGTTTTGGACTGGTGCTAACCGCGCTGGCCGTTATCGCTCTGGGCACCGGGCTATTTAAAGGAAATCTTCAAGCCCTGGTCGGCAATCTCTATGATGATCCAAAGTACAGTCCGCTGCGCGACCGGGCCTTTAGTATTTTTTACATGGGAATCAATATCGGGGCGATGTTTGCTCCTTCGGCCTCAGAAAAAGTTTGCAGCTGGATCTTGGCCAAGGGTAATTTTGTTTATGACGCCAGAATTCCTCAGTTAGCCAATGATTTTTTAAAAGGCAAACTGGCCGAGGTCAACCAGTTTCTGGATGTGGCTAAAGCCCAGAATCCAGCCGTCACCCTTGAGACCCTCAAACAGTTTGCTGAAAATTATTTAGGAACGCTCAGTAAGTCCTATCATTTTGGCTTCGGCGTGGCTTGCCTCAGCTTGATTGTTTCCATGCTGATTTTCTGGGGTTTCCGGAAATACTACCGTCAAGCCGACGTGACGGAGAAGCAAAAAGCAGCTTCCGTCGAACTGAAATCTCAGGTGGTTGAACTGACTCCAGCCCAGACTAAAGAAAGACTGGTGGCTCTGGGTCTGGTCTTCTTTGTGGTCATTTTCTTCTGGATGGCTTTTCAGCAATCAGCGGTCAGCATGACCTTCTTCGCCCGTGATTATACTGTTCCTCATGTAGATAAAGTGACCAATATCTGGTTTGACCTGATGAGTTTAGTCCCTCTGTTTTTAAGTATCGTTGGGCTGGTTTTTCTCCTGCGCCCCAAAGCCTCCAAAAGTGCCCGGCTGGGCGGCGGCCTGGCTTTTGTCATCTTTGGCGTTTTGACTTATCTTCGCTACCGGACCTATCCTGAAAGCAATCCCTTCCAGCCTCAGCGTTTCCAGCATTTTAACCCGTTCTTTATCGTGGCCCTGACACCGCTGGTTATTGCCTTATTTTCCTATTTAAATAAAAAAGGAAAAGAGCCATCGGCCCCGAGAAAAATCGGCTATGGAATGCTGCTGACCGCGGCCGCTTTCTCTATCCTGGTCATTGGTTCACTCCACTTGCCCAGCCCGGCCCAGCTTGGCGGCCAGGTGGCTCCGCCTCAGCATCAGGTCTCAGTTTACTGGCTCATCAGCACTTATTTCTTGCTGACGGTGGCTGAGCTTTTCCTCAGCCCGATGGGCATTTCTTTTGTTTCCCGGGTAGCTCCACCGAAATATAAGGGATTGATGCAGGGCGGCTGGTTTGCGGCTACAGCCATAGGCAATTATCTGGTTGGAGTTATTGGCTGGCTGTGGATGAAAATACCTCTATGGGCTCTGTGGTCAATTCTGGTGGTGGCCTGTTTGCTCTCGGCCACTTTTATGTTCAGTATTATGAAAAAACTGGAGAAAGTGACCGCTTAATTTCCATTTACTAAAATTTAATACAGCCTTTAACTATTATTGCCATGCATCGTCTATCTCGGTTTAAACTGGTTTCTCTGGTTGCCATCTTCTGCCTCTATCCGGCCTGGCTGCTTTTAGCCGGTCAACCGCCTGAATTCCCGGCCGGGCCAGCCGGCCGGGGCAATTTTGCTTTTAATCTTGAAAATGATGTCTGGCTTAATCAGGATGGTGGTTACACTAACGGGCTGGCTTTTAGCTGGGTTTCTCCCCGGCTGAATAAGGAGTCAAAATCGGCCTGGTTTAGATTCTTATACCGGGCCAATACCAGACTTCTGGGAAATGCGAACAAAACCGAAAACCCGAACCGTCTGAAATCTGAAGATTTAGACCAGAGATGGGCAATAGTTTCCTTGGCTCAGGGCATGTTTACCCCGACTGATCTGACCGAGGCAGAGTTAATCAGTGACGACCGCCCCTATGCCGGCCTTCTTTATGCTGGTCTGACCTTAGTCCGAAATATGGGGCGAGAACAGACGATCTGGGGAGCAGGACTGGGTGTGGTCGGGCCACTGTCTTTAGCCGAAGCCACCCAGAAATGGCTGCATGAGACTTATGACTGGACCGACCCTCAGGGCTGGCGAAACCAGCTTAAAAATGAGCCGGTGGTGGATATCTGGTTTAATCGTTTCTGGACACTGGTCGGTCCGGAGAGAGGAGAGTGGGGCTGGCACCCGGCAGTTAAAGCCGGGGTTGGCGGCCAGCTGGGTAACCTGCGGACTTCGGCTGAAACTATTATTGATTTTAGATTTGGCCTCAATCTTCAGCCGGAAAACGAGGCAGTTTATTCTGCCCCGCTTTTTGGCCAGTCGCCTCTGACTGGAGTTAAAAAAACCTCGGTCTATGGCTTTTGCCGGCTATCAGGCCAGGCTCTGGCCAGAAATCTTTTAATTGAGGGAAATACTCTGGCTTCCAGCCCTGGTCAGTCGCTACATCACCTCTATGGCCAGTTGACTTCGGGCCTGGTCTATCAAAGTGAACAGGCGGCCCTGACTTTTTATGCCGTGGTAAGAACGAAGGAATTTAAAAGCCAGAAATATTTTGATCCATATCTGGGGTTGAGCCTGAGCATTGCTTTATAGCCACCGGTAATATTTAGACAGGAATTACCAGGTCTATTTTCTTCTGGTGCCTATTTTTCTTCAGGCTTGTCATTTTTGGCCAGACGCCGCATGACTGAATAAAGTGGAAATCCAAGGCAAACAAAAGCTGTTCCGAGAAGAGCCGACTGCGGCTGGCTGATCAGCACACTGATGGTAACAGTCAAAAGAAAAAAGATAAAGATAGCGGGCAGGGCCGGATAAAAAGGCAGCTTAAAACCATGGTAGTCCTGGCTGCTTTTTCTGGCCTTGATTCTCAGAACAAAGATAGTTGAGGCCACGACGGCAATGCCCAGGCTGTCCAGGAACATGACATAGTTGACAATATTTTCAAAGGTGCGAAGAAAAACCAGACTGAGCAGGATAAAGAGGCCGAGAAAAATCAACCCGAATTCCTGAACCTGAGTCCTGGGGTTGAATTTTTTGAAGATAGCTGGCAGGGTCCGGTCTTCAGCCATAGCTAAATAGGTGCGGGGAAGCTGAATCAGAATAGCATTCAAAAAGCCCAGAGCTGAAAGAAAAATTGCCACCGAAACCAGCTTAGCCCCCAGCCGGCCAAAGACGACCCCAGCCGTCTCGGCAGCCACCAGTTTGGCTGAAGACATACCAGGAATCCCGAGGGTTCGCCAGTAAGCCACATTTAGAAGCAGATAACAACTGATAACCATAATCATTCCGGCCAGCACCGACCGGGGGAGATTTTTAGCCGGATTTTTCAGGTCGGCTCCCAGGTTGATGGTCTGTTGATAGCCGCCATAGCTAAAAAAGACAGAAATAAAGCCCAGACCCAGAGCTGACCACCAGTGGGTAGGAAGAGGCAGAGCGGCTGCCCTGATGGCCGGCGTGCTGGCCCGGCTGAGAAGGCCGGCCGCAGCCAGAATAACGATCAGGGCAATCTTGGAGAGGCTCAAAACATTTTGAGTCCAGGCTCCTGACTTTATGCCCAGATAGTTTAATATCACCAGCAAAATTATCATGCCGGCGGCCATCAGCATAATATTCTGAGGTGTCCTGGCCTCAGCTGGAAGGAAGATGGGCGCAATGTATTCAGCTCCGATCAAAGCGACACCAGCCCCGCTGGCCGTATTGATGATAAAGACATTAGCCCAGTTAAGCAGAAAGGCCAGCAGCGAGCCATAACTCCTGGCTACCACCTGATAATAAGAACCGGGCCGGGGAAAACGCGAGCCAATTTCAGCAAAAGTCAGGGCCCCCAGCAGGGTGATGAGGCCTCCAGCCAGCCAGGCGGTGAAAAAAAGAACAGGCGTTCTGGTGGCAGCGGCGACCATAGCTGGCGTCCGGAAAATGCCAATTCCGATGACCAGGCTGACGACAATCATGGTCACATCAAAAGTGTTAAGGCTGGCTTTAATCGTCTGATTTTCCTGTTTTTCAGCCATTGTTCATTTTCCAGTTATCAGGTGTTTTGTGGCCAGGCTGGCACTGAAACTTCTGACAGCTGACCTGAATTCCCAGGCAATAGCCTCAATTATCTTTATCCTGGCAGAGAAAGGCAAATATTTTCTTTCCGCTACCGGATCAAACTTAACCAGCGGTTCAGTTCCGGGTTTCAGGCAAAGAGCTCAAAGATCTCCCGTTTTTTCCATAAGTAAAAAATTGACCAGATGCAGAATATCAGACTGGGCAGAACGACCGCCAGCTTAAAAAAGCCGGTCAGAGCAGTTACCAGCAGAGCATCGAACAGCCACATCCCGCTGCCAATCAGGGCAAAAACATAACCGGTTTTTTTAAAACGGAGAAGTCCAAATGAAGCCGTGATCAAAAAGACAGCCAGGATAAGATCAGGCAAAGCAAAGGCGTGATATAGATTATCGGGGACGGGCAGAGTCTTGGGGAAGCGGTTGGACAGCAGGTGTCCCAGCCAGAAGGAAATGGTCATAACAGCTGCAAACAGGTTGATGACCGCAATAATAACCAGGCCCAGAACAAATCTTTTTTCTTTATCCATAATTACCTCTACTTGTAAAATACATCAGATTAAAAGGAGAGTAAAAACTAATTCAGATCTAATCCGGAATGAGAGTCAGGATCGTTTCTGATTGAGACCCTTATTGAAAATAGCCGTCAGAAAACGCCTGTCCCGTTCAGAAAGAGTCAACCGGCCAAATAGATCATAGAGCAGATTGGTGGCATGCTGGCGGTTGGTTTCATGGATGAAGCCATTCTTTTCCAGCTTGGTCAGAATAATTTTCAGACAGTCCTCCTGTTCTTTATGGCAGACTGGCGGCGGCAGCTCGGCCACCATCTCTGGAGCTGATTGACGGAAAAGAGTGTAAAGAGTTATCAAAACGGCCGCTGCCAGGTTATACGAAGGCTGCCGGCCAACCTGAGGAATAAAATAAACAAAATTGGCCTGCCTGAGCTCAACATCGCTCAGCCCTGTCCGTTCATTTCCGAAAACCAGCCCGATCTTGATGCTCGGGGGGAAAAGCTTGATTTTTTCTACGGCTTCATCAATGGTCACCAGCCGGAAAGCTTTTCTCTGGCGGACAGTTGAAGCCAGAACAAGATTAAGATCAGCTACGGCTTCAGCCAGGTTCGGATAGAAAACGGCTTTTCTGAGGAGGTCAGTGGAATGAACTGCCGGACGAAAGGCTTCCTGGTCGAATTTTTCAAGGCCGGCAATTCTCAGTTGAGAAAAACCGGTGTTGCTCATGGCTCTGGCTACTAGCCCGATATTTTCCTGATTCTGCGGATTAACCAGAATGACTGAAAAACGGGAGCGGCCGAGGAGATCAGAAGTGGTTTTATAGGCTAATTTCATAAGTCAATTATAGCTGATTATCTGGTTTTAAGTTCAGCTACTGCTTTTTCTATCCGCTGCAAAGCCTCAGACAATAACTGCCTGGGACAGGCTAAGTTCATCCGCTCAAAACCAACCAGTTCCTCGCCGAAAATCGGGCCTTCATCAAAATAAACCCGGGCCTTTTTGAGGAAAAAGTCATTGAGTTCCGGTTGAGACAGCCCAAGTGAGCGGCAATCAAGCAAAGCCAGATAGGTGCCTTCAGGCTTGAGAAATTTTATTAACGGCAGGCGTCCGGCAAAAAAGTCAGAAGCAAAATTCAGATTGCCTTCAAGATACTCAACCAGCTGGTCTAACCAGGCACCACCCTGAGTATAGGCTGCCTCTAAGGCAGTGAGGCCGAAGATGTTACCGGTAGTCAGCCCCAGGTTTTCCAGCTGGATATTGAAAAGGTTAAGCAGCTTCCGGTTGGGAATAATGGCGATGGAGGTGGTCAGGCCAGCCACATTAAAGGCTTTGCTGGCTGCCGTCAGGGTAACCGTCCGGTCAGCGATTTCTGGCGAAAGGGAAGCAACTGGCAGATGGTGATGACCACGATAGACCTGCTCTTCATGGATTTCATCCGAGATAAGAACCAGGTCATTTTCCAAAATGATTTCAGCCAGGGCTTTGAGCTCGCCCCTCTCCCAGACCCGCCCGACCGGATTATGTGGGCTGCACAGGATAAGCAGCTTGGTGCGCTCGTCTATTTTGTTTTTTAAATCAGTAAGATCCATCTGCCAGCGGTTATCTCTATAAATAAGAGGATTTTTCACGATCCGCCGCCCATTGTTTTCTACGGCCGAAAAAAATGGGTAATAAACTGGGCTCTGGACAATGATTTTATCTCCGGGAGCAGTATAAGACTGGACGCAAATATTAAGGGAGGGGACAACGCCTGGGGCTCTGGTTAGCCAGTCACGTTTTATCTCCCACCGGTGGCGGCTTTTCATCCAGTTAATGATCGAAGTCCAGAAGGAATCAGGCACAAGAGGATAACCATAAGCTCCGTGCTCAGCCCTTTTTTTGACAGCTTCTACCACTTCCGGTGGGGCTGGGAAATCCATATCGGCTACCCACATCGGAATGACTCCGGGAACTCCCAGAATCTGCTGGCAGAAATCCCACTTTAGAGAACAGGTGTTCTGCCGGTCAAGTAAATGGTCAAAATCATATTTTTTTTCACTCACTTGTCTGGCTCCAGATATTATTGCCGCTCAAAATTAAACCTAAATTTTAGTTAAGTCAGAGCTAAATAGCAAGCTATGGCCAGCTGTTCAGCCTGCCCTGTTGCCTTGACTTATTTCTGAAACTGAATTATATTTTTGAAACCTGGCGGGTTTAGCCTGGTTTTTAATTACTGGTGGAAAACCAGGATAATTTAATTTGATTTTTTAAGCGGGCCTTCATCCATTAGTTTCTGGCCTTAAAAATAGATAGGTTAATTATTAAAAAGTAATGTTGCCGGTCAGGCAATTTTTTATGACTTTAAAGCGGAGGAAAGAAAGTGCACGCTATTGTCTGCATCAAACAGGTGCCGGATACGACTGAGGTCAAAATCGATCCGGACCGGGGCACCCTGATCCGGGAGGGAGTGCCAAGTATTATTAATCCTTTTGATACTTATGCGATTGAAGAGGCCCTGAGAACTAAAGAAAAATTCGGGGGCAAGGTGACGGTCATCACCATGGGCCCTGCCCAGGCCAGCAGTGCTTTGAAAGAAGCCATTGCTATGGGAGCCGATGAAGCTATTCTTTTAAATGACCGGGAATTTGCCGGGGCCGATACCTGGGCGACAGCTTATACCTTATCTAAGGCCATAAAAAAAATAGGTGAATTTGATTTGATTTTCTGCGGGCGGCAGGCGATTGACGGCGATACGGGCCAAACCGGGCCGGGAGTGGCTACCCAGCTTCAAATCAATCAGCTAACCTATGTTTGCCGGATAGCCAGTCTTGATTTCGGTCAGAAGACAGTTGAAGTGGAAAGGCTGGTGGAAGAGGGCCGGGAACTGGTCAGATCCACCCTGCCCTGTTTGATCACCGTCGTCAAGGACATTAACCAGCCGAGATACCCGACGATTCTCGGCATCAGACGTTCTCAGAAGGCCCAGATCCAGGTCTGGACTTCAAAAGATTTGGAAGTTGAACCTGAGCTCATTGGCTTAAACGGCTCACCAACCAGGGTGGTGAAAATCTCTACCCCGCCGCCGCGAGCCGGAAAGTGTGAGCTGATCGCCGGGGAATCGGCTGAACAACAGGCTGAGCTTCTGGCTGAAAAACTGCTGGCTGAAAAAATTATTGTCTGAGGAGAAAACTAATGGCTCTACTGGAAATAAATAGAGAGACCTGTACCGGCTGCGGTTCCTGCCTTCAGGTCTGCCCCTTCGGGGCTTTGAGCCTGGATGATGAAAATATAGCAGTGGTGAGTGAAGCCTGCACAGGTTGTGGAGCTTGTCTGCCGGAGTGTCCGGTTGAGGCTTTAAGCTTGCCTCAGACTGAGAAGAAAGAACAGGTGCCAACCGGTGAATATAGCGGAGTCTGGGTCTGGGTCGAGCAATATAATCACCAGGCTGGCTCGATTTCCTGGGAGATGATGGGTGAAGGCCGGAAACTGGCTGATAAGAGAGGATCAGCTCTGACCGCCTGTGTCCTCGGTTACCAGGCAGAAGATATAGCCAGGCAGGCTATTGCCTATGGAGCAGATAGAGTTTTCCTGGTGGACGATCCAACTCTTGAGACTTACCGTACCGACCCCTATGCCCGCATCCTGGTTGAACTGGTTAAAAAATATAAGCCAGAAATTTTCCTGCTGGGGGCCAGCACCCGCGGACGGGATCTGGCCGGGGCGGTGGCTACCTATATTCGAACCGGCCTGACCGCTGATTGCACCGGTCTGGAAATTGAAGAAGGAACAAACCTTTTGCTTCAGATTCGTCCAGCCTTTGGCGGAAATATCATGGCCACTATCAAATGCCCTGATTACCGGCCGCAAATGGCGACGGTCAGACATCATGTCTTCGAAACACCGCTGCCCGATGAATCACGCTCCGGGCAGATTATCCGTGAACCAGCTGTTCTGACCGAAGACCGGATAGCCTCCAAGGTTCTCGACCTGATAGTTGAAAAGAACGAGGTTAATCTAGCTGATGCCAGGATTATCGTTTCTGGTGGCCGAGGCTTAAAAGGGCCGGAAGGTTTTGTCATTTTGCACGAACTGGCTGGAGTTCTGGGAGGCGCAGTTGGAGCTTCGCGGGCAGCCGTGGATGCCGGCTGGATTTCTTATGCCCATCAGGTCGGGCAAACGGGAAGAACAGTCAGGCCAGACCTTTATATTGCCTGCGGAATCAGCGGTGCCATTCAGCATCAGGCAGGGATGAGAACCAGCAAAATTATTGTGGCTATCAATAAGGACCAGGAAGCGCCGATTTTCCAGATTGCCGATTACGGGATTGTGGGCGATTTGTTTACCGTCGTCCCGGCTCTGACCAGAGCCCTCAAGCGGCGCTTGAATAAAGCTTAAAAAGATAGATAAAAAAATAAATATACAGAATAAACAACCTTCACTACGGGCTTTTTCCTGGGCAGGGGGGCAGCCGGCCGGTTCTGAGCTGAGGGGCAAGAAGCCGGTGATATTCCTTGACTTTGACCGGGGCAGTTAATTAGACTGAACCTGTCCTGAGTTAAATATTTCCCTTAAAGAACTGAGGCCAGGACCGCGGGCCTGCCAGCTAAAGAAGAAAGTGGCCTGAAGCGGATTGAGACCGGTCTTTCCAGGTCAAAAGGGCTGATAAATCTTTACTCTTTCGGGAGGAGGCTTAAATGAATATCAAGCAGGAAAGAGGGCTGTGGTTCAGCCTGATTTTCATCGTGGCGCTGATTTTTGTTTGCCTGTTGCTTTACTTGCTTTTGTCTCCCCTAAGCAAGACTGACCAGGTTAATATCGTCTGGAACGACCACGATCACAATGGCCAGGATTCACCTGGAGACACCATAGAGATTTCCAATGGCCTGATCTATCTCCGGCTTGATTATGTTGATGTCTGGCAGGGGCAGGAAGCTTTAAATCCTTTTGAAACGCCGCCAGAAAAGCGCGATCTTGATCCGCGCTGGAACGGTTATTATCTCCAGGAACTCCGCTACCGGAATGAAATCTGTTATCGCTATCTGGGCTGGGAAAAAGCTAAAGACATCTATCCGACCCTCAGTTCGAACGATGTTATCGGTCTGGTTGGCCAGCCAGAAAGTTATCCCGATAATCCTTTTCTGTCCATGTGGAATGCCAAAGAGTCAGAGATTAACCCCTCTTATAAGTGGTATGTTTATTTTGAACGGCATGAAGTAGTCAAAAAGAAGGGGAAAGGTCAGGTGCTGGTCCTGGCGGCTGATAAGGGTGGCAGGTTGAGCCACAGGCTGGAAATCAGTTTAGAGGGAAGCCAGCTATTTTTTGATCAGCAGGTGATAAATAACAGCCAGGAGGAAATCAGCTACATAAATTTACTGGCCTTGCCGGCCAGTAGAATCATTGATACCAGCTTCGGGCCCAAAGAGCTTCTCTCCTGCCGGCAGATAGAGCCTCTGGGATTTTCAGATCATTTTACTTTTACCGTCAGTGGCGAAGGCCTGGCTGCCTCCGGTCAGCTTCCGTGGAAAATTAAACGCGATACAAAAAGTAATTATTTTACTGGCGGCTGGTGGCTGCTTCATCAGCAGGGCTTGTTCGTCTGGAAGGCGGCCAGGATAAAACCACAGGCTGAAGCCGGGTTTAAACTGGTAGCTACTTTTTCTGATCAGGACATTTATTCCCGCTACGATAGCTATTTGAAACAGAATGGCCTGACTTTTGACCGGGTTAATCTGGCTGAACTGGAAGATTATCTGGTAAAAAATGTTTCCAGAACAATTACCAAAGAGGGCTGGGTCTATCATGCTTATGAATGGCCGACTAATGACTGGCACAATGAAATGACTGGCAAAGCCTTTATGACCATGTTTTATGCCACCGGCGATAAGACCTGGCTGAACTACACCATCAAGGCTAACCGCTATTACCTGGAGAAAATGCGCTGGAATTCGCCTGACCATCCTTTTTATGGTTACTTCATGGATCAAACCGTGGAAGGCAAGCAGCGGCAGTGTTTTCTCTGGTCTCAGCCTTATAACGTCGAGTCACTACTGGCTGAGTATCCGCTGACTGAAGATCAGGCCTTAAAAGAAGCTTTGCTTCTTAACTTTGAAAAGGTCTATTCAGGCTTGATGTGGAATGAGCCAGGCGGCCGCTGGTACTGGCGGGGAGTGGTTGATCCAAAAACCAAACCACCTCAGCTAATCTGGAAAGATGATCTGAATACTTTTGATGCCTGTGAATTTGGCCTGGATGTCATGCTGAATGCCTACGCTTTTACCGGCGATAAAAAATATTTAGATAGAGCGGTCGAAGCCATGAACAATCAACTGCAGGTCCTGGACAATTATGGCTTGCTGCTGGAAGATCATGCCGGCGAACCGTCAGTTAATGTCTATGCCTTTGCGGCTAAAGAGCTTTACCGGCTTTTCGATTATACCGGTGAGGAGAAATGGCGGGAAAACGGCACTAAGATTCTGGAAGCCATGCTGATGTCCTTTATCCATCTGGATAAGTTTGAAGGAGAAAACTCCTGGCTCAAGGGGGGAGTGGCCCGAAAGGATGGCGACTGGACAGGCCAGTTCGGCGAGCCAACCACCGGGACTGATTCTTCGGTCAGCACGGCTCCGACTTACATTCCCTGGCTGATGGAAGCTTTAGTCGCCGGTTACAAACACACCGGCAAACAAATGTATCTGGATTACAGCCATCAGCTTCTGTGGCATACGCTTCAAGCTAACCAGAAAATGAAAGAGGCCACCGGCGGCAAATTTGAATTCTGCGGTCATTATAATACCTACCTAAAAAAGTTTTATGAAGATGATGACGGCCTGGTCATTGTTTCTAATCTGTTTGAAATTCCTTATCTGAAGGCTTTTGAACAGGGAGTACGGGTTGAGCATTTTGATCTGCAGGAGATCCTGGATGGAGAGGGCCGGCTGAGGCTGGTCAACCCGACTGGAGCTTCCTGGCCAGCCGTGGTTCATTTACCGGCAGACTGGCAGAGTCTGGAAGTGGTCAAGCTGGGTAAGATCAATAGTTATTTTACCGGAGAGAAAACAGCCACTCTCGATCCGGTTCAATTTGAGCTGAAAAATCAGGTAGCCACTTTTCAAGCCGAACCGTATTGTCTTTACCTGCTGAAAAAGCTTTAAAACACTTCTGATCTAAAACCACCAGTAGGTATAATTTACCAGGCAAAGGACCTCATAGCTGGCCTGGCAGACCGCAAGGGCCACGGCCGTAGCAATTATACTCTGGTCAGCTGCCAGGGCCCGGGCAAGACACGACTCGAGAAACTGGCGATAGGGATCAGTGGCCAGGCTGGCTTCGCCTCGAGCTGGTTCGAACCAGAAAAAAGAAATAGCCAGAGTCAATAACAGAATGGCGATTAAACTCTTCTTATTTTTCATCTCCATCTCCTTTCAACCTGATCTGGAGCAAGTTTCGGGCCAGGAGATAGACGAAGAACGATAATCGAATGTTTTAAGAAATATAAACTGTTTTTCCCTGAAAACCTATTTCAGGCTTGAAGATTTTAGATCAGATAACCTTGGCAGCTGGCCAGTTATAAGTCAAGTAATCTTGGCAAGCGCCAGAAAACCGTCAACAAAAGCTGACCGTAGCTGGCAGAAAAGACCAGGCAGAAGGTGGCTTGAGCTTGGGATTTACTCCGCCAGCCAGATTTCTTTTATGGCCTTGACCGCCCGGTCCGAGAAAAAATCACCTATGGAGAAGAGAGAAAAACGGCCGCCATTTTTCTGCCCGCGGTCGCAGATAATCGTCTCCTGGTTATCATTTCTATTAAATATTTCTGAAGCTGAATAAATAGCCCGGTAACCGTCATCACCAATAATGGCCAGATAAGCTGTTTTAAAGTTCAGTGGTTGGGAGCCAGTGAACTTTTCCAGTATCAGCCGGAGTGGAACCCCTTGAAAATAATTAACACCATGGAAGCCCTGGCCACGCCCGAAAAAGACGGCTGGCAGATTTAAAGGGGTAAGGTCCTCAGGCAGTTTGTCCAGACTGCCTTTTTCTTCCCCTTTAACATAAATATTTATGCCCGGTGAATACAAAGGAGTCTTACCTTTTTCTGTGGCTATGGGCGCAGCAAAAGACTTAACCGTGATTCTAACCGGGCTGTCCAGGTTCCGTTCGGCGAAAAGATCATTAGCCACCACCAGCTTCGGATTGGCTGGCAAGGGCCAGGTCTCACCGGTCGAAGAAGGAATAATCGGGGCCACCTTAACAGCCAGTATTAAACGATGTAGAACTGCTGGATAGAATATTTCTCCCCAGCTGAAGAGAACCTTCTCGCCCTTTTTATTTTCAACTATGACCATCAGGTCAATCGGAGAACTAAATTGTTCTTGATTTTTCTTAGCCAGGATCTGGTCTTTAAGGATGTCAAACAGCGAATAGCCCTGGTAAACATAAGCCCCGATAAACCTGGTCTGACCGCCCTCTAAGACTGCTTCCCTGACCATAACCTGGTGTAGAGGCAGCCCTTTGAGCTTAAACATTCCTGGTGAGGCTACTTCGCCAGCTATCTCAATACTGTTCAGAGGCAGCCCGGTCAGGGGAACATTATCATAAAAATCATTGTTTTCTACCGGCTTTTTATTCTGACCGGCTGCCGGGCTATAGAAATAAAACCCGAAGAGCAATAGCCCGATCAGGCCACATATCTTAGTCTTAGCTCGAGTCTTTTTCACTTAACTCCTCCTTGGCTTTTTTAGACTTGATGATTGATTCAATCAACCGGACCAACCCGGAAAGTAAATCCGGCTTCAAACCGCCGGCTGGTAGAAGGATAACCGGGCTCGGTGTAATAAGCTTTGTTAAACAGATTCTCTACTTTAATGAACAATGAACCTCCCCTTAAATATTTTTCCAGGGAAAGGTTAGCGACTGTATAGCCCGGCACGGGAACCGTACTGGAACTTATTAATATTTCTGACCTGGAAGCCATCAGAACCCAGAGGGTCAGGCTGAAGTTTTCCGGCATCAGATAACTGGCCAGTAAACTGGCTTCAGACTTTGGGACCAGGTCAAGCAGCCGGTTATCAGTCAGGTTTTTAGCATCAAGGTAGGTGTAATTGACCTGAAAATTAAAATGTTTGATGCTCTTGGATAGATAAGTCTCAAAGCCTCTAATCCGGGCTTCCCCGACGTTGATATATTTCTTAGTTCCATCCGGCTGGCGAATAACGTAAATCAGATCCTTATAGTCAGAGGTGAAACCGGTTAAACCGCCGGTTAACCAGCCCGAATAGTCAGCTCCAAGCTCGAAGGAAGTGCCTGTTTCGTCTTTAAGATCGGGGTTACCGCTGGTGGTACTGTAAAGGGAACGCATCGAGGGGAAACGTGATTTCTGGGAAAAGGAAAAATGAAGGTTAGCTTCTTCCGTTAGCTTAAATTTTATCCCGGCGATAGGATTGACAGAGGTTTTTTCCTGGCCTTCCTGTTTTTTGAGATAGTCAAAGCTCAGGCCGCCAATCAAGGTCCATCTGGAAGTCAGCCGCCATTCATCCTCTATTCCGGCCGAATAGACATGGTGCTTATATAATTCCCAGGGTGAGGTAGCTGAACCTTGTTGTTCGACGTGTTCATACCGGCCATTAAGGCTGAAACGTAAATCATTATTTTTACTCAGGCTGAAAGCGCCCAGGATAAAAGCCCCGGTTTCGTAATTATCATAAATGGATTCCCAGTTGAGGGCAGTCATGGTCGAATCAGTATAAGCATCCAGAACATTATAAAATTTTACATAATAAGTTCTGATTTTGATGGTGCCTGTTTTGAACAGGGGAAAAGTCCCACCCAGGCCAATGACCGACCTCTCCCAATCTTTAAAGCGCCAGTAACGGGGAGAGTAATATTCAGTGGCCGGTGGAATACCATAAGATGAGTCATAATAAGAAGCCTGAAATAGAATTTCGCTTTTCTGGCTAGGATAAAAATAAAATTTTCCGTTGAAGAAATTATTTTTGTAATCTGAATTGGGGAGAGATAGATCAGCACCTGATTGGCGGTAATCATAACCCTGAGATTCATTGTGAAGAGCTGATAGTTTAAAGGCAAATTTCGGACTGTAGTATGAACCTGTTCCCGAAAAATCAAAGGAAGAGTTTTGACTGAACCTCGAATTTAGCTCGAGAGAAGTCTTTTCTGGCCGGCGGGTCAGGACTTCCACTATTCCACCCATGGTATTGGCTCCATAGAGAATAGAAGAAGAACCCTTGGTAATCTGAATAGACTCAATGTCCTCGCTGGGCACGGTCTTTAAATCGTAAAGGTTATAATAGGGCTCGTAAACCGGGATGCCATCAAGCAGGAGGGTGGATTTATCATTATCCAGGCCTCTTATCTTAATGTGAGATTCGGCTTTAGCCCCAACGGTCACATGTGTTCCGGGAACAAAAGATAGCACTTCAGAAATATTTTTAGTTTTAAGCAACTTGATAGTCTGAGGTTCAATAGTCGAAACTGTGGCTAAAGGTTTTTCCTGGGGAGCACTGGCCGTGACCATAATTTCTTCGGTTTTAATCCTGACCGGTTTCTCTTCTTTTTCCTTCTTCTTTTCCTGGTCAGTATTTTCTTGAGCTAAGGAAAAAACTGTCAGCAGTGACAGGCTCAGTAGCAAGCCGAAGAAGACCGACCAAAAACGGGGTAATTTTTTTGAGACGCGCATCTTAATTCTCCTTTCCAATTGGGAGGCCACGCCGTTTCCGGCCTGACCCTAACGGTCGGCCAGCCTGGCTTCAAGCTTTAGCCTGGCCGACTCGGAGTAACAATCTTTATAATACATCCAGGGGAAAAAATCAACCGCCATTTGGCTTTAAATAAGGCAATTTGAACCGGACTTAAAGCAGGCTATCTTCTGGCCAGCGGCCAGGAGAATTCAAGCCAGCTCAGGCAGTGTATCAACTGGGGCCGCCAGGTCAGTGGTTTTTCAGCTTTCCAAATGGAAAGTGAATAATACCTTTAATTCAGGGCGAGGTCAGTCTCAGGAGAAAATTCCTGGCTTTTTCTCTTCTTAACGAATAATCAAGCAGGTCATCATCCCGGTAGACTGCCTGGTTTTTGACCAGGATTAGACGGTAAGGCTCAAGCCTGACCTGGTATTGCCGGTAGAGTTTTTTCTCTTCATCCCGGACAATCGGGTACTGGAAAGAATAGCGGGCGGCGAAAGCTTTTAGCTCTTCGCTTTCATCGGTAGAAACTCCTACCAGCAGTACTGGCAGGGAAAACCTCTCTATAAATTCTTTCATTTCAAACAACTCATCCCAGCAAACATAACAGGCTAAAGAGAAGAAAACCAGCACTACCGGTTGAGATGAATTCCCAATCGCTTCTTCCAGGGAAGAATAGATACTGGACGGCGGCTCGGAAAGATGTTGAGCTACCAGCTGCCGTCCACAAATAAAGTCTGGAGATACCAGTAAACCTACTGACCAGCACAGGATAAGACCCAAAATTAAGAAGCCTGTTATTTTATAGTTCATTTTGGATTAAGCTTGAATAGATGAAGTTCGTCTTCAGTATCAAGAGCATAAATTAGATCTTCGCTGACCACCAGTTTTTTGATAACCAGGGGGAAATCAATTATCCCGGTTAATTTTCCCTCTTCATTTATGATCAGGACTTTTTTCCCAGGTCCTACATCCTTATTTTCCATTTCTTCCAGGGCGATCAAATAAAAGTTCTGATTAAAATAGCCGGCGTTCCAGCAGATTCCTTCCAGCACTCTTTTTTCTTTTCCGGGCAGATTAATCGTTTTAACCGGATAATCTGAACTTAAATTAATTTTCTTTAAAATCTGTCCTTGCCGGTCAATTTTTAGAATGTATTTGGTATTGGCCTTCCAGATAACATAAAAAATACCGGGCTGCCCTCTCCTTAAGAATATCTGATTACAGAAAGTATCATAAATCCGGTCACCAGAAGCCTGAGAGTCAACGATGGCCCACAGCCTGGTGCCGTCAGTTTTATAACCATAGATCATTTTTTCCGGGCCATTTAAATTGCTGACTAAAGACGAAATGGCCAGGACTTCGTCATCAAGCCAGACAAGGTTATCGGGGAAAAAGAGAACTTTAAAAGCCGAGGTGTTTTGACTGTTTTTATTGAATATTTGAATCCGGCTGTTAAATGTATCGGCCACATAAATTTGCTGACCGGAGGCATCCAGGCCGGAAGGGGAATCAAACTCTCCCGGACCTTTACCTTTCCTGCCAATATTTCTCAGCCACCTGCCATCCAGGCTGAAGACCTGGATTCTGTTGTCTCCACTCTCCAGCAAATATAGTTCTTGCCCATCAAGAACCATTGACACCGGCCGGTAAAAGAAGGGAGGTTCAGTTGCTCCCTTTAATTCTAATTCCGTGGCCGTGTAGTGAGATATGGTTTGAGCTTCCAGCCAGTTATAGCCCGCGCTCATCAACAGACACACTACCATTAAAAGCAACCCGATTAACTTTTTCATTGAATTTACCTCCCCATCTTATTTGATTTGATTAACCGGAGCCCCGGCCGCCAGAGAACCGGGGCTCCAGCTGTCTTCAGTTAAAAAATACCAGGCACCTGACATGGTCGAGATCGCAGGCAGCCAGGGATAAAGTTGTTTTGACAAACCCATCATCAGACTGCAAGGCTCTGGACCGGCATTTCTGCCAGTTCTCGTCACAATTACCAAAAGAAATACTGGCCTGAGAAGCTGGGGGGAGAAAGAGGAAAATAGACAGGATAAAAATAAAGGACAGTGTTAGCGAAGTGAATCTTTTCATGGCCATCTCCTTTCAACTCTTGAATCAGCAAGAATCGGGCCAAAAGGCCGGGCCCCAGGCCAGCCGCCAGCCGAGAGAAATCATAGACAGATAAAAAAGTAACAACTGGGGTTTATAAATGGTGATCATCAATCTAGAAAGACGGAGATGGCGGATAAATTTCTCACCGGGCTAAAGGCGGCTTTTTTCTGGTAGCCAAAGGCAAGGATGATAGAAAAATATTCCGGTCTGGGCCGGGTGTCCTCTGCCGGCGGTAACCGCCTGGTTAACACCCGTTGACCCCGGTCAAAACGGGCGGAAACAAATATTTACTTTTTAGATCAGATATTTCCCGTTTTTGGCGATGTATTTGCCTTTGGCGATAATCGTAGCTTTATCTATTAAAGCATCATAGTGGTGTTGACTTGTATTCCGGCCAATCCCATAAGAGTCGCCAATAGCAAAATGAACGGTTCCAAAGGCTTTTTCAGCTTCCAGCATATTGGGACAGATCCGGGCTCCAGGATTGGTGCCAATCCCGAATTCGCCGATCATCAGGCCAGTTTGATCAGAGCCAATATTTTTGACTATAGCTTCAATTCCTTTGCCCTTATAGCGGACGAGCCGGCCTTCTTTAAATTCCATTTCACCCCGGCCAACTTTGTCATCAATCAAACTGCTGACCAGTTTTCCGCTGAAGGTCTCTTCCACCGGGCAGGTAAAGGCTTCGCCGGCGGGCAGGTTTCCGTGCTGGCCCTTTTTACTGATATCGCCATTATCGTTATCCCATCTGCGCCCCTTGACGCTGAAACTGATGTGGGTCCCGTCTTCGTTCTCAATTATTACCCGGTCCGCATCTTTCATGGCCCGGATAACTTTATTGGTAAAGGCATTCATTTTGGTAAAGTCAATATTGACCAGCCTTTCCATCATGTCCCTGGTAATACCGGGCATCATACATATCCGGCCGTATTTTCTCCCCTGGCTGACCATAAAACTCCGGAACGGTTTTTCCTCAATTCTGCTCTCAAGCAGATAGACGATGACCTGAGCTTTTTCAGTTAAAAGTTTGAAGAGTTTGGTTGGGCCGGTAATGGGCCGCAGACTCTCGGTCATCAGGTAGGTGGTTGTTTCGGCTCCGGTTTTTTTGGCGTAAAAAGCCAGAGCTTCGGCTATTTCCATTTTTTGCCGGTCAGTGACCAGCAGAAAATTTTCTCCAGCCTTTATTTTAAGTGATTGGATAATGGCCCTTTCGGCTGCCTGATAAAGTTTATTGACTTTCATCTTAACTTTCCTTTCTGTTAATTATTTTTCTTTCTTTGCTTCCCGGTAGACGAAAGCTATCAGCAAAATGAAGACCGCCAGGCTGATAAGCTCGCCATACTGGGCAAACCAGCCGGCTGGCTGGCCATCAACCCATTTACCATTTTCCAGCACCATCGGGATACCCAGGCTGATATAATGGTCAAGTTTTGTCAGCTTGAGAACAGCCAGAACGATGCCCATCAGGGCTCCTCCGGCAATGAAACCAGAGGAAATTAAAGTGCCCCGGTTATGTCTTCTTTCAGCCAGTTCTTTATCCCTGGTCGAATGCTTAACCAGGTGTGATAGAAAACCGCCAACCAGCAAAGGAGTGGTCAAATGGAGCGGCAAATACATACCCAGGGCCAGAGGCAGCGGCGGAATTGCAGATAATTCAGCCACCAGGGCCACCGCCACCCCCACCCCGTAAAGCAGCCAGGTAACCGGTTCTCTGGACATCATGGATTTAATAACTGCGGCCATCAGATTAGCCTGGGGGGCGGCTAAGGTTCCACTCTGGAAAGAAAAAGCCTGATCCAGAATAAAAATGGCAATCCCAACGGTCAGGGCCGAGACCAGAATACCGGCGAATTTGAACCTTTCCTGATTTCGGGGAGTAGACCCAATCCAGTAGCCAATCTTCAGATCAGTAATAAAGCTGCCCGATACTGATAAGGCCGTGCAAACCACCGCCCCGATGAGTAAGGCTACGGCCATTCCTTCCGGTCCTGATAGTCCAGCCCCGATTAAAAGCACGCTGGACAGGATGATGGTGATCAGGGTCATGCCTGAAACCGGGTTGGTCCCGACAATGGCAATGGCATTAGCGGCCACGGTAGTAAAGAGAAAAGATAGCAGAAAGCAAATAACCACCCCAATCAGGGCAAATTTTAGATTGGATATCCAGAGGAAGTAGAAAAAGAGAGCAACTGCCGTCAGCCCCAGGCCAATGATAATTGTTGACATTTTCAGATCACGGTCAGTCCTGGGGCGTTCACTGGCTTCTCCTGACTTTCTGCCTTTGAGAATTTCTTTAAAGCCTAAGGAAAAGGACTTGACCATAATTGGCATTGATTTGATAATGCTGATCACCCCGGCCATAAAAATGGCCCCGATGCCAATATTCCGGACATAAGTATTAAAGATCTGGACTTCGGACATCTGACCGATAGGAAGGGTGCCAGGATAGATTGCCTGCGGGAAATGCTGGCCCAGAAACCAGATAACTGGAATGAAGGCAAAATGAGACAACAGGCCACCGGCGACGATGATGGCATTGTAACGGAAGCCGATAACATAGCCAAGGCCCAGAAAAGCGGACAGGGCATCTACCTTCAGAACCATTCTGGTTTTATCAGCCAGCCTGTCCATAAAGGGAATAAACCGGAAAGTTATAACTTCATTCCACAGCCTGACCCCGATGGCCAGGAATTCATACAGGCTGGCCACTACCACGCCCAGGATCAAAGGCTTAGCCTGGTCTTTACCGCCCTCGCTCGAGACCAGAATCTCAGTTGTAGCAGTAGCTTCAGGGAAGGGGAGTTTCCCGTGTTGTTCAACACAGAAATAACGCCGGAGGGGAATGAGGAACAAAATTCCCAGGCAGCCGCCCAGGAAAGTCGACAGGAAAATCTTAAAAATATTAATGGGCAAACCAATGATAAACAGGGCTGGAATGGTAAAAATAGCTCCGGCCACCAGGGCCCCGGAAGCTGCTCCAATCGACTGAATAATAACATTTTCCAGGATGGTATTTTTTCTGGAATAAGTGTAGCCGAGGCCGACGGCTAAGATGGCAATAGGAATAGCCGCTTCCGGCACCGTGCCAACTTTGAGGCCAAGATAGGCCATGGAAAAAGTAAAGAACAGAGCCATTACCAGGCCCCAGAGAACGGACCGGGTGGTAACTTCAGGAATTATCTTTTCGGGGGGAACCAGCGGCCGGTATTTTTCTCCAGGAGCCAGCTGACGATAAGCCTCAGGCGGCAGGGTTTCTCTTCTCTGCTCCATTGGCCCTCCTTTTTTGCCAAATTTTCAGTCTATTGACAGATGGAATTGAATCTTTCTGTTTTTACTCGCCAAAGCGGTTCAAGACTTCATCAGCTGTTTGACTGAACAATTGGTAATTTACCTGGATCTTCCTTTCCTGGATAGCCTTTTGGAGGTAGCTATAAATAAACATTTCCTGGGCATCGCTCAAAGCTTTGGCCATTTCCTCGCCCTTCACTTTTTCAAAATCCTCTCTGGTGACTTCTTTCCTTTCGAGGGTTCTGACCACTGCATAACCATTGCCGACAGCTACCGGCTCGCTGGCCTGATTGACCGGTAAAGAGAAAACCAGACGCTCAACTTCAGCCGGCTCATCTATCAGGCTGAGATACTGTCCGTGCTTATAGGTTTCTACTCTTTTATATTCAAGACCATCTTTTTTGGCCAGCTCTTCCCAGTTAGCCTCTTGAGAAAAACGGATAGAATTGAGTTTGGCTTTGGCCAGCTCCACCTTTTTCTCCTTAATTAAATCCTCACTAACCTGACCTTTAACCTCATCCAGACTGGCCTGATGCTCTGGATCTTTCTGGGTAAATTGAACTACGGCCACGCCTTCATAGGTAAAAACAGGCGATGAGATTTCGCCTTCCTTGAGTTCAAAGAGGACCTGGCTGATGGCTCCGGATGAATCAACAGCTGCCAGCGGGTCGCCATTTTTAAGCCAGCCGGTGTCCTGAAGGCTTAATCCTTCTCTTCTGGCTGCCTCCTCCAGCTTTTTGGCTTTTTTAGCCACCTTAGCCAGGTTGTCCATCCGCTGCGAAGCCTTGTCCCGGGCTTTGTCTTCCATGAGTTGATTCTGGATCATGGCCTTGACTTCGGCCAGAGATCTGGTAATTTCAGGCATTTTTTCAGTGACTTTAAGGATAGCCACCGCCTGCCCTAAGTCAATTACCTGGGAGAGTTGCCCAGGTTCGAGCTGGTTAGCGGCCTGAATCTCAGCCGGTGACAGGTTTTGCCAGTCATAGTAACCCCAATCGCCGCCATTACTGGCTTTGTCGTCCTTGGAGTAAGTCCGGGCTAATTGGCCGAAATCTTCGCCAGCGTCAAGCCTGGTTTTTAGCTGTTCGCCCTGGTTCAAAATCTGCTGCCTGTCGGCCTCAGCATAAGGCAGGTAAATCCGGCTAACCTTGATCTTAGCCGGTTCTTTGAACTGATTTATGTTATCTTTGTAATATTTTTCAAGCTCAGCATCTGAAATAGTCATCTCTTTTTTCAGATCATCTGTCTTCAGAAAGACATATTTGCCCTGGCGCCTTTCGGGTACCCGGTATTTCTGTTTATTTTTCTCGAAGTAACTCAGGAGCTCTGGTTCAGAAGGAGTGGAGTCTAACTGGATTTTGTCAATGGTCGCTACCAGATATTCAATCTTGGCACTGTCGTTTTGATTTTTATAATTTTCCCAGACCTCGGTTTCACTGACAGCGCACCCGGCAGTCAGCAGCCTGGTAACTTTTTCCAGGAGAATTTCTTCAGCCAGGCTCTGCTCAAACCTGTCAACAGCAATATGATTCCAGTCAAGAATTTGCTGGTATTCTTTAAAGCCGACGAATTGTCCCTCCCGCTGGAAGACTGGATAGGAGACAATCTTCTGCCGGATTTCCTCATCGCTGGCTTTAAGCCCCATTTGCCTGGCAATATCAAGCAGAAGATATTGTTGAACTAATTGCTGCAACATTTGCTGGGGCAGGTTTAATTGACGGATCAGATCAGCTTTGAGATCAGGATACTGGTTTTTCATACCGGTAATCCGCTGCTGAAGAATCTGGGCGAATTCCTGGGCAGTCAATTCATGGCTCCCAACCTTAATTATAGAATTAGCTTGTTTTGATTCTCCCAAACGTCCGGCGCCTCCCCAGACAGCAAAAATAGCTATGACAAAAGTGGCGATAATAATCCAGAGGATAGGGCTCAGGGATTTTAGATTCTTTCGCATAGTCTTGAGCATGGTTTATTTCTCCTGTTTCTTTTCTTCACGGGCAAAATAAGGTTTTAGACGATGGTAAATAGTCTGCAGATCTTCACAAAAGACCCGGGTTTCTCCAATAATTGGCATGAAATTGGAATCCCCTGGCCAGCGAGGAACAAGATGGAGATGAAAATGACCGGTCACACCCGCTCCGGCGCTCTGGCCGAGATTCATCCCGAGGTTAAAGCCCTGGGGCCGGTAAGCCTTTTTTAAGATCTGGAGTGCCACTGGCACCAGCCGGGCAGCTTCTTCCAGAATTTCAGCTGGAGCCCTGTCCAGACTGGCCAGATGACGGTAAGGGGCAATCATCAGGTGCCCGGTGGTGTAAGGGAAACGGTTAACCAGAACAAAATTGTATTTGCCGCGGTAAAGAATCAGGGCTTGCTCGTCATCTTTTTGCTTTAACGCCTGACAGAAGACGCAACCCTTCATCTTGATTGTCTTTTGGACATAAGCCTGTCTCCAGGGAGCGGTACAGTATTTCATAACCATTATTTTTTCAGGCGGTTCAGAGCTTCCCTTAGAAGTTTCGAAGGTTTAAAATACAGGACTTTTTTCGGCGGGACTTTAACCAGTTCACCTGTTCTCGGATTTCTACCAGCTCTGGGAGCCCGCTGCCTGAAACGGAAACTGCCAAAACCGCGGATTTCGATTTCTTCGCCCTGCAGGATGGCCTCCTTGATCACGTCAAAAAAAAGATTGACGCCCGCTTCAGCTTCCTGCTTGGAAATATTAAGTTCACGGGCAACGGAATCAACCAGGTCGGCCTTAATCATGATTCGCCCTCCTTTTTGCGGTTATCCTTGGTAGACAGATTCTTGAGCTGCTCTTTTAACAGATCGCCGAGAGTCAACCGGTCACTCTGTCCTTCCATATATTTTTGAAATTCTTTCTTTTGTTGTTCCATCTGGGCCTGGCGGAAACTCAAACTGATCTTTCTGCCCTGAGGATTGAGCTTAATGATCTTAGCCATTCTTTCCTCGCCGATCTGGAAAACCTCAGCCGGGTTTTCAATCCGGTTATCGTCCAGCTCAGAATTAAAGACCACCCCTTCAATTCCAGGGACTATTTCAGCAAACAGACCGAAATTAGTAATTCTGACAATTTTCACTTTGACCAGATCTCCAACCTTTTGCCTGCAGAAAAAGTCCTCCCAGATATCGCCTGCCAGCTGTTTTAGGCCCAGGGAAACTTTTTGTTTTTCGAGATCAACGTTAAGTAAAACAACTTCAATTTCTTCACCTGCTTTTAGTTTTTCAGATGGGTGTTTTATTTTTTCCCAGCTAATATCAGAGATATGAACGAGGCCTTCGATATCCTTGTCAACCTGGACAAAGGCTCCGAAATCAGTCAGACTGGTGATTTTTCCTTTGAGCCTGGCTCCCGGGTTGTGTTTTTGAGCAAAAAGTTCAAGGGGGTGAGGTGATGCCTGTTTCAGTCCGAGAGAAATCCGGTGCGTTTGGGGATTGACCTCCAGCACTTGAACTGTCACCTGCTGGCCAACGGTCAGGACTTTTTTGGGGTGGACCATTTTTTTGGACCAGGTGAGATCAGAGATATGAACCAGTCCTTCCACTCCCTTTTCCAGCTCGACAAAAGCCCCAAAATCAGTCAGGCTGACCACCCGGCCGGTCACTCTGGTTCCTGGCCCGTATTTTTTTTCAACACTCAACCAGGGATCAGGAGTCAGCTGCTTATAGCCTAAGGATATTTTTTCCTCGTTCTCATTAAAATCGAGGACAACCACTTCTACTTCCTGGCCAATCTCAAACAGTTCGGAGGGCCGGTTGATTTTTCCCCAGCTCATATCTGAGATGTGCAGCAAGCCTTCTATTCCACCCAGATCAATAAAAGCCCCGAAACTGGTCAATGATCTGACCACGCCTTTTACTTTTTCCCCTTTGACCAGATGGCTGAAGACCCGACGTTTTTTTCTTTCCCTTTCGTCCTGCAACAAGAGTTTCCGGGATAAAACTACGTCTTCATCATTCCCGTTATATTTCATGATTTTAAATTTAAGAGTCTGACCGAGAAGTGAATCGGGGTCTTTGAGCGGTCTAAGATCGGCATGGGCCAGAGGTAAGAAAGCCGGCAGGCCAACATCAACCATATAGCCATTTTTGGTTTTAGCTATGACCTGGCCGGTCACCCAGTTGCCAGTCCGGTAAGCTGTTTCGAGGTGTTCCAGAGCCCGTTGAATATCAGCTTTCTTTTTAGACAGGAGGTAATAACCATCCTGGGGTCTTGATTTTTCCAGCAAGGCTTCAATTTCGCTGCCAACCTTAATTTCTTCAAATTCTTTTGGATTGCGGAAATCCTCAACAGGAATCGCCCCTTCTGTTTTATGCCCGATGTCCAGCAGTAAATAGCCAGGAGCCTTTTTGACTACCCGGCCCTTAACGACTGTTCCGGCACTTAGCTCCTGATCAGACAGGTGGTACTGATCAAGCAGCCGTTCATAATCTTCATCAGTCATTTGATCATCGGCTTTGGTGTTCTTTTTGGTCTCAGTCATGGGTCACTTTCTCCTGATGTTAATTCTGCTGGCAGCTATTATTGATAGCCAGAACAGTTTTTCTGATGACCTCAGGCGGAGTGGAAGCCCCTCCTGAGATCCCTATTATTTTTGCTTCCCGAGTCATGTCGGGAGTTAATTCTTCGGGTGATTCAATAAAATAAGTCCTGATCTGTTTCCGGCGGGAAATCTCATATAGCCGGTTGGTATTAGAACTATTTTTCCCGCCAACAATAATCAGAGCTTCAACCTGGCTGGCCAGTTCAGCAGTAGCTTCCTGCCGGACCCTGGTTGACTGGCAGATAGTGTTATAAACTGAAAGTTCTTCGGTTTTTTCAGTCAGAATGGCCACAATTTTCCCGAAAAGCTGCATATCCTGTGTAGATTGGGCCAGAACAGCTCTTTTTTTCTTGAAAGGCAGGGCTTTAGCCTGCTCTTCATTTTCTACGACCACAGCCTGATGTTGACCGTAACCGAGCAATCCCTGGATCTCAGGATGATGACGGTTGCCGACTATTATGATTTCACTTTTGGCCCGGCTGAGCTGTTCAACTTTTTTCTGGATGTCTTTGACTTTGGGACAGGTGGCATCCACCAGGTTTATTTTCTTTTTCTGGAGAGCCCGGTAAACTGCGGGTGAAATGCCATGGCTGCGGATAATGACGGTATCACCTGGCTTGAGCCTGGACAGGGAAGTAGTAATTTTAATGCCTCTTTTTTTCAGGTCAGAAATAACCTCAGGATTATGAATAAGCTCACCCCAGGTAAAAATTCTTGATTGATTTTTCTTGGCAGTTTCGCTGGTCAGCCGCAAAGCTCTTTTCACTCCATAACAAAAACCGCTATTTCTGGCGATAATGATTTCCATTGAATACTATAACTGAAGAATAGCCTCTAATACTATAAAAGTAAGAACCCTTTGTCAACCCTAAATACCGGTAATATCTTTAGTTAGAGCTAAGAAATGGTTTGTTTTTCCTCTTCTAAAATTTTAGCGATTTCTTCTTCCTTAGGCAAGTCATCCAGGCTGTTCAGGCCAAAATATTCCAGGAACTTTTCACTGGTCCGGTAAACCAGCGGATTGCCCGGGGCTTTTTTCCGGCCAACGATTTTAATTAACTTTTTTTGCAGCAGGCTTTTAATCGAATAAGTCGAATCTACCCCGCGGATAGCCGAGACTTCAGCCTGGGTCACCGGCTGGTGATAGGCAATAACACTCAGCGTCTCGAGCCCGGCCATGGACAGCCTGGTTTTCTTTTCTATCTGTAATAACCTTCTGACCCACTGATCATGCTCCGGTTTAGTGGTAAACAGATAGCCGCCGCCGGCCTGGACAATCTGAATTCCGTGTCCGGCCTGCTCAAAGTCAGCCGACAAGGCCTGGAGAGCGGCCTGAAATTCTTCCTCCGGCACTTCTCCCAGAACTTCCTTAATTTTGTCCGGGGTTAATGGTTCCTGAGACAGGAAAATGAGAACTTCCAGAATAGCTTTCAATTGATCATTCATGACTTGGTCCATGAAGCTGGTGATGAGTTTTATCTTTTCTTAACCAGACTCTGATCGTCTGGAAAAGCTCTTCCTGAACAGCTACTACCAGATGATTCTTGACCAGCTCCAGCAGACAGAAAAAAGAAACCAGCGCTTCTTCCAGGCTGTCCTGAGAAGAAAAATAATCAAGAAAATCCATGGAGCCGTTTTTTCCCAGGTAATCAGTTATTTCTTTAAGCTTTTCTTCAACTGAAACATCTTTTCCTTTAATTATCCTGAGATTTTCCCTCTCTCTTCTTTTCATGATCAGGAAGAAAGTCTCGGCCAGATCGAACAGGCTAACCTCCAGCAGTTCCAGCTCGTCTGGTTTTTCCAGCGGCGGGCGGAAAGTCCTTTTCCAGCGCTGGAGTTCGACCTCTTCCTTTTCTCTCAGCAGGGAAGAGGCTACCTTGATTTTTTGAAATTCAAGCAGCCGGTCAACCAGCTGCTGCCTGGGATCATCCTCAGCTAAAGCCTCCTGTTCGCGGGGCAAAAGCATCTGAGATTTAATATAAATCAGCAGAGAGGCAATAAACAAAAATTCGGCTTCGCGGTCGAGGTTAATCTGATCCTTCTTTTCCAGGTAATCCAGATAATCTCTGGTAATGACTGCCATCGGAATATCGTTTATATCAATTTTCTTTTTGCGGATTAAAAATAATAAGAGATCCAGCGGGCCTTCAAAAAATTCGAGTTTGACCTGGTAATTATCGCCCGCTGCTGGCTGGCTGTCTTCAACTTCTTCGGCCCTAAGGGGCCAATCGCGGTTTTCTTGCTCCATCCTGTTTTCCTTACTATTGGCGGCCGGTTGGAAAATCCAGGCCCAGAACCTGCCTGACTTCTTCCATCGTCTGCCGGGCGACTTCTCTGGCCCTGTCGCTACCTTCATCAAAGATAGTCCAGACCTCGTCCGGGTGTTTATTAAAATAATGTCTTTTTTGTCTGAAAGTTTCAAAGTCGTTGATCAGAGCTTCGATCACGACTTTTTTGCATTCCAGACAGCCGATAGAAGCTGTCCGGCAGCCAGCAGCTAATTCCTGGCGTTTAGCTTCTGTGACAAAAGCCTTGTGGAGAGTAAAAACCGGGCAATCATCAGGTTCGCCTGGGTCTGTCCGCCGTTTTCTCCTGGTATCAGTTACCATCGGCGAAATCTTTTTTTTGATGGTTTCGGGGGAATCTTTAAGATAAATAGCATTGCCATAGGATTTACTCATCTTCCGCCCGTCAGTTCCGGCTAATTTTGGCACTTCGGTCAGCAGGATCTGGGGTTCGGGGAAAACTTCGCCATATAAACGGTTAAAACGCCGGACGACCTCTCTGGCCAGCTCGATATGGAAAGCCTGATCTTCTCCGACCGGAACGACCTCGGCTTTGTAGAGGATAATATCAGCCGTCTGCAACATGGGATAACCCAGAAAACCATAAGTATTCAAATCCCTATCCTGAAGCTCCTGTTGTTGCTCTTTAAAGGTTGGAACTCTTTCCAGCCAGGGTAGGGGTGTGATCATTGACAGCAGAAGATGAAGTTCGGCGTGCTCTTTAACTTCCGATTGGATCAGGAGAACTGATTTTTGAGGATCCAGGCCAGCGGCCAGCCAGTCAAGAGCGACCTCAAAAGTATAGTCCTTTATTATTTTTGGATTCAGATATTCGGAACTCAAGGCATGCCAGGGAACAATGCCAAAAAAGCAATGATGGGTGTCCTGCAGCCTGACCCAGTTTCTGAGGGCACCAACATAGTTGCCGAGATGAAGCGCTCCGGTCGGCCTCATCCCGCTGAAGACTATTTTTTTCTTCATCTGACCCACTCTATCATCCTGTTTAAAAAAAGATTAAACCGAGAATAAAGATTTGTAAAGGTCTGATAACCAGGTCGAGGAAACCGACTGAAATCAGGATAATCACGATAAAAAAGCCAAAAGGTTGAAGGCGGGAATACTGGTCAGCCAGCCGGTCTGGCAGTAAGCCTTCCAGAACCCCGCTACCGTCCAGGGGATAGATCGGAATAAGGTTAAAAACAGCCAGATAAGTGTTAATCAAAACCAGATAGAACAGGATGATTAACAAGCCCTGCAACGGTTGCAGGCCGTGCGGCAGGCTCTGGCTTGAAGTTAGAAAATCGTACAGGGCGGCCGTGGTAACCGGACTGATAACTTTAAGGAGGAGGATTAATAACAACGAAACAATCGCGGCCAGGAGGTTAGCTGCCGGTCCGGCCAGCGAAATCCAGAAGCCGTCTCGCCTGGGATTTTTGAGAAAGCGGGGGTTGACCGGCACCGGTTTAGCCCAGCCAAAGACTGGAGCCCGAAAGAGAGCCAGTAGCAAGGGTAGGATAATTGTCCCGAACAAATCGATATGAGCTACCGGGTTCAAGGTTACCCGGCCAGCCGCCATGGCGGTTGGATCACCAAGTTTATTGGCCGCCCAGCCGTGGGAAGCCTCGTGAATGGTGATACAAAAAAGCAAAATAACAAAACTGACGATACTGATTATCATTTTATATTCTTAATTAACTTTCTATGTTTCTATTCTTATACCATAACCGCCGGCCCAAAGTCTATGAAATGAATCAGCCGGGACGGTAAATTTTGCTAGAAAGCCAGAGATTTTTCAGCCAGTAACCGGATAGCTCAGAGCATGGGCAGATATCTTTTTATTTCGTAAGGACTGACCTGCCGGTCATATTCTTCAGGCACATTCTTTTGATAATCGTCAATTTCCTTCTGTTTGTTGGCCAGAAATTTCTCAAAAAGGTGCTCACCCAGGGTTTCCTTAGCCAGCTGGCTTTTTTCAACCAGCTTCAGGCCTTCCTGTAAATTCCTGGGCAGGACCTGGATACCTGCTTTCTTCTGTTTGCTGGCACTCAACCGATAAATGTTTTCTTCTACCGGTAAAGGCAGCTGGATTTTATTTTTGAGGCCATCCAGGCCGGCAGCCAGCATCATCGCCATGGCCAGATAGACATTACAGCCGGGGTCAGGGGAGCGCAGTTCAATTCTGGTCGCTTTTTCTTTTCCCGGCTGGTATTCAGGCACGCGGATATAGGCTGACCGGTTTTTCTGCCCCCAGGCTATATAAACCGGGGCTTCGTAGCCTTCAATTAATCTTTTATAGGAATTGACCCACTGGCTGAAAACCGGGCAGATTTCCCTGGCATGAAACATGATACCGGCTATATAATGCTGGGCTTCAACTGAAAGATGATATTTTGAGTCTTGATCAAAGAAAGCATTATGTCCATGGCGCCACAGGGATTGGTGAACATGCATTCCGCTTCCATTCTGGCCATTAACCGGTTTCGGCATAAAAGTGGCATAAAGATTGTGCATTCTGGCCACTTTTTTGGTCATATAGCGGAAAATCATGACTTTATCGGCTATATCCAGGGCGCTATCATAACGAAGGTCAATTTCATGCTGCCCGTGAGCAACTTCATGATGGTCATATTCTGATTCAATGCCCATTTTTTTGAGGAGAAGCTGGATCTCCTTTCTGATCTCGCCGTGGCGGCCAGCAAAGAAATACTCGCCGGCATCAGTTGGAACTGGCTGCTGGTCATCAGGGAAAATAAAAAATTCCATTTCCGGCCCGCATTTAAAATCTTCAAAGTCAAAATCCTCTCTGGCCTTGGAAAGCATCTTCTTGAGGATGAACCGGCTATCCCCGCTGTAATGGTTGTGATCGGGTGTGTAAATATCCCCGAACATAATGGCTTCTCGCCAGCTGGTCTGACCATCAAAGCCACTATAAGTCCAGGGGAAAAGACGGAAGGTTCTGGCTTCTGGCACGATGACCAGGTCACTTTCTTCAATCCGGACGAAACCTTCGACGGAAGAGCCGTCAAAGCCTTTTCCCTCTGAAAAGGCCCGCTCCAATTCCGAGCTGGGTATGGAAAAATCCATTGGCCGGCCAAGAATGTCAGGAAACATGATTCTGACAAATTCGATCTTCTGAGCTGGATTATTTATTACCTCCAGCACTTCCTGTTCAGTGGTCAGCCCATAAGGCTCAGCTTGTTTTCCTGTCATTTCCCTTTTCCTTTCTTCCTAATATTTAGTATAATAATAATAAAAATGGCGAAAATAGGATAAATATTTAAACTTATTTTAGATAAAAAATGACGTTTGTCAACTACAGAAGTTTAAACCCAGGCTGGAGGGAAAATAATGAATAAGACCGAGCTTCAAATTGTCAGCAGTCTTAACCAGAAGGCCAGGCAGAGCTACCGGGAAATAGCCAGGGAAACTGGCTTATCAGTTACGGCCGTCATTAAAACCATTAAAAGGCTGGAAAAGAACGGGGTGATCAAAGGCTATATCCCTCTTCTTAACCCCGAATATTTTGGTTTTAGCCTGATGGCTGTTATCAATCTCCGCATCTCTCAGGGCAAATTACTGGAAACGCAAAAAAAAATTGCCCTGGACCGGCGGGTCATGGCTGTCTTTGATGTCACCGGTGACTGGGATTCGGTTTTGATCGGTTGCTTTGCTAACCGGGAGGATTTGAATCAATTTGTCAAAAAGATTCTATCTCTTAAATACATCGACCGGACCGATACCCATCTGGTTCTGAATGTGGTCAAAAATGAGCCAAGATTGCCGCTTTAACCCGGCCAGTGAAAATTGTTGACAGGAAAAACAGATGTGCCATAATCAGGGTGTCAATTTAGGATGGAGGAATTGAATGACCAAAGAGTTACATTCCACCATTGGCCATCATTATATTGTTGAAGCCTCAGGCTGCGATCCAAAAATAATCGGCAGTGTCGAAAAAGTTCAGCAGATTCTGGTCAAGGCAGCTGAAATTGCCGGTTCGCAGGTCTGGGCGATTTCTTTCAGCAAATTTCCACCCAATGGGGTAAGCGGCGTGGTGGTGATTTCCGAATCTCATATTTCTACCCATACCTGGCCGGAAATGAGATATGGAGCGCTTGATATATATACCTGCGGCAATAATAGTGACCCCGAGAAAGCAGTCATTTATGCCGTCGAAGCCTTCGGGGCCACCACTTCCCATATTACTGAAATTACCCGGGGAATTGATGAAGGGGATGCTATTTTCTATCACAGCTTTGTCACCTGGGAAGAATACCTGAAAAAAGAGAAAAGAGAGAAAGAAGGATCGAAATCTCAATCTGGCCTGTAAACATTTTTTGCCACTTGTAAAGTTTTTAATCATTTAAGCCGTCTAATCTTAACTGATGGCCAGTTGAGCGGGCTGAGAGGGAAGATTGGAAATCAGGTTCCCCTGGCCGGTCTCTAACTTTATTTTCTATTAACCCCGCTACTACCTGCTGATTGGCATAAAAATTGCTTTAGGGATAGTGTGTTAACCGGTCTTCCTCAGCTATACTATTAATAGAGGAGGTCCTATTGGGGTAAAAAAGGCTATCGGCACCCTGAGTTTAATAGCCGGCCTGATTTTTTTATTCCAGACAGGTTCTACTTCAGTCCAGCCTGATTTCCCGGCCTATCTTAAACCAATCAAGATCTATCTTGAGAACCGCCAGTTTGAAGATTATTTAAATCTATTCAGTCTGGAACTTCGCCCGCAGGAAAGGGAAAAGCTGATAGAACGTTTCGAAACAGATGGCCTTGATTCGGTTTCAATTTTCTTTGCTGGCCAGAGTTTGGAAGCCGGTAATCAAAGCCGGGCTTTTTTCCAGGCGGTCTTTCAGAACGAATATTCAGCTCTGATTGAGGTCTGGCAGGTAACTTACCGGCTGGAGGCTTCCGGCCTGATAATTACTGACAAGAGAGTCAGCCGGAGCAGTTCGAGGCTTTATCGCTTGCGCTTTCCGGGGAAGGGTAATTTTCTGGTTAAGGACCTTAGCTTGACTCAAAAAGACCTGATGATTAATTTCAGTCAGGCCCATGTTTTTCTTGATAACCTGCCAGAAACTAATACTGCCCTGATCATCATCGGTCGCGGCCAGGTAAAATTTGAACCTTCAGATGAAATTGAAAAGAATCAACTCCGGAAAAGATTTAAGAAACCTTTTTTTGAAGCTGAAATATCTTCGCTTTATGCCCGGGGTTCGCCCGGTTTCTTTCAGGCTAATTTGAAATATGAAATTGTCGCCCGGTCTCAAAAGCCGGCCGAGCGTCAGGCTGAGACTGATCTGGCTGCTTCCATCTTTGCCCGGAATTATCCCAGGTCTTTTACTGTTGAGAATTCCATCACCGGAGACTTGCTGACCTTTTTGCCTCAATCAGATGAAACAGTCATAGAAATGCAGGCTGGCCGGAAAGGCGAATTTACCTATGTTTATTCTCCTTTTTCTGAGGAAGAAATTATTTTTCTGGATCGAAAGCAGAACCGGCTGCTGAACAGCTATTCTCCGGCGAAGGAAGAGCCAGGGTTGAAAAGAATGTTTGTCAGGTTTGAAGAAAAATACAAAATCGAAAGTTATCAGCTTGAAGCCAGCTATGGGCCAGCTAATCATCTGATGTCGGCCCGGGCTAGCTTGACCTTGCTTTCAGTTATTGATGAACTGGATGGCCTGCAGTTGAGACTCAATCCTGAACTTCAAGTCAAGCAGATTGTTGATGATCAGAATAGGCAGCTTTATTACACCCGCGACCGGTTGAGAAAATTCCTTTATATCTATCTGGCCGAAAAATCAGCTAAAGGCCAGAGAGTTAATCTCCATATATTTTATGAAGGTCAGATTGTGCCTCCTCCGCCTCAGACTGATATTATAACTTCTCAAGGGTTAGGTCAGTATTATGCTGAGCCCCAGGACATCAGGGACAGTTATTTGTTTACCTCTTCCGCAGACTGGTACCCGGCTCCGGCCACCGAAAAGTATTTTACTTTTAATTTGAAACTTTATGTTCCTGATGATTATTATGCCCTGGCTTCCGGTCAGCTGGTAGCCAAACAGCTGTTAACCGGTCAGCCTGGCTGGTCAGGCCAGGCCTGGCCTGGCAGTTATGTTTATATTTATGAAAGCCGGAGGCCGGTAAAATATCTAAGCTTTTTGGCTGGGCATTTCAAACCAGAGCGAAAAATAACCGGCCGGATCGGACTTGAATATTTGGCTGCCAAAGACGGGCCAGCTAAAAATGGGGCTTTGCTGGAAGAGGCCGGGAAAATTCTTGAATTTTATCAAAACTTGTTTGGTGATTTCCCCTATGAACAACTATCAATCGTTCAGAGATTCTGGCTAACTGGCGGGGGAGTCTCTCCGCCTGGCTATGTCGTTTTGAATGAAGAACCTGACAGCCGGGGGCCGGGTAAGTTAAGGGTTCGGGCGGACAATCCGGTCGATCTGTCCTATTGGCCAGGCTATTATCTGGCCCATGAGATAGCTCATCAGTGGTGGGGTCACGGCCTGACCTATGGCACTTATCGCGATAACTGGCTGACTGAAGGGCTGTCGCAATTTTCAGCTATCCTCTATCTCCAGCAAAAATACGGTCAAAAAGCCGGTGAGGAGATGCAGAAGAAAATATCAAAGTGGGTAAGCAAAAAATCAGGTCTTGGCCCGGTAACTCTCGGCCTGAGATTAAGCCACCTTGATTTCACCGGTTATCAGGCGATTGTTTACGATAAGGCCGCCCTGGCTCTGTTCATGCTCAAAGATCTGCTGGGCGAGGAACTTTTCTATCAAAGCTTAAAAACTTTTTATCAACAAAATCTTTTTAAGCCTGTCCGGACGTCGGATTTTCGCTTAGCTCTGGAGAGGACTTCCGGTCAGGATTGGGGACAGTTCTTTCATGACTGGTTTGATTCAGAAGCTTTGCCTGAGGTTGAAATTAAGAAAAAAATATCGAAAGACAAGGATCAAACCAGGCTGGAGCTATCAGTCAGACAGATCACAAGACCGGTTCTTTTCCCTCTGGTCATTATTCTCAAAACGGATCAAGACAGCCTGGTTAGAATACTAAGAATTGAAAATCAGGAACAGGTCTTTGAACTCCAGATTCCCGATCAGCTAAAAGGAATAGAAATTAATCCCGGTCACCGTATCCCGGGACATTTTAAAATAAAATAGATATTGTCCCGCCCGTTTTCAGGCTGATTCGATATCAATTTTCAGGCGCTTGATCATTTCATTCAGGGTGGTCGGTTTTAAGCCGAGCAGGCTGGCTGCTTGTTTCTGGATGCCATTTGATTTTTTCAGAGCCGTTAAAATAAGCTGTTTCTGATAGTCGAGTGTCCGTTGCTTAAAATTCAGGCTATCCTCTCCCAGTTCCTTGAAAGCTGACCGGCTGCCATCAGTCAAAAAAGCTGGCAAGGCTTCTCTGGTTATTATCTTTGACTGGTTCAAAACCACCGCCCGCTCCAGCACATTTTCCAGCTCGCGGACATTTCCCGGCCAGTTATAATCCATCAGGATTTTCATCACTTCTTCGCTGACCCCTTCAATTTCTTTATTATTTTCCTGTTTGTAGATGTCTATGAAATGCCTGACCAGAAGGGGAATGTCTTCTTTTCTGGCCCGGAGCGGAGGCAGTTCAATTTTGATGACATTCAGCCGGTAATAAAGATCCTTACGAAAAGCCTTTTGTTCGATCAGTTCTTCCAGGTCGGTGTTGGTGGCGGCAATAATTCTAACATCAACTTTGATGGTTTTGGTTCCGCCCAGGCGCATAAACTCCCTGTCCTGCATGACCCGCAGCAACTTGACCTGAGTTTCAAGGCTGATAGAAGAGATTTCGTCAAAGAATATTGTTCCGCGGTCAGCAGCTTCAAATAGCCCCTTTTTGTCAGCCACAGCTCCGGTGAAAGCTCCCTTGACATGACCAAAAAGATGGCTTTCCAGAAGATCGGGCGGGAGCGATCCGCTGTTGACCACGACAAACGGATGGCCAGCCCGGTCTGAATTGGTATGGATAGCTCTGGCTACCAATTCTTTTCCCGTCCCGCTTTCACCTTGAATTAGCAGGGTCGAGCGGGTCGGAGCAGCCGCCTTAATAAGTTCAAAAACATTTAACATCGGCCGGCTCTTACCGATGATATTTTCAAAGCTGAATTTCTTTTTCAGTTCATCCTGCAGCCTGAGATTCTCGAGTTGTAAGCGGCGATGCTCCAGAGCCCGGGAAATAGTCATCAGGAGTTCGTCATTCTTAAACGGCTTCTGAATATAATCATAGGCTCCCATTTTCATGGCGGTCAAAGCTGATTCGACTGAGGCATAAGCGGTGATGATTATCACCAGAGCCTCCGGGTCAATTCTTTTTATCTGCTTTAAGACCTCCAGGCCATCGAGGCCAGGCATTAACAGATCAAGAAGCGTCAGATCAAATTTCTGGTGCTGAAGCTTGGGCAGGGCTTCTTCTCCGGAAGCAGAAATTTCGGTCTGGTAGCCCTCAGACTGAAGAAGCTGGCCAAGAACATCGTGAATTATGGGCTCATCATCGATGACATGAATAGTGATTTTAGTATTTTCATTCATGACCAATTCCTCCTGGATTAGCCGGCCTTGAGTTTTTTTCAGACAGGTTGGCCGGCAAAATGATGGTAAAAGTTGTCCCCTGACCAACCTGGCTGTCTACCAGGATTTGTCCTTCGTGTTCTTTGACAATGGCAAAGCTGATGGACAGACCCAGGCCTGTCCCTTTGCCTATTCCTTTGGTAGTAAAAAACGGGTCAAAAATTCTGGGCAAATGTTCAGGCTTGATGCCCAGGCCGGTATCGGTTATTTTGATTATGGCCCGGGACTCCTGCTGTCTGGTCTGGATGGTTAGCTGCCCGCCGCCCGGCATAGCATCCAGAGCATTAAGAATAATATTAATAAAAACCTGTTGAAGCCTTTCTCTCTGGGCGTAAATGATGACTGGCTTTAAGTCCAGGGAGAGGTTAATATTCAAGCTTTTCAGCCGGTAGTCAATGAGAGAAATAATTTCTTCGAGGCTCTCTTTGAGGTCAATCCGGTGGAAGGCCAGGTCGGCTGGATTGCGGGAAAAACTCAGCAGGTTTTTGACTATCTTGCTTACCCGGTCAGTTTGATCTTCTATCTTTTTCAGGATCTGGAGATAGTTAGCTTCAGTCAGTTTTTTTTGAAGTATCTGGACATAGCTGGAAATACCGGTTAGCGGGGTGTTTATCTCATGAGCGACGCCGGCCGAGAGCAAGCCGATAGAAGCCAGTTTTTCGGAGGTCACCATTTGCTGCTGCAGCCCGATTTTCTCGGTTATATCTTCAAAAACGATAATGGTTCCATAGGCCTGGAAATGGTTATCAAGCAAAGGTGTTCTGGCCACATCAAAGATTTTTTTCTGGCCGGGGGCGGTGGTTAGGGTAATTTCGCTCAGCAGCTGGTATTCTGCCTGGGTTTCTGGAGGGAAAATAGCCTGGAAGTTCTCTAAACCAATAACCTCAGACAGATGGCGGTTCAAAGCCTGGGAACGGCTCAGGCCAAATTGCTGTTCCAGAACCCGGTTCCAGCCGGTGACCAGCCCACTCTCATCAATAACAGCCACGCCCACGGTCAGGCTCTCGATAATGTTATCGCTATAATCTTTAAGACGTTGCAGCTCCTGGGAGCGGATAATTTCCTGGTTATAGAGATAGGCATTTTCGAGGGCTAAAGTAACCGAAGGCGAAATTGTCCGGAGAAGTTCCCGGTCTTCACCTGAAAGAAAAGAACCGTCAATCTTATCCCCGAGAGCCAGAAAACCAATTATTCTGTTCTCCAGCTTGAGGGGCAAGAAGTTATTGAACCCTTTATCCTTAAGAGAAGTAAAAATACCAGCCGGGGCCGGCGTTTCGGTTCCAGGCAAGAAAGATATAAATTCCGTCTTTTGCAGCTCCTGACTTTCGGCCGGGCTTAACTGCACAACAGGCAAAGCTAAATAAGGTTCGCCTGCCGCCCGAAGAAGGTAAAACTCGTCTGGCCGATCTTCTCGCGCCAGAAAAAGCCCCAGGCTTTTCAGGGAAAGCGCCTTCGATATGGTTTCAACCAGATAGCTGACCAGGCGGTTAAGATCTCTTTCCCGGTTTAGCTGGCTCGAAATAAGCAGCAAAGTCCGTCGGTATTCATAACTTCGCCTGTAAATTACCCGATCAACCAGAGTCTGAACCATTTCTGATAGAGGAGTGAAAAGAGTTGCCCCCAGGATGATAGCCAGCAAACCAAGTAAAATGGCATTTAGCCTGTTTTCTGAGAACAACTCAGTTTGAGAGCTGACCAGAAAATAGACCAGGGCGATCAAAGTGAAGGAAATAATCAAAGTCAGGCCCTTTTTAACCAGGACCTCAAAGTCCATCAACCGGTAACGGGAAATTGAATAAGCCAGAGTGACCGGCACAAAAATCTGAAAAACCACACTGAGCTGGCCGGCTGATGACGGCAGGGCATTTCGCAGGAAAGGGAGAATATAAAAGATAGAAAAAGGCAGGGCTCCCAGCCCCAGGCCTCCAGCTATCCACTTAAGCTGGTTTTTGATATAAAGGTTCCTGGTACTGATGGCATCGTAAATGATCATGAGCAGGGCCATCAGGCTATAAGCGGCTAAATGAAATAACTCACCCTTTTCCAGAATTCTCTGGTAATTCAGTATCTGGGCGTCACCCAGTTTTGACTGAAAGACGGCTGCCAGGCAGATATTAGCCAGAAGCAAGATAGAACCGGGTAGATAGAGCAGAGCCAGAACCCCGGGATGAGCAATGACCTCTTTTTTCTGGGGAAAGATAAAAAAGAAATTTAAAAGAAGAGGAGGGAAAGCAATAATGGCTATTTTATCCAGCCAGAAAAATATCTGGTCAAGCAAATCCATCTGGCCAGTTGGAGAAAAGACATAGAATGAATATAAAGATAGCAAAACCAGATAAAAAAACAGATAGGGACTGGAAAATTTCCTTCGGGAATTGATGAAAACTATCAGGCTGATGGCCAGAGTGGTTAGCCCGAGAAGCATCAGATAAACATAGGTTGAACTAACTCCTTTTTTTTCTAAATAGAATGAAGGAGCCAGGATGGTTCCTTCTCTTCCTATCTGATAGAGTGCCTTCTGCTCTAAGCGGTCCAGCACCCAGAGCATTTTAACGTATTCAATCCGGTTTCTGATCGGAGTGCTATTTATGGAGAACAGAATATCGCCAGGCTTGATGCCCGACAGATAGGCCGGGCTGTTTTCTGAGACCTTTTCAGCAATCAGGCCATTCGGTCCCTCTGCCCAGATAACTCCGTCATATGGTTCTTTCCAGGCCAGTTTGCGGGAGATATTGATGAAGCCAAGAACAGTCAGGAGAGTCACGCTTAACAGGAAAAAATAAAAACCCGAAGATCTCTTCATGAGTCTGCTGTCTTATAAGGATAATATAGTAAATCCAAAAAAATGAATCAAGAATCCAAAAAAATTTAGTTCAGGATATATCTTACCCCGGCTCTTACCATCCATTTTGAACGAGACTGCTTCAAAAGCTGGCGAATTTCCTGGTCTTCCTTCAAGCCCAGCGGTGTAGTGTCACGTGACAGAAAAGTGCTCATATAGTCAAGTTTCGGTTTTTGAACTTCCTGGGGCGGGGTTTGGGGGGGCGTGGTTGCGGACGGCACGTCTGGCTTTTCTTGTTTTTCTACCTCCTGGCCAAAAACTAACCAGGCTGACAGCATAAAAAGCAAGCCTGTAACCACAATTGAAGTGACCTTTAGCCTTCTTCCCTTCATAACAATATTTAAATATGACTAATATCAGCTCTTGTCAACTCCTTTCCCCGACGACAGGTGTTTTAAGATGTCCCTGCCGGATTTCCTTCTTTCCTTACCTTTTTTAGTTCACTTCTGGCTGAACAGGGTTCTTTCCCCCTCTGACCTTTTTCCCCGGATAGTTCAGTTGATCAGGTGAATTTTTCTTTTCGACTGGTACCGGCTGCTATAGAAAAACTGGTTGAGGCTGATCAGATAAAAAATGGAGTAGGCGATTTGAGCCTGTTCATTGGCTGGAAAAGATTTGAGTGATGGCCCGTCAAGGCAGGAAAAGTTCGGCGATTGACCCGGTCTTTCCGGGCTTTGGCTTACAGCCGGCCCATCTCTCAGGTTTTTATTCAAGGTCATCTCCACCTCTGGAAAAGAAGGCTTCCCGGTCCCTTAATCCCGAGAAATTTTCTCTGTTCCGGTAATTTCTGGACCGCCAACCTTTTTGGGTGGCTAAAAAAACAAAATGGGGAATGGAATTGTCTATTTCCAGTGAAGCCCCGGCTAAGTCCTGATGGTAATAGCGGCAGGCTTGACCTGAGCCGGTAGCTTTATATCTTTTCTCTTCGGCTTGATCCGCTTTGGACAGGAAGTTTCTGGCTTTTTTTATTCCGGGAACAGCCGTTTTCTGCCTGGCTGGCCGGTTAAGTTTCTGGCTTTTCCCTTCCTGGGTTCTGGTTCCTCTATCCTGACTGGCCATTATGACTTCGAGCAAGTAGCTTTTAAGCAGCTTTTGAAACAAACTGGTAAAAGCTTTTTCTCTGGAAATAAAATCACAGCCCAGGGGTTTTCCAGCCCAAAAAACCAGCAAACCTTGCTGACCGGGAACGGGCTGGATAGCCTTTAAGTAGTTTTCGAGTTCAGCCTTCCGCCCTTCATAAATATCTTTCATGGCGGCGGTAGGTGAATTCACCTTAAGTAGATAACAAGCTCTGTCCACTTGCTGCCAGACCTCATGCTGATCACTCCTGAAGCCAGCCTTTTTCTCTAAATTCTTAGTGACACTTTGAACTTTTTTAAGCCTCATGGAATGAACCATCAGATTGTCTGATTTCTCCATAGGCTGGTGAAGACCGGACCAGCGGTTTCTTTCCACACAGCTAACTGGAATAATCAGGCTGGCTCCTGGCGCCACCCAGATGGTGGTGTTGAGGACCCGGTTTTGCTTGGCCCCAACCAGTTCTTCGCCATCCAGCATCAATACTGCTTTTTCCCCTTGATTTACCGCTTTTAACTCCGGGACAGAGCCCCCGTGGCTGACTTCGGTGACCGTTAATTGGCCGCTGTCCAGAGCTTCAGTCAGGGTCGTATACTCGGGACCAGGATTCTGGCTGGATTTAAGAGGGAAAACGGCTACCTCACCGGCTACCTGAGGCTGGCCAATTTCCATTTCTAAAAGATAAGAATCAATAAGTTTTGTCATAATAGACTCCTTCTTTCCAAAAAAAGACCTGAGAAATTAAGTCAATTTCCCCTGTTTCTGTCTCTTTCGCTAAGGTGGAATGTTCAAAATGAAATCCATCATCAACTCCCCTCTAACCTGACCGCCAGGGTAATCAGGGCCCCGGCCAGGTTAAAAAATGTCTCCAATCTCCTGGCTCAAATCTTCAGGCGTGATTCCTGCTAAGGAAGCAGCCGTTTTAAGGTCAAGGATTTCGGAGGAGATAGCATAATGAATCAGTCTTTTAAATCGCTGAGGGAACTCTTCGCCCCGGTAAGCAACTGGTTCTTTAGTCAGCCAGCCTTTTTGATTGAGCAATTCTCTAAAGGCTCTTAACCGCCGCTCGGTTATCAGGCCAAGATCATAAGCCCGGTACATAATGGCCTGCAAAGAAATTCCATAGCGCAATTTTATTTCGGCCAGCTCACTCAGGGCAATTTTCCGGCCGGCCGGCAAAAAATATTCTTCGAGCTTCCTGGCCGGCATTAAAAAAGCCGCTGCCCAGCGGTTATAAAGTTTCGACATCTCTGGATCTTCAGAGAAACCAAATAAAATCTGAGCCAGCTCAGTTGAGGTCTTAAATCTTAGTCGGTCAACCGGCAGGTTGTCATTGACGGCAATAAAAGGTGAGTCAAGATAGAAGCCGGAACAGCTTTCAAAGCCTTCTGGACCGGCTAACTTAAAAATTTTTATTCCCCGGTCCTCAAGAAAAGTTAGAATATTGACCACCGGACCGGTTCCCAGATCCCAGAGCTGGCGTAATTCCCCCGAAGCCTGTTCCGCCTGATCAGAATTGGCAAGAGAAGAGCACTCCAGTTTGACCGTGAACTTGAGTTCAGCCTTGAGCAGCGCTTCCAGGCGGAGATATTTTTCCATTTTTTCGGCAATCAGGATTCTCAGAGCAGTTAATTGTTTAGAGCTCAGCTTCAGGCCGCAGCGGAAGATAAATAATTCATTTCCTTTATCCTTTTGAATATTTGCCGGCTGAAAGTCCTGTTTATTAAGGCAAAAATAAACATGAGTTGGTTCCACCCACTCTAACTTTTTGCCTTCTCCTGGCTGGCTGCCGGTCACAGGTTTATTTGAGCCGGGCTCAGGACTGACCGCCTTACCTTTTCTTTTATAAGAAACATTTTGAGCTCTAAAATTATCGACAAAACAGTTTAAAGAAGTGGCGTCTGCAGGTGGAGCCGGGATCTCGAGGACCTGGAGGAGGTGTTCGAGGACTTCGGGAGATGGGGCAGCCAGGCCTTTTTCATACTTGGCGATGGCCTGGCGGCTGACTATTCCCCCGAGCCTGCAGGCCAGGTCCTCGAGACTGAGTCCGGCCTTCAAACGGGCTGCTCTCAACCTTAACGGGAAGGTCGCATCCACCTTTGATCTGTCGTTAGCTGTTCCCATCCATGCTTCCTTTTCGGACCCTCTTCTGGTTGACAATATAACTCTCTTTATGACATTTGTCAACTCTTTTTAAAAAATTTATTTTTTGAAACCCTTATCGCCTTAGCGACCTTAAGTCACTGAGTGAATATCTATTGATAGCAGAGTCTGGCCAGCCCGATGGTTTATATTAACTTAGCTTGTCAGGCTAAGGGCACTTGAGTTAAACCAGGACCAGACAGTTGTCAATTGACAATGGTTTCAGGCTATCTTAAGATAACAGCAGAAAAGGCAAGGATCGAGAGAAGAGATTAAATGCCTGGTTATTTCTGCCGGCTTATAACTCCTGAGGGGCGAATTATCAGGGAAACAATCAGGGCCGCCTCGCCAGCTGAATGCCGTAAACATCTGGAAGCGGAGGGTTTATATGTCCTGTCTATCCGGAAAGAAATAAGTCTTGGCCGCCTTCGTTTATCCCGCCGCAAAATCAAGCAGCAGGAGTTTATTCTTTTTAATCAGGAACTGGTGGCCATGCTCAGGGCTGGCTATCCGGTGCTCAAGAGCCTGGAACTGATGGAAAAAAGAATCGAAAATCCCTATCTGAGGGAAATTGTCGGCCAGGTAGAAGAGGAAATCAGAAAAGGCCGGACGCTGTCGGAAGCTTTTGCTCCCTATGAAAACCTGTTTTCTAAGGTTTATACAGCTTCTCTCCTGGCCGGGGAAAGAAGCGGCAACCTTCCCGGGTCGATCAAGCGCTATATCGACTATGCTCAAGTTATAAATCAGACCCGCACCAGGGTCAGATCAGCACTTCTCTATCCGACCCTGCTGATCATTTTTTCGCTAATCCTGATTGGTATTCTGGTCGTTTTGGTTTTGCCCCGATTTGCTTCTTTTTATGCTGATTTTGGCGCTCAACTGCCGGCTATAACCAGAGGCTTGATTGCCCTGGCCACGTTTTTGCAGAAAAACCTGCTCTGGCTGGTGCTGTTGGTGATAGTAATCGTCCTGGCCATAATTAGTTTGCGCCGCCGGCCGGAGTTTATGATTTTGAATGACCGGTTGAAACTTCATCTGCCTTACTCTCGTTATTTAGTTCAGGATTCAGCTGTATCACTTTATAGCCGGACTCTCGGTCTGCTGCTGGAGGCCGGCATTACTCTGGTCCCCTCGGTCAAGGTGGCCAGGCTGGCCGTGACTAACCGCTATATTTCCTCGAAGCTCGAGACGGTGGCCGAAAAACTGACCAGCGGGCAGAGTCTTTATGATTCTCTGGCCGGGGCCGGAATTTTTCCTCCTCTGGCCACTGATATGATCCGGATTGGAGAAAGCTCGGCTAATTTGCCTGGTATGTTAAGTGAGGTGGCTGACTTTTATGATCAGGCTTTACGCGATAAAATACAGACGCTGGTTTCTCTGATCGAGCCGGTGATCATCATTTTTATCGGCTTAGTGGCAGCGGTAATGATTCTTTCGATTTATCTGCCAATTTTTAATATTGTCAGGATAACCAGATAGCAGAAAAGGAGAGAGCCGTGACCAAAGGCGAAATTGACGGGTTGCTTCAGGCCGAAGAAAATGAAGCCAAGCGCCTGGCCGAAAAATATCATGTTAATTACCTTGACCTGGGGAGTTTTGAACTGAACCGGGAGCTGGTTCAATCTTTTCCAGTTGATTTTTTGTATCACTATAATTTTGTGCCTCTGGAGGATGATGGCCGGGTGTTAAAGATAGCCATGGCCGATCCCTCCGACCTGGCAGCCATTGACAGCATTGAGACTTTTTTCAGCCGGAAGGCGGAGGTTTATGCCGCCAGCCTGAGAGCTGTCCAGGAAGCTCTGCGGCGCAGCGAGACGGCTTCTCAGGTTCTCAAAGAAGCGACGGAGGGCTTTATTCACCAGGTAGTGGAAAAGGAGAGCGGTGAAGAAGAGGACGTTATTACCATTGAGAAACTCACCGAACAGGATGGCTCGATTATCAAACTGGTCAATACTATCATTTTTACCGCTGTTCAAAAAAGAGCCAGTGATATCCATATCGAATCGAAAGAAAACGTCGTCCGGATAAAGTTCAGAATTGACGGTGTGTTGACTGAAGCCATGGAACCTATTGACCGGCGATTTCAATCGCTGATTATTTCCAGGATAAAAATTATGTCTGACCTGGACATTTCCGAGCGGCGGGTGCCTCAGGATGGCCGGTTCAGGCTCAAAATTAAGGATAAAACGATTGATTTCCGGGTTTCTATTATGCCCTGTATTTATGGCGAAGATGCCGTCATCAGAATCCTCGATAAGGAAATGATTACCGAGGCTTTTGCCGAGTTGAGGCTTGATTTGCTTGGCTTTTCTGACGAAATTCTAAGAAAATTCAGGCGGTATATCGTCCAGCCTTATGGGATGATCCTGGTCACCGGCCCGACCGGCAGCGGGAAAACCACCACTCTCTATGCAGCTTTAACCGAAATCAAATCGCCTGAAGATAAGATCGTCACCATTGAAGATCCAGTTGAATATCAAATTGAGGGTATCACTCAGATTCAGGTCAATGAGAAGAAAGGCCTGACTTTCGAGCGCGGCTTAAGATCAATTCTCCGCCATGACCCGGACAAAATCATGGTTGGCGAAATTCGCGACCCGGAAACGGCTCAGATTGCTATTCAGTCAGCCCTGACCGGGCATCTGGTCTTTACCACTGTTCACGCCAATAATGTTTTTGATGTCATTGGCCGGTTCTTACATATGCATGTTGATCCCTATAGCTTTATTTCGTCTCTTAACTGCATTCTGGCTCAACGGCTGGTCCGGGTTTTATGTCCCAGGTGCAAGGCTCCTGTTCAGTATGATGATTTAACACTGGAGCTCTCCGGCCTGTCACCTGAAAAATACAGACACCAGGTCTTTTATGAGCCCCGGGGCTGTCCGGAATGCCACCAGACCGGCTACCGGGGAAGAACGGCCATTGCCGAATTGCTGGAACTGTCGGACGAAATCCGGGAAATGATCCTGGCCCGGAAACCGCTGTCTGAAGTGAAGAAACTGGCTGAGTCAGAAGGTATGGTTCCTATCCGCCATTCAGGGCTGGAGAAGCTTTTTTCTGGTGTGACCGGCCTGAAGGATTTGAATAAGGTGACCTTTGTTGAGTAAAAAATGAGCATTTTTAGCCGCTGGCAAAAATTTTTCTTCGAAGCCCCGGCCCCTTCGGCTGTTTTCCAGCTTTCCCCGTCATTTTTTGCCTGCTTCCGTCCGGGAACCACAGCCAGGGAAAGTGAAAAATCATATTTCGAGTCTCGCCTGCCTGAAGGAGTGATTGAAGCCAACTGGTTACAACCGAATATCAAACAACCGGCAGTAATTGAAGAGCTTATTGATCAGGCCCTGAAGCAGCTGAAACCGGCTGGGAATTCAATTTCAATAGTTTTACCGGAAATAAGTGCCAGGGCTTTAATTTTTTCTGTGGAAAATGGCTCGTTGTCTGGGAATGACCTGACAAAATTTATTGAGTGGCGTCTGGAAAAAGCTCTGGCTCAACCCTTAGCCGGTCTTCGTTATTCCTATCAAACATTTGATTCCCAGGACGGGAAGAAAGTTTTGGCGGTTTGTTCCGGGCTGGCTGTCATTAGAGATTATGAAGAAATTTTCCGCCGGAAGAAACTGCAGCCCGGCAAGGTGACTATTCCTTCTATTTCACTTCTGAGTTTGCTGAATGGGAAAGAAGCCGCGGATTATCTTATGATCGATGCTGACTATGATTATCTCAGTCTGGTGGGGGTAGCCGGTCAGGTGTTGTCTATTTATCGCCAGAAGCCCCTCTGGCCGGAAGCGGCCTTACTGGATAGCCAGATTCTTAATGAGGTTGAAAATACTATTCAATTTATTGAGAGTAAAAATAAAAGAAAACCACAGGTAATTTTTCTCAGATCGGGCTTACCTGAAACAACCAGCTTAATCGGGACCATTGAACAGGCTACCGGGGTTGAAATTGCCGAATTATATCCTGAGTATCCCAGGTTGGCGCCGCTCCTTGGGGGACAGTAATGCTGGCTAAAGAAAATCAGGCCGGCTGGGATCTTATTATTAATCTGGCCAGCCAGCCCCGCCGGAATTTAAGGGCTTTCCGGTTTCTGAGTGTTGGAGGGGGAGTGCTGACCGGGATCTTATTGATTTTATTGATCCTGTTAAATATTAAGAATTTTTCCCTTGACCGGGTAGTGGAGGCCAGCTACCAGCGCCTGGCTGATGAAAAGTCAGTTATCTCTTCTCAACACAATCAGCTGACCCGGGAAACGGATAATCTAAAAAAGCAGCTGAAAACAGCAGTGGATGAAGTCAATACTTTGCTGGCCAGGAAATCTTTTTCCTGGACCATCTTTTTTGATAACCTGGAACAGGCTTTGCCGGCCGGTGCCTATCTGATCAATTTAAATCCGAGCCGGAATGAAGCTGGTTTTGAATTTAGAATAAAAGCCGGGCTGTCCTCCAGAGCTGATCTGAGCCAGCTCATCAAAAATCTTGATAGCCGGGGATTCAGCCAGATCAGAGTTTTGAGCGAGAGCCTCGGGTCGGGGCAATTTCAGGTTGAAATGGATTTTCAATATGCCGAGACTAAGTGAACAGTTAACTGCCAAGGAAAGGAAGTCCCTCAAGAGGATTGGCCTGACCGGTTTAGTGTTGTTCGGCTTATTGATCATAACCCTTTTCTTCTGGGCCAGAAGGCTGGACGGACTGAGAGAACAGGCCCTGACTCTTCAGTCAGAAGTGGATAAGCTGGCAGCCAGAACAGAGGAAACACTGGCTGAATTGAAATCCTGGCAGGAGACGCAAACCGACCTGGCTGAACTTAAAAAAACCTGGTTTTATGCCGGACAGGGGGGAATGGATACCTTTCGTCAGGATTTGACCCAGCTTTTTCAAAAAGCAGGTAGGCCTGTGCCGGCTATAAGCTATCAATATGAGGAAGATCAAAAAAAGGAATTCCGCCGGCTACAGGCTTCTTTCGGGCTGTCGCTTTCTTACCCCATGTTAAAGAAATTTTTGTATCAACTGGAGAGCTGGCCGAGAATCTGGCTGCTTGACCAGATCAATTTTCAGAAAATAGATAACCTGTCAGGATTGGTTGATTTAAGGCTGACCGTGGCGGGGTATTATTATGAAAAATAAAGCTGATGGCGGCAGGCTGAAGGTAGTGAGGCCCTGGCGGCTTAAGCTCGCAGTGCTGATTTCTATTGGTCTAAGCATTCTGATCATAATGTCCTGTTCAGGCTCAGCCGGGCAGTCAGGTCAGAAGCAGGAAAGTCAGGAGCCTGCCCGGGCAGAAAAGGCGGCGGCTAAAGAAGCCTCTTCGCTGGTCAAAAAAAATCAATTGCCCCAATTAAGTCCGGCCTTGTCTGTAGCCAGAAGAGATCTTTTTCGCCCCTCCTCGCTTAATGCTGCCCAGGACAGATCGGCCATCGAGGGAGGAGAGATGGCCGGAGAAGAGGTTATGGATAAAAGGCCAGAGTTTCAAATATCAGATAATGAGCTTCTGGCCGGACAACAAAATACTTCGCTTCTCGAAAGCTTAAATTTTATTTATAGCGGCCTTATTTTTTCCGGGCAGAAGGCTCTGGCCCTGATTTTGATTGATGGCCAGGCCTTGGCTCTGGCTGAGGGAGAAGAAATTATTCCAGGCCTCAAACTGGTTAAAATCACTCCCGGGGAGATATTGATTAAGGACAGCCAGGGCAACTCCAGGAAGATTAAGGTAAAGGAGAACACCGATGACTAAAATCAGACCGGGAAAAATCAGCTGGCTTTTTCTTGGTTTCTTAATCATAAATATCCTGGGCTGTTCTACTTTTACCCAGTCCTATAAGCTCGGTTATCAGGCCGAGATCAATAAGAATTATGATGAGGCCATTAAATACTATGAGCAGGCGATGCTGGAAAATCCTAAAGAGTCAGTTTACCGGCTGGCTCTCTTCCGGACGAAGGCAGTGGCGGCGCTGGATGCGGCTGAAAAAGCCAGGCGCCTGGCGGCGGGAGGAATGAAGGATGAGGCCCTTAATCAATATAAAAAGGCTCTGTTTTATGATCCAACCAACAGGATGATTCTGGCTGAGTATAAAGAATTGGCCGGTGTCAAGCCAGCCGTTGAAGTCAAGCCCAAAGAACTGGTGATTGAAGCTCCAGTAAAATTAAAATACCCGCCTGAATTATTGAAACTGAAATTTACCGATGCTTCTTTGCGGGCGATTTTCCAGGCTCTGGGCAAGTTCAGCGGGATCAACTTTTTGTTTGACGAGCAGTTTCGTGATCTGCCTGTTTCGATTGATCTGACTGATCTGACAGTCGAACAGGCTATTAACTCACTCTGCCTGACCGGGCGGGCTTTCTACCGGATAATTGATGAACGGACAGCCATTATTATTCCAGATAATGCGCAAAAGCGAAATCAATACGAGGTCAATGCTATTAAGACCTTTTATCTGTCCAATATCAATGTTCAGGATGTTCAAAGCCAGTTAGCTTCAATTCTCAGGACTCAATTTAAAAGCCCGAGCATCATTGTTGATAAAACCCGAAATTCACTGACCATCAGAGACACAGCGACGGTGGTTGCTCTGGCTGGAAAACTGCTTCAATCCTGGGATAAACCCAAGGGCGAAGTGATGGTTGACCTGGAGATTATGGAAGTTTCCAGAACCAAACTTCAAACCATCGGGACTCAGTTCAGTCAGAGTTATGGTTCCATCAGATATACGGGCGGGGTGAGCGAATTCCCAACCGATGGCTGGCTGCCGCTGGAAGGTTTTGACCTTTCCAAATCAGGAAATTTTCAGATAACTTTGCCGTCTGTCCTGCTTCAGTTTATTGAAACTGATTCGGATACAAAGATTATTGCTCAGCCGAGATTGAGGGGAGTTGACAGCGAAGAAATAAATTATCTGGTTGGCCAGAAAGTCCCGATTCCAACTACCACTTTTGCCCCGATTGCAGCCGGCGGAGTTAGCCAGCAGCCCATTGTTTCCTATCAGTATCAGGATGTAGGAATTGAAGTTAAGATCAAACCAAGGTTGCATCAGGAGAACGAAGTTAGCCTGGAAATGGAAATCAACATTACCTCAATCGGAGGAACAGGTATTGCGGATATCCCGATTATTTCTACCCGTTCAGTCAAAAATGTTATCAGGTTAAAAGACGGGGAAACCAATCTACTGGCCGGTTTGCTCAAGGATGAAGAGCGGAAATCATTAAAAGGGGTGACTGGACTGAAGAATATCCCCGTTCTGGGCAGCCTCTTTTCGAGCACTGACCGGACACTGGATCAGACTGATGTCATCCTGACTATTACGCCTCATATCATCAGGACAATGCCTTTAAAGGCTGAAGACAGTGAGCCGCTGTGGATTGATAATGCCGGTTCAAGCTTTACCACTCAAGTGCAGACTGCTGCTGGCGGCGGTGAAGAAACCATACCTCCAG
>JAGOPD010000023.1 GCA_017992175.1 Candidatus Saccharicenans sp.
AGGGGGGCAGGTTGAGTGCCCCCCGATTCAAAAATTCAAATCATTCAGAAAGGATTCTCAGTAGGGTAAGGCAGGCTGGCTGGCTGATTGTAATAAACTTCTTTAATACCCAGCATTCTCAGCAGAGCAAATAAGGCCCGGCCGGCTGCTTTAAAACCGACAGCCGTATGATGAGGAAATCTTTTCTCAATTAGAATGTGACGGTAAAAACGGCCCATGTCTTTAATACCGAAGACGCCAATGCTGCCAAAAGACTGAGGTTCAACATCCAGTACTTCTCCTTGAGCCAGATAGGATCGGAGCTGGGTCTCAGCTGTTCCCTGCAGCCGGAAAATGGTCACCGGGCCTGGCTTGATCCGGCCCTCAATGGTTCCCCGGGTGATTTCTGGCTTTTGTTCTGGTTCCAGCAGGCGATGCATAATCAATTGATATTTGATAGTAGGCTGGAGCAGGCAGCAGGAGGCAGTATTGCCGCAGTGGAAGCCCATAAAAAGATCAGTGGGCTTATATTCGCCTATTTTCTTTTGGTTTTTTTCATACATATCCTGCGGCACGGTATTATTAATATCAAGAAGTGTCGCCGGCATCTCGGTCACACAGGTTAGCAGGTATTCACTCAGGGCGCCGTAAATATCAACCTCGCAAGCCACGGGAATCCCGCGGCTGGCCAGCCTGGAGTTGACATAACAGGGGACAAAGCCGAAATAGGGTTCAAAAGCCGGCCAGCACTTATTGGCGAAAACGCCGTATTTTTCTGCGCCGAGGTTTTTTTCCATAAAATTGAGTAGGGCCACTTCGTATTGAGCCAGCTTGTCCAGAAGCTCAGGGTAGTTATTGCCGGTGCCAAGTTCTCTGGCCATATCTGCCGCTACAGCTTTGATCTCTGGCGAGCCGGCAGCTTTAAGATAAACATCGTAAAGGTCAAGCTCGGAGTTTTCCATGATTTCTACCCCGAGATCAAAAAGCGGCTTAATCGGAGCATTACAGGCATAGAAATCCTGAGGACGGGGTCCAAAGGAGAAAATCTTGAGATTTTTTAAACCCAGCCAGGCCCGGGCGACCGGCACGAACTCTTCAATCATTCTGGCGATCTCATCCGCTGTTCCAACCGGATATTCCGGGAGATGGACCTTTAACTGCCGCAATCCGATACTGTAAGAAGCATTAAGTACTCCGCAATAAGCATCACCACGGCCATCAAAAAGGTCAGCCCCAGTTTCTTCGGCCGCGGCGGCCAGCATGACCGGGCCGCCGAATTTCTGGGCAACCATCGTGGTTGGTCCTTCCGGCCCGAAATTTCCCAGATAAAGAGCTAAAGCGTTAACCCCTTTTTGTTTGATTTCTGCCAGGGCTTGGAGGCCATCCTTTTCGTTTTCTATGATCGTTTCCAGTTCGACGACCGGCAGGTTTAATTTTTGACAGGCAGCCGCTACGGCCTGCCTTCTCCGCCTCGAAAGCTCAACGGGAAAGCAATCGCGGCTAACGGCCAGTAAGCCGATTTTAACTTCAGGGATGTTTTTTTGATCAAACATTTTTCTTCTCCTTTCTCTGTCCATAGTAGGCCTTCGGGCCATGTTTTCTCTCAAAATGTCTTTTAATTAAATAGTCTTTAAGTTCAGAGGTTTCAGGCTTGACTAGCCTGGTCAGAAGGGCCATCCCGGCAATTTTTTCGAGGTGCAACAGATTATCAACGGCCGCCACGGCCGATTTCCCCCAGGCAAAAGGGCCATGACCGTTGACCAGACAGGCTGGAAAATGAACTGCGTCGAGGTGCTCGAACCTTTCGACGATGACTTTGCCTGTATTGAGTTCATAATCCCCCTCGACTTCTTCTTCGGTTAACTCTCTCGTGACCGGCACTGCTCCCGGGCAGAAATCAGCCTGGGTTGTTCCCAGCATCGGTATTTCTACCCCCGCCTGGGCGAAAGAAGTGGCAAAATCACTGTGCGCATGGGCAATCCCGCCAATAGTCGGCCAGGCCCGATAAAGATAAAGATGAGTTGATGTGTCGGAAGAGGGACGCCATTTTCCTTCGACTACCTGACCATCGAGGCTTAAGACCACCATATCTTCTGGCGACATCTGTTGATAATCAATGCCGCTGGGTTTAATGGCCATGACTCCTTTTTCCCGATCGACCTGGCTGACATTACCAAAGGTCAAAATAACGAGCCCATAGTTGACGAGCTGGAGATTGGCCTGCCAGACCGTTTTCTTTAATTCCTCATACATCTTCCCCGTCCTTCTGTTTAATTTTTCCTTTTAATATTTTTCCTGCTGCCAGCTTCGAGCTGGTGCGCTTTCTTCAGCTGGCGGTCCCGGATGGCCAGCAGGTCTTTCATCAGGTGATATAGATTTCCTGACCAGCTTCTGGTGCCAAAAGCATCATGGAGCTCGCGGTAGAGCGGATAAAGTCCGGCATAGACCAGGTGGTAATCCTTTCGTGGTTTGAAGCTAATTGGTTTCAGCCCGCACATCGCTTTTTGAGCCTGTTCAAAATTTTCATGGCCGCCAGCTTTTTTGCCGGCCGCCACCGCTCCGGCCATGGCTGAACCCAGGGCGCAGGTCTGGGAGGAACGGGCGATTTTCATTTCCAGGCCAAAGACATCGGCATAAACCTGCATGACCAGAGGATTTTTCTCAGCGATACCACCGCAATTTATGACCTCTTTTATCCTGACTCCATATTCTTCAAACCGTCTGATAATGGTCAAAGCCCCATAGGCTGTGCCCTCAATCAAAGCCAGATATATCTCTTCCGGTCTGGTGTGAAGTGTCTGGCCAAGTAAAAGTCCGGTCAACCTCTGGTCCACCAGGACGGTCCTGTTCCCATTGTTCCAGTCGAGGGCCAGAAGACCTGACTCGCCAGGGAGAAGGGACGAGGCTCTTCTGGTTAATTCCTCATGGCTGCCCCTTTTTTTCCCACCGGGCTGAAGATAATTGACAAACCAGTTAAAAATATCGCCAACCGCTGATTGCCCTGCTTCCAACCCGAAATAACCGGGCAGGACCGAACCGTCAACAATGCCACAGAGTCCAGGAATATCAGGCAAGGGCTGGCTATTTGGCCAGACCGTAATATCGCAGGTGCTGGTGCCGATGATTTTAACCAGTTTCGAAGGAGCCACGCCGGCCCCAACCGCCCCAAGGTGAGCATCGAAGGCCCCAACCGCTACAGGAATCCCGGCTGGCAAGCCCAGGGCTTTGGCCCAGGATTCAGTCAGATAGCCAGCTGGCTGGTCAGAAGTATAAGTCTTATCATACAGGCGGTCGCGCAATTCACCCAGGGCTGGATCCAGTTGATTTAAGAAGTCTTTAGCCGGCAGGCCGCCCCAGTCTTCATTGAACATGGCCTTATGACCGGCCGCACAGCGGCTCCTTTTCATTTTCTCCGGTGCTAAAGTCCCGGTAATTAGAGCCGGAATAAAATCCGCGAGCTCCACCCAGCTCCAGGCAGCAGCAAAGACTTTCGGATCAACGTGCCGGCAATGGAGTATTTTACTGAAAAACCATTCCGAAGAATAAACGCCGCCGCATTTGGCCAGGTATTCAGGGTGTTCTTTAGCGGCCAGTTCGGTGATTTCCTGAGCCTCGGCAAAGGCGGTATGATCTTTCCACAGCCAGGCCTGGGCATTGAGGTTTTCTTTGAATTCGTCATGAAAGGCGAGTGGCAGACCGTTTTTATCCACAGGAAGCGGCGTTGAACCGGTGGTATCAACACCCAGTCCGATAATTTGTTCAACTCTGAAACTTTGATTGGCTTTTCTAGCCAGGCTGAGAACTTTTCTGGTGACTTTCACCATAGCTTCTAAATAATCGGCTGGATTTTGACGGGCCAGTTCAGGCTGCTTCGGATCAAGCAAAATTCCAGCCCGGCCTGAGGGATAGTTAGCCACAGCGGTGCTGATTTCCTGGCCGTTAGTTACCTCAACAATTAAGGCCCGGACTGAATTTGTCCCGAAGTCCAGACCCAGAGTGCAGGCTGTGCTTTTCTGACTCATCCTGTCTCCTTTCTTATCTTCTATTCTAATTCAGGCAGTTTTTTTTAGATATAAACAAGTTTTGGTCAACCCAAAAAATAGGTCCGGTTAAACAGATAAAAAAGTGCTTGACATCATCTCCATAGCTATTATATAAAATATAAGTGTTAACGTTAACAACAATTTTTTAAATTTTTTTTAAGATTAGATGTTATCGTTAACACACAGCGCGGCCAGCAACGATTTACACGGTTAGAGGAAAATGAGGCTAAACTTGGCGCCCGGGTCAAGAACCAAAGATAATTCTTTCTTTTCTGAGCTGGCCGGGCCCGGTCCGGAGCGATCGAAATCTAAGTCCAGGAAAAAAGGCTTCAATCCAAATTTTTTGATAGGAGGAATAAAGTGAGTAAAGGAAAGCATCTCCTTCTTCTGCTTCTTGTCTTTTTACTTTCCTTTTCTGTCCTCCAGGCTCAAATTACCCGTCAGACGGGTATGATTCGAGGTGTGGTCAAAGATAGCAATGATCAACCCTTGCCGGGTGTGACCATCACTCTGTCAGGACCCAGTATGATGGGCAAAGCAACCGATATAAGCCGTGAGGATGGAACCTTTCGTTTGCCAGCCATCCCGCCAGGAAGTTATAGCCTGGTGGCTGAGCTCCAGGGATTTAAAACCCTGACCATGAGCGACCTTATCGTCCGGGTTGGCTTAACAGTGACGCTTGACTTGAAATTGGAGACTTCTCCCCTGGAGGAACAGGTTACAGTAGTAGCCAAAGCTCCGGAGATTGACGTCCAGAAAACAAAAGTCACCACCGCTGTTACTTCCGAAGAAATTTCCAGGCTGCCTCTTAACCGGAGTTTGACCAGTGTCTTAAATCTGGTGCCGGCGACGGTTGGCACCTTATCCACTTATTCAGGCAGCGTTCATGGCACCGACTGGAACGGTGTAACTTATGAAGTTGATGGTATCAATGCCAACTGCCCGACAACCGGTGGAGCTTTTGGTACACCTCAGTTTGATGCCATAGAAGAAATTGAGGTGGTGACCGGTGCTCTGCCAGCTCAGGTCGGGACAACCGGCGGCGCCTTTGTCAATATTGTCACCAAATCTGGCGGCAATACTTTTTCCGGTCAGGCTCAGATTTACTATACCAATGATGATCTGGTTCAAGTGCTGTTTCCGGATGAGCAGCTGAAGTCGATGAAAATCGGCAAGCCGAGTTTCAGCCTCTATAACGTTGATACTTCAGCCATGCTGGGTGGCCCGATTATCAAAGATAAACTCTGGTTCTTTACTGACTTTGCTTTTACCAAATCGAGCCGGTGGAGCCCATTCCGGCCAACGACCATTCTCGGTACTTCCTATGATCAATACAAAGTCCCGAATCAGAATCTCAGAGGCAACATCAAACTGACGACTGAATTTTCCAAAAAATTGAGATTCTATACATATTTTTCTGTCAGCCAGGGTAAGAGTATGTACGAAGCCTGGTCCAACAAAACTGAAGATAGCACTTTTAATTCGAAAACCACCCAGTATGTTGGCACAGCTAATCTGACCTGGATTCCCACGGCTGATTCTTTTATTGATTTTAGAATCAATCTTAACCGGCTGGACTTTCCCATTACGGCCAGAAATGGTTCTGATCATATTGGCTACCAGGATGGTTACACCGGTTATATCTGGGGCGGTATCCAATCCTGGGAAAGTTTCATGACCAGGCATACCAGCCAGGCCTCTATTCGTGGAACTCATTTTCAGGATAACTTACTGGGCGGAGACCATGAAATGGGCGCAGGTGTTGAATTCCAGTATGGCTTTGACCGTTATGCTTATGCCCGCCAGCAGCCGATGCAATGGTTCTACTGGGATGGCAATCCCTACTACTGGCGTGGCCGCTATGGGACGACTGGCCCGACTGAATTCGGTGACGGTCTTCTGTCTTTTACCAATTGCGGCAGCGGGTCAGACGATAGCCTTAAGGATCTCTATGAATACCGGATCGGTGGCTATTTGCAGGATAACTGGACTATCAAAAACCGCCTGACCCTGAATTTGGGTTTAAGAATTGATTATTACAATGGCTGGGGTGGTAAAGCCCGAACCACTGGCACCACCGGCCTGGCTTATGAAATAGGTCAGACTCTTGAACCTCAGGTTGGTTTCAATCCTTTCGGCCCCTTTGAGGTTCCAGAAATTAAAGATGTTATGTCTTTTACCAGTTTTTCCCCGCGCCTCGGTTTGAGCTATGACCTGTTTGGCAATGGCCAGACTGCTTTGAAGTTATCCTATGCCCGTTATTCTGAACAGGTGCCGGTCATGTGGTTCTCCGAGGTTTCACCGGCCGTCATGGGCCAGTATGAATTTAACTGGTGGGACGATAATGTCAATGGCCAGCCGGATTCCCCTGGAATCGATCATTATCAATATCGCTGGAGCCTGGGCGATTTCAAACTGCCCGATCCAGATTATCTTAGAAAAATGGTTGATCCTGATCTGCATGCTCCTGTCCATAATGAATTTGCGGCCGGAATTGAGCATCAGCTGTTTAAGGATTTTGCGGTCAAATTAACTTACCTTCACAAGAAAAAGACAGATATTTTCGGCTGGGGCAAATATGATCTGGCCACTCAGCAGTACTGGTACACCCTGGAGCAGGCTCCTGACTGGTATGTTCCTTTTACCACTACCGTGCCGGCTTATGGAGCTTTCCCCGAACAAACTGTTACCGCTTATTTTATGAGTGCTGATTCTCCTTACGAAACTATGGTTTATATCAAGACCAATTTCCCTCAGGCCTATACCAAATATAACGGGGTTGAGTTGAGTTTTGACAAAAGATTCGTCCATGGCTGGTCTCTCGGTGGCTCTGCTACTTTCTCCAAAACAACTTCTTTTACCTTGGGTGATAGCCCGAACGATTTTGTTAATACGCCCGGACGCGATGGCTATGACGTGCCTTTCATCTTCAAACTCTATGGTACTTTTGATTTGCCCTATGGTTTTGTAACTTCCTTCTTCCTGAATTATAGAGTTGGTTATCCCTGGGGAAGAAGCGTCAGTATTGTTCCGCCTGATGATTGGGCAGAAGCTAATAATATTGTTCCCTGGTCAGTCTGGGTTATGCTGGAGCCAAATGGCACCAGGAGAGAACAGGATTATGCCAATCTTGACTTCCATCTGGAAAAAGAATTCAAGTTACCCTTCGGAACTATCGGTGCTTTTCTGGATATCTATAATCTATTTGGCAACAGATACGTCAACTATGGTCTGAACCCGATCAGCGAGTGGTTCCCGGTAGCTGAAGGCACAGGCGAAGGTACCTATACGATGGATTACAATTACAACCGGGTAACCAGTATTGACGCTACCAGGACTTTCAAGTTCTCAGTCAGATACAAATTCTAAAAACAGCTCCTTTGGTGGATGTTTTTACCGGGGGAAGAGCCAGTCTCTTCCCCCCTTTTTTTAATCTGCTCTGGCTGGCCCCGGGGCAGCAGCCCTCTTTTGCCTTGACCGGAGAAGTCAGGGCTATCAGTCAGAGCCAGGTTAAAAATGATGATTTTAATATTTCACCAAATGATTTATAAGAGACTAGAGGAGACTTTCTCTTCTGAAATCAAGCAGGCGGCCTATGACTGAAAAAATACCAGTCAAAAAGACTTTTCTTTTTGGCCGGCGGAAAAAATCAAATCAACCTGTTGGGCCCGTCAGTTATCAACTGATTTTGAAAACGGAAGAATTCAGCCCGAAACAATCTGGCCGCTTCGAAAAGTGTCCTGGCCTGCCAGTTGATTCCAAAAGGGTAGCTGGAAAGGGATTGTTTTGGGGACAGATGAAGTTATTGATAGAGAATAATCTTCTGAATCATAATAAGACAATGAAGAGTCAGGTCAAAAACAAAAGGGGCACCCTTGGGAGGGTGCCCTCCTCATTCAGGGGGATGGTGAGGGGAAAGAGGTTTATGATTGTAGGAGGGTTATTTCCTGCTTTTACCTTGCTGTTCAAAAAATCTTTTCATTTGAGCTCATGTTTTAAATATCATACATTTAGTGAAATGTCAAATAAGATATATTAGATATCTTAAAATAAATCTTAACTTATTAAGGAGGTTAGCGAGATGAAAAGGAATAGAATAGCTGCTGGCTTCAGCTTTTTGTTAATTGCCAGCCTCGTCTTTTTTTTGATGGGAAGTTTTCAGCCAAAAAAGGACTACAAGATTAAGCCGTTAGATTTAACCGCTGTTAATTTCGAGGACAATTTCTGGCAGAAAAGGATTGAAACTGATATTAAAGTGACCATTCCCCATGACTTTAAACAGGAAGAAGCTACCGGCCGGATCAAAAATTTTGAAATCGCCAGTCCCCAGGGAAGCGGGAATTTTTGCTCAAACTATCCTTTTGACGATTCAGACGTTTATAAGACGATTGAAGCTGCTTCTTACGCTTTGAGGCTCCGGCCTGATCCTGAGCTTGAGAAATATCTTGATAGTTTAATTGCCAGGATTGCTGCTGCTCAGGAAAAAGATGGCTATCTTTATACTGCCCGATCTATCAAAAATAAAGGCGGGAAAATCCCCCTCGAAGAGTGGGTAGCCAGCCAGAGATGGGAAAATGAAGAAGAAGCGCACGAACTTTATAATCTCGGCCATCTTTTTGAAGCAGCAGTGGCTCACTACCAGGCGACAGGCAAAAAGAACCTGCTCAGGATTGCCCTGAAAAGCGCTGATTTAGTGCTGAAGGATTTTGGTCCAGGAAAAGTCATGCTTCCTCCTGGCCATCAGGAAATAGAGATCGGGCTGGTCAAGCTCTATCGCTTGACCGGTGAAAAAAAATATTTAGAGCAGGCTAAATTTTTCCTGGATCAGCGCGGCAACAGCCAGGGGCATAAACTTTATGGATTTTATTCTCAGGATCATCTGCCGGTAACCCAGCAGACTGAAGCAGTTGGTCATGCGGTCCGGGCAGCCTATATGTATTCGGGGATGGCTGAGGTGGCGGCCTTAACCGGTGATGAAGCTTATCGACAAGCCTTGATAAAACTCTGGGAAGATGTGGTCTTCCGGAAAATGTATCTAACCGGTGGGATTGGTTCCACCGGCGCCTGGGAAGGTTTTGGCCCAGCTTATAACCTGCCCAACGGCTCAGCCTATTGTGAAACCTGCGCTTCGATTGCCAATGCTTTCTGGAACTACCGGATGTTTCTTCTGGAAGGAGAGGCTAAATACCTGGATGTTTTTGAACGGATCATCTACAACGGGTTTCTGAGCGGTATTTCACTTTCCGGCGACAGATTTTTTTATGCTAATCCTTTAGCTTCCTTTGGCCAGCACGAAAGAACCCCCTGGTTTGGTTGTGCCTGCTGCCCCCCGAACATAGCCCGTTTCTTGCCTCAACTCGGTCAGTATGTTTATGCCACCTCCGGCGACAGGTTGTTTGTCAATCTTTATGCAGCCAGCTCGAGTCAAATTGAAGTTAATGGCCTGAAGATTAATCTTGAGCAGAAAACAAATTATCCCTGGGAAGGAGAGATCAAGCTAACAGTTAACCCCCGGAAAGAAGGCCAGTTCATTTTGATGCTGAGAATTCCTGGCTGGACTCTCGGGCAGCCGGTGCCGGGTGATTTATATTCCTATGCCGGTCAGACCGGAGCAAAACCGGTGGTTAAAGTCAACGGGCAGGAAGTTGAGTTAAAGCTGGAAAAGGGCTTTTTGCCGGTTGACCGGAAATGGCAGCCCGGCGACCAGGTTGAAATCAGCTTGCCCATGGAGCCGCGCCAGGTTCTGGCTAACGAAAAAGTTAAGGATGATAACGGCCTGGTAGCCGTCGAAAGAGGCCCAATTGTCTATTGTGCTGAATGGGCTGATAATCAGGGGCGGGTTAGCCAGCTCCTTTTACCGCTCGGAGCTCATCTCCGGGCTGAATATAAACCTGATCTTCTCGGTGGACTGGTCACAGTCGAAGGTGAAGGGCGGGCTTTTAAAATTGAAAAGGGAAAGATGATCAGCCAGCCCCAGAGTATTACTCTGATTCCATATTATGCCTGGGCTCACCGCGGGCGGGGGGAAATGGAAGTCTGGCTGGCCCGGGAAGAAGCCCGAGTTAGACCGGTGCCGGAGCCGTCTTTAGCTTCTAAGGCTAAGGTCGAAGCCTCAGAGGGAGCCAGAGGAGCTAAGTTTATAAATGATCAGTATGAACCGCAAAATTCCAATGACCACTCCATTGGTTATCTACACTGGTGGCCAAAAAAGGGAACGACTGAATGGGTTAGCTATGAATGGCCGGCTCCAGTTAAAATCTCAGAGGCGGCAGTTTACTGGTTTGATGATACAGGTGAAGGTGAATGTCGGGTGCCTGAATTCTGGAAGCTTTATTATCAGCAGGGCGACCAGTGGGTTGAGGTCAAGAATAAGGGCTCCTATGGAGTGGAAAAAGATAAATACAATGTGATTAAGTTTTCGGCGGTCAAGACGGCCGGTTTAAAATTAGAACTTAAGTTCCAGAAGGATTTTTCGGCTGGCCTTCAGGAATGGAAAGTGAATTAGTTAGATTTAAAACGGACGGCAAGAACGGCAGGAGGTTTTAATGTCAGCTCAGGGCCAATTTGGAAAACTTAAAAAAATAAATGGGGCCTCTTCAAGACCGGTCAAAAGACTCGTGGCCGGTGGCGGCTTGCTCCTCATCCTCTTTCTCTTTTTAACTTCTTCAACTTTACTCGTTGGGCAGGAAGTTCAGAGACAGTTAATAGCTAATCCCTCTTTTGAAGAGCTCAAAGATGGAAAGCCACTGGGCTGGCGGGCGGTAATCTATCAGCCAGAAGCGGTCTTTGAAGTTGATAGCCTGGCCAGAAGCGGGCAGAAAAGCGTCAAGATAAGTTCGGCCAGCGGGGCTGATACTTCCTGGTCAACGATAGTTAAGGTCAAACCATATTCAAAATACAGGTTAAGCGGCTGGATAAAAACCAGAGATATTAAGTCAGCCGGTGGCCAGGGTGTCCTGCTCAACATCCATCAGCAGCCGGGGATGGTAAGCAGAGCCCTTACCGGGACAAATGACTGGACCAGAATCGAACTGGTCTTTGATAGCGGTTTGAATGATGCTTTCCAGATCAACTGTCTTTTTGGTGGCTGGGGGAAAGTTACCGGTCAGGCCTGGTTTGATGACATTAATCTTGAATTTATTTCGGGACGGGCTTTAAAGCCGCAAGCCACCATTTATGCTGACCGGCTCCTGGCTCCTGTCTCTAAATATATTTATGGCCAGTTTATTGAACATCTTGGACGCTGCATTTATCAGGGGCTCTGGGCTGAGATGCTGGAAGATCGTAAGTTCTATTTTACGGTTGGCGATGCTCCGTCCCCCTGGAAAATTTATGGTGAGCCCCACTCTGTTCATATGAATCCCCTCTTGATTTATGCCGGGGTGCCTGTCCCGGAGATAAGGCTTAAAGGCGATGGCCAGGCAGCCGGGCTGGCTCAGGGTGAGCTGGCTCTGCGGGCTGGTAAGAAATACACGGGGAGAGTCGTTCTGGCCGGTGATCCGGGCGTTCTTCCCCTCGAAGTCAGGCTCGTCAATGGAGAGAATGGCCAGACAGTTGGTGAGCCTGTTATCCTTGATAAGATAACTCCTGATTTTGAGAAATATTATTTCTCCTTTGTTTCGAGCGTTACCACTGATCAGGGCCGTCTGGAAATTGTCAGCCGTGGCCATGAGGCGTTCAGGCTGGCGGCTGTTTCCTTCATGCCAGCTGATAACCTCCAGGGTTTCAGGCCGGAAGTTGTCAAACTTCTGCGCGAGTTAAATTCACCTGTTTACCGCTGGCCGGGTGGTAACTTTGTCTCAGGTTATAACTGGAAAGATGGAATCGGTGACCCTGACCGGCGGCCGCCCCGCAAAAATCCAGCCTGGGAAGGGATTGAGCTCAATGATGTGGGGATTCAGGAGTTTATGACTTTCTGCCGGCTGGTTGGGACCGAGCCTTATATCACGGTTAATAGCGGGCAGGGAAATGAGACTTTAGCGGCTGAAGAGGTTGAGTATGTCAATGGCCCGGCCACGAGTCCCCTCGGCCAGCTCAGAGCTCAAAACGGTCAGGCTGAACCTTATAACTGTAAGTTCTGGTCAATTGGCAATGAAATGTATGGCGATTGGCAGCTCGGTCATATGCCGCTTAAAGACTATATCTTGAAACATAACCGCTTTGCTCAGGCGATGAAAGCTAAAGATGCGACTATAAAAATTGTCGGAGTCGGGGCTGCCGGGGAGTGGAGCCAGGGCATGTTGAACAATTGCGCTGATTATCTGGATCTTATCAGCGAGCACTTTTATGTCGGAGAGCAACCCGGCCTTTTGAGCCATGTTTATCAGGTGCCCCGGGCCATCAAAAGGATAGCTGAGGCCCACCGCGCTTACCGGAAAACTATTCCCAAGCTTGAAGGCCAGGACATCAAAATTGCTCTGGACGAGTGGAATTACTGGTATGGGCCATATATTTACGGTGAACTGGGCACCCAGTATTTCTTAAAGGATGCTCTGGGCATCGCCGCCGGCCTGCATGAATATTACCGGCAGGCTGATATTATCTATATGGCCAATTACGCCCAGACGGTCAATGTCATCGGGGCGATTAAGACCTCCAAAACTGAGGCTGTTTTTGATACTACCGGGCTGGTGCTCAAGCTTTACCGGAATGAGTTTGGCCTTCGCCCGGTGAAAATAACAGGTCAGAGCGAACCGCTGGACATCATGGCTGCCTGGAAAGAAGACGGAAAAACTTTTACCATCGGGATAATCAACCCGACGGCCGAAAAACAAAAACTGTCTTTAAGCCTCAAAGGGCTATCATCCTTCAGGACTGACCGGGTTTTCAGAATTACTGGTTCCAGCGAAAAAGCCGGCAATGTTCCCGGGCAGGAGCCGGGAGTAAAGATTGCAGAGATTGTGGAAGAATTCCAGCCAGGGGGGCTGGCCGTTCCTCCATTAAGTATCAATCTTTATCAGCTAAAAAGGGATTAGGCTGCCAGGCAATATGTTTTCGCCGTGAAGAGCAGGCCTGATATGGATTATATCTTTCGAGCCGAGGGCCATAGCTGTTTAGACTGAGAACCTAAGATTCAAAAATTGTTAGCCGGAGAAAACTCGAACAGAACAGTTGGTGACTGAATTCTTCTGGCTCTTGACAAATTTTTCGCAATTGATGATATTCAATCACAGTGAGAAATGAAGCTACTGGAGAAAGAATGAAGTGCCTGAAGAGTTTGGTCCGGAGAGGCATTATCCGATTAGAAATCAGCCTGTTTTCAGTCCTGTTTTTAGCTTCCAGCCTGGCCTGGCCGGCTCGGCCGCAGGAACAAGAACAGGATCTGACCAGGCCCCTCCAGTATAAGGTTTCTGTTGGCCTGAAGCTTATAACTGTCTATGTGACCGACAAAAAGGGCAATCCAGTTGAAGACCTGACTCTCGAAGATTTTATGGCCACCGACAATGGCCAGCCGGTTAAACTCACCGCTTTTGAAAAGCATCTTCTAAAAGCACCTCTGGAAAAGGCTACGGCCGGCGGAGATCAGACGGCTGAAAAAGCCCAGGCTGTGGCTGTCCAGCCAGCTCCGGCTACGCCCAGGAAATTTTTCCTTTTCTTCGATTTTGCCTTTAACCACGCTAAGGGAATTACTGAGGCCAGGAAAGCAGCCCTGCATTTTCTCGATAGCGAGGTTCGAGCTGATGACGAGGTCAGCGTTCTGACTTATTCGATGCTCAAAGGGATTACTTTTCATGAGTATTTGACGAAGGATCATGACAAGGTGCGGCAGGTCGTTGATTCCATCGGCAGTAAAGATACAGCCGGCCGGGCTCATGAGATAGAACTAAAATACTGGCTGATGGCTCAGGAACCAGCTGGCACAGATATTCAAAACTCAGCTGGACAGAATCGCGAAACGGAGCGGCAGGAAGCCAAGCGCCTTGCTGAGAGTTACATTCTCAGGCTGACCGCTTTAGCTAAAGCTCTTCGCCATGAGCCGGGGCAAAAGCATTTCATTCTTTTTTCAACTGGCATTCCCAGTTCCCTGATTTATGGTGGTCAGTCAGGCAATCCCAATAGCCTCGGTGGACGGGCCAGTTTCGATGCAGGTGACCGCGTTCTCAGGACGGAAAATGAGGAAATGTACAAGGAATTTGCTGCTGCTAACTGTGATATCTTTGCCTTTGATACCAGAGAAGCTGCCCTGGGGACCGACCTGTTCGCTTATGACCGGATGACTTTTGAAGACCGGGAAGCAGGCCGGGGCATGTTTTCAGCGGGTGGAATTTTCCAGGATGCGACCAATATTTTTCAGGATGAGAAGACAACCGGTGGTAACTCTCTTAAAAGGATAGCGGACTTAACAGGCGGGAAATACTTTTCAAATATCAAAATGTACGGGAAGAACCTCGGCCAGGTCCAGTCCCTGACCGGGAGCTACTATGTGCTTGGTTACTCAATTGAAGAGAGTCAGGATGGCAGTTTCCATCAGGTCAAAGTTGAGGTCAAGCGGCCGGGCTGCCAGGTTCGTACCCAGTCCGGCTATTTCAATCCCAAACCGTTCCGCGAGCTCACCCATCTTGAGAAAGAACTGCATCTTTTTGAGCTGGCCCTTAACGAGCGATCCTTCTCGAGACTGCCAGTCAACTTTCCGCTGTCCTGTATTAGCTTTCCGGCGGCTGAAGGTTCGGGGCTGAAGATAATGGCCAGTATTCCAGGTGAGGTCACTTCCAGGTTTGAAGGGGAGAAAGTGGAGTATGTAACCATCGTTTTTGATGCTAAAAATGATATTCGTGATCTCCACCGGCTGGAGTCAGATCCTCGCCAGTATCAGGGGAGAACGGTGATTTTTAGCTCGGTGGTGCCACTTGAGCCAGGCGAATACACCTGCCGCTTGGTTATCCGGGATTTGACCTCAGGCTCAAGTGCGGTAAGTTCCATCAGAGCCTCTGTCCCCAGGCCAGTCAAACCAGGTTTGAAGCTCGGGACGCCCCTTCTTCTTAAGGAAGGTGGCGGTTATGCCTATCTCGACGGAGGCGGAGGCGGCCAGCCCTGGCCGGAGATGTATCGATTTGATCAGAAAGTTTATGGGCCGGTGGTAGAGGCGATATCCAGGCAGGCGAAGTATCTCCGGGTCCTTGTTCCTTTCAGTGCAGGAGAAGGAAGCGAGCCCGATGTCGCCCTGTCAGTTCGTCTGGTTGAGGCGGCAACAGGCCAGTCAGTGCCGGTGACAGCTTCCCTGGCCGGGACGGCCAGGTACAGCCGGGGTGAAACGGCCATTCTGGAGGTCATTCTCCCTCAGCTAAAGCCCGGTGATTACTACCTTTATGTTAACGGCGTGGATCGTGCTTCTCAGACTCAGGCTTACAATCAGACGGTATTCTCAGTTCATGGAGACTGAATCAAGAGAGCTGTTTATTTCTCCCTTCAGGAAGAAGAGGCGGTTTCCCCTTTTGCCCCGCTCAATAGAGATAATTGACCGAAGCTAACAGGGCCTGGCTTAAGT
>JAGOPD010000024.1 GCA_017992175.1 Candidatus Saccharicenans sp.
AGATAAAAGCAATCTGCCCTTTGAGAGGCATCGAGGCAGCGAAACTGGCATTTAGCTGGAAATTAGGGGAAATGATTCCCAAGCAATTTGGCCCGATAATCCGCATTCCCGGGTAGTTTTTTTTATGAGCGAGAATTTCTTCTTCCAGAGCCCAGCCCTCCCGGCCGGTTTCGCGAAAGCCAGCCGAAATGATAATAAGACCCAGAATGCCGGCCTCACCGCATTCTTTGACCAGCTCCGGGACCTGAGCGGCCGGAGCGGCGATCACCGCTAAGTCAGGCATCTTAGGAAGGTTTTTTACCCCGGGGAAACATGGTATGCCCATGACCGCTTCGACAGCCGGATTAACCGGATAAACCACTCCCCGAAAACCGCCGGTAATCAGGTTGGACAGGATTTTCCCGCTGACGCTTTTAGGATTCGGGCTGACTCCGACCAGGGCTATCCGCTGCGGTTTAAATATCTTATCGAGGGTTTCGATTTGCTCCATCTTAAGACTCCAGCCAGGTTAAAATGACATGTTTGTTGGCTTTTCTGCTTCCGCCAGACGGCTGAAAAGGCAAAAAGACTAAGATAATTTTAGTCTAAATCCAGTTGAAATTGTAGTCCCTGGAGAGCCATAGCCATAAACCATCTCATATTTAGTACCAAGAAGATTATCCCCGCGGAGGAAAAAGTTTAGCGATGGTGTAAGGCTATAACTTACCAGAAGATTAACCAGCCAGGCCGGCTGAAGGCTGACCTCGCGGTTAGGATAAGAAGAATAATCAAGGTCATTTCTCTGGCCCAGATAATAGAGTTCTGAAGTCACCATGACTGCTCTCCGGGAAAAATTGAGGTTAACATAGAAAGTATCCTTTGGCCTTCGGAGGAGATCAAGCTCGTGGTCAATGTCCCGGGCCTGAAGATGAGTCCAGCAGGCGGTGAGATCAAGGTTTCTGGTTAAAGAGGCCCGCAATGAAAACTCCAGGCCGCGGTTACGGGCCCGGCCGATATTTTCATAACCTGTTCCGTAATAAAACTGAATCAAGTTTTTAAACCGCATTTCAAAGTAAGTCAAAGACAGGATCAAGTTGGTGAAGAGAGTTTTCTCGACCCCGGCATCCCAGCCCAGATTTTTTTCAGGTTCAAGGGAAATATTGCCGATTGGCCCAAGATTATCAGGCGGAGCATAAAGTTCATAAAGAGACGGGGCCTTAAAGCCAGTCCCGAGAGTGAATTTGAACCTGGCCTGCTGCCCGGGCCAGTCAAAATTAGCCGCCAGCCTGAAAGTCACAGCCGGACCGAAGTCCTGATGATGATCAAAGCGGGCCCCTGAAGTTAATGAAAGCTGAGACCAGGGTTTCCACTGATGCTGGAGATAAAAGCTGGCCAGCGAGGCCCGCCGCCGGAGCAAATTGCTCTCATAGTTTCCCCACGAGCTTAAATAAGAATAATTCGAACTGCCCTGCTCGAGCTTTTGCTCAAAGCCAAAAATCAACAGCTGACCCGGGGAGAGATAAAGATTATTCTGCCAGTCCAATTTGAAAAACTGACTTTTATATCGGCCCTCTTCGATTTCAGGGTGGAAGTCATCAGCCGGATTGTCATTCTGGCGCTGGCCCGCCTGGAAACCAAGAACCAATTTTTGCTCCCAGCGATGATTGAAGAAAAAGCCGCCAAGCTCCAGCCGGTTAAAGAAAAAAGTTGATTTCTGAACAGAATTGGGGTCGTCCCCGCCAGGACCGCCAAAGCTGTCGAGCTCGGCCCGGCCGGTCAGGGCTCTGGTTTGCCAGGAAAGATTAAAATTTTCCCCGGGCTGATACTTAAATTTGAAAGCCAAACTCTGCTGGGCATAGCCGTCCCGTTCATGATTTCCGCCATAAGCACTGCTGGCCTGGGATATGCCGGCAGTATCATCTGAATTTAATTCCAGAAGATAAAACAGCTTTTTCCCCGCCCGGGCCAGACGGAGGTGGCCTTCAAAGGTTTTACATGAACCATAAAAGCTGGAAAGCTCCAGTTGATTTTTTTCCGGTTCAGCTGAAACAAGATTGATAACGCCGGCCAGGGCATCTGAGCCATAGAGGCTGCTCTGAGGCCCGCGAAGAACTTCAATTTGATTAATCAGACCCAGGTTGAATAAATTGAAATTAAAAGAACGGGCTGGAGAAACCGGGTCATTCAGCTCGAAGCCATCCAGCATAAATAAAGTGTGTTCGGAGTTGGCTCCCCGGATAAAAACAGAGCCATTTCCTCCAGCCAGGCCGGTTTGAAGAAAAAAGAGTCCGGGAACCCGGGCAAAAAGATTTTGAGCCTGGGTCAGGCTAACTGGAGTTAATGACTCAACCTTGACCACCGTGGTGGCTGAGGCCACCTCCTTTATTGGAGTTTCCAGCCGGGTAGCGGTGACCACAATTTCATGATGGAGTTTTACCTGCTGCTTCTCATCGTCAGCTAACAAACTGGAGATAGTCAGGGAGAGCAGGCCAAAAAATAAAAGGGCAGACAGGCCTTTTTTCACCGAAGCTCCTTTCCCCCCGCTTGAAAAAATTGATGATAGGCAACTTTCTATCTTCCGCCCGAAGATAGTCAAGGCCACCGGGTTTAAAGCAGGTATCCTGACTTTCGGGTCATCCTCTTCCCCGGCCTTCCCGCCCTCCAGGCAGTGGCCATCCTGGGGATTCGTCGCCGATTACAGTAGCGGGGGCTGTGTCCGTTTCCAACGGACTTCCCTGGCTTTCAAACCCGCGAGATTGAAGCTCAGATTTTAACTCATTATTGAAAATAGTCAATAGGAAAGGGCCAGTTTTCCGGGCTTAAAATATGGATTTCCCGGGGTGGCGAAAAGAGTAGCCCTGCCTGGGATGGGAAAAGCAGGGCTTTGGGTTAAGGGCATAAAAGGAGGGGTTAGAGAAAGGAGGGTTTCTCTCGAAAAGCTTTGGTCGTTTGATTGGGCTTTTTCATCTCTCGCTCTCAATTTAAACAACGGATTAAGCAGGACTTTAGTTGCAATTAAATGGAGGTAATTCAATTAAATAAAGAGATCAAAACAAAAATCGCTTAAGTCTTTTGAGCTTTTTCCCCTTCCCCAACAGTTAAGTATTATACCACAAAGGCAGCTATCAATCAAGTAAAAATAGCAAAATATTTTTAATAAAAGAAAATTAGGCAAAAGTCTGTGGCTTTAGGCTGCAAAAGTCATATTAAAAGCAGTTTTTAGCTCAAAGTTACTTTAAAACCAGCCATAAAAGATATTAAAATAAAGATTGTCAGGCCAAAAAAGCTGAGATGGAGGTTAAAAGCTCCAGAATCTGGTTAAAAGAAAGGAGAAATAGCCATGAAAAAGGAAGATTTTAAGAAATATGGCTATCAGCTGATAGACTGGGTGGCTGATTATCTTGAGGAAGTCGAGAAATATCCGGTAAAATCGAAGGCCAGGCCAGGGGAAATTAAAAATCAGTTGCCGGCTTCACCGCCGCTTCAATCTGAAGGTATGGACCGCATCCTGAAAGATTTCGATCAGATTATTCTGCCCGGGATGACTCACTGGCAGCATCCTGGCTGGTTTGCCTATTTTCCTTCTAACAACAGCCCGGCTTCGATTCTGGGCGAATTGCTGGCTGCTGGACTTGGTACCCAGGGTATGGTCTGGGAAACCTCCCCTTCAGCCACTGAACTCGAAGAAGTCGTCATGGACTGGCTTCGCCAGATGCTGAACCTGCCTGAGGAGTTTTCAGGTGTCATTGAGGATACGGCCTCGACAGCCACTCTTTGTGCCCTGCTGGCTGCCCGGGAGAGAGTCACCGGTTTTGCTATCAATGAGGCCGGTTTTTCTCAGATCTTAAGAGTTTATGCTTCAGAAGAAGCTCATTCCAGTGTGGAAAAAGGAGTAAAAATAGCCGGTTATGGCCGGAAAAACCTGGTCTATATCCCAACTGATGAAGAATATGCCCTGATTCCAGGCGAGCTGGAAAGAGCCATTAAGGCTGACCTGAAGGCTGGTTTTAAACCAGCGGCAGTGGTAGCCACTGTCGGGACAACTTCTTCGGGAGCGGTCGATCCCCTCCAAGCCATTGGCGAGCTGGCTCGAGAGTACCGAATCTGGTTTCATGTCGATGCGGCTTATGCCGGGACAGCTGCCATCCTGCCCGAGAAACGCTGGGCTCTGGAAGGGATAGAATCTGCCGATTCGCTGGTTTTTAATCCGCACAAATGGATGCTGACCAACTTTGATTGTTCGGCTTTCTTTGTTCGTGACCACCGCCTTTTGACCAAGACTTTTGAAATTCATCCCGAATATCTAAAAACAGGCGTTGATGCCGAGGTCAAAAACTTTCGCGACTGGGGAATTCAGCTTGGCCGGCGTTTTCGCTCTCTAAAGTTGTGGTTTGTTTTAAGGTCTTACGGGATTGAAGGCCTCCGCAAAATTATCAGGAAACACCTCCATCTGGCTGAGATTTTCAGGGAAGAACTGGCCCGGGACAGGAGATTTGAAATTCTGGCTCCGGTTTATTTCAGTCTGGTCTGCTTTCGCTTAAATGATGGCCGGCCGGAAGAAGAACTTAACAAACTTAACCGGGAGCTCCTTCAGGCTATAAACTCTACCGGCCAGGTCTTTATGACCCACACTACTCTTAAAGGGAAATTCACCATCAGGCTGGTTGTCGGGCAAAGGACCACAGAAGAAAGGCATGTGCGGCAGGCTCTGGAGATAATTAAAGCCAAAGCCGATGAGATCTTAAAGCCATAAAAAGATTCTAAAGCAGCGAGCGAGTTTATTTCCCCGTCGGCTTCGGGCTCCAGCGGTATTCTCCTCTGGGATCCGGTATTCTGAGGTAAAACCCCCAGCCGCCGGAGCCCTGAAGCACTTTGATTAAAACCTTATTCCAGCCAGCCTTCAGATTTACACTTACCCGGTCCTGATCAGGATAAGCTCCGCGATAAGCAGGGTTGGTCAGGACAAGGGCCTCGTTTACCCAGAGCTTTACTCCGTCGTCGCTTCCGACTAAAAGTGTCACCTGCCGCGGTTCCGGCGAATAGAGATAGGTCAGCCCATAAGCCACGGCCTGTTCGCTTGGCTCAATCATCTCATTTAAAGCTACATAACCGGAGGCGGGGGCTTTAATGACCTGCCAGGAAACTGGCTGATTATTTTTCCCCGGATAGCTTTTATTGAGGCTGGTTTCAGTTTCAGGCGGATAAGCTGTGGTGAGATAAGACATGTCTTTGGCCTCGAAGGGACCGATAATATTCCAGTCGAGGGCAAAATTACGCCCGGCCGGCACCAGATTGACCGCCACCATAGCCAGGTCGAAACCGGTTGATTTGAGCTCTTTTCCGGCCACTTCCAGACTGAAACTATTTTCTCCAGCGGCCAGTTCCTGAGCTTTAATCGTCAGGGAATCAATGGTGAGCTCGGGAGCATAAGCATTTACTTTAGCCAGAATCAAATAATTCGGAGTTGGTGATTCCAGGGCCGCCTGTTTTTTCTGACCGGCCTCATCTTTCTCTTTTTCGCCGGCCTGAAGTTCTCCAGGCTGAGTTCCAGTTCTGGCTTCAGCCGGCGGCGCGGTTTTTATTTCTTTTAATATCTGCCAGTTACTAAAAGCCGGTCCCTTTAAATAATAAATCTTGAGGTCGTAAAGATCAGACAGGCTGGCGGTGAGGTTCATGGAGATTCGGCTGCCATCAGCTGCTCCCTGGGTAACTATAGCCTGATAACGCTGGCCGCTGTGATCATAATAGGAAGTAAGCATGGGGGTTAGCGAAGGTCCGGTCAGCTTCGTGCCGCTGACTTTATCCAGATATTCAATCTGGCCGGACTGGCCGTTTTCCATCTTCAGCCAGACTGGCAGGAAAAAATTATCACTGGCCTCAAGGGCAAAAGGCAGCCGTTTGTCGGTTGGCGGCAAAGGTGGAAACGGTTTATGCGGTTCAGCCTGATACCAGAAACCAACCGAGCTGTAGAAATCAGAACGATCATTGGCATGACCATGTTCAATGGTCACCCTGATAGATTTGAAAAAAGGCACCGGATCAGGCAGATGAAAGCGGAAGACCGTGGCTTTAGCCCCGGCCTGAAAGTCCTCTTCCTGGAGAGAACAACCGTAATAAAGATGACTGCCTTCCCTCATTCCCCAGGCATCGGAAAAATAATCCTCACTGCCGGTGCCGGTAATCTGGGGTGTCTCATTGCCGTCAAGGTAAATCAGATCATCGCCTTCACCCCACCAGCCCAGCGAACGCTGCAGAACACTCAAAACACAGCCGGCATAATGTCCCTGGCCAACAGCCTCCAAAATCAGGTAATTACGGCCAGCTTCACAGGGAAACTCCTGCCGGTATTGGGCATGAAAATAGGGGACCTCAGGCTTGATGTCTTCAACCTGCCGGTAATCTATCTGATAGTAGAATGAGCCAGCGGGCCGGCTGCCTTCATTGGTGACGGTCACCCGGGCTGACCACCGAAAGGGCATCGTCCAGTAAGAATTTAAAGCCCGGCCATCGGAAGAGCGGATAACAGGCACAGACAGGAGATTTCTCTCGAGGCCATGGCCAACTGCAAAAAAATCGCCAACCGGGACTTCCACCGAAGGGGTATCCTCTCCATCCCAGTAAATCCTCAGAACCAATTTACGTCCATAAAATGGCTCGGCGGAGATAGTCATCCAGATATGGTCAATAATAGCCGGCCCCTTGATCTCGGCCAGAACAGCTGTCTGCCCGGCCGGAATAGTCAAAAAATCGCGGTTACCGCCGGTCGTGTCGGCCGAGGAGACCCTTTTTCTCTGATAATTCTGCCTGTCAGCCAGAGAGCTTAAAATATTCTGGGCAACAAGCGAGCTGGAAAGCAGGTTGAAAAAAAATAGAAAAGCAAATCCGCTGGCTATTATTACCTTTAAGTTTTTTCTGGCTTTTAATTTATCCATGGCTGGCCTCGATCCTTAAGATTTAATTCAGGGAAATTATAACTTTATTTTAGTCTCTAAATCCTTTTAAATGTTTTCAGCCGCTTATTTATTTACGTAGGCCAGCCATTTTTCATATTTTGGATTTTTTCCGGTAGCGGCCTGCTTGTAGGCTTCAGCTAATTTCATGGTCAGACTGCCTGGTTTTCCCGTACCAATGGTATAGACCGGAGGTTTTTCTTGATTCTCTGACATATCGGCCACCCTGGAGATAGGTGAAATCTCGGCGGCTGTTCCACAAAAGAAAGCTTCGTCAGCCCCGAACAAATCTTCTTTGGTAATCGGAGCAACTAAGGCCTTCAGGCCAAGATCTGGAGCCAGTTCGAGGAGGCTGGTTCTGGTAATACCTTCCAGAACCGATTCGGAATTGGGATTAGAGTGAAGAGCGCCATTCTTAATCACGCAGATATTTTCACCTGGCCCTTCAGAAATCCGGCCCTCCAGATTGAGGAAAATAGCTTCATCATAACCGTGCTCTCTGGCTTCTATGCCGTTTATAGTTGACTGGACATAAACTCCGCCGAGTTTTGCCGATAGGTCGAGCTGGGAAACATGTATCCGGCGTTTAGGCATGAGGCAGCCAAAGGCGCCTTTATCACCTGCTTCCCCGAGATAAGCACCCCATTCCCAGGCCCCGATCAGCAGCTCAACCGGACAGTATTTTGGGACCAAACCAAGATTACCATAGGAATAAAACATTAGAGGGCGAATATAAGCCTGGTCAAGGCCATTCTCTTTGATCACATCCTTACAGGCCTGGATAATTTCTTCTTTGGTAAAAGGCACCTTCATCTTGATAACCGAAGCTGAATGGAAAAAGCGGTCAACATGTTCTTTGAGGCGAAAGATGGCTGGACCCCGGTCAGTCAGGTAGGCTCTAATCCCTTCAAAAGTACTGCTCCCATAGTGAAGAGCATGCATCATGGGATGAAAAACTGCTTCATTCCAATCGTAAAACTTCCCCATGTACCAGTATTTTTTGGCCTTGGAAAAATGAGTGTTAGAAAACATGAAATACTCCTTTGGTGTAATTTTTTTCTTTATAAGGATCCCCCTGACCGGCGGCTAAAAAATGGTTCGACCTTCGATTCGCTTGTTTCTATGATCAATGGTTTGACCCCGAAGGTTAAGAATACCTAATAACACAAAAATAAAAAAAAGAAAAGGAAAAAATGAGCGGCAGGAGAAGCCAGCTCAGTTATCAATTTCTCTGGCTGTCCCGGCCCGCCGTTTAGCTTCCCATCTTTCCCTGGAATTCTTCTGGCCAGTCACTACCTGAATCTCACCGCTGATTTTATCCTGGGCAGCTCTTCCAGAGAAACGCAGAGTTGTGTCCTTCGGACTATCCGGGGTCACTGTGATTTCAATCAGATCACCGTTAACTTTACTTTCGGGCACAGGAATTGTTTGCTCTCCCAGGGCCAGCTGGCCGGTAAATTTCTGAAAATGCTGCTCGATTTCGAGCCGGGCCTCTATCTTCTTCTGATTCAGGTTCATCTTCCATTCCCAGACGCCGGAAACATTAGCCGGAACGACCCAGAAATAAACCGTGTGGGGATACAGGCCGGCAGCTACATAAATCGTTTTTTCCGGCTCCCACTCATCCAGATCAAAAGAATGAGAAACAATTCTGGTTCCCGGTTTCAGAGTTCTCAGGATAGCTGGCCGCAACCGGATGTTGACATCGGGCAGAAGATACATGGTGACTACTGTGGCCGGGCTGAAATCGGCTTCAAAAATGTTCTGAGCTCTGAATTCCACCAGTTGTTTGACCCCGGCTTCACGGGCATTTTGCCGGCTTTCCGCAATTCTTTCCGGGTCAATGTCTATTCCCACTGCCCGGATACCAGCTCTTTTGGCAGCTTCAATCACAATCCGTCCGTCGCCAGAGCCCAGATCATAGAGGATATCCCCCTTTTTGAGTTCAGCCAGCCTCAGCATTTCATCAACTACTTCATAAGGAGTCGGCACAAAAGGCACGTCAAGCTTGACCTTCTGGGCCTGAGCGGAAACTGGCTGCGACCAGCTTAGAAAAAAGATTAGCGAGAATATCAAGAGCAGTGAAGCTTTCAGAGCTTTGCTCATGATCCCTCCTTTCCATCGACATTCTATTCTGATAAATAACATAGAAATCAGGCTGGTGTCAAAAGCTGGCAGCCGCCGGCCAAAGCTATCAAGATAAGAGATTTCTGGTTTTTGGAAAACTAAATTTTTGCCTGGCCAACCATAGCTTGAACAGGTCCAGGCCGGCAGCCTATAACAGGCCGTTCCCTTAAAAATTACTACTTAAACTCAGAGCATCGGCCAGGGCGGCGGCCGTATCACGGGGAGCAGCGGCATCGCCAATCAGGAAAAGATTTTCAACCTTGCCCTTGAGTCCGGCATAGAGAGCATTATTAGCTGCTTTTAAACCGGTAACAACCACTGCCTCAATCCCGCTCAGGGTTTCTGTCCGGTTAAAATAAGGATTTAAGAGCGTCGCCTGGCCATTCTCAAACTTAACCATAACTAACATCGGATGAGTAATAACCTTCATTGTTCCCAAGCGTCCATAAACAGGTAGAAGAACGGTCGCAACCTCATTATCCTGACCGTTAAAAAAGACGGCTGTAACCCAGTGAACTGTTTTGCCCAGGCCGGCCAAATACTCAACTGCCCCGGTGCCTTCGAGACCGGCATCATAATCCATCACCAGGACATTTTCACCTTTAACCTTATTATTTAAAACATCTTCAATTGAAAAGGTGCCCGGATTATTCAGGCGGTTGGCGCCAGTAGCAATAATGATGATATCAGGTTTTTCAGCCAGAAGGCCAGTTTCAGTGGCTTCTTGATTGAGCCGGATATCAACCCTTAGCTTTTTGAGGGCGGACTGCAAATACCTGGTTGTTCCAGCCAGTTCTTTTTTTCCTGGCAAGCTGCTCTCGAGCTTAACCCTGCCGCCCAGGCTGTCGCTCTTTTCAAACAGGACCACCTGATGACCCTTCCTGGCAGCCAGTTCAGCCGCTTTCATTCCGGCCGGGCCGCCACCGGCAATGACCACTTTCTTAGGATTAGAGGAGCGCCTCAAGAGGACCTGGCGTGAATAATTTTCCTCAAAACCAGACGCCGGATTAACCACGCAACTAATCGCCCGGTTTTGAAGAAGCCGCCCAACACATTTCTGGTTACAGCCGGTGCACTCGGAAATTTCATCTATCTCTCCGGCTTCTACTTTTCTTACCCAGTAGGGCTCAGCGATTAACCCCCTGGCCAGGCCGATTAAATCTGCTGTTCCTGACTCCAGAACTTGCTCAGCCATAGCTGGCTGAATGATCCGGCCGGAGGCAATAACTGGAACGGTCACTGCCTTTTTGACTCTGGCAATTGCTTTAAGATGAAAGCCCTGCTCAAAATTGAGAGAAGGCAGGCTATAGGCCATACTTTCCCACGTGCCAAAATCAGAGTTGATATAATCAACCAAGGGATTAAATAGCTTAGCATATTCAATGGAGTCATCAATCGAGTAGCCGTTCGGAATGAATTCATCCAGGCAAAGCCTTATCCCCAGTGGCTTGTCGCCGATGTATTGTCTTATTTCCTTGAGAACCTCGATGACGATTCTGGCTCTGTTCTGGATGTTTCCCCCGTATTCGTCTTTTCTGGCATTTTTGGCAGGAGATAGAAACTGCCTCAAAATCCCGTCATGCGCCACTTTGATTTCAAAGCCATCAAAATTAGCTCTCATTAGCAGTTGAGCAGCCTGGCCAAAGGCTTTGACCAGGGTGGTGATTTCTTCTCTGGTCATTTCTTTAGGGATTTCTCTGACGGTCATATCGGGAATAGCTGAAGGTGCCCAGGTCGGCTGAAGAGTTTCGACACTTTTAGTTTGATTCCCATAGTGGGTCAGCTGGGCAAAAATTTTGGTTCCATAGGCGTGAACGGTAGCGATGATTTCTTTAAACCTGGGCAGGCTTTCCTTTTTAGCTGCTACCTGGCAGGCATAATAACCGCTGGGATGGACGCCGAGACTGGGCATGACGATTAAGGCCACACCGCCTCTGGCCCGCTCTTCATAGTAAAACTGGTGTTTCTTAGTCGGCAGGTGATCTTCGCTCCCGTAATAGGGTTCATGGGGTAGAAAGACCACCCGGTTTTTTAGCTCGACTCCTTTAATAGAAAAAGGAGATAGAAGCTGGCTGAAATTGGTTTTATTTTCCATGCTAATCCCTCCTGCCAGCCATTATACCCTCGGCCCGACAAAATCCGAAATCAGCCGACCGGGTTAAAGACAGCTGGCCAGGTCGAACTTCCTGGACATGGGCAAACACAAAACCCCCGCCAATTGATAAAAGTCTGGATCCCAGCACTTTTCACTTGACAGCTTCTGTCCAGATTGATATATTGTAAGCCGATATCGGAAGACAATATAAGGGATGAAAAACGATTTAACGCATGAATTTTTTCTGGGGTTCATCAAGATTCATATTCTTCATCATGCAGCTGAGCAGCCGGTTTATGGCCTGTGGCTGATCGAAGAATTAAGCCGTCACGGTTACCGGTTGAGTCCGGGAACACTTTATCCCTTACTTCATTCTTTAGAAAAAGAAAAGTATTTAGAGTGCCAGGAAAAGGTCATCGAGGGCAAAATCAGAAAATATTACCGGACAACAGCTAAGGGCCGGAAAGCTTTGAATCAGGCTAAAGACAAGATCAAAGAATTAATTGAAGAGGTTGTGTCATGATCGCCAGAGAGGCGTTGCAGAGGAAGTTCAAGGTCTTTATTTTTCTCTCGTTATTTATTTTGTTGATGGAGGTGGCCGGATCCATTTTTACTAAAAGCTTAGCCTTATTGAGTGATGCCGGTCATGTTCTGGTCGATCTGCTGGCCATGCTCCTGACTTATTTTTCAGTCAGGTTATCGCAGAAAAAGGCCACCCACAAATTTTCCTATGGTTATTACCGGGGAGAGATTTTTTCCGCCATTATCAATGGCGTGGCTCTGGTCTTGATTACTCTTTATATTTTTTATGAATCCTATCAGCGGTTTCTCTCGCCCCGGGCGGTAAAAGGTCCGGAAATGCTCGTCATCGCTGTTGTCGGGCTGATGGCCAATTTGTATGTGGTCCTAAAAATGCATGGCTATGAGCGAGATAATCTCAATGTCAGGGGAGCCTACCTTCATGTTCTGAGTGATACCCTGACCTCGATCGGTGTTATCCTGGCCGCGATCTTGATTATTATTACCGGCAATAATATTTTCGACCCGATGATCAGCGCTTTAATTGGGGTCTTCATCCTGGTCAGCTCGTTCCGGCTGATCAAAGAATCAGCTGACATATTTATGGAGGCCACTCCCCGTGATATTGATTTAGAAAACCTGGCTAAGGATATTCAATCTATAAAAGGCGTCAACGGAATTCATGACCTCCATGTCTGGAGCCTGTCCTCTGACCTCTACGCCCTCAGTACGCATGTCTTAATAGATAGGAATGATATCGATTCGATTAACCAGATAGTCTCTGAGATAAATGAGATGGTTAAATCTAAATACAATATCAGTCATACCGTCGTTCAATCTGAATGTGAAATTTGTGCCGGTAATGACTATGAGCACCTGCATTAAGCCGAGGATGGAGGTTTGACATGAATCAAAAAGAAAAAAAAGGGCTGACCGCTGGAGAGGCCAGGCAAAGACTCCAGCAATTTGGTCCTAATCAGATTTTTCAGCCGTCAAAAATCAGCTTTTTTGGCATAGCCAGGCACGAAGTAACCGAACCGATGATTCTTCTCCTGCTGGTAGTCGGTATTGTCTATAGCCTGTGGGGCAAACTGGCCGATGCCATTACCATCTTTGCCGTCATTTTCTTACTGGTCCTGGCTGAAGTTTACAACGAGTACCGGGCCAAAAAAGCCATTTCCTCTCTGGAAAAGATTGCTGCCCCTAAAACCAGAGTTCTCAGGGACGGAATAATAACAGAAATCGAGTCGGAGGCAGTAGTCCCTGGCGACATTTTGATTTTAACTCCAGGCACCAGGATAGCGGCTGACGGCCGGGTTGAGCAGAGCATCAGTTTGCAGGTTGATGAATCGGCTCTGACCGGCGAATCCTTCCCCCAGGACAAAAATAACAATGATGAGATTTATGCCGGAACGGTGGTTGTTTCCGGTGAAGGGCAGGCTGAGGTCACGGCTACCGGCCGCCGGACTAAACTGGGTGAAATTGCCGCCAGTCTGAAAGAAGTCAGGCCGCCCAAGACGGCTTTGCAACTGGCCATGAAATCCTTAGCCGGTAAACTGGTTTATTTAGCTGTTTTCTTTTCCATTCTAATTCCGGTGGTGGGCATCATCCGCGGCCAGGAACTTAAAACCATGATTTTAACCGGGCTGTCCTTAGCTTTTGCCACCATTCCGGAAGAATTACCGATCGTTATCACCATGGTCTTAGGGCTGGGGGCCTATACCCTGTCCAAGAATAATTTTCTGGTAAAAAGAATTAAGGCAGCCGAAATCCTGGGTAATGCTACGGTCATTGTGACCGATAAAACCGGCACCATTACTGAGAACAAGATGCGCATCGTTTTGCTTTATCCGGGCAGTCAGGAAGAAATCATAAAGAAAGCACTGGGAGCAATTTCCCCTTATTCTCTATCGCCTATGGAGCAGGAAATTAAAAATAAGGCAGCTGAGTTGAAGATAGTTGAGGCGGCCTCCGAGATTGTTCGCCAGCGGAACCTGGGCAGTGGCCGGAAGACCAAATCAATTATCAGAAAAAGTGGCAATGACTATGAATTGTTCGCCAGCGGTGCCCCGGAAGAAATCCTGGCCATGAGTCAGAACATCAGCGACGAGATTAAAAAGAAACTGGCCGAAGAAACGGCCAGGGGCCGGCGGGTGATAGCTGTAGCCTGTAAAAAGTTAAGCCCCGGCGAAGAGCAGCTTGATTTTAGCCAGCTTGAAAAGAACTTAAATTTTGCCGGGCTGATTAGCTTTGAAGATTCGCCGAGAAGCGAAGTTAAAGAAACCATTGCCCGGGTGGCTCAGGCCGGTGTCCGGACTATGATGGTCACTGGCGATCACCCTTTAACTGCCCGTTATATCGCTAAGGAAGTTGGTATTATCAGAGGAGACGAGCGGGTTTTAACCGGTGAAGAGCTGGATAAGCTGAGTGATGAAGACTTGCAGCAAACGGTTAAAACAGTTTCGGTTTTCGCTCGAACCACTCCCCAGCACAAATACCGGATTGTTCAGGCTCTGCAGAAAAATGGAGAAGTGGTGGCGGTCACCGGCGACGGTCTGAACGATGCTTTAGCTCTCAAGGGGGCTGATATTGGCATTGCCATGGGCATTCGCGGAACGGATGTAGCTAAGGAGGCAGCTGAGGTGGTGCTGGCTGATGATAATTACATCACCATTACTCAGGGAATTTTTGAAGGCCGAAAGTTTTTTGACAATCTCCAGAAAGGAATTAAATATTACTTAGCGGTCAAAGTTGCGCTGATTTTGATCTTTTTGCTGCCGGCCCTGGCTGGTATACCGATGCCTTTAGCTCCGATTCAGATTATTGTCCTGGAGCTGTTTATGGATCTGGCTGCCTCGGCTGGTTTTGTGGCTGAACCAAAGGAAAAGGACATCTATACCAGAGGGCCTCGAAATCCCCGGGAGAATATCATCAACCGCCGGGTGGTGAGAGATATCTTAATCAAAGGAGCTGTCCTGTTTGCCGGGGTAACGGCGGTTTATTTCTATGCGAGAGGCAGGAATCTAACTGTGACCGAGTCTCAGACCTTTGCTTTTGCCGCCTGGATTTTTGGCCATATTATTCTGGCTTTTATCTCCCGCTCCGACAAAGAATCCGTCCTGGCTCAGGGTCCCTTTACCAATAAGGTCATGAACATCTGGGCAGCGGGGGCGATCGGTTTTCTGCTGGCGGCTATTTATATCCCTGGTTTACATGAGCGATTTAACCTGGCTTACATCGCCCCGGCTCAAC
>JAGOPD010000025.1 GCA_017992175.1 Candidatus Saccharicenans sp.
ATAATAAATAGCCGCAATGGGTCGCTGTTGTCCTTCTCTTTCCGGCGTTTCAACTTATTGAATCTTAACGAAACCAGAGCTGGCGGGTGTTGGGTCCTGGTCAAAAACAGGGCTAAAATCTGATTTTTCAGCGATTACTGATTCTTTTTTGCTTGACAGTTCATAACTGATTAGTTAATTTAGTCAAAATAAAAGTTTTATTTGGTGACCTGAGCGGAATACTGTTTGTCAGGCAAGGCGAAGTTGGAGTAATCACGGATTAATGATTTTATGGAAGTTGGCGGCCAGCATTATCGCCCCGGCCATCTTCTGGCTGGCCTATTTTTATTATAAAGACCGGAGGCAGCCTGAGCCTTTAATCAATCTCTTAGCAGCCTTTCTTCTTGGCTTTCTTTTCGGCTTTCTTTGTTTTCTGACTTATAAGCAACTGCCTTTAGTCGGCCTTCCGGCTGGTTTTAATCAGGTGGTGGCCAGGGGCAATGGGCGTGTGATTGCTTTATATTCGCTCGGGGTGGTTGGCCCCTTAGAAGAGTTTTTTAAGTTCTTGCCTTTTGCGCTCTTTATCTTAAAGAATTTCGATCTGGATGAACCGTCGGATGGCGTGGTCTATGCAGCATCCTTAGCCATCGGCTTTGCCAGCTTCGAGAATCTTGGTTATTTACCCCTGATGAGCGGCGCCGCTTATTTTGGCCGGGCGCTCGTTTCTCCACTGACTCATTCGATTTTTTCCTCAATCTGGGGTTACCTGGTGGTCAGAGCCAGGGCCCGCGGGCGCTCAGAAGTCCCGGCCGCCCTTCTTGGCCTGGTTCTGGCAGCCCTGGTTCATGGCTTGTTCAATATCCTGACTGTTTCTAATTCACTGCGGATTTATTCAGCTCTTCTTATTCTCTGTCTGTGGCTAATGTTTATCTATCTTCTGGAAAGAAAGTAAACTCTCAGTTCTCAGATTCTTTGAGGACAACCACTTCGACCCGCCGGTTCTTGGCCCGGTTGATTTCATTATCATTGGGCGCCACCGGCCGGCTGGAGCCAAAGCCCTGATATTTCATCCGGTCAGTTGATACTCCCTGAGACATCAGAAATTCATAGACAGTCCTGGCCCGGTCATTGGAGAGCTTAAGATTTAATTCCTCTGAGCCGGTGGCATCAGTATGACCTTCAATGCTGAGCTTAATATCGGCGAAAACCATCAAAATGCCGGCCAGCTTGGCTAATTTTAACTGAGATTCAGGTTTAAGCGTAGCCTTATTAACATCAAACAGGACTCCAGCCAGATTGACCATCAAGCCCCGGGCGGTATCGGTCGTTTCAGCTACTGTGGATAAAGCTGATTTCAGTTTGCCAGCCAGTTCGTCTCTTTCCTTTTGAATGGTCTCCCGTTCTCCGGCCAGCTGGTCACGCTCGGCTGCCAGTTGACGGGTTTGAGCTGCTAATTGTTCGGTTTCTTTGGCCAGAGCTGCCCGTTCAGTTTTAATTTCTTCCAGCTGCCGGGCTAATTGCTGAGCTTCACCCTCAGCCTGGGTAGCCCGCTGTTCTAAAGCTGCTTTTTCGGCCTGCCTCTTAGCTTCAGCTTCTGCCGCCGCCTTTTCCTCTTCCATTTTGATTGTTTCATTTATGGCCTGAGCGGCAAATTGAGTGGCGATTCGAGCCCCATCGGCCGCCATCTTTTTATCTTTCTGTTTCCGGGCTTTGGCTAAAGCCTCGTTGGCCTGATTAATCGCCTTAGGATTTACCTGGTCGGCGCCAACCTTAGAGGCAAAGTCGAGAGTCTTTTCTGCCTGTTTTAAGGCTACCGGGACATCACTGATGTACTGAATACTGGAAATACTATCCAGAGCCGGACGAGCCCTGGTTGAAAAATCATTATAAGTAAAAGGAGCAATCTGAACGCCTTTTTCTCCTGATTCGGCATTTACAAAAAGAACCAGGTCGGTCGGCCGGCTGACTGAGGAATAAGGCTCAGCGGTAACCATCAGAGCCAGGATTTTCCGGTTGACATAGAATTTTTGCGAGCCTGAGCAGTCTCTTTTGTCAACAATAATTTCGCCCAGATTATCGACAGTCCCGTCCGGTCCGACTGCCCAGAGGACATAAGTGGAAATGTCACCGGCAAATAAAATAGCCGGCTCCAGATGTTCAAAGCTCAGCTCAACCGAAGCTACCCCTTTTTCATAATTGAGCCGGGCTAACATTGAGGCCCGGTCCGGGGCCCGGTTAGTTTTGTTGAAACCCATTTCAATTTTTTTGCCTTCAGGCAAAGTCATAGCTTTCAGGTTAACCTGACCGTAGGCCCGGCCAAAAACCAACAAACAGACTAAAAGGCCTAAGAGAATTTTCTCTCTTTTCATTTTTTCCTGCCTTCCATCCTATAGTTTAAGCTAATTTTATCATCGGGTAGTCTTTGAATTCAACTTTAAATTATGGCGGCGGGCAAACTCAAGGTTGACAGGAAGGGGCTTTCTTTATATAAATAGAAACAACTTTAACTAAACGCTATTAAAGGACGTGAGGCATGAAGGTCCAGAGGCGGCGGGCAGGAGCCAGTCACTGGTTGCTACTGATCATCGCTCTGCCCTTAGTGATGGGGCTGGTGGCCGGTCAATCTTTAGCCAATTCAAAAGTCTTTACTCTCGAAGAAAAACTCAACCTTTATAACCAGAGACAGCTCCGCTGGGAAGCCAATTCAAATAACATCCTCAAAAGGATTTCTAATCTGCGAGGTCAGACAGGAATTGTGGTTGAAGACCTTGAAACGGGCTGGACATTTATCCATAACGAAGAACAGCCTTTTCCCGCGGCCAGCCTGGTTAAGATTCCCATTATGGTGGCTTGCTTTAAAGCCGCCGGGGAAGGATTACTTGATTTATCCGGAAAATATGTTCTAAAAAGAAAAGACCGGGTCGGGGGGTCAGGCCGCCTGCGACAGATGAGAAACGGGCGGTCTTTTACTTATGCCCAGCTCATAGATTATATGGTAACCGAAAGCGATAATATCGCCTGCAATATCCTGATTGACAGGCTGGGCTTTGATTATATTAATAATGTCTTTGATGAGCTTAATTTGAAAAAGACCAGACTGAACCGTAAAATGATAGATTTCGCTGCCCGTGATCAGGGCCTGGAAAATTATACGACAGCGGCCGAAATGACCGGCTTGCTGGAAAGGATCTATCACCGCTGCTGCTATAATGCCGTAATTTCTGATCAATGCCTGGCGGTACTTAAAAGCCAGAAAATTAATGACCGCCTTCCCCGTTACCTGCCGAGAGAAGTAACCGTGGCTCATAAAACCGGCCTGGAAAAGGAAGTCTGCCACGATGCCGGCATTGTTTTTACTCCTAATGGCGATTATATAATAACGGTTCTGGTCCACACCTGGGCTGGCCCCGGTTCAGCCAAACTATTTATTGGCCGGCTCAGCTCCTATTTTTATCAAATTTTCAAAAGCTGATAACTTTAGTTTTAAATAATTGCTACCCGCCTTTTTTCCGGTAAAATATATAGGGTAAGTCGGATAAGTGATTTGACTTCTACTGGCTGACCTGAGGCCCGGGCTGGTGGTTAGGGCAGCTAACCCGCCAGGTTAAAAATTGAAGATGAGAAATCCTAAAGACCTAAAACCTGAAGACAGGATTCCGGTCAGACCAGAGGAAGCTGTATCTAAGACCCAAGTTAGGATAGATGAATCAGGGCGCCTCCTTCTGCCGCCGGAAATCCTGGCTCATCTTGGAGCTGCTCCTGGAACCAGTTTGAGGGTTGCCAGGGAAAATGGTCAGATTCGAATTGAACCCAATCTTCATGCCCTGCGCCGTCTCTATCTCGAACCAACTTCAGCCTGTAACCTGGCTTGCCAGACCTGTATCCGTCATACCTGGTCAGAACTCTCAGGCTCTATCAGCCTGGAGCTGGTCGAAAAACTGGCCACCGGGCTTAAGTCTTTTCCTTTTCTTCAATCCATTATGTTAGCCGGTTTTGGTGAACCGCTTGTCCACCCTGATATCAGCTGGATAGTCAAAAGGCTGAAAGCAGCTTCATCAGCTACCATCGAAATAACCACCAACGGCATGCTGCTGGATGAGAGCCTGGCTCAGGGGCTTCTTGAGGCCGGGCTTGACCGCCTGTGGGTTTCTTTTGACGGCAGCAGTGAGACCAGCTTTAATGATATTCGCCGCGGGGCCAACTTTAATCTTGTTCTCCGTAATGTTCAGAGAATCCGCGACCTGGCAGCTGCGATGAACAAGTCTTTCGGCCTGGGGATTTCCTTTGTGGTCATGCGGGAAAATATCAATGAGTTAAAAAACATAGAGAAGCTAATTGAGGCGACCAGAGCTGATCGCCTGCTGATTACCAATGTCTTGCCCTACACCGATGAAATGGAGAGGCAGATGATCTGCCCGCTGGCCCTGACCTGTGAAACCTTTACCGGCTCACCGGGAAAACCTCAGATCAGCCTGCCCCGCCTGGATATAAATTATCTGACCCGGGAGCCAATTTTCCATCTGCTCCGAGGCTATGAAAATTTATCCTTGATTGACCGGCCGCTAAGCGCTCCGAGCCGTTCCTGCCGCTTTATCAATGAGGGAATGTCTTTTATCCGCTGGGATGGTCAGGTCGCACCCTGTTTAGCCCTTCTTCATGATCATACAACCTATCTTTACGGGCTGGAGCGCCGAATCCGGGCTTATTTGCCTGGTGATTTGAACTCCAGGTCACTGGCTGACATCTGGTCTTCTCAGGACTATCACGATTTCCGGGAAAAAGTTTACCTGTTTGATTATTCGCCCTGCCATATCTGTGGCGGCTGCTCCTATTTAGAGAAAAATGAGGAAGACTGTTCGGGTAATACTTTTCCCGTCTGTGGCGGCTGTCTCTGGGCTCAGAGTATTATTCAGTGCCCCTGACCATGGTTTTCGTGCCCATAATGTTTAGCTAAAAGGCCTGTTTTTAGCCCTTAATTCAAGCTGTTTTCCAGATTCTTAATCAGCTGATGAAGTTAGATGGTTTGTCAGGAATGGCCTTAGAGTGTATCATTTAAAATAGTGAATATGGCGGAGGGCAAGATGGCTATTCTCGAAGTCAGGGACGTTTCTCTTCAGGTGAACTCTACCTTGATTCTCAACGGCCTGTCGATGGAGTTCTGGGCAGGTTATGTTCAGGCGGTGGTTGGCCCGAATGGAGCCGGTAAATCAACCCTGGCCAGCCTGATCATGGGTTTGCCTGATTACCGTCAGCACACCGGCGATATTCTGTTTGAAGGACAGTCAATTAAGAATCTGAATGTTGACCAGAGGGCCAGGCTGGGTATTACTTTAGCCTGGCAGGAACCGGCCAGGTTTGAAGGCTTGAAGGTCAGCCAGTTTATCCTGGCTGCCGCTAAAAATAAGGACAAAAAGGAAGTTGACCGGGTTCTGGACATGGTCGGCCTGGAGCCGGCCCGTTACCGGTCACGTGAGGTTGATAAGACACTGAGTGGTGGCGAACGGAAAAGAATTGAACTGGCTTCTATTTTAGCCATGAAGCCTCGCCTGGTCATGCTGGATGAGCCGGATTCGGGAGTTGACATTGAAGCTATTGACCGGATCTTTGAAGCTATCGATCGCCTCAAAAAGGATGGCACCACGGTTTTACTTATCACCCATAGCCCAAAAGTTCTGGAGAAGGCTGACCACGCCTTTCTAATTTGCCACGGAACCTTAGTTGATAAGGGGGTGACTTCAAAAATTATGGAATATTTCAGCGGGAAATGTCTGCCCTGCCCTCATCAAAATGTGCCTGAAATTAACTCAGGAGCCGCGGCTGGAGGAAAAACATGACGGAAGATCTGGTCGAAGAAATCCTTGAATCGGTTAACCTGCATCGCACTTTCAATAAAGATACACCTCACCTCATCATTAATGCTAACCAGGTGCTTAGCTCTCATCAAGTTGAAGGGCTGATTATGGAACCAGAAGAATTACCTGACGGCGTCCGGGCCAAGCTCAAAGTCAAAAAGGGAGTTAAAATCGGCAGCCCGGTGCATCTGTGCTTTGGCCTGCTGCCGGAGCGCGGGGTCCAGCATATTATCATGGATATCGAGATTGAAGATGAAGCTGAGGTCAGCTTTATGGCTCATTGTACTTTTCCCAAGGCTGTGGATGTCGAGCACCGGATGGAAGCTCAGATCAAAGTTGGCCGTCAGGCTAAATATTCTTATTTTGAGCGCCACTGGCACAGTGACGAAGGGATGGTCAGAGTTGTGCCGGTAGCCAGGATAGAACTCGAAGAAGGAGCCCATTTTTCAACGGAATTTGAGCTGCTCAAAGGGCGGGTGGGGTTGATTGAGATGGATTATCGTACCACCTGCCAGGCCAGAAGTTCGGCGGAAATGAAAGCCAGGATCTTCGGGCGTCAGGACGACCGGATTCAAATCAGAGAGGCTGCTCATCTCATTGGCGAAGGCAGCCGGGCGGTTTTAACTACCCATATAGCGGTAAAAAATCAAGCCAGGGCTGAGATAAACAATGAAATAATAGCCGAAGCACCTTTGGCCCGGGGTCACGTTGATTGCAAAGAGATCATTCAGGATAACGGACTGGCCAGGGCAGTTCCCGTGGTCGAAGTCAGAAATTCTAAAGCCCAGGTAACTCATGAAGCGGCCATCGGCAGTGTTGATTCCAAGCAGCTTCAGACTCTGATGGCACGTGGTTTGAGTGAAGAAGAGGCGGTGGATTTAATTATCGAAAGTTTGCTGAGTTAGCGGGCCTACAAATGCAAAATTAACCTGGCTACATTGAAATAAATAAGTAACCCAAAAATATCAACCAGGGTCGCCAGCAAGGGGCTGGCCACCACTGCCGGGTCAATTTTAACCGAGACGGCCGCCAGGGGAAGTAAAGCCCCTATTAAGGTGGAAACTATGACCTGGAGGGCCAGGGCCAGGGCCACCGCCAGGCCCACAGCCTGAGGAGTGATATTATTCAGAGCAGCCCCATCGTCATAAAAAACCATGACTCTTAAATAGGCGATAAAAGCCAGAACTAAGGACATCAGAAAGGCTACGCCGAATTCTTTAAGCAAAACTTTAAGGGCATCTTTGACGGTTATTTCCTTGACAGCCAGGGCTCTGATGACCAGAGTGGCCGACTGGCTACCAGCATTACCACCGGTTCCGGTTAGCATCGGCATGAAGGAAGCCAGAATAGCCACCTGAAGCAAAATGCCTTCATAGCTCTGAATGATGAAGCCGGAGACAAAACCCATCACAGCCAGAACCAGTATCCAGGGAGTCCGGCTCTTGAAATGCTCCCAGGCTGACAGTTTGGTATAAACTCCAACTTCGTGGGGGCCGCCAATGGCCATCAATTTTTCCACATCTTCCTGTTGTTCTTGCTGCAGAATATCCATGGCATCGTCATGGGTGATAATCCCAACCAGCCGCTGGTCGTCGTCAAGAACAGGAATGGCTAATAAATCATACCTCTGAATTTTTCTGGCAACTTCTTCCTGATCATCACTGGCCCGGGCGGAAATGACATCTTCATACATGACATCTTTGACTCTGGCCCCATGAGGGGCAACGATCAGATCCTTTAAAGAAACAAATCCCTTTAACCGGTGATTCTCGTCAACAACATAGCAGTAATAAATGGTCTCTTTGTCGGGCGCCTCTCTTCTTAGCTTCAAGACGGCCTCTTCCACCGTCAGGTCCGGCGTCAGCGCGGCATATTCAGAAGTCATAACTGAACCGGCGGTCCCTTCCGGGTAGGCAATTAGCCGGCGGAGGTCTTCACGTTCGGCCTGGGCCATGGCCGGAATGATAGCCTGCCGCTGTTCATCTGACAGCTGTTTAACCAGGTCAACCCGGTCATCCGGGGGCATGTCGGAAAGCAATTTCCCCATCACCTCCCGCCCCAGGGTCCGAATCATCTCCAGCTGGACTTCTTCATCAATATGGCTGAAGACTTCACCGCGAAGATGAGGAGACAGATGACTGAGGATTTCCCAGACCTCCTTAGGATTGAGGGCTGAGAGAAATTCTGCTACCTGAGCCGGATGAATTGATTCACAAAATTCACACAGCTCACCATAGCTCTTTTCGTTTAATAACTCTCGTAATTCGGGTGCCAGTAATGGATTGACCATCATTCACCTCCGCCTTTAACTGGCTGGAGGTGAACGCCGGACTCAGGCTCTCGCCTGGCTCACCTGAGCAGCCAGCCAAATGGCCAGATTAGGTACTCTTCTTCCATCTAAATAAGATGGATAGGGGTCATCGCCGTCGCAATAACTCATGGCCCTGTTCTCTTTCCTGCTTTCAACTTTTTCTACCAGTAATCTTCTCTTCTGTCAAGAGAAGATCGGCCAAAAATTGATTAAAGCTGCCATTTGACAGTGATCTGGCTGGAGAGCCCGTCTAAATTTGAATATTGCCACTAAATCTTCTATTTTGTATTATTCTTGCAACTGATTATGTTTGAATTCTAACCTGTAATAAAGGGAGAAGGTCAAGCCAGCAGATGGAAGATATAGCCCGCGGCGTCAGGTCTTTTACCATCGGGACAGCTATCAGCCGGGTGCTGGGTCTTGTCCGGGAAATGGTTTTTGCCCTGCTCTTCGGTTCGAGCCGGTCAACTGATGCTTTTAACGCCGCTTTCCGGATTCCCAATCTCCTGCGGGACCTGTTTGCCGAAACCTCACTTTCGGCCGCCTTTGTGCCCGTTCTGACTGAAGAGAAGGCCAAAAGCAAATCTAAAGAAAATCTCCTGGCTTCTAATATATTTACTACTCTCTTACTGGTCGTAGGAGTAGTGACTATTCTCGGCATGATTTTTTGCCGGCCGCTCGCTTCCTTAGTGGCCATGGGTTTCAGCCAGATCCCGGAAAAATTGTCTCTGACCGCCAATTTGACTTTTATCACTTTTCCTTTTTTGCTTTTTATTTCCTTAGCCGCCTGGGCCATGAGCTATCACAATACCGAAGGCTCATTTTTTGTCCCCTCAGTGGCTCCGGCCTTCTTTAATGTTTTTTCCATCGCCGTACCTCTGGCCATGTTTGGCTGGTATACAGCCAGGGGCGGCGATCCTATCTTTGGAGCGGCTATTGGTGTAACTGTTGGCGGGCTGATGCAATTCCTGATTCAGATTCCGGGTGTTTTCCGCCTGGGTTTTCGTTACCGCTTTTATTTGAACTGGCACGACCCGCAATTTAGAAAAGTCATGGCTCTGTTTGTACCGGTGGCTATTGGTTTAGCCGGTTCGCGCTTTAATGTTTTTGTCAATACCATTCTGGTCTCTTATCAGGCCGAGCGCTCCATGACCTGGCTCAATTATGCTTACCGCATCATGCATCTGCCGCTCGGTCTTTTCGGCCTAGCCGTCGGAGCCGTGGCCCTGCCTCGTTTTTCCCGGCTGGTGTTGGAAAACAAAAGAGAAGAGGTCCAGCTGGCTTTTAAAGATTCGCTGAAAATGGTCCTTTTTCTGACTGTCCCTTCTTCTATTTTAATTGCCTTCTTTTCTTATCCTCTGACCAGCCTGATTTATCAGCACGGCCGGTTTGGTCCGGCTGATACTCTGGCCGTTAGCCAGGCTCTTATTCTTTATACCCTGGGCATTCCTTTTATTTCAGCTCTGCGCAATGTGGCTTCGGTTTTCTATGCTCATCAGGATTCAAAGGCGCCGATGTATGCCAGCTTTATCTCCATTGGAGTTAATCTGGCCTTAAACCTGGCCTTGATGAAACCGGTTGGTTTCCTGGCTTTTCCCCTATCGGCCAGTCTGGCCAGTATTGTCAATATCGCCGTTTTGATTCGCTGGCTGCCGCGGAAAGTTGGTGACATTGAACTTCGCTCGATTTACAATTATTTTCTGAAGCTGGCCCTGGTCTCAGGAGTGGCTGGTGCTATCGGTTATGCCGGTTTTAAAATAAGTGCCAGCCATTTCGGCTACTCGTTTTTTCCGGTTCTGATCGCCACCATTATTCTGGGCAGTCTTTCTCTTTTAGTTTTTTATGCTGGCTGCCGGCTAATTAAAATAAAAGAAGTAGATACTTTTATCCGGCGGTTTCTAAAAAAGTAGAAATGGGGGAGAGGGCGGTAGCCCGGAGTTAGTTGCCTTTCCTCTGGCTGGCGGTCAAAGCCGCTGGCCAGCAACTCCGGAAGACTGCCTTATCCCCCATTTCCTTAACCTGGCTGTTGTTTTTGTTTTCGAGCTTTATAGCTGCCCGCAACTGCCAGGGTTTTTCCGCTCTCTCCATCATGGCCTGATTCACCTAACCGAGAATTTGAAACAAAGTATAAGAGGTTTCAACTACCGGTCTGGCGGTCAGCAGAGTGCGGTTAAGATTGAGGCCATTAGCGATAAAGGCAAAGCCAGTCAGTGAAATTACCGCGGCCAGAAGAAAAATTCCAATTCTTGTTCTGAGTTTCATCTCTTTTCTCCTTTCTGATGGTTAATTTGTTTTTCCATCTTTTTAACTTTCAGTAATTTAGACGAAGGGCGGGGAGAAAAGGTTCCTGTTTGTGGACAAAAATCTTTAAGGCAGAGAGCAGTCAGGTCTCTAAATTAAAATACACAGATAACTGGGTTTCAGGCATCAGCCTTCAGGAGGCGAACTCAAGAGAGCCGTCAGTGAAGGCTGAGAAACTGAGTTGCTTTTTCTGGTAGCGGGATTTATACTCTGGACAATAATATTCTTATGTTTTCGATATCTTTCACCTGAAGGGATTTTTTTCTTGAGGGGAGGAAAGAATCAATGAACAAAAGGAAAGGGTTTTTGACCAGAAGATTTCTCCTTGTCTTTACCTCTGTAATTTTTATCTTGGGCCTGACGATTTTTTCTGCTGGCAGTTCAGGAACAAAAGAACAGCCTAAAATAAAAGCAGTAGCGGTTGAAAGCTCAACTCAGGCCAGAGGCCCTCTGCCCCGAAAAGATTCCTTTTTTGGCCTTCATTTTGATCTTCATCCCAATGAATCTGATCGGGAACTGGGAGCTGATGTCAGCCCGGAAAATATTGCCGGGCTTCTGGACAGGGTTAAACCTGATTATGTCCAGTATGATTGCAAAGGACATCCTGGTTATGCGGGTTATCCGACCAGAATTGGCTGGGCGGCTCCCGGTATCGTCCAGGATTCATTGGCTATCTGGCGCAAGATGACTAAAGAAAGAAATATTGCCCTCTATATTCATTATTCGGGTCTCTGGGATTCCAAGGCAGTTAAAGAGCATCCCGATTGGGCTCGAGTTGACGCTCAGGGAAAACCTGACCCGAAGGCGACCAGCGTTTTTGGCCCCTATGTGGATAAACTACTCATTCCGCAGCTAAAAGAAGTCATCAGCAGCTATGAGCTGGATGGAGTCTGGGTGGATGGTGATTGCTGGGCAGCTGAGCTTGATTATTCTCCAATGGCGCTTAAAGCCTGGAAAGAATTTTCAGGAAAAAGCTCTGCCCCAGTTGACCGCTCTTCACCGGACTGGCTCGAATGGAAAGATTTTCAGAGGCAGTCATTTGAAAAATATCTGATTCACTGGACTGACGCTCTGCATGATTTCCGGCCAGGTATCCAGCTGACCAGTAACTGGATGTACAGCTCTTTTGCGCCAAGGCCGGTGACGGCTAAACTTGATTTCCTTTCTGGAGATTATTCAGCTAGCCTGTCGGTGGACAGGGCTAGATTTGAAGCCCGCTACCTGGCCAGCACCGGCTGGCCCTGGGACTTAATGGCCTGGGGTTTTGACCGGGGCCGTCAGCTGGCCTGGAGTCTTAAAACTCCTCTTCATCTTGAGCAGGAAGCGGCGGTCGTTTTAATGCAGGGAGGCGGATTTGAAGTCTATCATACCCCGACCAGGCGGGGAGCAATTGTCCCGGCCATCATCGAGCAGCTGGACGAGGTGGCCAGGTTTTGCCGGGACAGGCAGAGCCTCAGTTTTAAAAGCCGCACCATTCCTCAGGTTGCCCTCCTTCTTTCGGAAAGTTCTCTCTGGGACCGGATGGATCGGGTCTTTTCTCCCTGGAACGGTGAATATGAGGAACTGGAGGGCGCCCTTCATCTCCTTCTGGAGCTTCATTATTCAGTTGACATCCTGGCCGAGCATCAACTAATTTCCAGGCTGAAGGAATTTCCTGTGCTGGTCATAGCTGATTCTCACCGGCTGGAGCCGGCTTTTCAAAAAGAGGTCGCAAAATACGTAGCTGAGGGTGGAAGTCTTCTGCTCCTGGGCGAAAAAGCTGCCCGGCTTTTTGAACCGCTGCTCGGAGTTAATTTGATTGGTGAGCCACAGGAGGTAGCGGCTGAACTGGCTACACCGGCCGGTCCTTTGGCTGCCGGCGGCCGGTGGCAGGAAGTGGAAGTAAAAGACGCCCGGCCGGCTGGCTTCAGATATTTAACCAGGGATTATCGCCGCGACGGGGCAGTGGCTGCCTCTATTGCCTCTTATCAGCAAGGTAAAGTCGCTGCTATCTATGGGCCGGTTGCTTCAATTTTTTTCCGCAGCCATCATCCGGCTCTGAGGCTTTTTTTGAGCCAGCTGCTGGAAGAAATGTTTCCTTCTCCCTTGGTCAGAGTTGAAGCCCCGCCAACTGTCGATCTGGCTCTTCGCCGGACGGCGGATAATCAGCTGACAGTTCACCTGCTCAATCGCAGCGGTTTTCCGGTTCCCGACCGTTACAATTTCATAGACTATATTCCAGCTACCGGACCGATTCAGCTCTGGCTAAAATGTGAAAAGAAACCAAAAGATGTCCTTTGGATGCCAGAAAAGAGAAGACTTAAATGGCAGTGGGACAAAGGCCTGCTTTCCACCACGATTCCCTCGCTTCACGTCCACGGGATATTGCTGGTTGAGCTGGCCGATGAAAAAAATAATAAAAAATAATTAGAAGAAAAAGAAGATAAGATCTTATAAAAAATCCTGACCTCAGGATGTGGGCCAAAATTGAGGAGGGGAAAATGAAAAAAGATACCAGAACATTCTGGCTAATTTTATGGATTGTGACCGCCATAGTCTGGTTGCCTTCGATATCAGCTGCCCAGGAAAAAGTTCACCCGAAATTAAATCCGCGGGAATTAACGGCTTCCTTAGTTGGACATGCTCATATTGATCTCAGCTGGCTCTGGCTGTGGGAAGAAACAGTCCATCAAGTTGCACCTGAAACTTTTTGGGGGACACTGCGGCAGATGAATCGGAGGCCGGGACTGACCTTTGCCCAGAGCCAGGCCGCCCTCTACGAAGCCATGGAGATAGCCTATCCGGAGCTTTTCCAGGAAATCAAACAGAAGGTAAAAGAAGGGACTTTTATTCCGGTCGGCGGAATGTGGGTCGAGCCAGACCTCAATCTGCCCGACGGAGAAAGCCTGGCCCATCAGCTCCTCTACGGGAAAAGGTATTTTCTGGACAAGTTTGGGACAGAGGTCAAAGTTGGCTGGAATCCAGATTCTTTTGGCCATAATGCCCAGCTACCCCAGCTGCTGAAAAAGGCCGGTCTCGATTATTATGTTTTTGAGCGCTGTGCCCCCGAAAAAACCACTGTCTTCTGGTGGCAGGGCCTGGACGGCTCAAGGGTCCTGGCTTATGTTCCACCTGGCTGGTATCTGGTCAATCTGAAGGACGGGGTTAAAGACCTGCTGCTCAAGACTT
>JAGOPD010000026.1 GCA_017992175.1 Candidatus Saccharicenans sp.
TCTATCTTTTTTAAATCCGAAAGTGGAGAAGGCACAGAAGAAGCGGCGTCCTTAAAATTTCTTAAAACTATCGCCAGCGCGTCAACGGTTCTGGCCAGCTTCATCAGATCGCCAGAAAAAGCATCTGACTTTCCATCTCCCTCATTTACCCCGGCCAGGTCAACAATCTCAATTGCCGGATAAACCAACCGTTTGGGTTTATAAATGGCGGCCAGTTTTTCCACCCGCTCATCATAAACCTTAACAGAAGCCAGATTGGGACCGATCCGTCCGGTAGAAAAGGCCGAAACCTGAGCCGAAGAACCGGTCAGGGCGTTAAACAGAGTGGTCTTGCCTGATTTGGGTAAGCCGATAAATCCTATTTTCATGATTATTCTTTCTTCCTGGCAAGACGGCCGTTGACTTTAAAATCTGACACCTTTCTCTGACCCGGCTTTTCAGGCTTCTAACTTTAATTTTTTCCCAGCTTAAGCTGATGATTCGGGATTTTTAAACCGGACAAGAGCAGGCGGCGTTCAGGCACCTTAATTCTGAGCGGATGGCCAGCCTTACCTTATATCTCTATCAATAAACCTAAGTTTATTCCTAAGTTTTAGATTATAGCAGAATCGGGTCAGGGCGTCATCCTAAAGCACCTGACCTTTCCCTGAGACAATTTAATTTTTTGAGTTAATGATCTTAAACAACAGACTTAAAATGAGGCTGATAGCCAGAAGGCCGAATAACCAAAATTGTTAATTGACAATCACTTAAACTGGCTTTATATTAAAACAGGTGGGTAAAATGATGGATAAAAACCGCAAAGCAAAAGTCTTATTAAATCGGGCTGGCTGGATAAGCTTGGTGGCTCTAACCATCTTGATTGTCCCTTCCTGTCAAAATCCACAAAACCCATTTTCTCCACTCGAAGATCTGGGCAGTATTCCAGAGACCATAACAATTAACGGCGTTAGCCTCAGCTTTCAAGTCTTACTCTATCGTGACTTTATGCCAGCTTTAGATGAGAAACCTGGTTCTGATTTAATAGCCGTGGTCACGCTGATCGCCGATAATGTAGCTGTCTTTCCTGATTCTATAACTGCTGATAAAATCTATGTCCTCAAAGGGGAAGAAACCTGGGAAGCCTCTCTAAAGGAAGAATTCAGACCCGTTAGTCCAGTTGAGCAAAACAAGATAAGCCTAGGAGCTTGGAGCGGGCCTAAGTGGGAAGTTGGCAGCCAGGCTGAGGTAGTGGTCAGAATATCCGCCAAAGATCTCGGTTATAAATTTATCAAAGCCAGTAATCAGACCATCAGCGCCATCTACTGATGTTGGGTGAATTAAGGCAGATTAGCTCTGGCGGTTAAGCATCTATTCAAACCTGTTAAACCGATTCCAGAATCATATCTTTGAGTTGTTCCTTGATCAGGGTAATATAAATAGCAAGAAATGACGGTTGCCGGTTTTTGAAAAGGGCTTGGCTCTGATAAATATCTAACCAGAGAACGGATAACTTATTTAAAATAAATGAATTGGGCTGGCCCGACCCCATTTAAAGAAGGAGGAAGGATGGAAGACAATCTTAATTACCTGAGGTCGCCCAGGCCGGACAGCCAAGAAGGAAAATCAGGAAAGTGGCTGGCCTGGCTTAATCTGTTCGGTTTTTTAATCATGGTCACGGTAAATTATTTAGCCAATGCTCTGCCCCTTAATCATCTCAACACCGGTCAGCTATCAGATAAGTATCCAAACCTTTTTGTTCCAGCCGGTATCACTTTTTCCATCTGGGGAATAATCTATCTGGTACTGGGGATCTTTGTTTTCTATTCTCTCTACCAGGCTTTGACGAAAAGAGCGGCCTTCCCGGCTTATAAGCGCCTCGGTTTTTTATTTTTTTTAACCTGCCTGGCCAATGCTGGCTGGATATTTGCCTGGCATTACGAGCAACTCCTGCTATCACTTCTGGTCATGCTGATTTTGCTTGTTTTGTTGATTACTATCTATCAAAAACTTGAAAACCGTTCTCCGGTGGAAAAAGCTCAGGATAAATTTCCAGCCAGGGTTGCTTTCAGCCTTTATCTAGCCTGGATTTGTGTGGCCACAGTGGCTAACGCTGCTGCTGTTCTGGTTGGCTATGGCTGGAATCGTTTTGGCCTCAGCCAGCAATTCTGGACAGTAGTTGTTCTGGCCCTGATTACAGTCTTAACTCTTATTTTTATCCTTAAAAAAAGAGACCTCATCTATTCCCTGACTATAATCTGGGCTTTGCTTGGCATTCTTTATAAAAGGCTCGAAGACACCTCTTCAGCCGATCAGATTGTCCAGATAGCTACGGTCGCCAGCCTGGCTGTTATTGTCCTGGCCATTGTTCTCAGGTTTGGCTGGAAGCGTCAAAAAGCCGGGTCCTGAGAAAGAGTTGTAATTCAAACTTAATTTTTCTTTTCAAGACCGGGTGCTCAGTTCCAGACTGTCTAAGTCTTCCGGCTGGTTTAGCTAATCAATTTTCCAGACACGGCTTTATCTGTTAGTATAATGATAGAGGAGTTAGAAGGCGCTGATGAGAAACCAGCCAGATCAGAAGCCGCGCCCTGACCAGCCCCGGCCCAGAGCCGCCGATCTTCTTGAGCTTCGCCAGCAGGTTATTTCCCTGGCTTCCGAAGCCATGCTGGACGAGGCTTATACTGCCCGGGAAAGAGTGGTCAGGCTTATTTCATCTAACCTCCACCGGAAAAATCCGGCTAAAGCCGCCGGGATTCTTCTCAATCTCAAAAAACAGCTGGAACAATCGGCCGCGGAAAAACTGGCCCGCCAGAGAAAAAAGCCCCGCCTCTTTTATCCCCCTGAGCTGCCTATTATCAGGCACCGCCAGGAGATTGTTCAGGCTATTAAAGATAACCGAGTGATAATTGTTTCGGGTGAAACTGGCTGCGGCAAAAGCACCCAGTTGCCCAAGATGTGTCTGGAAGCTGGCCAGGGCCTGGCCGGTAAAATCGCCTGTACTCAACCCCGCCGCCTGGCGGCCATTACCATTGCCCAGCGAATCTCTGATGAATTGCACCTGCCCTTAGGCCAGGCTGTTGGTTATAAGATCCGTTTCCAGGACAAAACCTCCCCCGGCTCTTATATTAAGGTTCTCACCGATGGGATGCTGCTGGCCGAAACTCAGGGCGACCACCTGCTAACTGAATATGAAACGATTATTATCGATGAAGCTCACGAACGGAACCTCAATATTGATTTTCTTATTGGCCTCACCCACCGCCTGCTGGAAAAACGTCCGGAACTGAAGCTCATTATCACTTCGGCTACCCTGGAAGTAGAAAAATTTGTCAAAGCTTTTGACCAGCCGCCCGTTTTTAAGGTGAGTGGCCGGCTTTTCCCCGTCGAAGTTATGTACTTTGATAGAACAGGTCAGCCGAAGAAAAAAGAAGAGCAGGACTATGTTGAACTGGCGGCTGAAGCTGTCGATTTCATCAAACGGGAAAAAGAACCTGGTGATATTCTGGTCTTTATGCCCACCGAACAGGATATAATGGAAACCTGCCGGCGGCTTCAGGGCCGGCATTATCCTGACTCAACTATTCTGCCTCTCTTTGCCCGGATGCCGGCTCAGCAACAGAAGCAAATTTACTCTATCCAGCAGGGCAAAATTGTGGTGGCCACCAACGTGGCCGAAACTTCACTCACCATCCCCGGTATTCGCTACGTTGTTGATACCGGTCTGGCCCGGCTTTCGCAATATCAGCCATCATCTGGCATCCACAGCCTGCCGGTCCTGCCCATCTCCCGGGCCAGCGCCGAACAGCGGAAGGGACGCTGCGGGCGAGTCAGCGAAGGCCTGTGTCTCAGGCTTTATTCGAAAGAAGATTTTCTCGACCGGCCACACTACACGCCGCCTGAAATCCTTCGCAGCAATTTAGCCGAAGTTATCCTGCGCATGCTCTATCTTGACCTGGGAGATCCGTTGAAATTCCCTTTCCTCGACCCACCAGCAGTCAGAAGTGTTCAGGACGGTTACCGGACACTTTCCGAACTTGGAGCTATTAGCAAAACTGATGGCGGCTATGACTTGACCCCTCTTGGCTACCAGATGGCCAGCTTGCCCCTTGACCCGCGTCTTTCGCGGATGCTGCTCCAGGCCGTCCGGCTCGGCTGCCTGGAAGAGGTAGCCATTATCGCCGGAGCCCTGAGCATTCAGGATCCTCGCCTCCGGCCCCTGGACAAAGCAGCTGACGCCGATCGCCTCCAATCTGTCTTCGAGCACTCCGAATCTGATTTTTTAACCTTAGTCAATATCTGGCGGGCGATGAAGGCTGCGAGCCCCGATCTGGCTGATTCCCCCTCTCTTAAAAAATTTGCCCGTGATTATTTTCTTTCCTATAACCGGCTCCGCGAATGGAGTTTTATCCATGATCAGATCCTGGAAATTCTGGCCGAGCAGAAAATTAAACCTGCTTCTGATCAAACCCAGCTAACCGAATCAGACCGTTATACCGCCATTCATCAATCAATTCTCAGCGGATTTATTTCTCATTTAGCGGTTCAAAAAGAAAAAAATATCTACCGGGCTGCCCGCCACCAAGAGGCGATGCTCTGGCCTGGCTCGGCTCTTTTTAAAAAACCAGCCGCCTGGATAGTGGCTGCTGAGCTGGTTCGAACTAACCGGTTATATCTGAGACTGGCTGCCCGGGTTAATCCAGGCTGGGCTGAGACTGTGGCGCCTCATCTTTGCCATTATTCTTATGAATCCCCTTACTGGGATAAAGATCGCGGCCAGGTGCGGGCTAAAGAAAAAGTCAGCCTGTTCAGCCTGAATATTGTCGAGGGCCGTGACGTTCCTTTTGGCCAGCAGGATCCAGAGAAAGCTCATCAAATCTTTGTGGAAGAAGCCTTGCTGAATAACCAGGTTAACCGGCCATATGATTTTCTGCAATTTAACCAACAGGTCATAAACCGGATTAAACTGCTGGAAGAAAAGCTCCGCACTCGCCAGATACTTATTCCGGAGCAGTATCTGTTTGATTTTTATTCAGGCCGCCTTCAGGGAATTTACCGTCTGGAAGCTCTGGATGACTTAATAAGAAGAGCCGGTAGCGACGATTTCCTCCGGTTCAAGGAAGAAAATCTCTACCTGACCAGGCCCGACCATCAGCTCGTTTCTCAATACCCTGATTATCTGAAAATTCTCGGACACAGCTATGAATTAAGATACCGTTTTGCTCCCGGAGAAGAAGAAGATGGCGTTACCATTCTAATTCCGCTTCAGCTGGTCAAGGCTATTCCAGAAGCTCTGCTGACCTGGCCAGTTCCCGGTTTGATGACTGAAAAAGTATTAGCTACGCTTAAAGCTTTGCCCAAAGAGTACCGGAAGTTCTTACAGCCATTATCGGAAACGGCCGAAATTATTTCTAAGGAATTAAGACCGTCCAATGTTTCTTTTTATGAAGCCCTGTCGGCTTTTTTAAAAGAGCGCTATAAGCTCGACCTGCCTCAGGACATCTGGGCCAGGCTCGAACTCCCGCGTTACTTAAGAATGCGAATTTCTGTCATCAATGAAAGTGGCCAGGAAATCCTGGCCGGCCGCGATCTGGCTTTTCTCCGCCAGCTGCTAGATGAACGATCAAAAAAGCCAGCCGAAGAGGAGTCACCAGGCTGGCAGGCAGCCAGAAATGAATGGGAAAAAGAAGATCTGACCGGCTGGGACGAAAGCCTCAGTGACCTACCAGAAGAAATAATCATTGACGATTTTTTAAAAGGCTATCCAGCCCTGACGGCCAGCGGGCAAAAATTTGGCTTGAAACTGTTTAAAGATAAAAGTCAGGCCAGCCAGAGTCAGCAGCAGACAATAGAAATTATTTTAAGCCGCCAGTTTGAGAAGGACCTTAAATTTATCCAGCGGAGTTATACCTTCCCGGAAGAGCTCAGGCCGGTTTTGCTGTTTTTCGGAGGAGAAGTGGCCGTCAAAGAGGACCTGATTAGCCGGGTCAAAAAGGAAGTTTTTCAGAAAGATTTCAGGCAGCGGCCAGAATTCGAAACTTTCATCAAAGAAAAAGCCATGAAAGAGCTGTTTGAAAAAAGCCACCAGGTATTTATGGCTGCCCAGGAAATTCTCCAGGAATATCAAAACACCGCCAGGCTGATTGAAAATATCGAACAGGAACAAAAAAGGGTGAAGGTCAGTTCGGCTGTACCGGACACTTTGAAAGCCGAGCTCAAGAGGCTGGTACCCAAGAATTTTATCCGGGTTTATCCTTCAGACTTTCTAAGTCAGCTCCCGCGCCTGGTCAGAGCTCTGGGCATCCGGGCCGGGCGGGCCCGGCTGTCAGCCGAAAAAGACCGGGCCAAAGCGGCTCAAGTGGAACCATTCGAGTCTGAATATGACCGGCTGTTAAGGCAGCTTAAACCGGAAAATTTAGCTGAGAATGAACAGCGGCTGTTAGAGCTGCGCTGGATGATCGAGGAATTTAAAATCTCTGTTTTTGCCCCGGAAATAAAGACAGCTTTTCCGGTCAGTGCTAAAAGGCTGACGGCTAAAATCAAAGAAATTGAAGACAACCTGGAATCAAAAAAATAGAAGCCAGGAAGATAGAGCAAGGAGGCGATGATGGCTGATGACCTTAAAATCTCAAGCCATAAAAAAAGTCAGGAACCTGAACAGAAAAGAATCAGGCTGAGACAGCTGAAAGAGATGGTCGGGCAGGAATTTAATGTTTCTGACTGGCTGACCATGACTCAGGAAAGAATCAAGGCCTTTGCCAGTTGCACCGAAGACTATCAGTGGATTCACGTTGATGTGGATAAGGCGGCCAAAAGCCCGGTCAAAAGTACCATCGCCCATGGATTTTTGCTGCTGTCGCTCTTGCCTTATTTTCTGTCCCAGTCGCCCCTGGCCAGAATTAAAGTTAAAATGCTTTTCAACTATGGCCTGGATCGAGTCAGGTTTATCAGTCCGGTTAAACCCGGTGACCGTATCCGGAACCGGGCCGTTCTGACCAAGATCAGCCGGAAAGGATTCAGGCGGTGGCTGATTAAGCTTGATAACACCCTGGAAATTGAGGGCAGTTCCCGGCCCGCTTTATTCGCCGAGCTGATCATCTTTATATTTTTCTAATGAACTGGCTGATTTAAATCCGGCTCCAGCTGCCGTCTTTAGCCGGGCCGCCCAGTTCAGTCCTTCAGGGGAGCAATATCTTTCAGGCAGGCTATGGTCCGGTCAATTTCTTCAAAGGAATTATAGATGTGGGTGGACTGGCGGACCCCGAAGACATCCCCCATTGAGCGGGGCCTCATCCGGCCGCGGCGCCAGAGCTCGTCCTGAATAAAATCGCCCGTCAGCCCATCAATGTTATAGACAGTGATGCCTGCTGCCATTGACGGTTCGAGAGGGGTAAAGATTCTTATTCCAGGAACTTCCTGAAGGCGTGTTCTTAAATAATCTCCAAGGGATTTAATCCTGGCATAGACCTTTTCAGGTCCAAGCTCAAAATGAAAATCCAGAGCCTCATCGAGACCCATGAGCAGCGACAGATTGCCTGTTCCACGCTGGGAAAGGCGGAAGCCGTCATCTTCATGGTTATCCCACTGGGCACTGGCCAGAGTCGTCCAGACCAGCGGGGCCTTTTCCTTTTTAAGATAGAGGAAACCATTGCCCGCCGGAGCACAAAGCCACTTATGGAAACTGCCATAATAGGCATCGCAGCCCAGATCTGTAACATCCACTTTGATCTGGCCGGCAGTCTGGGCACCATCAATGACCGTGAAAAGGCCTCGCCTGGCGGCGATAGCACAGATTTCCTTAACGGGCAGGATGGCACCGCTGCCAGTAACCAGATGGGGAATAGCAATCACCCGGGTCTTTGGCCCGATGGCTCCGGTAAACAAGTCGATGACTTCGGCCGGTGATTGGACAGGTTTGCCGAGGGGAAGCTGACGATAGATCAGGCCGCAGCGTTTGGCTTTAAGTTTCCAGCCTGATTCACCGCCAGGGTGCTCCTGGTCAGTTCCCAGGATTTCGTCTCCGGGCTGAAGATCAAGGCCATTAGCGATGTAATTCATGCCGGCGGTAGCATTTTCGGTCAGAGCAATTTCTTTAAGGTCACAATTAATCAGGCGAGCCGCTTTTCCCCGGACTTCTGACCAGGCCTGGTAACCTCCAATCCAGTCGGCCCCATAATAATCCCACTCTGCTATTTTTTCTGAGGTTAGACGCAGGTGATCAACAACGCGGTTAAAGACGCGGCGAGGCATAGCCCCCAGTGTTCCGGCATTAAAAAAGGCCATTTGCGGGTCAAGACTGAATTCCTGCCGGACCTGTTCCCAGAACTTTTCATCTCCAATCTCTTTAGCCATTTTTTCTCCTTCTCTTAAAATGGGGTCGGGCCAGCGTTTTTTCTTTATTATCAATAACTTAACGCTTTGCCCTTAACTGCCTTGATTAGCCCCGGTCATAAACTGCTCTGTTCTCAAAGAACTCAACAGCCCAGAAAAATTTGACTTAGAGCTAACCCAATTTTGCTCCGCTTTCAGGCTAACTCATTTATTATGATTTACTTACCGAGGCCCGACCCCATTTACAATGGACTGATAGACCAGAGTCCGGAATTTGTCCTGAAGGTCAGTCAGGTTAGCCGGCACCGGCAACAATTGAATCATAAAAACAGCTACCAGTTTTTCAACCGGGTCCACCCAGTAAGTGGTAAAATAAGCTCCACCCCAGCCAAAGGCACCAATTGTGCCTGGAATACCAGATGCGCCGAGGTCCTTAACAATAGAGAATCCCAGGCCAAAGCCGACCGGGCCGCCAGAGTAAAGCCGGCCGACATGATCTGAGGCCATGAGTTCAACGGATTTCGGGCTGAGAATTCTGGTTCCACCCAGTTCGCCGCCATTTTGAAGCATCACCAGAAACCGGGCATAATCCTCGGCGGTTGACACCAGTCCGGCTCCGCCAGAATAGCATTTCCTGGGGCCATAGACATAAGGACTCGTGGCTGGATCTTCAATCATCTTTATTTTGCCATCTTCGTCAGCTCCATAGGCTGGAGTCAATCTTGAAGCCTTTGATTCAGGCAAAAAGAAATAAGTATCTTTCATGCCCAGCGGACCGGTAATCCTCTTCTCGACAAATTCAGCCAGCGTCTGACCGGAAACAACTTCTACCAGGTAGCCAAGAATATCGGTGTTATAGCCATAGACGAAGCGTTCCCCCGGCTGGGCGTCGAAAGGCAGTTTTACCAGCTTTTTTACCACCTCGCCTATGGTCATATTTTTATCAGTAAGATACCAGCCATGGATTCCGGCCTGGAGATACTCATCGCGGGCCGGCCCGTCTCCATAAGAAATACCGGCGGTGTGGGTTAAAAGGTCGCGGATAGTTATTTGCCTTTTAGCTGGGACCTGGCTATACCCCCTGATGTCCTTGCCTTCCGGTTTAACCGCTACATAAGTTTCCTTAAATTCTGGAATATAGCGGCTTACCGGATCATCAAGAAGAAGCTTACCCTCTTCCATCAGAATCATCACCGCCACAGAGGTGATAGCTTTTGATTGAGAAGCAATGCGGAAAATGGCATCAACCGGCATTGGCTCGGATCTATCTAAGCGGAACCGGCCAAAGGCTTGCTCGTAGGCAACCCGCCCATTTCTGGCTACCAGAGCCACCATTCCCGGGGCCCCCTGCTGGTCACAGTAGGCCTGGAGTGTCTGGGTCAGGCGATTAAGCCTGTCGACAGACAGGCCAACTTCCGACGGCCGGGCTTTGGGCAGTTCAGAAGCCAAAGCCAGAATATTAATTGATAACAGGAAAAAGGCTATTAAGCTTAAAACTCTGGCCCCCGCCCGGGCTCGCTTAGCTTTAGTTTTTTGAGTCAAATAAATGGTCTCTTCAGACCTGGCCAAAAATGGATTATTTGCCTCCAGTTTTCCTTTATTAATAACCGCACTCTGCATTGATTTCCTCCTGAAGACTTAAATACAGGTCTGGATTTTATTAAATAAATAGATTAGATTCAATACTGGTTTTTTCTGTTTTTAGCTTTTAATTTGACTGACCTTGACTGGACATAATATACTCCAGCTATGTCAAAACCGGCCGCCCGGACCAGGATCTGGGAAATAGACTTCCTCCGCGGCCTGGCCATCATCTTGATGGTCGGTTACCACCTCCTTTATGACCTCGGTGATTTTGTCGGACTGAAGAAATTCCTGGGCTTTTCTACCGACCTTTCTTCTCCGGCCTGGCTGGTAGCTCAGAACTTTTTTGCCGGGCTTTTTGTGATTTTGTCGGGTATCTCTTCAACTTTTAGCCGCAACCACCTGCGCCGTTTTGTCAAATTTGGAGTTGTAGCTCTTCTGATCACTGCTGTGACTTATGTCTTTGACAGCTCTTCAGCTATTTATTTTGGCATCATCCATTGCCTGGCCGTTTCTGTCCTGATTTTTGCCCTGTTTTTTCAAAACAGAAAGCCATCCACCAGAATTGCCTGGGGAAGCCTGATCCTTTTGGCCGGTTTTTTTCTGCCAGCCTTAAGAAAAGCCCTGATCATCAAAACTGACTGGCTTATTCCTTTCGGTCTATTCAGCCCTTCCTTTGCTTCCCTCGATTATTTTCCTCTTATACCCTGGTTCGGTGTTTTTCTGATTGGAACCGCTCTGGGACAATGGTTATATACCCAGAAAAAAAGCCTGATCAGGCGCCCCCTTCCTGGGACATTTATTAACTGGTGCGGCCGCCATTCGCTTCTGATCTATCTGATCCACCAGCCCGTGATCATAGGGATTCTCTACCTTCTTGGTTACATAAGTTTTTAGAATGGGGTCGGGCCAGCACATTTTCTTTATTATCAAGAAGATACTAAAATATATATAAACGAGATCACCACTACCATTGGTCTGGTCAGATTAGGCCTGCTTATTTGATTTGTTTAATGATGAGAAGCTCGACGATGTTAAGAAACTTCTTCGTCCTTATCTATGTCATTGATAATAAATGGAATCCGCCGGCCCGACCCCATTTAGGAAGCTCCATTTAACAGCTTCTGGAAGGTGCCTTTTTTCAGCATCTTTTCCATTTCAAAAAACTGCTTCAGCAGCTGGTTAACTTCCTGTACCGGCCGGCCGCTCCCCTTAGCAATTCGCGCCCGCCTTCGCCCATCTATAATCCGGGGATTTTCTCTTTCTTCCCCGGTCATCGAGTTAATAATCGCCTCAAAATAAATCAGTTTTTTATCGTCAACATTTAAATTCCCTATATTTTTAAACGGGCCAGCTTTTGGCAGAAAATTCATCAAGCCCGACAGGCTGCCCATTTTCTTCAGCTGGACTAATTGCTGGCGAAAATCTTCCAGGGTGAACTGGTTTTTCTTCAGCTTCTGGGCCATTTCCTCGGCTTGCTTGAGATCCGCTTCTTCTTCGGCTTTCTCGATTAAACTCAGAATATCGCCCATGCCCAGGATGCGCGAAGCCATTCTGTCCGGATGGAAAACCTCCAGCTTGTCAAACTTTTCTCCGACGCCGATAAACTTTATCGGACGATGGGTGACAAAAGTAATCGACAGGGCTGCCCCGCCCCTGGCATCACCGTCCAGTTTGGTCAGGATAATAGAAGTCAGCCCGATTTTTTCTTCAAAAGCCTGAGCGCTCCTGACTGCATCCTGACCGGTCATGGCATCTCCCACATAAATCACCTCAACCGGTTCCAGGATGTCTTTTACCAGGCGAAGTTCAGCCATCAGTTCCTCATCAATATGAAGCCGGCCGGCGGTGTCGACCAGAAGCGGATCATAACCACGGTTTCTGGTAAAAGCGATCAGTTCCTGGAGAGCCTCTTTTGGATTCTTCATCCTATCAGCCGTCATTTCATAGAAAGGCAGGTCCAGAGAACTGGCAATAATTCTTAATTGATCCTGAGCAGCCAGTCTTTTCAGGTCAAAGGAAACCAGTAATGGATTTTTCCCCAGTCCCTTGACATACCGGCCAAGCTTGCCGGCCGTAGTTGTCTTGCCGCTGCCCTGCAGCCCAACCAGCATAAAGACTGACGGCGGATGGCTGGCGAAGGTCAAGCTCCGGGCTTCCTGTCCGAGAATCTCGGTCAGCTCATCTCTGACAATCTTTATAAATTGCTGGCCCGGGGTCAGGCTCATCATAACTTCCTGGTTAAGAGCTCTGGCTTTGACCCTGTCTTCAAATTCCCTGACGACCTTATAATTGACATCGGCCTCAAGAAAAGCCAGCCTGAGCATCTTCAGGGCTTCAGCTATGTTTTTTTCGGTTATCTTGCCTTCGCCCCTGATATATTTCAGGGTTTTCTGCAGCTTTTCGGTCAATTGTTCAAACATCTTCCAGGCCTTCTCAGTTTTCTGAATCTTACCGTTTTTATCTTACCCTATGGGTTTATAGCGGTCAACCGGTTCAGCCCGGCTGCTTTTAGATAATTAGCCAGAAAAACCGCCAGCTTGACAATTAGCCTGTAGATTAGTAAAGTTTTAGTTAACTTTCGGGAAGGTGCATTATGACTCAAAAAAATGGCAAGCCTGAAGACCCAGGCCAGGAAAGCCCCTTTAAGTCAAAAATTGACTATGAAGAGGTAAAAAAACTGATTGCCCTGCTTGAGGAGAAAAACCTGACTGAATTTGAACTGGAGGTCGAGGGCTTTAAGATCAAGCTGAGCCGCCAGCTATCGGCTCCGGTTCAACCTTCCACTCTTGTTTTTTCCGGTGTCAGATCAGCTGGAAATCCTGAAGTCAGCCCTTCCGTCCAGGAGCAGCCTGGAACTCCGGTTCCGCTTGAAGATAAGAATATTCACTATATTACTTCTCCGATGGTTGGGACATTTTACCGGGCTCCATCCCCCTCTTCTCCCCCCTTTGTGGAGATTGGAGACACAGTTAAAAAAGGCCAGACCCTGTGCATTATAGAAGCCATGAAACTGATGAATGAGATAGAAAGTGATATCAGTGGAATCGTAACCGATGTCCTGGTAGAAAATGGCAAGCCCGTCGAATATGGGCAAAGACTTTTTGCCGTCAAGGCGGGTGCTTGAGAATGTTTTCTAAAGTTCTGGTGGCCAACCGCGGCGAAATTGCTCTGAGAATTATCCGGTCCTGCAAAGAGCTGGGCATAAAAACTGTAGCTGTTTATTCTGAAGCTGATCGCCGTTCGCTGCCTGCCTTACTGGCCGATGAAGCTATCTGCATTGGACCGCCCCGGGCCTCCGATAGCTATCTCAATATCCCGAATATAATCAGTGCCGCCGAGATAACCAAAGCTGAAGCTATTCATCCTGGCTACGGTTTTTTAGCTGAAAATGCCAAGTTCGCTGAGATTTGTGAAAACTCTGGCTTTGTTTTTATCGGTCCGCCGCCTGATATTATCCGGCTAATGGGCGACAAAAACCGTGCCCGCCAGACCATGAAAAAAGCCGGGCTGCCGGTAGTGCCGGGAAGTGATATTGTCCTTGAGGATATTTCTGAGGCCAAAAAAATCGCTCAGAAGATCGGCTATCCAGTGATTATTAAGGCTGCCGCTGGTGGCGGCGG
>JAGOPD010000027.1 GCA_017992175.1 Candidatus Saccharicenans sp.
GTAAACAGGCTGAAAGGTTGATGGCTTTAAATCTTGAAACTGAAAGAAGCAGACCGTGCCCGGCAGCTGGCTTGATTTTTGACATAAAGCATTATGCTGTTCATGACGGGCCTGGCATCAGAACTACTGTCTTCTTTAAAGGTTGTCCTCTCCATTGCCGCTGGTGCCATAATCCCGAGAGTATTTCGCCCCTGAAAGAACTGATGCTGATGCCCAATCGCTGTGCCCGCTGCGGCGATTGTGTCCGGGCCTGCCGGTCTCAGGCCTTAGCTCAAAAAGAGGATGGGGAGGTAGTGGCTGACCGTTCCCGTTGTACTCTCTGTGGCGATTGTGAGCGCACCTGCCAGCGTGAAGCTATTAGCCTGGTCGGCCGGGAGATGAGTCTTGAGGACCTGGTGGCTGAGGTCGAAAAGGATCGGATCTTTTATGATCAATCGGGGGGCGGCGTAACTCTCACCGGCGGCGAGCCTCTCTTCCAGCCGGAGCTGGCTGAGGCCTTAATTGACCGGTTACATCAAGCAGGAATCAAAGTGGCTCTTGACACTTCAGGTTATGCCCCGGCAGAAGTTTTTCTCCGTCTGGCCCGGAAATCTGATCTGATCCTTTATGATTTGAAAGTAATGGCTGAAAGTCAGCATAAAAAATATACCGGTGTCTCCAACCGGCTGATTCTCAGAAATCTTAAAGCTCTGGATCAGCTTGGCCGGCCCATCTGGATCAGGTTTCCCCTTATTCCCGGGGTCAATGACGGCCAGGAAAATCTCAAGGCTATGGCCGATTTTTTACTCGAATTAAAATCGGTCAAAATGATTAATGTTCTTCCATATCATAAAGGCGGTGTGGAAAAATTCCATCGCCTTGACCGGGATGACGAGTTCGAAATTTTCGAGCCACCGTCTCAGGCCCTGATCGATAACGTTCTGAATTATTTTAAAGAACGGGGCCTGGCTGCCAAACAGGGAGGATGAAATGAACGAACGGATTAAAAAATTAAGAGAAAATTCGCTGGAGGCTAAACCTGCGGTCTCTTCGGAAAGAGCCAGAATTGTCACTGAAGCTTATCGCCGCCCGGAGATCGAGCGGGCTTCCATCCCGGTAGAGCGGGCGCTGGTTTTTAAAGACTTAATGGAGAAGAAAGCTATCTTCATTGAGGACGGTGAATTGATTGTAGGCGAGCGCGGGCCGGCTCACAAAGCCACGCCGACTTATCCTGAGGTTTGCTGCCACAGTCTGGAAGATCTGGAAATTTTGAATTCCAGGCCAAAAACCAGCTATGCGGTGGATAAAGAAACCCTTCAACTTTATCGGGATGAGATAATTCCCTTCTGGCGCGGCCGGTCAATGCGGGACCGCCTGCTGGCGGCTATGACCCCGGAATGGAAAGACGCTTATGAAGCTGGTATTTTCACCGAATTTATGGAGCAGAGGACACCCGGGCACACTGTCCTGGGCGATAAAATCTATAAAAAAGGGCTGCTCGACATTAAAAAGGATATTGAAGAGTCGCTGGTTAAACTTGATTTTTATAACGATCCAGCTGCTTTGGATAAGAAGGAAGAGCTGGAGGCCATGTCCATAGCGGCTGATGGCCTGATGATTTACGCCAGTCGTTATGCTGAGCTGGCCAGAAGTCTGGCGGCCGAAGAAAAAAGTCCTCAGCGGAAAAAGGAGCTGGAAAAAATCGCTGATGTTTGTGACTGGGTTCCAGCCCACGCTCCGCGTGATTTCTGGGAAGCTTTGCAATATTACTGGTTTGTCCATGTTGGAGTCACCACTGAATACAATACCTGGGATTCCTTTAACCCGGGTCGCCTTGATCAGCATCTTTATCCTTTTTATAAAAAAGGACTGGAAGAAGGAAGCTTAACGAGAGATGGGGCTAAGGAACTGCTCGAAGCTTTCTGGGTTAAATTTAACAATCAGCCGGCTCCGCCCAAAGTTGGAGTGACAGCTGAAGAAAGCGGCACTTATACCGATTTTGCTCTGATCAATGTCGGCGGCTTGAAGCCCGATGGCAGCGATGGGGCCAATGAAGTGTCTTATCTCATTCTGGATGTAATTGAGGAAATGAGAATTCTCCAGCCAAGTTCCATGGTCCAGCTGAGTGCTAAAAATCCGGATTCACTTCTGCTCCGGGCGCTCAAAATTGTCCGAACCGGTTTTGGCCAGCCCTCCATCTTTAACAGCGATGCCATTATTCAGGAGCTGATGAGACAGGGCAAAACAGTAGAAGATGCCCGCCAGGGCGGTTCCAGCGGCTGTGTGGAAGCCGGGGCCTTTGGCCATGAAGCTTATATTCTGACCGGTTATTTTAATCTGCCGAAAGTGCTGGAGATTACCCTGAATAATGGAGTTGATCCCGGGACAGGTAAAAAGATTGGTCTGGAGACCGGCGACCCGCGGCAATTCGGGAGTTTTGAGGAATTGATGTCAGCCTTTGAAAAACAGCTCAAGCATTTTATCGATATTAAAATCCGCGGGAATAACGTTATTGAGAAACTTTATGCCAGCTACTTGCCGGCGCCATTCCTGTCATTATTTATTGATGATTGTGTGGCCAGGGGCCAGGATTACCATAACGGCGGAGCCCGCTATAACACCAGATACATTCAAGGAGTAGGACTGGGGACTATTACTGATATGCTGGCCTCACTAAAATATAATGTTTTTGATCAGAAGGCCATCAGCCTGGAGGAGCTGCAGCAGGCTCTAAGCCAGAATTTTAATGGTTATGAACGGCTAAGAGACCATCTGCTAAATAAGACTCCAAAATTTGGTAATGATGATGACTATGCTGATGAGCTGGCCAGACGCGTTTTTGACCTGTATTTTGGATTGATTGATGGCCGGCCGACGGTCTGCGGCGGAAAGTACAGAATTAACCTGCTGCCAACCACCGTTCACGTTTATTTTGGCAAGGTAACCGGGGCCACACCCGATGGACGCTTAGCCGGCGAACCGGTCTCGGAAGGAATTTCACCGGTGCAGGGCATGGACAGAAAAGGCCCGACGGCGGTCATCAAATCAGAAGGGAAGCTCGATCACATCAAAACCGGCGGGACACTTCTCAATCAAAAATTTACCCCGCAACTTCTGGCTGACCAGGAAGGGCTGGAAAAGCTCAAGGATTTGATCCGCTCTTACTTCAAGTTGATGGGTCACCACATTCAATTTAATGTGGTCACAGCTGAGACTCTGCGCGAGGCTCAGAAGCAGCCGGAAAAATATCGTGATTTGATCGTCAGAGTAGCTGGTTACAGCGATTATTTCGTCGATTGTGCCAAGGAGCTTCAGGACGAAATCATCCGCCGCACCGAGCATCAGTCCCTTTGAATGGGGTCGGGCCAGCCGATTTTATTTATTATCAACAAGATAGCCCGGGTGGCAGCCGTGGCCCGGTTAAAGCTGGCTGTTCTTGGTACTGTCGAAAAGAGCAATTTTTATTCAGGGCGAGTCCTAATATTAGACTCGTTATAAATTTAGACTGATTATAAAAATCAGCCCGGCTCTTTTCCCTTCTTACATCTAGATTGTTTCCTCTTTTAGGACAGCCAGGAGCAAATAAAAACAGACAGGCAAGATCAATCAGTCAGGCTAATTTGATTTTTTTGCTTTATCCCCTGTGTTAAAATCTGTTCACCGCCTAAGTTCAGGAGGAAAAAATGTTTACACCGGAATTATTGCAAAAAGGCCTGGCCTGGCTGCTGACCACCGGCCTTAAAATTGTGCTGATTGTCGCGGTGGTCATGGTTTTGACCAGGCTGTCACGCGGCTTGACCAGACGATTAGAAAAGGTCTTTCTCAAAGGCAGGGAGGACGAGGAATCGCTAAAAAGAGCGAGAACCCTGTCAGGCATGATCAAACAGTTCCTTAATAGCCTGATCGTGGTCATTGCCATCATGACCATTCTGGCCGCCCTTGATATCCAGATCGGTCCTTTACTGGCCACGGCTGGCATCGCCGGACTGGCCATCAGTTTTGCTGCTCAGTCGCTCATTAAAGATGTCATCAACGGCTTTTTTATTATTCTCTGGGATCAAATTAGAGTCGGAGATGTGATAGAGGTCGCCGGCCGGAGCGGAGTCGTTGAATCGGTCAATTTGAAAATGACCGTCCTGCGCAGTCTGGACGGTAATGTCCATTACGTTCCCAACAGCCTGATTGAGGTGGTTACCAATATGACCAAGGAGTATTCCCGATTTGTTTTTGATGTGGGGGTGAGCTATTTTGAAGATGTGGATGAAGTCATCAGGACTTTAAAAGAAGTGGATGAAGAGCTGCGGGCTGACCCCCAATTTTCCGGCTCGATCGTTTCCCCCCTGGAAATCCTGGGTCTCGACCGCTTTGAAAATTCAGCTCTAATTGTTAAAGCCCGGACGACAACCAAGCCCAGCAAGCAGTGGGAAATTAGCCGCGAATTCAACCGCCGGTTAAAAAAGGCTTTCGATAGCAAAGGTATCAGCTTTCCTTTCCCTCACCTGACCCTGTTCCCGGGCCAGAACAAACAGGGCCAGGCTGCTCCCCTCCGCGTAAAGCTGGTCGCTGAAAAAGAAACTATAAACAAAGGAAATTGAGCCAGGCTATGCAAACCTATTTTGAACCAGAGATTAGAAACTCAATCAGCCTGAAGGAAGCTATTCCGGCTATCGAACAGTCTCTGGCTGCTTACAGCTCGGGCCGGGCGATTTTGCCCGGGGTTATTAACCTTGATTTGCCGGAGTTTGAAGGCGAGGTCCATGTTAAGGCTGCTTACCTGGCCGGTCATGATTATTATGTGATCAAAGTTGCGTCCGGTTTCTATAAAAATGCTGTCCAGGGCCTTCCCACCGGCGATGGCCTGATGCTGGTTTATAAAGCTGTGACCGGCGAGCTGGCCGCCATCCTTTTTGACCGCGGCTATCTGACTGATTTAAGGACAGCCGCCGCCGGGGCAGTAGCTGCTAAATATCTGGCCAGAGCTGACCTCAGGCGTGTAGCCGTTATAGGTTCAGGAGTTCAAGCCCGTCTTCAGCTTCTAGCCCTGGCTGAAGTGCGCGCTTTTTCCGAGGTTTCAGTCTGGAGCCGCCGGCCGGAGAACGCTGAACGATATGTAAAAGAAATGGCTGAAGTTTTTCCTGAGGTCAAATTCCATCCGTTTCTGTCGCCGGAAGAGGTGGTAAGAGAAGCAGACCTGATTATCACCGCCACCGCCAGCCGTCAGCCGCTGATCAAAGCCGAGTGGTTGAAACCTGGCGTTCAGCTCACGGCTATGGGCTCCGATGGACCGGACAAGCAGGAACTTTATCCGGAAGTCCTGGCCCGGGCTGACTTTATCTTTTGCGATTCGGTGGAGCAAGGCCGCCGCTTGGGAGAAGTTCACCACGCCCTTGAGGCCGGTATGATTTCCGAAGAGAAAATAAGCGGGGAAATTGGCGAGCTGGTTCTCGGCCGCCAAACAGGCCGCCGCTCCTCTGAAGACATCACCGTGGCTGACCTCACCGGGCTTGGTGTCGAGGATGCAGCCATTGCTGATCTGTTTCTGCGCCTGGCTGAGAAAAAACAGGAAAATAAGTAACGGGTGTTTTTATTTTTGAGATTTTCAAAAAACAGGAGGTTAGATTGAAAAAAATATTAAAGGCCAAAAATATTCTGGCTGCTTTTAGCCTGGTCCTAATTGTCTGGGCGCTAACTTTATCAGTTCGAGCCGATGAAGGGATGTGGCCGCTGAGTGAAATTCAAAAGCTCAACCTGCGCGAAAAAGGGCTGAGGCTGGATCCCTCTTTGATTTATGATCCGGCTAAACAGAGCCTGCTTTATGCCGTGGTCGAAGTGGGTGCTACCGGTTCTTTTATTTCTGAGGAGGGGCTTCTCATCACCAACCATCATGTAGCTTTTGGCTCGGTGCAGGCGGCCAGCACTCCCGAAAAGGATTATCTTAAAAACGGTTTTCTGGCCAGGACCAGAGCGGAGGAAATCCCGGCAGCTGGCCGGACGGCCCGCCTCACCGAATCCTTTAAAGATGTCTCGGCTGAAGTTCTCTCCGTGGTCAAAAACAAAATGAACCCGGCTGAACGGGCCCTGGCTGTGGAGAGAAAAATAAAGCAACTGGTAGCCGCCGCTGAGAAAGCCAATCCTGGCAAACGGGCCGAAGTGGCCGAAATGTTTCCGGGCAAGTCTTACTGGTTGTTTCTTTATACTGATCTCCGGGATATCCGGCTGGTCTATGTGCCGCCGCTGGCTGTTGGCAATTTTGGCGGAGAAGACGATAACTGGACGTGGCCGCGCCAGACAGGCGATTTTACCCTTATGCGGGCTTACGTTGCTCCTGATGGAAAGCCGGCTGAATACAACCCGGCTAACGTGCCTTTCCGTCCCAGGACTTATTTAAAAATAAATCCAGCCGGGGTCAGGGAAGGAGATTTTGTTTTTTTGCTGGGCTATCCAGGACGCACCTACCGGCACCTGCCAGCGAGCTACCTGGCCTATGAACAGAATGTCCGGATGCCGGCTGTGGCTGATTGGTATGAATGGCAGATCCGTCTGATGGAGGAGATGAGCCAGGCCAGCCGCCAAGTGGCTCTAAAGCACGATTCCAGGATTAAGGGTTTAGCCAACACCATGAAAAATTACCGCGGCAAACTGGCTGGTCTCGGGCGCCTGAATTATTTAGACCGGAAGGAGCAGGAGGAAGAGAGCCTCAAGGCTTTTATTCAGACTGATCCAAAGCGTCAGGCAGCTTATGGCCATGTCCTGCCGGCGCTTGAAAAAATCTACCAGCAGATGGGGCGGGACTATCCCCGAAGTTTTGTTCTGGATAATTTGAGACGCTCGGTTATTTTATTTCAGAATGCCATGACTGTGGTGGAGGCTGCCCATGAGCGTCAGAAGCCGGACCTCGAAAGAAATGCTGCTTATATGGACAGAAATTTTAACCGGACAAGACAGCGGCTGCCACTGACCATGAGAACAAGTTTCTACCTGCCAACCGATCTGGCTATCTTTAAGGAGCTTCTAAAAAAAGCTGAAGCCCTTCCGGCTGATCAGAAAATTGAAGCCCTCAGCCAGTTAGTTTCAGGCAGCAGCCATCTGGAGGAAATCACCACTGGCCTCTTTCAAAAGACCAGAATGCAGGATGTAGAGTTTATCAATACTCTCTGGGACCAGAAGCCAGCCGGTCTAAAGCACATTGATGATCCGCTGCTGAAACTGGCCCTGGCCCTTTATCCCGAATACCTGAGAATGGAAGAAGCCAACCGGGTAAGAAAAGGCCAGCTGGATGAGCTTCAGGCCAAACTGGTTGATATCCGGCAAGAATTTCTTGGCCAGCAATTTATACCTGATGCCAATGGCACTCTGCGCCTGACCTATGGTAGGGTGGAAGGATATGAACCCAGGGATGCTGTCTTCTATAAACCATTTACCACTGTCCAGGGAGTGATCGAAAAAACTACCGGCCGTGAACCCTATGATACGCCACCCGCTCTTCTGGAGCTCGTCAAACAGAAAAAATTCGGGCGGTTCGTTAATCCTGAACTCAAGACGGTCTCTGTCTGCCTGCTTTACAGCACCGATACGACCGGCGGCAACTCCGGCAGCCCGATTATCAATGCTGATGGCGAACTGGTGGGAGTTAACTTTGACCGGACGTGGGAAGCAACTATCAATGATTTTACCTGGAGCCATGATTTCAGCCGGTCAATTGGTGTGGATATAAGATATGTGTTGTGGATACTCCAGGAGCTGGGCGGTGCCGGCTACCTGCTGGGGGAGATGGGGATAAAGTAAGGGGAACCCCTTCCGCTGCGGGCGGAGCGGAGACACGCCCTGCCACCCTGTCCTGTTTAATCTGAAGATATTTTGTAATTTAAGAGGCGATATTTTAGAATACTTAGGTCAGGACAGAAGGTCATTAAAATAATGAAGGAGGAGGGTAGGAAAATGAAAAACTTAAGTTATTTCTGCCTGGTTGTCATTTTGGGCCTGGGCCTGGTCAGCCCATTATTTTTTGTCTCAGAAGCCATGGCCCAGGAACAGCAGGCCAATCAGCTCCCAATTTCCTGGGAGAACTGGCGCCAGGCCAAAGCCGAGGCCGAAAAGTATGATCAAGAAGGTGATTATGTCAGAGCCCTTCAATATTACCTTGAATACATCCGACAGGCAGAAGGGCTGGACCAGCCCGAGATTGCGGCCTGGGGCAAAAATAATGCTGCCTACATGATTATAAAACAACACAAGGCAGACCAGACGACAGACCTGGTTCCAGCCAGGAAACTCCTGGAAGAGGGCCTGGCCATAAACGAAGCTACTGACGACTGCCGGGCTAAGCTTCAGAGTAACCTTGACTATGTAAAGCTTTTTATAAAGGATTAGGACCGAAAAAAACAACAGAACTTTATGGCAAGTGTGATTGATCAGCAGCAGGCTGATCCTGTCAACTGGGCTGGAGCGTTTGCACCAAGATTTGCTGGCCAGAGTTTTTTCGGGTTGAACAAGCTAAGCAGCCAGGGCCAGGGTTGCTAATTAACGACTGGAAGATTATCATTGATTGTTCGTCTATATCCTATTAGGGCTTTTTGGCTGAACCTGGTCAAAAAGCTTCAAATCAAATCAGGCAGCCCGGCTGAGTAGCCGGCCGGATTCAGGAAAAAAGAAATTAATTTCAAGCAAGTGGTGAGACGATGAATAGAAGCAGGTATTTTATTTTTATCTTTTTAGGACTGATTTTTGCCGCTCTTATTCCGCTTCCGGCTTTTTCTGCTCAGCCGGATTCGGCCATAAAAATTAAAGCGGTCAGAATTGAAAAGGCCCCCCATCTCGATGGGCTGCTGGCTGATGAAGTCTGGAAGCTGGCTGAGCCTTTCTCCGGTTTCAAAATGGTTGAACCTGCCCCTGGCTCAGAACCAACTGAAAAAACAGAGCTACAAGTTCTTTATGATGAAACCAATCTTTATGTTGGCATCCATTGTTATGATAGTGATCCCAGAAAAATTTCGGTTAACTCTCTTTCTCATGACCAGGCTGGACAAATGCAGGGAATGTATGGCGGCCACGAATCAACCAGCACCACCAACGATGTTATCCGGGTCTTAATTGATCCTTTTCTGGATAAAAGGACGGCCTATATTTTTTATATCAACCCGAAAGGGGCCAGGAGTGAAGGCCTGGTCTCAGGAGGCAACGCCAGCTTGAACTGGGATGGCATCTGGGAAGGCCGGGCCAAGATCCTGCCCGATGGCTGGTCAGCCGAAATGAAAATTCCCTTTAAGACTATTTCTTTCAAAAAGGACCTGCCGGCCTGGGGCTTGAATGTCGAAAGGTATATTGCCCGCAAACAGGAAACCGACCGCCTTTCCGGTATTTCCTGGGATGCTAATTTTAATAACCCCATGACGGCAGCCGAACTGGAAGGAATTTCAGATATTAAGCAAGGGCTGGGGATTACCATCCGGCCTTATGGCCTGGTATCTACTCAAAATCCGCATCAGCCTGATAATAGCCAGTATGACTGGGATTCTCAGGGAGGACTGGATATCTACAAAAATATTACCCCCAATCTGGTGGCTGCCTTTACTTATAATACTGATTTTGCTGAAACCGAGGTAGATGACCGGCGTCTTAATCTGACCCGTTTTCCTTTGTTCTACCCTGAAAAGAGAATGTTTTTCTTAGAAGGATCGGAAACATTTAACTTTAGCTCCAGTGTCAGCTTTTACCCTTTTTTCAGCCGCAAGATTGGCCTGTATCGCGGCCAGCAGGTGCCAATTGATTTTGGAGCCAAGCTTTACGGTAAAATCGGTAAATTCAATTTAGCCATGCTCGACATGGAAATGGAGGAGGCGGGCGATCTGCCACGGACTAATTTATTTGCCGGACGGGTGACTTACGACTTTCTGTCAGAAAGTAAAATAGGGCTGATTTTCACCAACGGCAGTCCAACTGGAGATAACAATAGTCTGGTTGGTTTTGATCTAAATTATGCCACTTCCCGCTTTGCCGGCAGCAAGAATCTCTGGTTAGCAGCCTGGGCAGCTTATAACTGGAATGATGAGCCTGGACGCCATCATGGTTTTGGCTTCCGGGCCAATTATCCCAATGATCTAATTGACATCGAATCAACCTATGCCTACTATGGCGAGGCTCTTGATCCGGGTGTGGGTTATATGATGAGGCCCGCCATTCAGACTTTCTTTTTACAATTTGGCTATAATCCGCGTCCCCAGCGGGGCTGGCTTGACCGGGTGGTCAGGCAGTTTTTCTTTCAGGCCAGCGGCGATTTCTACTGGAAGCTGGATGGCAGCCTGGAAACCAGCCGGCTGACTTTTACTCCCCTGAGTTTCAAGACGGAAAGTGGTGAAAAGTTTACCGGTAGTGTGGTGGTCAACCGGGATGTATTACCTTATGACTTTGAAGTGTCTCCCGGAACCATTCTGCCGGCTGACTCCTATGATTTTACCAATGCCAGGCTGAGTTTTAATACTGCTCCTCATCGCCCATTATCGTTAAATCTAAACTATACCGTCGGACAATTTTACTCAGGACATTATGGGGATTTTTCAGCCGGTTTGACTTACCACTGGCGGGGCAACATTGATACCTCTTTTAATACTGAAATTGTCCGGGGAACCCTGCCTGAAGGTAAAATTGATGAAAATGTATATCAGTTTAAACTGGATTTTTATTTTTCGCCTGATCTGGGCTTTATGAATTATCTCCAGTATGACAGCGTCTCGCGGCTTCTGGGCTGGAGTGCCCGTTTCCGCTGGGAAGTTAAGCCGGGCAATTTTATTTATCTAATCTATAACAGCAACTGGGAAAAAAGCTGGGATCCTAATAGCCGCTTTTATGCCGCCGGTGACCGTGGAGTTTTTAAAATTACTCTCTCCCTCCGGCCTTAGCAAAAAATCCAGACCTTTAGCTTTAAGCAGAGTCTCTCAGATTGTTTCCTTGAACGGCAAACCGTTTTTATTTTTTCTTGGTTGTCTTTTTGGCTTTAGCTGCAGTCTCGGCTTTACTCTTGCGCTTCATGTCAGCAGCATGGGCCCGCTTGTAGGTCTGGATGTCCACAAAGCGCCCTTTTTCATCGCGGACCGCATAAAGTTTGGTCCCCTTAACACTGCGATGAGTTGTCCTCTTCATGATCGCTATCCTCCTTTCCAATTTTAATGATCTTAAAAATCAAAATACTCAAGAAAATTGACCACCATCGGAAGATATTTAGCTGCCAGAATATTATTCTCGTCGCAGATCATTCTTTTAAGTTCGCCCTTTTCCCATTTCTGAGAATATAACTTAAAGAAGATGACTGTCAAGTAAATAATGTTGTGAATGAAATAATTGTAAAGGCCAGTATAAAACATCAGCCGGCTATTAGAATGGAAATATAGAAGCAACCTGGTCAGAAAGCTGGTTCCAGATTGCCAGAAGCCAGATACCAGACGGGCAGCCAGAGAAGGCCAGACCAGGTTACCGTCATATCTTTTTTCTTGGGCCTCAGAGCTATGGTCTCTAATTGTTCGCCGGCCGGATCGTAAAGGCTGGCCAGGTTATCTGTTTCTGCCTGGAGTTCTTTTTCCATCTCTTCCAGTCTGACCCGGGTCAGTTCCACCTGTTCTTGAGCTCTTTTGATGTCCATCTTTTCGTAATAGGCCCGGCTGGCACTCCGGGCGGTGGTTGTGGCCCGGCCTAAGTGATATGATTTGCGGCCGAGAATCGCTCCGAAAATAGTTGCCCCGGCTGAAATGGCACTCTGGGTAACCTTTTCCTGATATTGATCCTGTTCTCTTTGCAGCCGCTGCTGAGCAGTCAAATACTGCTTCTCCAGTCCGCTAATTTTGGAAGCATATTTTTGCCTCAATTTGTCGAGAGCCTCATCCCGTTTTTCTCGGGCCAGCTGGCTTAACCTCACCCGGAAATCGCCCTCAGTTTCGCCAGGTTTGGAAACGGTCTTAAAAAGATTACTTTTCCAGAGGGTTAGCTGATAGCTTCTGGTCAGATAATCAAGATAATCATCTCCGGCTGACTTCAAGAGCGAAAGAGAACGGGCTGGCAATGAAACAAAACTGGCTCCAGTCTCCGGTTCCCGCTTGAGCGCTTCGACTTTATAGGGAAGGGGAAGAGATTTATCCCAGAGTAAACCCATAACTTCGTCAGTCAGTTCAATGTAATTAGCCACCTCTGAAACCTGAGAAATTCCCAGCCGGTTATCAAAGATGGCCACCTGGCCAAAAGCAGCTATAGCTGGATGATAAGTCAGATTAGCAGGCGATGAGACCCGAAGCCGGACAGGCAGATAAAGCTCCGCCACTTCAGGTGGAAGTGAAGGTTTCAAGCTGCTGAGCGCGGCCGCCGTTGAGCTGACCGCGCTCTGGACAGGCTCCTGGCCAGCCAGGCCCCCGGAGGAGACGGCCACCCGGGTTTTCTCGTCCTTCATGACTTCCATAATTTGCTGCCTGGTCATCGGACCGCGCAGGTAGGAAAGAGTCCATCTGGTCGTCATCAGGACTGGCTTATCCTCGTGCACGTTATGCAAGAGAAAGACCCGGCTTTTAAAACGGCTGATCTGGTCGGAGACCTGATCCATATTCAGGCCGCCGGCTACACCCGATAATCCCTGGAGCAGGCGGTTCTTGTCCTGTTCAGTCTGGAGCCGTCCAATAAACCAGGTTCCAGCGTTAGCCAGGCCTTTATAGTCAAGGTCAACCGGGTTCTGAGTAGTTAGAACTAAACCGAGCCCAAAAGCCCTAGCCTGTTTGAGCAGAGTCAACAGAGGCCTTTTGGCTGGCGGCTCGCTAACTGGCGGGAAAAATCCGAAGATTTCATCCATATAAAATATAGCCCGGAGAGAGGAAGTCCCTGGCTGCTGCCTGACCCAGCCCAGGAGCTGATTAAGAAGTAAAGTCACAAAAAACATTCTCTGGGCTTCCGGCAGGTGAGCAATGGAGATGATACTGA
>JAGOPD010000028.1 GCA_017992175.1 Candidatus Saccharicenans sp.
GCAAACCGGACTCTTATGGCTTCTGTTTTTTCCATAGGCTAAGGATAATGTGCCCGGGTCGAAAAATCAAGTTAGATGGCCGGCCGGAGTCCAGGCGGGAAGAGTCAGGCTGGCCAGCTCAAAGCTTAAAAACCCTGAATATCTTCCCGGCTCAGCCGGTCTTTTTTCTGGTAGCCGGCAGGAATTGAATAGACTCCAGGCGGGGCTGGCTTTTTACTGATTTCAACCACTTCGGCTCTCGATTTGATTTCGGTGCCCATCATTTGAGCTTTCATTTCATAGGCAATCCATAAACCTTTTATTTTTTGAATCTCAGCCGTGGTCTGGGCCGAGGCTCGAAGTTCCATCTTTATTATTTCAGGCTGAACTCTCAACAGGTAATCGCCCAGGTCATAAGGCAGCCTGTCTGAGGCCCAGATAGTCATCTCCACCGGGTACATCATAACTGTCATTTCCAGCCGGTAGCCCTGACAGGGAATATTATTGATGACTTTTGTTTCATTTTTTGGGGTAACCGTCATGGTCATTTGCTGCCAGGCCTCGGCCATCGGGCCGAGTTCAGGCGGGAGGAGACTGGCGAAATCTAAGGGAGGAGTAATTTCCAGATAGGATTTAGTTGCCTGGCTTATCAGGTAAATCTTATTTTTCTTTAAATCAAACAGATAGCTTAGCCCCTGACCGGAAATAACCGTTAAATCGTTGCTAATCCATTGTTCAGAGAAAGTCTCTTTGGCTGGAAGGCTCTGCCCCATGGCATTTATCGGATCGACGTTGATCCTGGTTTTAATATAGATGTCAGCCGTTAAGGTTGAGACTAAAAGCAGGACAGCCAGGAAGAATAAAGCAGTTTTTTTCATTAGACTACCTCCCGTCAAGTTTAGCCCTGGCCGCCGGCTGAAGACCAACAGCCACCAGCCCGGCAAAAACAGGTCATCTCAGTCTTTGAGATTTTACTGAAAATTCTTACTTGAATCCAGCACCAACTGAAGTAAAATAGGAGATTAACAGGTAATAATCTCATGCCAGAAAAAATCAGCCTGTCGAGATCGATCATGAAGACGGCCGGCCTGCTGGCGGTCTTTACTGCGGCGGTTTCTCTGGTGGTGGTGATTTATATTTATTTATCCTCTGGTTCAGAGAAAGAACTTCTGCATCTGTCAGGCGGCGATTACCTGGTAGCTAACGGACTGTGGCTGTCTGTTGCCTCCCTGCTTTTTGGCTTACTGGCCCTGTCATCTGCTTCCGGGCTGGCCCGCCGGCAGAATTGGTCCAGGATAACAACTCTTTTAACAGCTATAATTTTAGTTTTGTTAATCCCCATTGGCACCATCTTTGGTTTGAAACTTTTATTTAATTTTTTCAGCCAGGAAATGAAAAACTGGTTTAGCCCCGGGAGTGAAAAGACAACAGGCGGGATTCCGCCGGCCCAGAAACGAGGCCTTAAGTCAGAACTGCTTTAAGACCAGGCCTAAGGTGACCGGCCGGTCCGGTCAGAGGCCTGACCCGGGCAAAGCGAAACGAAAGGACGATCGGTGAAAATCAGGGCAGCTCTCTGCGAGATTTTTAGCAGCTGGCAGGCTATGGCCATAATGATCTTTATCTTGAGCGGGCCTGGCCTGGCCCAGATGAGGGAGGTCAGCCAGCCTCAGATCGAACCCCCGAGGGTTTTTATTGATTGCCACCAGTGTGATCTGACCTATATCCGTTCGGAAATTACCTTTGTCCGCTTCGTTCGCGACCAGAACGAGGCTGACGTTCATGTGCTGATTACCATTCAATCAACCGGTGACGGCGGCCGGGAGTACACCCTTAATTTTATTGGTCGGAATAATTTTTATGATATTCATAACACTCTTAAGTATGTATCTAAACGAACTGATTCGGCTGATATTGAGCGAAAAGGCCTGGTCCGGGTCTTAAAAGTTGGCCTGGTTCCCTATGTCGCCAAAACAGACTTAGGTGATTATCTGCGGATAGATTTTGAAAAGCGGCTGCCCCCGGCTCCGGCGGAAGATCCCTGGAAATCCTGGGTCTTTAATCTCGGGTTATCGGGTAGCCTGTCAGGCGAGGAGAGCAAACATTTCTTATCGGCCCACAGCAATGTTAGTGCCAACCGGGTGACCGATAAAATCAAATTCAGGACCGGCCTGTCTGGCTATTACAGCAGCAGTGTCTTCAAAATAGAAGAGGATGGTGTTACCAGCGATATTACTTCCATTCAGAAAAGTTTCAGCCTGTCGAGCCTTTATGTTTTCTCTTTAAATGAACACTGGTCAGTGGGAGGCTGGCTGGGCCTGTCGTCCTCAACCTATAATAATCTTGATTTTAATCTTAATCCGGCCCCGGCCATCGAATATAATTTTTTCCCTTATTCCGAATCTACCCGGCGGCAGTTGAGGGTTCTCTACCGGCTGGGTTTTAATCTAAATTATTATCATGAGGAGACCATTTTTGACAAAACCAGGGAAGCCCTTTTAGGGGAAACCTTGACGGTTACTTTTGAGATGAAGGAACCCTGGGGAAACATCAGCTCTTCCCTGGAGGGTTTCCATTATTTTAATGATTTTAAAAAGAACCATCTTGTTTTATGGACCAATTTAAACCTCCGGCTTTATCGAGGCTTCTCTATCAGCTTTTCGGGGCGTTTTTCGAAGATTAATGATCAAGTATATCTGGCCAAAGGGGATCTCAGCCTGGAAGATATTTTGCTTCAAAAAAAAGCCCTGGCCACTTCCTATAGCTACGGGCTGTCGGTCGGCATAAGTTATACTTTTGGCTCGATTTATTCCGGAGTAGTTAATCCGCGGTTTGGCAATTAGGGCCGGGATCAGCTCTGCCCTTCCTGCTTAAGGGCAACGGGTGCGCTGGAAGTCTCAAAACTCAAATTAAAGATGACTTCAAAAGAAGTACCTGAAGAGAGCCGAAAGGCAGCCTGGTTAAGTAGCCCTCCAATATCGTTCAACCTGCCTTCCTCATCTACGGTGAAATAAACCGGCCGGCTACTTTTCCCCTCAGGCGGGTATAAATAAATCGTAGCTGACCGGCTGGCCGCTTTTCCAGGCAAATCAATTTCCGGCCAGGCTGTCCAAAAGTACACCTGACTGTCTTTTATAGAAAAGTAAAGCCCAGCTGCTTGAAACTCAAGCTCCGGTTGACGGGCTACGGGTCTTAGACTGATAGCCGGCTTAAGCTGGTTTTCGGGTGCGGTCTGTCCTGCCGGCAGGCAGTCCGGCAAAGCAGGCGGACCAAGCCTGGTCAGGAGCCACAGGCTTTTTTCCCACAGGCTGGCATATATTTTTATGAACCGCAGTTCAGTTTGGAGCTGTCTGTTTTGTTTCTGATCTTGGGGTAAATATCTTAGCCAGAAATAGAAATGGGGAATTGAATTTTTTAATTCCCGGTCAGCCAGTTCAAAATAGGCCAGCAGGCGGTCTCTGTATTTTTTGTACCAGTTGTTGGCCTGTTTTTGATATTCAAGGCAATAATAGTCACGGGCTTTTTTTAGCTCTTCAGCTCTGGCTGGAAGTGGGGCCTCGAGCGATTTGTTTTCAAGCTGGAGATAGTTTTTATAGACTGTTTTCAGGGCCAGAACCGCTCCGGTAATAATTCGCTCGAGATCAAGCGAAACCGCCCTTTCGGTTTCCCTTTCCAATAAGTCAAGACGGCCTTCAACCTGGAGCAGCCGGGCATAGCTCAGGGAGGAAGATAGAGGCCAGCTAATAGCCTGTCTATCTTCCTTTGCGGGTCCGGCTGAAACGGCCGCCGCTGGATTCAGATTCGCTTCCAGCTTTTTTCTCAGCGCTTCCTCACCCTGGCCTAGTTGAAAAAGGGCTTCCTGGAAAATACTGACCGAGCCGGCATACTGCTCAAAATCAGCGGCCAGTGGCGGCAGATTAATGATTATCTCCTGTTCAAAAGAAAGAGGCAGTGGACAGGGGGCAGGTTCTATTAACCGGGCAATTTTATCTTGATAACCGCCCTGGAGGCCTTTTATTAACCAGTTTTGATCCGGGTGGCTGCCTGGCTCTAAAGAGCTCAATTGATAAAGCCCGAAGCTGGCTTCGGGCTGATAGGGATCAATTTCAAGGCCTGACCGGTAGTAGCTGGCTGCTTCCTGTTTGAGTCCCAGAGCGGCTGAAGTCGCGCCCAGATTGTTCAAGATCGAGACCTGGCCCGGAGCCTGTGAGCTGGCCGCCTCTAAAAATTCTTTGGCCAGGTTGTACTCATTTAAAGAAAAAAGGAAAGCACCGGCCTGATTGAGAAGGGCTGGCACTTCACCCGTGCTCCTTAATTGATGATCCAGAAGAATCAGGGCTTCAACCGGACGGCCCTTTAGCCATAAGCCGAGCAAATATAAATCAAAGCCTGGTGAATTCAGGATTGATTGAGAATTTTTGACTGCCTCTTCGAAAGCCCCGGATTCAACCCTGCCGGCCAGCCAGAGATGCAATTTTTGAGTTAAAGAAGCGGCGGTTTGCCCCGGCCGCCCGGAGTTAATGTTCCTGGCGGGATTAAACCCCATCTGGAGGCAGGCCTGACCGGAGGCGGCCGGCAGCCAGGTCAAGAGGGAAAAGCCCAGGAAGAGTCCGGCTAAGGTCAGGACCTTAAAGATCTTATTTCCAATTTTTGGCATTTTACTTTATAACTTTATCTCAAGAGGTTAATAGATGGCAAATATTGGTAAAATCTAATCTACTGGAGGTGAAAATGGCAGAGGCGGACTGGGCCGATGAATTTCCTGGAGCTATCATCGTCACTGATCTCGAAGGTAAAATTATTTATCTCAACAATAAGGCGGCCCTGGTCTATGAAGCCGAGGGAGGCTTTGAGCTTCTGGGCCGGAATCTCTATGACTGTCACCAGCCGGAGTCGAGAGCTAAAATAGCCAGGATCATGGAGAGCAAAAAACCAAATGTTTATACCATTGAAAAGCAGGGAATCAAAAAATTAATCTATCAGACAACCTGGAGCAATGAGGGCCGGCCTGGGGGGCTGGTGGAAATCAGTCTGGAAATTCCTTTTGAACTGCCTCATTTTATCCGCGGTTAGCGTCCTACCGGCTGGCTGGCTGCCCTGAAATAAATTTGATATTTAATAAAAAAAAGAAAACAGGTAAAATAAAGCTACCTTTAACGGGCAAGTTTTGGAGGCAGAATGATTGATAGTTTTACTGAAGAAAAAAGCAGGAAAATAGCCTTGCTTATTGACGGTGATAATGCTCAGCCAGGACTTATTTCTGATATTCTGGCCGAAGTTGGAAAATACGGTTTAATTACCATCCGGCGCATTTATGGCGACTGGACAACAGTTAACATGGCCGGCTGGAAAAAAGTCCTGCATGAGAATGCTATCCAGCCTGTTCAGCAATTCCGTTACACCATTGGTAAAAATGCAACTGATAGCGCCTTGATTATTGATGCTATGGATATGCTGCATGGCCGTCTGGTGGATGGTTTCTCCATCGTTTCCAGTGATTCTGATTATACCCGTCTGGCCACCAGAATAAGAGAAGCCGGCTATTTTGTTATGGGCATCGGGAAGAGAACCACTCCCAAGGCTTTTATCAATGGCTGCAACGTTTTTATTTATACAGAAAACCTTGGTAGCGGCGAAAAAGAAAGGAAGAGGAGAGCTCCGGCCAGCGAAAAAGCGGCCGAGGAGCCGAAGCCCCGCGGTTATGATCCCTTGCCGCTGCTAAGAGCAGCGGTGGATATGGCGGCTGATGAAGATGGCTGGGGCAAACTGAGCAGTATCGGCTTTTATTTGCGCCAGCTTGATCCCGGCTTTGATCCGAGAACCTATGGCTACCGCCAGCTGTCGCAGTTATTTAAGGCTTATCCAGAGGTCTTTGAATTAAGATTTGAAAACGAGAAGGGCCTGACCCACATCTGGGTTAGATTAAAAGAATGAAGTGACAGGCGGGGAGGGGCAGGGTGAAGGTATATTATCATTCTCCGATAGGTATAATAGAGTTAAGGGGAGGGCCAGGCGGGCTGGAGTCCTGTTCTCTGGTCAGAAAGAGCCGGCCAGGCGTGGCGGCTGAAAAGTTTAAGTTTAAACCGCCGGCCGGGCCAGAGCCGGTAGCGGCCGCCTGGCGGCAGCTGGATGAATATTTCCGGGGGACCAGACAGAAGTTTCAGTTGAAACTCAAGCCGGCCGGGACTGGATTTCAGCAACAGGTCTGGCGACAGCTTCAGAAGATTCCTTATGGCCAGACCAGAACTTATGGCCAGATAGCGGCAGCTTGCGGCCGGCCGAAAGCCGCCCGAGCCGTTGGTCAGGCTAACCACCAGAATCCCCTGCTGATCATTGTTCCCTGCCACCGGGTAATTGGAGTCAATGGTAGCCTGGTTGGTTTCGGCGGTGGGCTGTGGCGCAAGCACTGGCTGCTGGCCCATGAGAAAAAAATATCCGGCCAGACGCAACCTGAAATCAAAAAAGCAAAATTTAATAAAACTAAGTAAACTTAAATACAGGAGGCAGCCAGTGATTGATACTCTCTCCGGGATTTTCCTCAATCTGGAAAAGAACCATCAGAAAGAGGCTCTGATGCTGGCCAAAAAGAATGGTCAGTATCAGCCGATTTCGACTGCTGATTTCGCCCGCCGGGTCAGGAACATCTCTTCCGGCCTGAAAGCTTCTGGTCTGAACAAAGGCGATAAACTGGTCATTTTATCGGAAAACAGGCCTGAATGGGTGATGGTGGATTTGGCCACGGTTTCACAGGGGGGCGTGACTGTTCCTGTCTATACCAATCTAACCCCTGACCAGATTAAATATATTATTAATGATTCAGAAGCTAAGTTTCTGGTTTGTTCCACTCAGAAGCTCTGGAATAAAGTCGCTCTGATCCGGTCTGAATTGCCGCGTATTCAAAAATACATAATCATGGAGGGCGAAGCCGCAGCTGACCGGTTGAGTCTGGAGGCCGTGGAAAAAAGCGGAGAAGCCTATAACCGGAATCAGCCTGACGAGTTTGACCGGGCGGCCTCGGCTATCCGGCCTGATGATCTGGCCACTATCATTTATACTTCCGGAACGACCGGCATTCCGAAAGGGGCGATGCTCAGCCATTATAATCTGGTCAACAATATTGAGACCTTGCATTCGCTGGTTGATTTTAACTCCGGCGACACGGCTTTAAGTTTTCTGCCTCTGTCCCACGTTCTGGAGAGAATGTGTACTTTTGCCTGGCTTTATGTCGGGGCCGCCATTGCCTATGCCGAAAGTGTGGATACAGTGGCTCAAAACCTGGTTGAAGCCAGGCCCACAATTATGGTCAGTGTCCCCAGATTTTTTGATAAATTTTATGCGACGGTGATTGATACGGTCCTGGGCTCTCCTAATCTCCAGCGCCAGATTTTCTTCTGGGCTCTTAAAGTCGGGAGGAAATATGTTCAGCTTAAAACCAGTCATGGCCAGCTGCCGGCCTGGTTGAAATTCCGTTACCAGCTGGCTTCCAGGCTGGTTTTTTCAAAAATTGTGGAAAAAACAGGCGGCCGGATCCGGTTTTTTGTTTCCGGCGGGGCTCCCTTAGCCCGGGAAATAGCCGAATTTTTCTATGCCCTGGGAATTCTGATTATCGAAGGTTACGGCTTGACGGAAACTTCGCCTGTTATTTCTCTTAATACCCTGACTGATTTTAAATTTGGCACAGTTGGCAGGGTGCTGCCCGGTGAGGAAATTAAATTCGCTCCGGACGGAGAAATTCTGGTTCGCGGTCCTAATGTCATGAAAGGCTATTTTAATAAAGAAGCTGAGACCAGAGAAGCTTTTGAGGACGGCTGGTTTAAGACTGGCGATATTGGCTACCTGGACGAAGCGGGCTACCTGGTGATCACTGACCGGAAGAAAGATATTATCGTAACCGCCGGCGGAAAGAATGTTGCCCCCCAGCCAATTGAAAATGCCCTCATTACCAGCCCTTATATTGCCAATGTGGTGGTCGTTGGCGACCGTCGCAAATTTGTTTCGGCTCTGGTTGTGCCTGACCTGGATAAGCTTAAAAAATATGCCAGCGAAAATAACATTGCTTTTACCACTACCAGAGAGCTAATTGAAAAGCCGGAGATCCATGACTTTTATCTGCGGGAAATTGACCGTCTGACGCCTCATTTTGCCTCTTATGAGAAAATTAAAAAGATTATTATTCTGGAAAAAGATTTTGAAGTTGAAACAGGAGAGATGACCCCGACTCTGAAGATCAGAAGAAAAGTGGTCGAGGAAAAATACAAGCAGTTGATTGACAGATTGTATGTTGATTAGGCGGCCTGGCTGATTCTGGCCTTTTTTGAAAAAAATACTGGCCGGCTGGGAAAAAGCCGGTGGCCGGTTCGTCTTTACCTCTGAATCAAAAAAACTGCCCTGAGAAATCAAACCCGTAAATTCTTAACTGGATAAAGGTCATGGCTGACGATCCTGAGCGGCAAGAGCCTGAACGGGCCGGGCACCGGCAACGGCTACGCGAAAAATTTCTAAGAGGCGGGCTGTCTGGTTTTCTTGACTATGAGATTGTCGAATTGTTACTGACTCTGGGAACACCCCGTCAGGATTGCCGGGAGGCTGCCCGGCAGGCCATCAAAGAATTTAAGACCTTCCGTGCCGTGATGGAAGCTGACCCGCTTGATCTGCAAAAAATAAAGGGGATAGGCCGGCAAAATGTCTTCGGCTTAAAACTGGTGCAGGAGGTGGCCCGCCGCTATCTTAAGGACTGCATGATCAAACGCCCGGTCTGCAAGTCCTCGCAGGAAGTTTTTGATTATCTCTATTACAGCTTGAGAGATCTTAAAATCGAAGTTTTCAAGGTTTTGTTTCTTAATACCAAGAATCATATCCTGGAAGAGAAAACCCTGTTTGAAGGCACGGTGGACTCGAGTGCCGTCTATCCGCGGGAGGTCATCAAACAGGCTTTAAAATATGAAGCCTCCAACCTGATTTTTGTTCACAATCATCCTTCGGGTGATCCTGAGCCCTCCAGTTGCGACCGGGAAATAACCAGAGATCTGGTTTTTGCCTGCGCCGTTATGCAGATCCGGGTCCTGGACCATATCGTCATCGGCAACAATTGCTACTACAGTTTTGCTGACGAGGGACTCATCGAAAAATATCAAACGCATTTTTACAATGTGAGCCTGGCCCGGGCCGTAGATTAAGCCGGGCTGAAAAAGGAGATTGAAGAAAGAAAAAAATTCTGGTTAAATAGCTAAGAGGAGGCCAATCATGGATTTTAAACCGATAAAAGAAGTTGCTAAAGAGCTTGGTATCGCTGAGGAAAACCTTGAACTCTATGGGAAATATAAAGCCAAAGTAGATTTTCAGGCCTTCCGGGAGAAAAGCTCCCGCGGCAAACTGATTATGGTGACGGCCATGACCCCGACCCCGGCCGGCGAAGGCAAAACCACGACTGCTATCGGCCTGTCCGATGCACTCAGCCGCCTGGGAAAGAAAGCCTGCCTGACTCTGCGCGAGCCGTCCCTGGGACCGGTTTTTGGAATCAAGGGAGGAGCCACCGGCGGTGGAAAAGCCATGGTTGTCCCGCGGGAAGAGATTAATCTTCATTTTACCGGTGATATCCATGCCGTGACCGCCGCTCATAATTTGCTGGCGGCTATGGTTGATAACCGGATTCATTTTGATGGCCCGGCCGGACTGCTCGATGGCCGGACAGTTACCTGGAAACGAGTGCTCGATATGAATGACCGGGCTCTCCGCCAGGTGGTAATCGGAGCCGATGAAACCTTTCAGGGCTTTGCCCGTAAAACCGGTTTTGATATCACCGCTGCTTCCGAAGTCATGGCTATCCTCTGTCTGGCCAGTGATCTAAAGGATCTGAAGGTTAGAGTCGGCAATATTCTGGTTGGTTTTTCGGCTGATGGCCGGCCGGTCTTTGCCCGGGATATTAAAGCCGATGGAGCCATGACAGCTCTTCTCAAAGACGCTATCAATCCGAATCTCGTCCAGACTCTGGAGGGGACACCAGCTTTTATTCACGGCGGCCCCTTTGCCAATATCGCTCATGGAACCAATTCGATTATCGCCACCAGGCTAGCTCTGAGCCTGGCTGATTATGTGGTGACCGAGACCGGCTTTGCTTCTGATCTGGGGGCCGAAAAGTTTTTTGATATCGTGGTTAGAACCGGTCAGGTGCCAGCCCCGGCCGCCTGTGTCCTGGTTTCAACCTTAAGAGCCTTAAAATATCATGGCGGGGTAAAAATTAGCGATTTAGGCCAGGAAAATGCTAAGGCAGTAGAAGCCGGCTTCGATAATTTAAGAAAACATATTGAAAACTTAAAGATTTTTGGCGTGCCCTTTGTGGTAGCTTTGAATCTCTTCCCGGCTGATCACCAATCGGAAATTGATCTCTGGACTGAACTGGTCAAGAAGGAAAGGGCCCGCTATGCCTTAAGCAATGTTTATAATCAGGGCGGCGAAGGCGGTCTGGAGCTGGCGGCCGAAGTCATCAAAGCGATGGCTGAGGACCAACCGGATTTTAAATATTTATATTCTTCCGAGCTGCCTCTATTGAAGAAGGTAGAAGCCATTGCCCTTAAAATTTATGGAGCCGACGGGGTTAAAGTCGAGTCGGCAGCCAGAAAAAAGATTGAACTCTATGAACAGCTCGGCCTGGCCAATCTGCCGGTCTGTGTGGCTAAAACCCAGGCTTCCCTGTCTGATGATTCTAAAAAAACTGGCCGGCCGCGAGGCTGGAATCTGACTCTGACCAATGCTTCGCTGAGTTCCGGGGCCGGCTTTGTCGTTGTTCAGTGCGGTGATATAATGACCATGCCTGGCTTACCCAAAGCTCCAGCTGCTGAAAAAATTGATGTGGATGAAACGGGGAAAATAACTGGCATGATTTAAGACGGCCGAGCCTCTGGTTTCTTTGGCAGGAGCTCGAAGGTGGACATTTTGGAGGCCTAAATGAAAACAGAAGAAATCGAACAGAAGCAAACTTCCAGGGTGAAAGCTCTGGATGCAGCTTTATCCCAGATTGAAAAGCAATTCGGCAAAGGGGCCGTGATGAAACTGGGCCAGAAGGAAGCTGCGGTCAAAGCCGAAGTTATTCCGACCGGTTCCATTGCTTTTGACCTGAGCCTGGGCATAGGCGGATTTCCCCGCGGCCGGGTAATTGAAATCTTTGGTCCTGAAGCAACCGGTAAAACCACGCTGGCCCTCCATGTAATCGCTGAAGCTCAAAAACGCGGCGGCCAGGCAGCCTTCATTGATGCTGAACATGCCCTTGACCCTCTCTATGCCTCCAAAATTGGCATTAATGTTGATGATCTGTTGATTTCTCAGCCAGACTACGGAGAGCAGGGTCTGGAAATTGCCGAAGTCCTGGTCAGGAGCGGAGCGGTGGATGTCATTGTGGTTGATTCCGTGGCCGCCTTGGTCCCCAAAGCTGAGCTGGAAGGTGAAATGGGAGATGCTCACATGGGGCTTCAGGCCAGATTGATGTCTCAGGCTCTGCGCAAACTGACCGCGATTGTCAGCCGGTCCAAAACCTGCTTCATTTTTATTAACCAGATCAGAGAGAAGATTGGAGTCTTCGTCGGTTCTCCTGAAACAACGACCGGTGGCCGGGCTCTTAAATTTTATGCTTCACTCCGGATCGATATCAGAAAACTGGCTACTCTCAAAGAAGGCGAAGAGGTGGTTGGCAGCCGGGCCAAAGTAAAAATCGTCAAGAATAAACTGGCTCCGCCTTTCCGGGAAGCCCAGTTTGATATCATTTTCGGCGAAGGCATTTCTCGCGAAGGTGACCTGGTTGATTGTGGAATTCAATACGGGGTCTTAGAGAAAACCGGCACCTGGTACTCCTATAATGGTGAAAGGCTGGGTCAGGGCCGGGAAAATGTAAAAAAGCTCCTGAAAGAAAACAAAGAACTGGCCAACCAGTTAGAGCAGAAAATAAGACAGATGGTTGGCTTGTGGCCGGCGGATGAAGCAGCCAGCGAAAAAAAACCTGATTAAGCCTGTTTGGCCAGTAACGGTCTCCCTGGATAACAGGCCGAAATGATATTATTTCTCAGCCTTATTTAAAAATATTAAGCCAGAAGCCGGAAAAGCCGCGGGTCAAGCCAGAGGAAAAGGCTTCGTTTGGCTGCCGGCTAACCTCCCATTCTCAAGCCCTCGTTTATCTTTTTTGAGATGGCGAGTTGAAAAATAGTTGCTTTTCAATGATAATTAGGCTTGATAATTTTTCAGATTAGATCCGGATGAACCAGGGCTTCTGGCCGTGAATGTCTAACCGGAGAAAAAGGAGGACTGGATGACCCCTGTTCTTGAAGTTGAAGGCTTGAAAAAAAATTATGGTCAGCTGCAAGCCCTAAAAGGTATTAGCTTTAAGGTTGACCAGGGAGAAATTTTTGGCTTAATTGGCCCAAATGGAGCCGGCAAGACGACGGCCCTGAGGATAATTGCCACTCTGCTCACCCCCTCAGCTGGCCGGGTCACTTTTCTCGGCTTCGACCTTAAAAAAAATCCGGAAAAATTCCGGGAGAAAATAAGTTATCTGCCTGAGGAAGCAGGAGCCTATCGTAATATGAGAGGCCAGGATTATCTGGAGTTTATGGCTAAGTTTTATGCCGGCAACCAGGAAGAAATTAAAGAGTATGTCAGCCGCGGCCAGCAGATTAGCGACCTGGGAGTCAGGTTGAAAGATAAAGTTGGAACTTACAGTAAAGGCATGACCAGAAAATTGCTGCTGGGCCGGGC
>JAGOPD010000046.1 GCA_017992175.1 Candidatus Saccharicenans sp.
TTTATAAACGTGTCTATGGCCTTTAAAAAAATAGGAAATATAGATTGTGTCCCTATTTTTCCAGAAGGTTGAGGACCTGGCGGGAGACATAGAAATTTTTCCGGTTATAGACGTTGAGCAGCCCGGTCTGGACTCTGGCCCCATTTATTTCAACAAAATCCTTGTTGGCTGGAATGGCGATAGTCCGACTGCCTTTTTTGACTTTAAGCATGGGGTTGGCCGGATCGGTGGTCAGGTCCAATTCAACCTGAGCTCCTCTGGCTTTGAAGGCTGCTTCGGCTTCAATAAAATACTCTCTGGTTATAGTTTCAAGATTTATCTGCATTAGCCCCGCCGCATAACGGGCGATATCTATATTTTCAATTACACCAGTTGGCCTGAGCCCTTCTGGATGATAAACGGCCAGGGTTACTTCCTCTCCTGTATGACCACTGGTTGTCCAGTCAATCATGGCCCTTTTACTCATCATCGGACCCACTATGGATTTAAGTTTTCCTGACTGCTTCGAATTCTTAGCGGCTTCAGCCAGATAATCCATGATCGTCTTGAGCTCTTCTTCAGTCAGATCGCCAAGGCCGTAATGCTCACCGGCAATGGATTTGACTTCAGCCGCACTCATCTCCGGCCGGAGAAGCTTTTCCAGACCTTCGCCAGTTGTTTTGGCCGCTTTTAAAGGATTAACGAAGCCACCAACTTTTTCCCCACCGGATTTTGACGGGCTTTTTTCATTGCCGATCGTCAGGCCTCCGGCTGAATGGTCGGCCACTACAATTACCGCCGTGTTCTTCTCTTTAAGGGCATAATCAAGCGCTACTCTGACGGCCCGGTCAAAAGCTATCATGTCGGTCACCGCGGCTACCGGATCGTGATCATGGTTAGCCCAGTCTATTTTGCTGCCTTCGACCATCAGGAAAAAGCCGTTTTTATTTCTGGACAGAAGATTTATGGCAGCTCCAGTCATTTCAGCCAGCGATGGCTCTTTGGCGGGATCGCGGTCCAGGTCGTAGGACAGATCTACTTCAGCAAAAAGTCCAGCCAGCTTCGAGCTTCCGGCTGACCTCAACTCCTCCGGGCTGGTGATGATGGCATAACCTTTCTGCTTGAGCACCTGAAGCAGGTCTTCTCTATCTTTTCTTCCAGTAAAATACTTGAGCCCTCCGCCCAGCAGAACATCAACACCGGTATAGACCATCTGCTCGCCGATAGCTTCATAATCAGCCCGGTAAGGATAATGAGCAGCAAAAGCGGCCGGGGTGGCATGCTGAAGGTTACAGGTCACCACCAGGCCGGTTGATTTGCCGCTTAATTTTGCCCCTTCGAGAATAGTAGCAACCGGGGCTCTGTCCTGACCGTCTGCCAGGACACTCAGAAAACCAGTCTTTGTTTTGTAGCCGGTGGCCATGGCAGTGGCCGCAGCGGCGGAGTCGGTAATCGGATTATCAACCGAATAGGTCCTGACCAGCCCGCAGACATATTGATCCCAGCTCAGTGGCTGGCTGTCATTAAACCAGCGGGCCAAGCTCATGGTGCTGACGCCCATACCATCACCGATGAAAAGGATAACATTTTTAACTCTGGCTGCCTGGGCCGGAGCTAGAACAAAAAGAAGGGCTAACAGAACACTGGCGACGATTAGCTCAGTTTTGGCCTTTGAGACTTTGGTCTGCATTTAGTTTTACCTTTTAGGAAAGTTTTATGAATTTTAAACAGGATAGATTTTATTATTTCTTGAAGCGATTTGGTAGATAACGTAGATAAAATTTTTATATTGTTTCTTTTCTAACTCTTAACGGAGGCCAGGCCTCAAAATTTAAAACCAGTAATTAAATTTCTTTCTATTATGCGCTGATGAATGTATTATTAAGAAGAATCATTTCCAGAGTGAGGTGTAAAAGCCAATGTTCTTTTTGCCTGTTCTTCTTCTTTTTCTTCTTGGTTATTTTATTATTCTCGGCGGCCTGTTCTTTTTGCTGAAATTAGGGGTTATCTCTTTTGCTTTTCACCGGCTTGGCCTGCCGCCTGACGCCGTCTTTCTCTTGCTCTTTCTGTCTTTGCTGGGGAGTGGTATTAATATTCCAGTTAAAAAGATGCATTCCGGCCAGCTAATAGAGCAACAGGTTGTCAATTTCTATGGCTGGAAATTCCAGGTGCCAGTAGCCGCGGCCAGCGATACAACTATTCTGGCGGTCAATGTTGGCGGGGCGATTATTCCCGGATTAATAAGCCTTTATGTTATTTCCCGCTGGGGATCCATTCTCTGGCTTTTTGTTCTGGCTACGGTCATTGTGGCTTTCCTTATCAACCGGGTGGCCCGTCCCGTTCAGGGACTGGGTATCGCCACTCCGGCCCTCTTCCCGCCGGTGGTGGCCGCCCTGGTAGCTTTCCTGGTTTCGCTGATTGCCCCTGAAGGTTTACATTCAGCCCCGGTTATTGCCTATGTTTCTGGCACGCTCGGAACCTTGATCGGAGCTGATCTGATGAATCTTAAAAAAATACCCGGTCTGGGGGCACCGGTAGCTTCTATCGGAGGAGCAGGCACTTTTGATGGAGTCTTTCTGTCCGGTATACTGGCTGTAATTTTGACCTCGATTTAAGATTCAGACC
>JAGOPD010000001.1 GCA_017992175.1 Candidatus Saccharicenans sp.
ATAATGATTATCTGGAAATGGCCGGCGAAGCTGGCCTGGCCGGGGGCGGAGCCCTAATTCTCAGTGGATTATGGCTATTCGGTTTGGGAGTAAGACGTTATTTTAAGACCGGTGATTCTCTAACCCGCGGCCTGTCCTTAGGCGCCCTGATGGGAGTTATGGCTCTTTTTTTCCATAGCCTAACCGACTTCAGCCTCAGGATGCCCGGAAATGCTATCGTCTGGCTATCTCTTTTTGTTCTTAGCCTCAAGATTCCACTGTTTGGCTCGAGGGATTTTAGTGACGAAGATCTGAAAGGACATGAACGTGACTGATCTGGCTAAAAGCCGGCCCGGAGGGAAAAAGATTTTCCTGTTAATTGTCTGCTTAGCCGGTCTGGCTGTCTCGGTCTGTTCTTATCTGGGTCACTATCACTTCAGCCTTTATCAATCCGAAAAAATGAAGATGCGCAGTCTGGAAAGAGATTTTGGAAAACTGCAGGGAAGACTCCAGCGGGCAGTCAGCTGGTATTCTTCGCCTGAGTTTTATTTAGAGCTGGGCCGGTTGCGGCTGCTAAGAGCCATGGCTGAAATTGAATTCGGCCAGCCTGAAAAAAGTGAATCCTATCTCGGCCAGGCTTCAGAAGCTTTAAAACGGGCCATCTTTTTACGACCGGTTGATTATGCCGCTTTCTGGGAGCTAAGCAAGGTCTATTTCTTGATGAACTATCCCCTGCCGGTTTATGCTGACAAAGGGCGGGAACTCTGCTGGGAAGCCATCAACCGGGCTCCTCATGATGAGTTTCTGCTGAGCCGTACGCTGGTCGTTTTTTTCGAACAATGGCTGCTTCTCTCTGAGCAAGAAAAAATGAAAATTCAACAGGCAATAAAAGGTCAGGAGGCGGCCAACCCTGGATTTCTTGACCGCTTTAAAAGAAAGTGGCCAGGCGGGCAGGCCGAAAAGGAAGAACTGGCCTCCCGTCTTAAAGAGTTAGGTTTTTAACCAGTGATTAATCGGCCTTCAGACCAGAAAGGGGTGGGACGGAGAAAGGCTTTAAGAACTATAATATTAAAGCAGGATAAAAAAGGATGAGCGATAAAATCAGAAGATTAGGCCGCAGCTTTTATGAGCAATCAACCTTAAAAGTAGCCCGCGAACTGCTCGGTAAATATATTGTCAGAATAGCCGGTTCAAAAAAGCTAACCGGTAAAATCGTTGAGACCGAAGCCTATATCGGACCAAAAGATAAGGCTTCGCATGCTTACGGAGGTAAGGTGACTCCCCGCAACCGGGTAGAATATCTGGCTGGCGGACACATCTATATCTATCTGGTCTACGGGATGTACTGGCAATTAAATATTACCACCGGCCAGGCCGGAAAGCCCGAATGTGTCTTAATCAGAGCTCTCCAAGTTCCCGGCGAAAGTAAAGAGCTGGCCTCAGGGCCGGGCAAGCTCTGCCGCTATTTACAGCTGGATAAATCTTTTTACGGGGAAGATTTAACCAGGTCTAAAATTATCTGGGTTGAGGATAGAGGAGAGACCATTAAGCCCGCCCAACTGGAGAGAACCCCCAGGATAGGTATTGATTATGCCGGCCCCTACTGGTCACAAAAAAAATGGCGGTTTATCCTTAAACCAGGAAAAACCGGGAGCCGGTAAAAAAGGAGATAAATTGAAAACAAAACTGAAAAAAATATCTAGCCTTCTGGTCTTAAGCTTTCTCCTGGTGATTACCCTGAATGGCTCTCAGCTCAAATCAGATGAAATACGTACATCAACTGTCAGGTTCAGTCATTTTCTCCGCGGCCTAAACTTGCCTTACTGGTTCTGGCTAAATCAGGGAGAACTCCAGCCGCTCCCAAAAAGATATTCAGCCGGTGATCTCAGTCTGATTAAAAAACTGGGTTTTACTTTTGTGAGGGTGCCAGTTGATATGGCCAACATTTATGCTCCCGACCGGGATGACAGGCTTGATCCGGCTGCCCTCGAACTTCTACTCTCCGGAATAAAAATTATCCTGAAGAGCGGCCTGGCTGTTAATTTTGATCTCCACAGTATTTCTCAAAAAACCGGTGGTTCCAATTATTCTGGTCCTCTCGGCCAGGACGAAAAATTCACCGCTGAATTTATCAATTTCTGGCAGCACCTGGCTGAGAAGCTGGCCATCTTCGATCCTGACTGGCTGTTGATTGAACCGATGAATGAACCGGTTTTTCTGTTAGAAGAATATAAATGGCCGCCAATTCAAAAACAACTATTGCAGGCCATAAGAGAAAAAATGCCTGACCACACTCTGCTGGCGACTGGCGCCCTGTGGTCTAATCTACCGGGGTTGCTCAGCCTTCAGCCGGTTGATGACCCTAATGTCTGGTATAATTTTCATTTTTATGATCCTCATCTCTTTACTCACCAGGGGGCAACCTGGGGTGCACCTTATGAAAAGGATCTCAGGCAGGTTCCTTACCCCTCTTCACCGGCAGCGGTAGAAAAAGCCATTTCCTTAGTTGAAGATGAGAATTTGAAGAAATATCTCCGGACTTATGGGGAAGAGCGCTGGGACGGTCAGAAAATTGAAACCGAAATTCTTAAAGCCGTAGACTGGGCAGAAAAATACGGAGTCAGGCTTTTCTGCAACGAATTTGGAGCTTACCGGGACTATTGCTTGCCGCCATTTCGCCGGGCCTGGATCAGGGATGTCCGGCTGGCTCTCGATAAGTATCGGATCGGCTGGGCCATGTGGGAATTTGATGGAAGCTTTGGCCTCGTTTTCCGGGAAAAAGGCCGGGCAATAACCGATAAAGATATAGCTTCAGCTCTTGGCCTAAAGTTGAAATGAAAAAAAGCCTCTAAGGCTGACCGGAAGATTAACCGCTGGTTAAAATTTTATAGCTGTCACAAATTTCCTTGAATTTGTCCTTGACCTCTTTAGGGAGTGTAGAAGCAGAAATCCGGCCAAACAATTTGAGACGCGAAATTTGATCAAGATAATGTTCTACCTGATCTGCCTGGCCTAATTGATAGGCAGAAACAGTCAGATAAACATAGGCCTGGCCGAGAAGATCAGGCTCATCCAGCAAGCCGAAAGCAGCTATCTTAAAATTCTCAAAGGCCTTTTTATAATCGCCACGGTTAAAGTTGGCTCTGGCTTCTTCAAAAACCTTGAGATAGAAAGGGTCAGTAACCAGCTGATGCCCGGACGAAGTGGACTGAGCAGCCAGTTTGGTGCTGCCCCCGGCCAGCAGAATAATAAACAGGCTCATCGAGATGAACAAAACAGGTCCCCTCTGCCTGCGAGCAATCAACTTCTCTTCTCCATGCCTGAACTGACTTTTACCCTTTTTCTGTTGATAAGACAACAAATTAAGATTTATTATTGAATATTATAGTGATTAATGCAAGAAAAAGGTAGCTTTATCTGGAGGAGAGGAAATCATTGGTTCGCCCTGATTTTAAGAAGATGACAGCGGTGTCCTCTTTAGCCCTGATTTTGCCCTCCTCGATTGCTGTCGGCCTGGCTATTGGTTATTTACTTGACCGCTGGTTTAAAACCGAGCCTTATCTGCTGCTTATCTGGCTGGTCTTCGGTATAATATCAGGATTATTGAATCTTTTCCGCGGGATAAGAAAATATTTAAGAGAAAATGAAGCCCCGGACAGCCTCAATAAAAAGGAAGATGAGTAAATCAGGTGTCAGATGGAAGAAATAACCTCTCCCGATCAGTTTGAAAAATCTTTAAAAAGAGTTCCGGTTGAGACTTTAGCTATAGGTTGTCTGGCCTCGATTTTAGTTCTGTTATTCTTTGATCCCGTCTCGGCGGTTCTGGTGGCCGGGGGAGCCATCCTGGCCGCCGTTGGCTTTATTAGCCTGAAATCTTTTGTTAACCGTTATCTCGGCGGAAAGAGAACTGTCCTGGTGAAGAGGGCCCTGGTCCTGTTCAGCCTGCGCCTTTTATTGATTTGCCTGATCTTTTTGGCTATAATTTTTATCTTTAGAGGAAAGGTTATTGCTTTCGTTGCCGGCTTTTCTTCAATGGTGGTAGCCGTCTTGATAGAAGCCATCAGAAACCTGGTGAATATAAAACAATGGAAGGCTTAGAGCATTCTCTTCCCCTGGTCCAGGGCTTTAATCTGATTTTTGGCCCGGTGGTGGCAGCTGTCCTCAGAGTCTTCGGCCAGGAAGTTAAAGATCCCTACCACTTGATACCAGACTATGTGGTCATGAGTATTATAGTAGTTGTTTTACTATCTATCCTTCTGGGCCTTTTCGGCCGGCGATTGCAGCTTGTTCCCACCAGGTCCCAGGTTATTCTGGAGAGCCTGATTGATTTCTTTGAAGGCCTGATTGACGATACGATGGGCTTAGAAGGCAGAAAATACCTGCCTCTGGTGGCTTCGGTCGGACTTTTTATTCTAACTGCTAATCTTCTTGGCTTAATTCCCGGTTTTATGGCTCCAACCAGTAAATTGAATGTGACTCTGGGCTGCGCTCTGGTTGTCTGGCTTTATTATCACTGGCAGGGGATTAAAGCTCAAGGTTTGTTCGGCTATCTGAAGCACTTTACGGGCGGAAACCCATTTCTGGCCCCGCTGCTCCTGCCAATTGAAATCATTTCCCATTTGTCCCGGCCGGTTTCGCTTTCCATGCGTCTTTTTGGCAATATTTTTTCTGAAGAATTATTAATTCTGATCATGCTATCCATCATTCCCTATCTTTTACCTTTGCCTTTTATGGCTATAGCCATTTTTACTGCTGTCATTCAGGCTTATGTCTTTGTTTTGCTGACCTGCATCTACTTAGCCGGAGCGGTGGAGGAAGAACAAGAATGATTGAGAATATAACCAAAAGGAGTATTTTACATGACAAAAAAAGGTAAGACCTTAGCCCTGTTGCTTTTTTCCCTGATGGTCTCTTTCAGTCCGCTGGCTGCCCAGACTGTTGATCCGGCCCGGGCTTCTCTATTTAAGCTGTCGCTAATCGTGGGAGGAGCCGTGATCACTGTCGCCGTGGTCGCCGGAGCTTTCGGCCAGGCTAAAGCCATAACTTCAGCCTGCGAGAGCATTTCCCGCAACCCGGCTGGCGGGCAGAATATCCGCGGTATCCTGATTTTCGGCCTGGTGTTGATTGAAACGCTGGTTATTTATGCTTTGCTCATCACCATCATCATCCTCATGGTCAAATGGGGAGCTTATTGATTAAGCTGCCGTCCTGCTGACCTGATAGATGGCTGTTAATTTTTTTCAAATTATTCTAGCTTCCTGGAAAAGGTTTAACGATGACCGCTGTTTTACCGCGGCCATCGTTATTTCTTATTTCTCTCTGCTTGGCCTGATTCCTTTAATTGCCCTCTTCGCCTTTCTTGGGGGGAAAATTCTTGGTAATTCTGAACTTATTTTCCGCAGTTTAAATATTTTTACTGATGAATTTTTTGCTCAGATGGATCCGGCTTTTTTCCAAAAGCTTCAAGCCTTAGGCGGCAGTCTGTCCAATCTGGGCTGGTTCGGGATTATCGGGTCTCTAATCGCCGCCTCTTTCCTCTTTTCGAATCTGCTAACCACCATCAACAGGATCTTCCGGGCTAAATATAATCATTCCTTTATTTATAACCGGCTGATTGAATATGTGGTTATGCTTCTTATCGGTGTTTTCTTACTGCTGTCTTTATCAATTACTGCTGTCTGGATTGCCTTCCAGCAATTGCTCCGCCAGAGCCCGGTTTTTTCCGGATTTATTAATCCCCAGGCGGTTAATGTCCTGAACAGCTTCTTCTTTCAGTATCTTCTGCCCTTCTTCTTAACTTTTTTAATGATCTTTATCCTTTATAAGTTTATACCCGAGGTCAGAGTTCAGACCCGCAGTGCTCTGCTCGGAGCCGCTATTACTGCTGTCTTCTGGGAGATATTTAAAAGGGGTTTTGCTTTCTATGCGATCCACTTTTCAGCGGTCGGCCTGGTGCTGTCCAGAGTCCTGGCCGGTACCCTGACTTCTGTTATTTTTTTCCTTCTCTGGATCTCGTCTTCCCTGGTTATTTTGCTGTGGGGAGCTGAACTGGTGGCCATTATGAATGAAAACAATGAACTGGCCAGCTATCACCGTTCCCGGCCAGCCTGATCAGGTATTTGTTTCAGACCGGCTGAAGGTGACGTCCTAAAAAAGTTTCCAGCTTGGATTTAGTTGAAGCTCCGGTCAGAGAATCAACCGGCTGCCCGTTCTTGAAAAGAATCATAGTCGGAATGCTCAGGATCTGATAGCGGCTCGACAGGCCTGAATTCTCGTCAACATTGAGTTTGACCACCTTTAGTTTCCCCTGATAACTTTCAGCTAGGTCTTCTATCACTGGTGCCACCATTTGACAGGGTCCACACCAGGGGGCAAAGAAATCAACCAGCACTGGCAAATTGGACTTAAGTACTTCCTGCTCGAAATTGCTTTCATTGAGTTGAAGAACTTTATTGCTCATCCTGACCTCCTTTTTAACCTGACGGCTTTTTGATAAAGAATTTCATATTGAGAAATAACCCGTGTCCAGGAATTATTCTGATCTAGACAGCGGGACATGATGTTTGACCAGACCTCCGGCTGCCGGTAAAAGGTCAGGGCTTCTCTCACCGCTCTTAAAAAGGCCTGGCTGGAATAGTCGCCAAACTCAAAACTATGACCGGAATTATTTTCTGGAGAGAAAGGCTCCATCGATTCCCGCAAACCGCCGACTGACCTGGCTACCGGTACCGTTCCATATCTCATAGCTTGCATCAGGGTTAGCCCGCAGGGCTCTTCGAGCGAAGGCATCAATAAAAGATCAGCGCCGGCGATCACCCGGTGAAAAAATCCTGGGCTCAAATCGAGCTGAACGCCCAGTTTTCCCCGGTGAATGTCCTGAAGCTTCAAAAGCGCCTGTTCATAAATCTCATTGCCCTGCCCGGCTACTACCAGACCGCAATCCAGATCCAGGAGATCATTAATGGCTTCAAGGATCAGCTCTATACCTTTTAATCTGGTCAGATAGCCAACCACAGCTAACACCGGCCTGGTTTCATTGAGCTGCAGGCCAAAGTCTTTAATCAACTGTCTTTTACAGGCTTTTTTCCCGGAGAGGTCAGCAGGGGAAAAATTGGCCGGAATCAGGGGATCAGTGGCCGGGTTCCACTCTTCAGTGTCTAAACCATTTCTCAGGCCGTAAAGCGGCTTATTCCTTTTTGAGAATAAACTGCTGACTTCTTGATGATGCTTTAAAACTTCGTCCCGGTAGCTTGCACTGACCGTATTAACCACTTCTGAAAAAAGTATGCCGGCCTTCAGAAAATTAAATTTACCCCTGAAGGCTAACTGATGGGAATTGAGATAGTTCCAGCTAAGACTGGTCAGTCCGAGAGATTCGGCCGGGAATTCTCCCTGATAAGAAAAATTATGGATGGTCAGAAGAGCAGCTGCCTTTTTCAGGTTCGGTTTTTTTTGATAAATCGATTTTAGGAAAAGAGGCGCAACGGCGGTTGCCCAGTTATGGCAGTGAATTACATCCAGCTTCATTCTGGAAGCAGCGAGGAATTCGCAGACCGCCCGGTTAAGAAAGATAAACCTTTCATCATTATCGAGATAATCACCCTTAGGCGAGCCATAGATATAATCCCGGTGAAAATACTTTGGCTGATCAATAAGATAAAGGCTGTATTTATCAACTTCAGCCTTGAAAACTGCGGTCTGGAGCTTCTTAGAGCCAACCGGCACCAGAAGCTCAGGTTGAAGAGCTTTTTTGTTAAGGGATTCAAGTTCAGACCGGCGGTAATAAGGCAGAAAAACAGATACTTCATGACCAGCCCTGGCCAGGTACTTGGCCAATCCAGCTATGGCTTCGGCCAGCTCGCCTGATCTGGCATAAGGAGATAATTCCGGGGTAAGAAGAGCAATTTTCAGCATTTTCCCTTAGATAAAAATAATAGCTGTCTTAGATTCAAAAATCAAACCAACAGGGAACTGCCTTACAGGAGAGAATTAAATTAACCCGGGCTATTCAGCCCAGCCAAGCTTTTCTTTAACCAGGTTGTAATAGCTGCGCCAGGGAGAGGTCACCAGCTGAAGTTCCAGAACAGATTTCCTGATTTCAATTATTTCATTCTTATCAATGGTCTGTCCTCTTTGCCCGTCAATAGTGATAAAGACTTTTTCTTCCGGTGATAACAATTTAATTTTGATGTCTGAATCAGCCGGAATCAGCAATGGCCGGAAAGACAGGGTATGGGGGCAGATTGGAGTCAGAATGATAGTCTCGACTCCAGGGTGAACGATTGGCCCTCCAGCTGAAAGAGAATAAGCCGTAGAGCCGGTTGGACTGGATAAAATTAAGCCATCTCCTTTTAACCTGGTCACTTCCTGCCCGTTGATATAAATCAACATCTCTATCATCCGGGCCAGAGCCCCTTTATTCAAAACCACATCATTCAAACAGAGATCGGCCTGATCTTTATACTTCACCTCAAGCAGAGTCCGCTGGCTGATGAAGCCATTCTCATCCTTTAAAAAGGCTTCCAGGACGGGAAAAGCCTCGTCGACAGGAATTTCAGTCAAAAAGCCAAGGCGGCCAAGATTCAGCCCGATGACCGGTACACCGGCTCTGGCAGCCGGGGCGGCTATACTTAGCAGGGTGCCGTCTCCACCCAGAACGATGATGGCCTGACTTAAGGCCGCCAGGTCTTCCCGCCGGCAACCGCCAGATAAATTCAGCTTCCGAGCTGCCACTTCTTCCAGCAGGCAATTAATCCCCTGCCTTTCAAGATAGCTCATGATCTCCTTCAGGATTTTTTCTATTCCCGGAGCATGCGGCTTAATAGCAATTCCTATTTGGTCAATTTTTTTCTTCCTGTCCATCGGTTAACGTCTCCTCAACGATCTTTTTCAGGTTATTCTGGCTCAGGCCGCCGGCCTCAGGCTTTAACCAGACCAGAAATTCCTGATTGCCCTTTTGTCCTAAAACAGGACTGGCCACCAGCCCCTGGACACTAAAGCCAAGAGAGACTACTCCAGCCAGCACTTGCTCAAGCACCTGGCGGTGGGTTTCTCTGTTTCTGATTATACCTTTTTTGCCCACCTGGTTTCGACGGGCCTCAAACTGAGGTTTGACGAGGGCGATCAGATCTCCTTGTTTGATTATATTTTTTACAGCTGGCAGGATCTTGAGGATAGAGATAAAGGACACATCCATGACCACCAGCTCTGGCCCGTCTTTTAAGTCGGAGGGCTCCAGATAACGAGCGTTCTTCTCAATAGTCTTGACCCTGGGATCCCGGGCCAGTTTCCAGTCAAGTTGCTTGATATTAACATCAACTGCATAGACCTGGCGGGCTCCTGCCTGGAGGAGGCAATCGGTAAAACCGCCAGTTGATGAGCCAATGTCAAGAGCGGTAACTCCCCGGGTTTTGACCGGAAAAACCTGAAGAGCCCTGGCCAGTTTAGCCCCGGCCCGGCTCACGTAGGGGAAAGACTGCTCAATAGCCAGAGCAGAATCCGGGCTAATCAGGGTGCCTGGTTTGGTGACAGCCTGGCCATTGACTTTGACCTGGCCGGAAATAATTAGAGCCTGAGCCTTCTCCTGGCTGGGGGCTAATCCCTGCCCGACCAGCAGGAAATCAAGTCTGATTTTATTCATTTTGCTGGGTGACCGGAGCGCCTTTAGCTCGAATAAAAGCGGCTGATATCTTCCACCAGGCTATCAGCATCGAGCCTCAGCAGTTTTCTTATCTCTTCTGCCTTCCCCACCGGGTAAAGAGCTGAAGTCAGGCCAAAACTTTTGAACCTGAACTGATACAACCCCTGGCGGTCGAGAAGCTCCCTGACGGCAGTGCCGAAGCCTCCTTCCAGAATACCCTCTTCCAGAGTGAAAATCGTCCTGGCTTTTTGAGCCTGGCTGATAATCAACTCTTTATCCAGCGGCCGGGCAAAGCGGGCATTGATGACAGCTAAGGACAGGCCCTTTTCTTCCAACCGGTTGGCCACTTCCAGAGCGGTATGGACCGGATAGCCATAAGCAATAATCAGGTCCTGCCCAGGTTTCAGCAGTTCTGCCTGGCCAGCGGGCAGAAAAGAAAAATTGGGGTCGACCTTGACTCCGAAGCCTTTACCTTTGGGAAACCTGATGGCGACTGGATGCCCATACTGGAAAGCAGAATAAATCATCTGACGAAGCTCATTTTCATCCTTGGGAGCCATCAGGATCATATTTGGCAGGTGTCTGAGGTAAGCAATATCATTAATACCCTGATGAGTTGGGCCGTCTTCTCCCACCAAGCCTGCCCGGTCGAGGGCGAAAATTACTGGCAAATCCATTAAACAAACATCATGAAAAATCTGATCATAGGCCCGCTGGAGGAAAGTAGAATAAATAGCGACTACCGGCTTAAGACCAGCTATAGCCAGGCCCGCCGCAAAATTAACCGCATGTTGCTCGGCTATACCTACATCAAAAAACCGGTCAGGATGTTCAGCCGCAAACCTATTAAGCCCGGTGCCATCAGTCATAGCAGCGGTGATGGCCAGGATCGAGTCATCCTGGCTGCCCAGATCAGCTATGGCTTCACCGAAAACTTGAGAAAAAGTTGGGTTGTTCTCCTGACGGGTTGGGACCCCGGTATTAATATTGAAAGGTGAAGAGCTGTGAAATTTTTCCGGGTCAAGCTGGGCCGGCCGGTACCCCTTTCCTTTCTGAGTAACACAGTGAACCAGCACCGGGCCCGGATATTCCCTGGCATTTTCAAAAGCTTCAATTAAGGAATGAAGACTGTGCCCGTGAATCGGGCCGACATAACGGATCCCCAGCTCTTCAAAAAAGATGCCGGGGAAAAAAGTCTTCTTCATCAGGTCTTCAAAAGCCCGGGCAGTTTTTATTAAAGGACGCCCAATTTTTGGAATAGACCTCAAGACTGATTTGGCCTGTTCTTTCATCTTCAAAAAGGGCTGGCCGGAAGCCATATATGACAGATAGCTGGACAGAGCCCCGACGCTTGGCGAGATGCTCATTTCGTTATAATTCAGAACAATGATTAATCTCTCCCGGAGGTGCCCAATTTGATTTAAAGCTTCGTAAGCTGCCCCGCCAGTCAAGCTGCCATCTCCAACTACCGCGATGACGTTATAGTCTTCATGTTTTTTGTCCCTGGCCACGGCCAGTCCGAGAGCAGCCGACAGGGCGGTAGAAGCATGACCGGTATTATAAATATCATGCTGGCTTTCTTCCCGGCTGGGGTAACCCAATAAGCCTCCCGATTGGCGTAAGCGGCTGAAGGCTTCCCGCCGGCCGGTAATTAACTTGTGGGTATAGCACTGATGGCCGACATCCCAGATAATCTTGTCTCGCGGAGAATCAAAAACATAATGAAGAGCCAGAGTTAGCTCGACTGCTCCGAGATTAGAGGCCAGATGCCCGCCATTCCGGGCCACCGTCTCGATGATTTTTGCTCGGATTTCTGAGGCCAATTCCTTCAGTTCATTCAGTGACAGTTTTTTCAAATCCTGGGGAGAGTTTATCTTAAGCAACAGTTTTTCCGGACTCATGATTGTCCCTCTGGTAAGAATTCAAGCTGACTGGCAAAATACTCCAGGAAGCTGGAGTTGATATCAGCTCTCTTTATAGTTTCAATCGCCTGGCTTAGCCAGTTGTTGACCTGATCTTTCGCCTTTTGGGGCCCGAGACACCTGGCCAGGTTAGGCCGGAAATTCCCGGCAGGAACTATGTCCGTTTTGATATCTTCCAGGTCATCTCTCAATTGCCAGGCCAGTCCCAATCTGGTTCCATAGTCGTCAAGAGCCCTGATCTGAGGCAGGCTGGCAGAGGCCAGCTTCGCCCCGCTGACCACTGAAACCCGGATCAGCCCGGCTGTCTTTTTTTTAGCCAGTTCTTCGTAGGCCTCAATACTCGTTTCGCCCGGATCAAAACTCAGGTCAAGCCATTGACCGGCAATCATCCCGGCCGGACCAGCCGCCCGGGCGATGTCCTGGCAGACTTCTTCTTTTAACTGCGGGCCGCCTGGCGGCCAGGGAGCCACCGACAGAATTTCAAAAGCCAGAGACAGCAGTCCATCACCAGCCAGTAGAGCCAGAGCTTCGCCAAACTTTTTATGACAGGTTGGCTGCCCGCGCCGGACATCATCATTGTCCATAGCTGGCAGGTCATCATGAATCAGCGAATAATTATGAATATACTCAATGGCACAGGCGTAGGGCAGCAGGATTTTTTCTGTTAAACCAAAATATTCTCCTGAAACCAGCAGCAAAATGGGACGGATTCTCTTCCCGCCGGAGAAAACTGCATAGCGCATGGCGGCCAAAACCCTGGAATCATCCCCGGTCAGATAGGAAGCCAGAGCCTCTTCGAGGCAGGCCCTTTTCTCCTGAAGATAATCAATTGGTTCCATGATTGGTTCCTGGGCGCCGATTATTTCCGGTTTATTTGTCGTTTTCCTCGTCCGGTTCTTCCTGACCGGCTTCTTCCTCTGGCTCTGCCTGTCTGAAATCGGCTTCCAGATCCTCCAGTTCAAATTCCCGGGCTTTCAATGCCCCCTTCTCATCCTTGATCAAAATTTCAACCTTTTTCTCGGCTTTGTCCAGTTCTGATCTCAGAAATCTGGCTAATTTTATCCCTTTTTCAAACAGGGCTAATGATTCATTTAAGGACAGGCCGCCTTTTTCCAGTTTGTTAACAATCAGCTCCAGTTCACTCAGGGCTTTTTCAAAATTCATTTCCCGACCTTTAGTATTCATTTTGTCTCCTTGATGAATCTTGATTCTATTTTTATCCCGGGATCAATGTCTTTGACCTGGCAGTTAATTTCCCCGCGGTAAAACGAAACAATCAGATCTTCGCCGGGCTCAACTTCAGTGGCCTTAACCACTGGCAGCAGGCCACCCGCTTTCCAGCAAATTGCATATCCCTTCTTGAGAATGTTCAAAGGTGAAAGATTGGAAAGAGAAGAAGACAGCTTTTCCCAGCCGGCTTCATGATCTTTCATTTTTAGCTCGATGAGATGTTTGAGCTTTTCTGCCTGGGCTTCAGCTCGCGCCCGGCTTTCACTGATGTACCTTTTCTCTTCAAGTACCGCTCTAACTGACCTGGTCTTCAGGTCGTCGACCCGCTGAGCTAAAGTCATCAGCTTCACCTGAAAATTACGGTAGATGTACTCTTCAGCCAGGAGATTGACCTTGTTTCTTTTGATTTCGAGCAGATACTTTTCAGCCTGACCAAGCCGGGCGGCTAACTGGTCAATTCTAATCCTGAATTCTTCTTCCTTGGCCACAACCATTTCAGCCGCAGCTGAGGGGGTTGAGGCTCTGATGTCGGCCACAAAATCAGCAATGGTAAAATCGATTTCGTGGCCAACGGCTGAGATGACTGGCTTGGTTTTCATGCAATTAAAAATAGCCCGGGCTACCACCTCTTCATTGAACGCCCACAGGTCTTCTACTGACCCGCCGCCCCGTCCGACGATAACCACATCAATGTCATCTCTCTGCCTGAAATAATCGAGACCAGCGGCAATTTGCTCAGCTGCTCCTTCACCCTGAACCTGAGCAGGGTAAATGACCAGATGGAGGCGGTTAAACCGCCGTTCGAGAATGCGCAGTATATCTCTGATGGCCGCTCCGGTTGGAGAGGTGACAATGCCAATCGTTTTGGGCAGAAGGGGAAGTTTCTTCTTATACTTTTCATCAAACAGGCCTTCAGCCCGCAGCTTTTCTTTGAGCTGTTCAAAAGCCAGCTGGAGGGCTCCCTTTCCCCGCAACTCGAGTTTTTCCACTACCAGTTGGTACTCGCCGCGCGCCTGGTAAACAGCTATTTTCCCTCCGCAGATAACCTTGATTCCATTTTTTAATTCAAATTTTGGCAGAAGCGAATTCTTCCTGTTTTCGGTCTGAATTCGGAAGGCGCTAAATTTAAAGAGGACAGCCTTTAACTGCACTTCTTCCTGAGACTGGTCATCTTTCAGGGTGAAATAATAATGACCGGATGATGGCTGCCTCAGGTTGGAAATCTCGCCTTCCACCCAGACGAAAGGAAAAGAGCTTTCCAGTTCGAAACTGATGAGTTTAGTTAGCTCGCTGACTGTATAAACTTTGTCCTTTATGATCAGGCTATCAGTCTTCAAGACTATCCTCAATCATAATTTCTCTTTTTATACTTAAAGCTTTTCCGGTCTGAGAGTCAATCTCAATCAGGACGGCCGCCAGGATCAGGCCTTTATTGGCTGGCTCAAACTTTTGCGGCCGGCCGGTTAAAAACCGGCTGATGGCCTGTTCGGGCTTCATGCCGATGACTGAATCCAAGCCGCCAGCCATGCCAACATCGGATATATAAGCCGTTCCCCGCGGTAAAATTCTATCATCAGCTGTCTGAATGTGAGTATGGGTGCCAAGCAGGGCTGATACCCGGCCGTCAAGAAACCAGGCCAGGGCCTGTTTTTCAGAAGTGGCTTCAGCGTGGAAATCAATAATGACGACGGGTGTCCGGGCTAAAATTGTTTCAAGATCTTTTTCTGCCCGGCGAAAGGGGCAATCTACCGGTTCCATAAAGACCCGTCCCTGGAGATTAAGAACGGCAGCCTTTATGCCATTTTCATTCTGAAAGAGGTAATAGCCATGCCCGGGGTTACCTTCAGGATAATTGGCTGGCCGGATGAGCCGCGGTTCTTTATCGAGGTAATTGAAAACCTCCTTCTTATCCCAGATATGATTGCCGGAAGTCAGCACCTCAACCTGCAATAAGAGTTCCCGGCCAATGTCTTCGGTCAGGCCGATACCTCCCGCCGCATTTTCTCCGTTGGCGATTACCAGATCAGGGCAGTATTTTTTTTTGAGGTCAGGCAGAAACCGGCTAACTGCCTGACGCCCGGGACGGCCAACGATATCTCCAATAAAAAGAACCTTAAAATTATCTGGCATATTCTACCGCTCTCATTTCTCTGATGACCATTACCTTAATCTGGCCGGGATAATCGAGCTCTTCCTTGATTTTCTGAGCTATATCTCTAGCAATGACAGCTGCTTGATCGTCAGAGATTTTCTGGGCATCAACAATGATCCGTATCTCGCGCCCGGCCTGCAGGGCAAAAGCCTTAGCCACACCTTCAAAGGAGGTAGCAATCTGCTCGAGTTTTTCCAGCCTTTGAACATAGGTTTCAAGAAGTTCCCGGCGGGCTCCAGGCCTGGCTGCTGACAGAGTATCAGCCGCCTGAACCAGGACAGCTTCCACCGAAGGAAAATCTATATCCCGGTGATGAGAGGCAATCGCCTGAACCACCGCTTCAGTTTCTCCGTATTTCTTGGTCAACTCCACTGACAGTTCGGTATGAGTTCCTTCGTAGTCTTTATCAACGGCCTTGCCTATATCATGGAGCAGACCGGCTCTCAGGGCTACCGTCACCTCCAGGCCAAGTTCCCTGGCCATCAGAGCCGCTAGCAGAGCGACTTCTTTTGAATGCTGGAGGACGTTTTGCCCGTAGCTTGTCCGGTACTTAAGTTTTCCCAGATATTTGACCAGTTCCGGATGCATGTTCTGAATTCCAAGCTCCAGTAGAGTGTTTTCACCTTCCTGCTTTATTTTTTCTTCCAGTTCAACTTTGACCTGTTCGACAATGTCTTCAATTCTGGCTGGATGAATCCGGCCGTCAGCCACCAGCTTTTCGATGGCCATTCTGGCCAATTCCCGCCGTAAGGGATCAAAACTCGACAGGATGACAGCTTCAGGAGTATCATCAATGATAATATCTACGCCAGTAGCCATCTCCAGGGCCCGGATATTACGGCCTTCCCGCCCGATGATCCGGCCTTTCATATCATCCGAGGGCAGGTCCACCACCGACACGGTGGTCTCAACGACATGTTCGGCTGCTGACCGCTGAATAGCATTGGAAATTATTTCCCGGGCTAAGACTTTGCCTTTTTCTTTGGTTTCTTCCTCAATTCTCCTGACTGTCTGAATAGCCTGGAGCTTGGCTTCATCTTCAATTTTGTGAACCAGCATATTTTTAGCTTCTTCCTGAGTCAGTCCTGATATTCTTTCCAGTTCCTTAGTCTGTTTTTCCAGAGCTTCGTGTATTTTTTGTTCGAGCTGTTCCAGCTCTTTTTCCTTAGCATACAAGCGCCTTTCTTTAACTGAAAATTCTTTTTCTTTTCTTTCCAGATTCTGATACCGTCTCTCCAGAGCTTCTTCTTTATGGAGTAGCCGGCGTTCCTGTTCGGTCAGCTTATATCTTTTTTCCTTGGTCTGAGCTTCAAACTCAGCCTGCCGGGCAGCATCCTTTTCCCGGGCTTCGCCCTCAACCTGCCTCTTAATTTTTTCGGCTTCCTGTTCTGCTCTGGCGACAATTTCTTTAGCTTTTTCTTCGGCTTTCAGGATACCTTTCAGGCCCTGGCTTCGTTTGAGAAAGACAAAAATCAGGATTAAAAGCAGAATAGCTAAAAGTGGAATTCCCACCAGTAATAATGTTTTCATCTTCAAACCTCCTCGCCGGACTGCTGGTCAAAAGAGTTTACAAGGAGGTCAGGTAGTGTCAGGCTGACTCGCCGCTGGACGGTTGCCCCTTAAGCTGGCCGACAGGATCAAACCAGTCTTCTTCAAGCTTATGGCCAGAGATAGACTCGAGAACTAATTTATCAAAAGAATTAATAGTTAATTCTCCCAAATTAAGGGGTGAGTTTTTCCAGTGGATTAAAATCAGATTCATAGTTCTTTACCTGAGCCTCAAGTTGAGCCAGCTCATTTTCCAGCCGGTCAAAAGCCTCTCTTAAACCGGCTGCCTCCCTTTCGGCTAAAAACAGTTCATCAGCTAGATTTAAGGCAGTTAGAACAGCTATTTTGGCTAAATCTGAAGACCGAGATTTAGCTGCCACTTCCTGCATTTTCTGATCAAGATAGGAGGTTAACTGGCTGATATATTCTTCGTCTTCTTCTCCTTTGACGCAGATCCGGTATTTATTTCCAAAAATTTCAATTTCAATTACTTTTTCGCTCATATTCCCAATTTTTCTATCTGGGCAATTAGAGCTTCTAATTTGTCTTTAACCGCTTCCTTCTCTTGACGAAGCTGATTAAGTTCTTCGGTCATCAGGCCAAAGGCTTTTAGCTTTTCTTCCAGCTCTTTTTTTTCACCCTTGAGCTGCTTGGCTTCATCCTTCAGCCGGGCATTTTCAGCAGAAAGGCGGTTAAAATGTTCTACGATCTGAGAGATTTTGCCCTCCAGTATTTTAATCCGCTCAATCTCGGTTGTCAATTTGCCCTCCTTACCTCAATTGAATCTTCAGAGTCGATTTCAAATGAGAAATAATGTTTAACATTGCCCGGTCAACTTCTTCGGCCAGAAGAGTTCGGGACTCATGCCGGAAAAAGAAACGGACCGAATAGCTAATCTGACCGGCTGGCAGGCTGCCGCCCTCAAACCGGTCATAAATTTCAAATCTCTCCAGATAAGGAACATTAAGTTTTTTCAGCTGGGCGTCTATAGCCTGGAAATTGACTTGAGCCTCGATCAGAAAGGATAGATCACGTACCATCCCCGGGTACCTGGGAACCGGAGTAAAAACAAAAGCCCGGGGCTGGCGATTGAACAAAACAGCCAGATTAAGCTCCCCGGCATAAGCTAATTTTTCCAGTTCATAGGCCTTTCTTATTTCCGGCTTTATGAGCCCGAGATAGCCAGCTGTTTCATTTTTAGTCAAGATCTTAACCGACTGACCGTTCTCAAAAAAGCTCTGATCTTCTGGTTCAAAAACTGGGGCCTCATAACCCAGGTAAAAAAACAGATCCTCAATTGCCCCTTTCAGGTAAAAATAATCAGTCTCACCGGCGGGTTGATCCCAGCTTTTCTGCTCTTGCCGGCCGCTGGTCAGCAGGCTAAGATGTAATTCTTCGCTCTGCTGTCCATCTGCTTCCCAGAAATAAACCTTACCCGTTTCAAAGATATGAACTCCATTAGCTTCGCGATTATAATTCCAGACAGCATTTTCTACCAGACCAGGCAGGAGGGAAGTTCTGAGGATTGAAGTCCGGGAAGAAATGGGGTTCCGGAGCTCAATTGGCTGTAACCCGGTTTGCCAGATTTTTTCTTTTTCCGGGTCGGCCAGGCTGAAGTTTATAACTTCATCGAGACCGTAATGAAGTAAAGTTTCTTTCAAGAGCCAGAGACAATCCTGTTCCTTATTGTCCGGTAGTTCAAAAGACCGGGCTGGGGTGACTTCACTCGGGATCCGGTCATAGCCAAAAAACCTGGCAATTTCTTCGATCAGATCTGCTTCTCTTTCCAGGTCTACGCGGAAACTGGGAATTTCGGCTATCCAGACTCCAGGCTTCTGCTCATTCAATTTGAGGCCGAGAGCAGTGAGGGTCCTGGTGACAAATTCTTCCGGCACTTCTATCCCGAGCAGTTCGCTGATTCTTTTCAGGCGCAGGGGGACGGATTTGGGCTTCCTCTGGTTGGGATAAACATCAAGCAAGCCCCTGGAGACTTTTCCTCCGAACTGGCCTAGTAGGGAAGCGGCCATCCTGGCTCCCAGGGGGGCCGCATTGATGTCAACGCCCCGCTCAAAGCGGTAAGAAGCATCAGTCGACAGGCCAAGTTTTTTGGCGGTTAGCCTGATAGACACCGGGTCAAAATTAGCGCTCTCAATAAAAACGTCTGTTGTCTTTTCCGTTATACCCGATTCCTCGCCACCGATGATACCAGCTAAGGCTACGGGCTTACTGTCATCAGCGATGACCAGCATATCTGGGGTTAATTCCACTGGCTGACCTTCCAGAGTGCGAATGAACTCGCCTTTTCTGGCTCTTCTGACAATAATTCTGGCCTCTTTTAACCGGTTCAAATCAAAAGTATGAAGTGGCTGGCCAAGGGAGAAACAAACATAATTGCTGATATCAACTATGTTATTTATGGGACGAAGCCCGATAGCTTCAATCCGCTTCTTTAGCCACTCCGGGGAAGGGCCAACTGCTACTCCTTTGACCACCAGGCCACAATAACGCGGGCAGAGCTGGCTATCCAGCACCTGAATATCAATCAGGTCAAAAGTTGACTCCTCCAGTTCACTCAGCTGCCAGGCCGGCACTTTTAGAGGCAAGCCAAAGAGAGTAGCCAGTTCTCGAGCGACACCCAGGTGGCCCAGAGTATCGGGCCGGTTGGCGTAAGTTTCAATTTCATAGACTGTATCCCCCTCAATTTCCTTAGTTGATTCAACCATTAAACCGATCTGGTCAAAATATTTGGCCAGTTCCCCGGGGGGGAGGTTGAGAGCAATGTATTCTTTTAGCCAGTCGTATGAAATGTTCATCTTCGGTTAAACTGCCTCAAAAATCTCAGATCATTTTCATAAAAATAACGCATCTCGGGAATTTCATAAGCCAGCATGGCTGTCCGGTCAATACCCAGGCCAAAAGCCCAGCCGCTGTATTTTTCCGGGTCAATATTGACATTTTTGAAAACCTGGGGATCAACCAGGCCGGCTCCCAGAATTTCTTTCCAGCCGGTTCCGCCGCACACCCGGCATTGACTATCCTGACCATGGCAGGCTAAACACTCAATGTCCACTTCGGCTGAGGGTTCAGTAAAAGGAAAGAAACTCGGGCGAAAGCGAAGCTTGACCTTTTCGCCAAACAAAGCCTTAATAAAATATTCAAGCGTTCCTTTAAGATGAGCAAAAGTTATACCCCGGTCAACCACCAGCCCTTCGACTTGATGAAACATGGGCAGATGAGTAGGATCAGCTGTTTCCCGCCGATAGACTTTGCCCGGGATGATGATGCGAATAGGCGGTTTCTTTTTTTCCATCACCCGGATTTGAACCGGGGAAGTATGGGTCCGCAGCAGTAGCTGGTCGTTTATGTAAAGAGTATCCCAGCTGTCACGGGCCGGATGATAGGGGGGGAAATTAAGGGCTTCGAAATTATAATAATCAGTTTCTATTTCCGGGCCATCTTCGACTGAAAAGCCCATGGAGACAAATATTTTCTCTATTTTTCTCTGGAAAAGAGTCAAAGGATGAGGAGCACCCCAGTAGATTCTTTTGCCGGGTAAGGTCAGATCACTGACCGTTTTTTCAGCCCTGGGCCGCCGCAATTGCTCTTCGAGTTCAGCCAGGGTCTTCTGAACTTCCATTTTAAAATTATTGAGAACGACCCCGGCTGCCTTTTTTTCCTCGGGCGGCAGTTGCTTCAGTTCCTCAAAAAGCAGTGTTAAATGGCCCTTTTTCCTGCCCAGAAAAGCTTGTTTTACCTCTTCTAACTCTTTTATATTTTTAGTTTTGGCGGCCAGATCGTTAAGAACCTGGCGGTACTGCTCTATTTTCTCGGGCAGGCTGCTCATGTCCTTGGAGAAGCTTGGGCCTGTTTAATCTGCTCAGCCAGATAAGCAAAGGTAGCTGGAGCTTTAACCGCCAGTTCAGCCAGAATCTTCCGGTCAAGTTCAATCTTTAGATTTTTAAGTCCCCTGATAAACTGATTGTAAGGAAGACCATTAGCCTGAGCTCCGGCTTTAATCCTGATGATCCACAATTGCCGGAAATCTCTTTTTTTAGCCCGGCGGTCGCGATAGGCATACTGCAGGGATTTTTCCACAGCTTCTTTGGCTGTGCGGTAATTGCTTTTTTTAGTTCCCCAGTAACCCTTAGCTGAGGCTAATATTTTTTTGCGGCGCTCTCTTTTCTTAGAGCTTCTTTTTACTCTTGGCATAATTTTTCTCCTTTCCTGCTGGTGCTGTCTGCCTTTCGGCCAAACCGGCCCTTAAAAGTCATAAGGCAGCATCTTTTTAACTGTCTTCAGGTCAGCTGAACTCAACTCAGCTTTCTTGCCTAACTGTCTGATTCTTTTGGCAGACTTTTTGGTCAGAATATGGCTTTTATTAGCTTTTTTGTGGAGCACCTTCTTGTTCGCCGTTATTTTGAACCTCTTTTTGGCTGCTCGGTTGGTTTTTAGCTTTGGCATCTTTTCCTCCTGTTTTTGTCGGAACAACCAGGGCGATACTGGCCCAGTCCTGGTTTTTCACTTCTCCATCTAACCGGGCTATATCAGCTATGTCCGATAAAATTCTATTCATAACCTGATAGGCCATCTCGGGATGAGATCTTTCCCGGCCTCTGATCATAATCGTAATTTTAACCTTATCTCCCTCTTCGATAAAGCGGCGGATATGTTTCAACTTGAAATTGTAATCATGAATACTTATTTTCGGCCTGAATTTAATTTCCTTAATCTGAGCCTGTTTCTGGTGTTTCTTGGCCTCATGTTCTTTCTTATGGAGCTCATACAGGAACTTGCCATAATCCATGATCCGGCAAACGGGTGGAGAGGCCTGAGGAGCAATCTCGACCAGATCAAGTCCCTTCTCCCTGGCTAGGGCCAGGGCCTGGGGGACTGACATCACCCCTAATTGATTCTTGTCTTCATCAATTACTCTAATTTCTGGTGCCCTGATCATTTCATTTATCCTGTGGGGATGCTCCTTAGCTTTTGGGGGACGAAAAGGTTCTCTTTGGAAAATAGGTGACCTCCTATATTTTTATTTCTAAAGATTTTTCTTGAATTAACTGTTTTAGTCTAGGGAGCAAGGTGTCTATCTTCATCTCACCCAGATCTCCCTGACCGTGTATTCTCAAAGAGAGACTGCCACCGTTCATTTCTTTGTCACCGACAATGGCCATTAGCGGAATCTTCTCTATTTCAGCCTGTCGAATTTTCTTCCCGATTTTTTCCCGGGAGTCATCGACTCTGGCTCTCAAGCCTTCTCCGGCTAACCTGGTCTGAAGTTCTTTAGCATAAGCTTCATGCCGGTCAGCGATGGGCAAAATGATCATCTGGACCGGTGACAGCCAGAGAGGGAAGTTTCCCACATAATGCTCAATTAGGACACCAAAAAACCGTTCCATTGAACCCAATAAAGCCCGGTGAACCATAAAGGGGCGATGAAAGTTGCCGTCTTCGCCGACATAAGACAGGTCGAATCTTTCAGATAGATTGAAGTCCAGCTGAACAGTCGTACACTGCCATAAACGGCCAATAGCGTCTTTTATTTTGATATCTATTTTCGGGCCATAAAAAACGCCTTCACCCTCATCTAACTGATAAGGCAGGCCAGAGCTTTTCAGGGCTTCTTCCAGAGCTTTTTCGGCCTTATCCCAGTCCTCGAGGCGGCCAACATACTTTTCCGGCCTGGTAGCTAAATAGACTTGATAATTTTCAAAACCGAAAGCCCGGAGCAGCCTGATAGCCAGGCGGATGACTCCCTTAATTTCGTCTTCTAACTGATCCTCGCGGCAAAAGATATGGGCATCATCCTGGGTAAAGCCCCTGACCCGAAGCAGGCCATGGAGAACGCCGCTCCTCTCATAGCGATAAACTGTGCCAAGTTCGGCCCAGCGCAAGGGTAATTCACGGTAGGATCGCTGCCGCGATTTGTAAGCGATGATATGAAAGGGGCAATTCATTGGCTTGAGCTGATACTGGCAGCCTTCCAGTTCTAACGCCGGGTACATGGCTTCATAAAACTCGGTGTGTCCGCTCTTCTTCCAGAGATCCAGCTTGGCGATATGAGGAGAATAAATAAAATCATAGCCATCTTTGAGGTGTTCTTCTTTCCAGAAGTTTTCAATTAAATGACGGATGATTGAGCCTTTTGGCTGCCAGATAACCAGGCCGGCTCCCAGATCGTCGCTGGTCTGAAACAACTCAAGCTCCTGGCCCAGGCGGCGGTGATCACGTTTTCTGGCTTCTTCCAGAAAGAACAGGTAATCATCCAGTTCTTTCTGGCTGAAAAAGGCTGTCCCGTAAATTCTTTGTAACTGGGGGCCGTGTTCATCGCCTTTCCAGTAAGCTCCGGAAACTGAGAGTAATTTAAAATGCTTGATATAACCGGTCGAAGGTAAATGAGGCCCAAGGCAAAAATCAATGAAGTTCCCCTGCTCATAACAGGTAACTTCAGAGCCGCCTTTTTCCTGAACTAGTTCCACTTTAAGCGTCTGGCCGCGCTCGGCAAAAATCCGCACCGCCTCCTCTTTTTTTAAGACCAGGCGCCGGATGGGAAGATCCTCTTCAGCTATTTCCCGCATTCTGGCCTCAATAGCTATGAGATCATCGAGAGTAAAAGCTGTCTCCCGCAGAAAATCATAATAAAAACCAGTGTCCGTCGCTGGCCCAATCCCAGCCTGAACGCCTGGAAAGAGGTCGAGAACAGCCTGAGCCAGCAGGTGGGAAGCGCTGTGCCAGAGAATGTCAAGAGCTTCGGGCTCAACGGCAGTTACCGGTTCAAGCTGGCGATCGTGATCGGCCGGATAGCTCAGATCCAGTAGTTCCTGGCCGCTGCGGAATAATACAGGCCTGTCTTCTAAACCCAGCTGAGGCAGGAGATCAGATAGTGGTTTCCCCTTGGGCAAAGAAAAGACAGACTCCCCAACTTTAATTTTGATTAGTTCTTCCATTAACTTAACTTAATCTTGACCTTAATTCTACCATAAATAAGGCTTGCTTTTATCCCCATGAACATCAGGGTTAATGGTAGGCGCGGAGGGGATTGAACCCACGGCCTCTTCCGCGTCAAGGAAGCGCTCTCCCACTGAGCTACGCGCCTGCCCACTATTTTTCAAAGCTCCTATATATTAATGAAATCCCCCTTAGCCTGTCAAGTTAAGGGCTGACCGCCGGTCAGGAAAGTCAGCTGCCGGTTAGCTGGAGGAAAACAGGCTTGGTTCTTTTCTGATTTCCCGGTTTTGAACCACAGTCATTAGTTCACTCACTCCCGGCTGGCATAAAATCAAGGCTGAGCTATAATAAAATCATGATTGGCCTGATGTCAGATTCGCACGATAATTTAATCGCCATCAATAAGGCCATCAGCCTGTTTAACCAGGTTGATTGCTCGTTGGTCATTCATGCCGGAGATATCATTGCCCCCTTTGCTGCCCGGGAACTCCGAAAATTAAAATGCCCGGTCAAGGCTGTCTTTGGCAATTGCGATGGTGAAAAAGAAGGGCTGGTTAAGATCTTTAAGGATCTGGGCGAGATAAAACCAGCCCCGTTTGCCCTGACTCATGCTAACCGCCGCCTGGTTGTTTCTCATTATCCTTTAGAGGACCCGCCAGAAGAGGCCGAAGTGGTGGTCTTTGGCCATACCCATCGCGCTCAGGTAAGCCAAGAAGGCAATTGCTTGATGATCAACCCCGGAGAGACGGGGGGTTGGGTAAAAGGAGTAAGCACGGTTGTTCTCCTTGATACCGATGAGCTAACGGCCGAGATCATAATTCTATGATTAGAAAATCTATAAAAACCGCTGTTGGCTGCCGGTTGACGGCCGGGAGGTGAGCTGGTGGGTAAAATCATTGGTAATCGTCAAAAACCAGGCTGGCAGAGGGTGAGAAAGTCAAAGGCCGAAAATCAAAAGCGGCTTTTAAAGAAATTTCAGGACCAAAAAAAGAATAGTCCGGCGACCACAAAAAAAGGTTAAAAAACCAGACGGGTCCGACTGGTCGTCACGAATTGGAGCCGGGCCGCTGTCTCACCGGTCTGGCTGAAATTGAGTAGAGGCCAGATTCTGCCGCCAGCATTCAATTAGACTTTAACCCCTGTTTTTTGCTATACTTATAGTTCTTGATTGCCGGTCAGGATAGCAATCGAGCTAATTATAAAAAAATTATCATAAGGAGCTTGAAAATGAGAAAAGTCATTATTATGGGAGCGGCCGGGCGAGATTTTCACAATTTCAATGTCTATTTTCGCGATAATCCTGATTACCGGGTAGTGGCTTTTACTGCTACCCAGATCCCGGATATTGAAGGCAGAAAATATCCGGCGGCGCTGGCCGGAAAGCTTTATCCCAAAGGAATTCCAATCTATGCTGAATCTGAATTGACTGATCTCATCCAGAAATATAAAGTCGATGAGGTCCATTTTGCTTATAGCGACGTTCCTCATGACTATGTGATGCACAAGGCCTCGGAGGTAATGGGGGCCGGCGCCAGTTTTGTTCTGCTCGGGCCAGATGATACGATGATTAAGAGCCGCAAGCCGGTAGTCTCTGTCTGCGCAATCAGAACCGGTTCGGGCAAGAGCCAGACGACCAGAAAAGTGGCGTTGACTCTTAAAGCTAAGGGGCGCCGGGTGGTGGTCATCAGGCATCCTATGCCCTATGGCGACCTGGAAAAGCAGAAGGTTCAGAGATTTGCGACTTACGAAGATCTCGACCGATATGAATGCACAATTGAAGAGAGAGAAGAATATGAACCCCATATTGACAATGGCATCGTCGTTTATGCCGGCGTTGATTATGGGGCTATTCTGAAACAGGCGGAAAAGGAAGCCGACGTCATCATCTGGGACGGCGGTAACAATGATTTTTCTTTCTATAAATCCGATCTGGAAATAGTCGTGGTTGACCCTCACCGGGCTGGTCATGAGCTAAGTTATCATCCCGGGGAAACTAATTTCCGCCGGGCTGATGTCTATGTCGTTAATAAAATGGATACAGCTGAGCCGGAAAAAATTCAGCTGGTGCTGGATAACATTAAGAAGATTAACCCTGGGGCTAAAGTCATTAAAGCCAATTCACCAATTTTTGTTGATGATGGCTCTCAAATTACCGGTAAAAAGGTTCTGGTCATTGAGGATGGACCGACTCTGACTCATGGCGGTATGCGCTATGGAGCGGGCATTGTCGCTGCTCAGAAATACAAAGCAGCCGTGATCATTGACCCCAGGCCTTATGCTGTGGGCAGCATTAAAAAGACCTTTGAAAAGTATAACCATCTGGATAAAGTTCTTCCGGCTATGGGTTACGGAGAAAAACAGACGAGAGAACTGGCTGCTACCATCAACAGAATAGATTGTGATCTGGTGATAAGCGCTACTCCTATTGATCTTAACCGGGTAATTAAAGTTAATAAACCCATGCTCCGGGTGCGCTATGAACTGGAGGAAGGTGGCCTGCCCAATATTAAATCTGTTTTAAAGGAATTTTGAACCTGAGTGACGGCTGGAAGGGACGCCGCCGGGAAAAATCACCGAGGATAAAAACAGGCAAGGTTAAGGCGACAGAAGATGAAGGCGAAAGTTGCACTGATTGCTTTTGGCGGAAATGCCATTCTGCCTGAAAACCAGAAAGGTTTACAGGCAGAGCAAATGCGCCAGGCCCAGAAAGCAGCAGAACTCATGGTCCAGATCATCAAAAAGGGCTATGAGCTCATTGTTGTTCATGGGAATGGTCCCCAGGTGGGAAATTTGCTGATTCAAATGGAAGAAGCGGCCAATAAAATTCCGCCTTTCAGCCTTGATGTCTGTGATGCCATGACTGAAGGCAGCATGGGTTTCATGCTGGAAAAAGCCATCATTAACGAGCTTCGGCGTCAATCGATAGATAAGGATGTGGCTACCGTTATAACCCAGGTGGTGGTAGATAAAGACGATCCGGCTTTCGGGAAGCCGACCAAGCCGGTTGGCCCCTTTTACCCTAAATTCAGGGCTCAACAGCTATCCCGGCAAAAGAAATGGACAATGGTAGAAGATGCAGGGCGGGGTTTCAGGCGGGTTGTTCCTTCTCCGCTGCCGATTGATATTGTCCCCAAATGGATGATCAGAGATCTGGTCATGTCTGGCCGGGTAGTGATTGCCGCCGGAGGCGGCGGCATCCCGGTTATCATCAACAGCCGCGGCCTGTATGAAGGGGTGGAGGCCGTCATTGATAAAGACTATGCTTCGAGCCTTTTAGCCAGGGAAGTTGGAGCTGAATTGTTCATTATTCTGACTGGCATTTCCCGTGTTTATTATCATTTGGGCCGGCCGGATCAGGCACCTCTGCCAGTCATTACAGTAGAAGAAGCCAGGAAATATCTGGAAGAAGGAGAGTTCCCCGCCGGTTCCATGGGTCCCAAAATTAGAGCGGCTATCGAGTATATTGAAGCCGGTGGGAAAGAAGTTCTTATTACCTCCGCCAGTCACCTGAAAGCTGCTCTGATTAACCGGTCCGGAACTAGAATTGTCTCAGCTGTGCCAGCCAGCTCAAACTTAGCCATCGGAGGACAAATATGAAAAAGGATTTTATTACCATCCATGATTTGAGCCGTTATGAATTCAATGAAATTCTGGATATGACCGAAAAGATGAAGAAAAATCCAGGGAAATACCACTCGGTGCTGAAAGATAAAATTCTGGCTATGATTTTTCAGAAACCTTCTCTCCGGACGAGAATGACCTTTGAAGTCGGCATGCTGCAATTGGGCGGTGAAGCCATTTATCTGGCTCCCTCTGATATTCAAATAGGTTCTCGCGAAAGCGTCCGGGATATAGGTAAAAACCTCGAGCGCTGGGTTGATGGGATTATGATCAGGACCTTTGGACATAATATCATCCTCGAACTGGCCGAAAGCACCAGGCTGCCAGTCATCAATGCCCTGACTGATCTTCTTCATCCCTGCCAGGCCATGGCTGACTTTTTCACCTTGCTGGAAAAGAAGGGTAGCCTGGCTGGCCTGAAGCTGGCTTATGTGGGCGATGGCAACAATGTGGCTCACAGCCTGATGCTGGCTGCAGCTAAAGCCGGAATGAAAATGGCGGTAGCGACTCCGCCTGGCTATGAGCCCAAAGCCGAGATTATAGACTGGGCCAGGGAAGATGGGCACAGCACTGATTTTGAACTGACCATCACTAATGACCCGGCCGAAGCGGTTAAAGAGGCAGACGCCATCTATACTGATGTCTGGGCCTCGATGGGCCAGGAAACAGAAAAGGAAACCAGGAAGAAGATTTTTGCTCCTTATCAGGTTAACCGGGAATTATTTTCCAGAGCCAAGCCTGGAACTTATTTCATGCACTGCCTGCCGGCCCACCGGGGAGAAGAAGTAACGGATGAGATTATCGATTCACCCAATTCTATAGTCTATGATCAGGCTGAAAATAGATTACATGTCCAGAAAGTCATAATGATGATTCTAATGGGGAAAAAATAACCAATGGATAAAGAAAATTTAAAAATTACAGCCATTACCCCTGAAGATATGGCTGTAGTCGAGCAAGAATTAATCAGGACCAACCGGCCCTGGCCGGCGGCTGAACTGGCCGGGAAGCTGGCTTTTGCCAAGACGGCCAGCGAACGTCATCAGGCTGTTAAAATTTATGATTCCAATGCCCGTTATGAAATTGGGGATTTTATCTATAAAGAATATGATGAAAATCTCCAGGTCGGAAGCAAAGCTACCGAGCCTTTTCAGGGCGGGGTGGTTCTTAAAGTCGTAAATAAGACCAGGCTGCCTAATTTCCCTTATGAAATGCTGGAAGTCGATTATGATGGCGGGGGGCCTTTCCGGCGCTATCTTGATTACATGAAAAAGACTAAAACCGAGGTCTTGCTGCCCTCCAATCCTGACGGGCAGGGCAAAGAGCCTGAGATCCTTGAGGAGGAACGCGACCCGCGGCAGACTGAACTACCAATGACGGAAAAGGATATTAAGGCCCTCGAGAGAAACTTGAGAAAAGCCCTGAGCAGCTCACCTGCTTTCTTTAGCTGGAATGATTTCTGGCAATTAAGTTCCAAAAGGATTGAGATTCCTGAAGAAAAAATCAAAGAAATTTCAGACGAGTTAGCGGTGGCCCAGTCTTCTCTTTCGACTGAAGAAATAGTGAAGAAGTATTTTGGCCTGGAGCCATCCAGTGATCTCTTTGAGCTTTATTGTTTGAGTTTAAATGCCTGGCTGGAGAAAAAATACCGCCGTGATTTTATCTGCCTATCGACTGCTAACTGGGGCAAGTGGCACCTGAAGAGTGTGCTAAACAGGCTGCCGGAAGGCCTGCCGATTGCCAGTCCACTGGCTTCCGTCCCCGATCTCGGGCAGGGAGAAGGCCTGCAGTACACCCGGATTGATTCTTTTCCGTTTAAAGTCTATCTGACCTGGCGGGAAATTCTATCCGGGGCAATCCGCCTCCCAAGAAGCCTGTCCCGCGAATTTACCTCGAGAGAATATCAGCTTATAGATGACGAAGATGGCAAATCCTATACAGTTTATTATTATCCCGAGGGGAATTATTTCCTGGGCCTGGGCGAGTATTTCCGGGCCAATAATATTCCTCAGGGAACAAGTCTGACTATTAACCGGAAAGCCCAGGATGCCTTTACTTTCTGGATCAAGAAATCCAAGAAAAAAACTGCCACCTACCAGCTGGAATATGATCCGGCCACTGGCCGCTTCAGTTTGGCCAAGGAAGAGGTCTTTACCCTGGCCCTGGCTAATAAGACCCTGAATCTGGACAGAGAAGCAGTAGCTTACTTGCTGGGCAGGCAAGAAGAAAGCCAAGGATTAGATCTGCGGCAGTTGTTGGTAAAAGTCTTCAAGACACCGGAGCTGACCGGCAATAACCGCTCTTTGCATTTTCTCCGGGCCTACCATCTGGTTGACCTGCTCCAGGCTACAACCGCTGAAGATGTTGAATATGTACTGAATAATGCTCCTGAATTTGTTGCTTCAGAGAAAAAGGAAGGTATCTATATTTATCAGGAGTCTCTTGAACCGAAGGAAGTCCCTGTTGAGGAAGAAAAAGCAGCAGCCTCATTTCTGGAATCATTGGTCGAGCAGCTGGCTGGCAGTGGAGCTGAGGCCGGGCCCGAAGTCAGCCAGGAATCAGCTGTGACTGAAAAACCGGTGCAGCCCGGGGCTGAAGAGGTAGAAGCAGTAATCCGGGGGCCGGAAGCTGTTATCACCCCTGCTCAGCGGCCTGAAATCAAAGTTACTCTCGAGCCGGTTAAAAAGGGCAAAGAAAAAGAGAAAGAAGAGAAGCCGGCTAAAAAGAAGAAAGGGCCAGCTGAAGAGAAAAAGTTCAAGCCAAAAAAAAGCGACCGGCGGCTGATTGAGGAAAGAATTGTCGAGGAAGAATCTGAAATAGAAGCCCTGGAGGCAGTTAAGGCTCAGAAAGAAGAAGCAGAGGAAGGAGCTGAAGCTGAGGACAAAACTATCCAGGTTGAACTCGAAGCAGCCAAGCAAGAGGCTAAATTTGGTTTCTTTGCTGAAATGTTGAAATCAGCCCTGACCAAAAAACAGCCGGAACAGAAAGAAGAAGAACCTGAAGAGAAAAAATAGCCTCAGCTCTTCAAGCTGATTTAGATTATCAATCTCTTTGAACCAAGACGGCGGGTCAGCCCTAACTCATCCAGAAATTCGAGAAGAGGAATAGCATATTTTCTGGACAGCCCGGTCATTTCTTTAAACTCGCTAACCGTTAATTCTCTCTGACCATGTTTCTTTTTTTCAGCCAGCTGGTTTTTTATTTCTTCCAGCCAGCTGACTGGCAGGATAAAACCTTCGCGGCTCTCCACTATTTTCTTTTTCTGAAGAAGAAGTTCAACCATGGTCTCCAGGCGGCTGGGATGGACCTTAAATGTCCTGGCCAGTTCGTCGAGGGAGAAAGCAGAAAACTTCTGGTCAAGAAGCATCTTTTCGATGGCAGCCATAATCTCATTTTCTTCTGCCGATAAACTGGTTTCAAAACCCCGGAGTGAAACCTGCTCACCGCTGATTTCTATTTGCCCATTCTTTAACAGCCGGTTAAGAGCCAGCCAGAGAACTGGCTTTGGAACCCTGAATTTCTCTTTGAGTTTTTTTATTGGGGCCCCGGTTTCCCCTGGCCGCCGCTGATGATAGTCTTGAATAAAGCTCATCACTTTCCCGGCCAGAAAATCAAAGGTGTTCCTGCTCAGGAGAAAAAGAGGTGAAAATTCCAGGATAAAGAGCTGGCCTTCTTTTTCGAGAGCCACCGCTAACTGGCTGAGCCGGGAGGAACCCAACCGGCAAAAAGCTTCCATCTCTGGTTGACGCAGACCTTTGATCCCGGCCTCTTCGGTCAGGGCCAGCAGCATGGATTTCTCCCCGCCGGCAAATCTATCCAGCCGCTGGATTAGATTTTCCTCTTTTTTTATCTTTTTCAGCTGGCCAGCCTGGGGGTAAATTACCCTGAGCCAGATGGTCAGCTCAGACCCTGGAAGTTTAAGGTGAAAACTGTCGCCCCATCTGAGGTCAAACGGCAGGCTGGCTTCTACTCTCAGGTAAGGGAGGTTGAACCTGGGTGAAGCCAGACAGGTGGTCTCTATTTTGGCCTGGAACTGGCCCTGGCTGTTGGTGATCTGGCCGGTCTTATTTTCTGTCCGGGATATTTCAGGCCATTCCTGACCCGGCAGGGCATAAAAAACGTTCACCATTGAGCTCATCTTGTTGTTCTCTTACTTTCCTGGCCTTTTAATCAATTTTATCCGCCAGCCTAAACTCAACCTTTCTTAGAATTGGATTGCAACTGACCATTTTAACTCTCACCTTTTCTCCAAGGGAGAAGGTAACTCCGCTTCTCCGTCCGCGCAGGGTTTTCTCATCTCTTTTCAGGAAATAGTCATCACCCAGGGCCGAGTAAGGTAACAGGCCGTCTATAAAATAGTCATCCAGCTCGACGACCAGTCCTGCCCGGTTGATGTCGGTTATTATCCCGCTGAAGTCCTCGCCCAGTTTGTCTTTGAGCAGGCGCATTATTCTCCACTGGATGAGGGATCTTTCGGCCTCATCGGCCAGCCGTTCCCGCTGGGAGCAGTGTAAGGCCAGGTCAGCTAAGGGCAGAGGCCTGGGCTTTTTCCCGGTCAGGGCTCTTTTTAACAGGCGGTGGACAACCAGATCAGGATAACGCCGGATGGGCGAAGTAAAATGAGCATAAACCGACTGAGCCAGTCCAAAGTGGCCGCAGTTCTGGTCAGAATAAACTGCCAGCCGCATTGACCTTAGAACCTGAATGGTGATGAATTTTTCTTCAGGCTGGCCTTTAAAAGTTTCAATAATTTTCTGGAGGTGAGCTGACTTTATCTGGCTGGCCCGCGGCAATTCCAGGCCAAAGTGAACCAGCAGGTTCCTTAATTTTTCCAGGTCGGATCTGGTCGGAGCCGGATGAACCCGGTAGAGACAGCCATAATCAAGTTCAGTTAGATAGGTGGCGACCGCCACATTGGCCGCTAACATAAATTCTTCAACCAGGCAATGGGCCTCATTTCGCTCGGAAGGAACCACCGCTGTCAGCAGTCCTTCCCGGTAGACCAGTTCCGGCTCGAGTAAATCAAAATCCAGACTGCCCTGCTTGAGCCGGCGGGCTTTAAGCACCTGAGCCAGATGCCTCATGACGAACAAATCGTTGAGAAGATAACTGTAGCGCCCCCGTTCCTCTGGATCTCCCTGAAAAATTTTATAGACGGAAGTATAGGTCATTCTCTCCGAGGTCTGAATAATTGACGGGTGAAAATCAGTCTGAATAATGTCGCCTCTCTCATCTATTTCTATTACAGCTGAGACGGTCAAGCGGGGGACCCTGGGTCTCAAGCTGCATAAATCGTTGGACAATTTTTCAGGCAGCATAGGCAAAGTTAGATCCGGAAAATAAACGCTGGTTCCACGAAGGTAAGCTTCCTGGTCAAGTGGAGAACCTGGTTTGACATAATGAGAGACGTCAGCAATATGGACTCCCAGGAGATAATGGCCATTGGCCAGTTTCTTGATGCTCAGGGCATCATCAAAATCCTGGGCTTTCTCTCCATCAATGGTGATGGTTATCCAGCCCCGATAATCTACTCGGCCAGCAAAATCTTCAGGCCGGGGCGCGGCTGGCAGGGCCGCGGCTTCAGCCAGTGCTTCCCGCCCAAACTTGTCCAGCAGGTTATACTGGTTTATCACCACTTTAAGATCTACTTCTGGTTCGTCCTGATAGCCAAGTATTTTTTTTACTTCTAAGGACTGACGATCGATTTCGATTATCTGACCTGGTTTCGGTCTCTGCCGGCTTCTCAGTTTAACCAGAAATGGTTCTTCATGAACTGTGTCCAGGGGGAGAGCAAAAGGCTGATAATTAATTTCAAGATACAACCCGAAAATTGCAGTCCGGCCCCTTTTTAATATTCTGGTCACCCGTCCTTCTGCTTTGCCTTTCGGCCCGTCTTCTCTGACCATGACCTCAACCAGGTCGCCGGTCAGGGCTCCCGCCGTCTGACCGGGAGGAATAAAAATATCGGCTGAACTGCCTTCAGCAGTCTCCGGGGTAACAAAAGCGAAACCGCGCTTGTTTAAAGAGATAATCCCCCGGCCGATTTTATTCCGGGGGAGGGCCTGAACTTTATCACCCTTCAGTTTGAGGAGTCCTTTTTTATCCAGATAGCCAAGCAGCCCCTTTAATTTTCTCCTTTCGGTTTTATTCAGGTTGAGGCTCCTGGCCAGTTTTACCAAACTAACCGGGTTCTTATTTTTTTCTAAATATTCAATTATTTCCTTTTCCATTGTTTTCCTTCAAATTTTCTTTGATCAAAATTTACCATTTTTATGGCTTTAGAGTTTTAATAATAAAAAAGAGAGACATAAGGAATCTGGCTGGCCTGTCTTCTGGCCTTAATCAGTCTGGTTTGCTGAATTTCAGCCAGGAGAGAAGCTGGCTTTCCCGGAAAATCCAGTTGAACCTCCTTGAAACTTGCCTGTTTCTCTTCCTCCGGGGCCAGCTCAAAAAGACGCCGGTCAATTTCCTCATCCAGCTCTTCCAGTTTATTTTCGTCAGGCTCAGGGCTCCCCAGCAGGGCCAGAGCCTGTTTAAATAATTCCCTTAAGTCCTCGAATTCAGCCGGAAGTTGCCCGAGGAAAGCCTCTACCTCAATCCTGGCTTTATTTTTCTTTTCACCTGGTTCAATTCTGGGCGCAGCCTGACCCACCAGCCGGTCTTGATAGCTGGCATAAGCCTTCAGGACTTCTTTTTCACACTGACTCAGTGAATAAATATTCCGTTTTTTTCTTCTTTTGAGCTGTCTCGAGAAAGTTTGATCAATTCCCTCTAGAATGGGCTCCAGTGGAATACCCAGCTTTTCCCAATCAGAAATCAAAGCCAGATCGCGCGGGGGCAGGAAGAACATGGCTGTCTGGTGCTTTAGAAATTGGCGGACTATTTGCTGATAATAGTCCTGGCGGCTGGCTTCGTCTGGCTTCATTTTTTCTCCCGGCGGCGGTTCTTTTCATAGAGGAGCCTCAGCCCTTCAAGGACCAGGTTGGGCTCGACCTGATTGATGGCCTTAATCTCCGGGGCGATCAGGTCAGCCTGCCCGCCCGTGGCAATGACCGTCGGCCTGGATTGAAGCTCAGCCGACATCTCGGCAATAATTTGATTGACCAGCCCTATATAACCGAAATAAAGGCCTGATTGCATGCTGGCCACAGTATTCCGGCCAATAGCTGTTCTGGGTTTTTTAATTTCGATCCGGGGCAGGCGGGCCGTCCGAAGATAGAGAGCTTCAGCTGAAATCTGAATTCCGGGAGCAATTGATCCACCCAGGTATTCGCCGGCGGCTGAGATGGCATCAAAAGTAGTAGCAGTCCCGAAATCTACTACCAGACAGGGGCCACCATATTTTTCATAAGCGGCACAGGCCGCCACAATCCGGTCAGAACCAACTTCGGCCGGGTTTTCATAAAGAATTGGCAGGCCAGTCTTAAGACCGGAACCAACCAGCAGCGGCTTGACCTTAAAAAATCTCTCGACGGCCTGCTGAATGACCGGGGTAAGGGGTGGAACAACTGAAGAGATAATTGCTCCTTTGATTTTCTGTGAGGTTAGCTTTTCATGGCCAAGCAAGCTGGAAAGAATCAGGCCATATTCATCGGCAGTCTTTTCCCGGTCGCTTTTGATTTTCCAGTTAGCCAGTAGCTTCCTGGCCTGGTAGACACCAAGAGCAATGGTCGTATTGCCGATATCAAGAACCATGATCATTGTTTTCTCCTGTTAATCATTTCCATCCATGACTTTAATTATTTCCGAAGCATAATATTTTTTATTTTCCTGGCCGGTTTGGAGGATTAAACTTCCATCCTGACCAAGGCTGATAAACTGACCCTTCACTTGGCCGGCTGGCTCCTGGATGATTAGAGTCTGGCCTGGAGAGAAGCAAAGTTTTTTCTCCAGCCTGCCGATAATTAGATCCGCCTGCCCTTCCTTAAGCTTATTATACCAGAACTGCAGTTCCTTACCAAGGAGCTGGAATAATTCTTCTGGCTGATAATTCTGGCCGCTGGCCAGATAAAGCGAACTGGCCAGACTGGCCACTCCGGCTGGAAAATCTTCCTGGCGGTGATTTAAGTTTATACCAAAACCAGCCACGACATAAGACTGACCGGCCTGAGTGGTCTGGCTTTCGCATAAAATTCCGCCGATTTTTCTGCCTTTAAACAGCAAATCGTTGGGCCATTTTAAATTAATGTTTACGCCGGCCAGCTTGTCTATAGCCTCTGCTGCAGCCAGGCCGGCAGTCAGCGGTACCAGATTTAAAAAAGCCACCGGTGGCCGGAGAAGAAAAGAAACATAGAGCCCTTTTTTGGCGGGCGAGTGCCAGTGGCGGCCTCTGGTCCCCCGGCCGGCTGATTGTTCATCAGCTAAAACCGCTGTTCCTTCTGGAAAACCAAGCCGGGCCAGTGTCCGGCCAAAGTCCATGGTGGAACTCAGACTGGCAAATCTAAAAGACAACTCGCCAAAATTTATAGCTTCCATGGTCTATATTTTAACTGATTAGCGGGAGATTATGATTTTTTCAATTGAGATAAACTTTTAAGCAGCTTTTCTCTCTTCAGCTGAAGTTCCTGTTGCCGCTGCTGATGTTCGGCTACCACGGCTTGAGGCGCTTTTTGCTTGAAATCTGGATTCTCCAGACGGAAGACGAGTTTGGTTAAATCTTCTTCGAGACGGGCCAGCTCTTTTTCTAACCGCTCGATTTCCGGAGCGCTGTCAATAGCCCGGGCCAGCTGCAGTCCGATTTCGGTTGTTCCAGCCACGCCCTTGAGTAGATTATTGGCGGCCGGCATTTCGGTGACATATTCAATTCTATCAACGCCAGCCAGCTGCCTGATGGCTTCCTCATACGAACCGGCCAGGCTGTGACTTTTCTTTCCTTCGCTTATCCAGAGATTGACTTTCTCTTTAACCGGCAGCTGGTTTTCAGCCCTGATCGTCCGGATTTCAGAGATAAGAGCCTGCAGAAACTTCATCGTCTCTTCAGCTTCCTCATCCAGCCAGCGGCGATTGGCTTCGGGCCAGCTCTCGGTCAGTAAGGACAGGCCGCTCTCCGGCAGATGATGCCAGATTTCCTCGGTGATAAACGGCATAAAAGGATGCAGAAGCTTTAGAATCTTATCGAGAGTGTCTTCCATCACTGCCTGAGTATTTTTGTTACCCTCCTTGAGTTCGGGCTTGATAAATTCGATATACCAGTCGCAGAATTCATGCCAGATAAAGTGATAAATAGTTTCGGCCGCCTCATAGAACTTATAGTTCTTCAGCGACTCATTTAATTGCTCAGTTACCTTAGTCAGGCGACTGCGGATCCAGCGGTTGGGCAGGGAAAGAGCCTGCTGGTCAGGCTCGATTGTTTCTTCGCCCAGGTTCATCAGGACAAAACGGGAGGCGTTCCAGATTTTATTGGCGAAAGCCCGGTAGCCGGCCATTCTTTCCTCAGAAAGAGCAATGTCCATCCCGGGGACAGCTAAAGAAGCTAAGGTGAAGCGCAGAGCATCTGTCCCGTATTTATCGATCATTTCCAGCGGGTCAATGATATTGCCTTCGGATTTACTCATCTTTCTTTTTTTAAGATCCCGGACCAGACCATTGATAAAGACTTCTCTAAAAGGAACATCCTTCATAAATTTAAGGCCCATCATAATCATCCGTGCTACCCAGAAGAAAATGATGTCGAATCCAGTTGACATCAAATCGGTCGGATAGAAGACTTTGAGATCTTCCGTCTTTTCTGGCCAGCCCAGGGTGGCAAAAGGCCACAGAGCAGAGGAAAACCAGGTATCAAGAACATCTTCATCCTGGACCACCGGTCCACCGCACTTCTCGCAGGCGGCTGGCCTGTCCATAGCTACCATAACCTGGTGGCAGTTCTGACAGTAATAGGCCGGAATACGGTGTCCCCACCACAGCTGCCGGGAAATACACCAATCATGAATTTTATACATCCAGTCAAAATAGGTCTTGGCCCAGTTCTCCGGGATAAAAACAATTTTGCCGTCTTCAACAGCCCTGATGGCTTCTTTGGCCAGTGGCTCGATTTTGACAAACCATTGCCAGGAAAGATGGGGCTCGATAACCGTTTTGCAGCGATAGCAATGTCCAACCGCATGGCTGTAATCCTCAACTTTAACCAGATAGCCAAGCTGTTTGAGCTTTTCAACTACTTTTTCCCGGCAGGCGAAACGATCGAGGCCCTTAAATTCTTCCCCGGCTGCTTCAGTCATCCGGCCGTTGCCATCAATGACGATAATCTGCTCCAAACCATGCTTTTTACCCAGTTCAAAGTCAACCGGGTCATGAGCTGGCGTGACTTTAACTGCTCCGGTCCCGAAATCTTTTTGGACCTGTTCGTCAGTGATGACCGGAATAAGCCGGTTCTGAAGCGGCAGCAGAACTTTCCGGCCATGAAACTTTTTATAACGTTCATCATCGGGATGAACAGCTACGGCAGTATCGCCCAGCATCGTCTCGGGCCGGGTGGTGGCTACGACGACGGCCTCATCAGTGCCGGGTAAAGGATATTTTATGTACCAGAGATGGCCCTTAACTTCCTGATGCTCGATTTCAATATCGGAGAGAACGGTCTGGCAGCGGGGGCAGCGGTTAACCAGATAGTAATCGCGGTAGATCAGGCCCTCCTGGTAAAGAGAGACAAAAACATAATTAACCGCCCTGGAAAAACCCTCATCGAGGGTAAATCTTTCCCGTGACCAATCGAGCGAACAGCCCAGGCGCTTGAGCTGCTCAGTTATGACGCCGCCGTATTTTTCCTTCCATTCCCAGGCCAGACGCAGAAATTCCTGGCGGCCAACATTTTCCCGGCTAAGACCCTTAGTTTTTAAACTCTGCTCGATGACATTGTGAACGGCAATTGAAGCATGATCAGTTCCGGGCAGCCACATGGTGTTATAACCCTGCATTTTTTTCCAGCGGACAATGATATCAGGCAGGGTAAAGCACAGAGCATGACCCATATGAAGGACCCCGGTCACGTTGGGCGGGGGCAAGACCAGGGAAAATTTGGGTTTATCGGATTTTATCTGGCCTTCAAATAGCTTTTCCTCCAGCCAGAATTTTGACCATTTCGCTTCGACCGGTTTCGGGTCATAGGCTTTTTCTACAACTTTCTTTTCTCTTGTCGTCATGCTAACTTTTTCTCCCCTGATTTTTTAGTCTATGACTATGACTATCAGTACCTTCAGCCTGGTGGCTCAGCGCCGCTATAATTTCCGGTGCCAGCTTCTCCCTGATTTTTTCCTCAAGTTCCTTTTCGGCTGATTGAATTTCTTCCTGGACCAACAGGCGCACTTCTCTTCTTAACTCTGAAGGCAGAGCTGACTGAGATAAGTTTTTCTGAGCTGATTGGACCTCGGGCAGCTCTTCCGGCAGGGTATCTGGAATCTTATTTTTTTCAATGGTTTCTTTAATGGCGGTGGCCAGGCTTTCAGAATAAAAAGGCTTATGAAAAACTTGCTCGGGCCTGAGGGTTGGAATAAATTCCTTGGTCAACGGTTCAAATGTCCCGGTCACCAGGAAAACCGGAACCCGGCCGGCGGCTGATAACCGGTTATTCAGGCTGAGAGCATTTTCTGTTGAATCGAGGATTGATTGCTCGAGGATAACAGCTTCAGGTGTCAAACTATCCAGAAAGCGGTTGACCTCATCGAGACTGGCAGCCAGATGAAGCTGGTAATTCCCCTCAGGAAAGACAGACTGGCAGAGCCTCTTTAAAACCGGGCTGTCAGAAGCCACAATCAGGTTATAAGCCACTCTCTTCCTCGCTATAATTAGCCATAACTAATTAGAAAATGATAATTTACTCTACATTTTTAGCTATTTTCTGTCAATTAAACCGGCCGCGGAGGGTCAGTATTCCAGATGAACCACCCCTGAACCAAAAAGCTCTTCCAGCTGGTCAATTAAAAGCTGTGACGGGAAGACTTTCTGGAATTCAGCTGACTGGATAAGATACGTGGAGGAAGGGCTTTCCAGCTGAAGGTAAAGAGGACAGTCACCGGGGTAAGCGGCCAGAATCTGTTTTAAATGCTCCAGATCTTCTCCGCTCAGGGTCTCGACTGGAATATGAACCGTTATCTTCCTGGCTAATTTTTCAAAGGCTTCAACCAAAGGCATAATTTGAGAAGCTATGATCTTTTTAGCTTCAAAACTGTCGGCTGACATTTTACCTTTAAGCCAGATGATCTGCCCCTCCAGAAGATAATGATTGAATTTGTTGAAAGTATCAGGGAAAATTGTCACATCTACCTTACCGGTCAGGTCTTCCAGCACCATAGTTGCCATTCTCTCTTCTTTTTTGGTTCTTAAGGGCTTAATCGAAACAACTATTCCGGCCAGCCTGACTTCCCGGTCAAAATCCTTTTCCGGGTCCAGAGCTTCAATAGTGTGACTGGTTATGGCTGGCAGCCTGGACCTATAAGAGGCTAAGGGATGGCTGGAAAGATAGGTGCCAAGTACTTCTTTTTCATAGGCCAGGCGCAGTTCTTCATCCCATTCGTTCCTGGTCAGAATATTAGGGGGAATTTCCGGAGCCGGGAGGTATTCATCGCCAAAAAGAGAAAGGGCACTTTCTTCCCTGGCTTTCTGCTTCTGCCGGCCATATTCAAGAAGAGTATCAATCGACTCAAAAAGCTGGGACCGTTTCCAGCCAAGAGAATCAAAAGCGCCGGCTTTAATCAAACTCTCCAGAGCTTTGCGGTTTAAAATCCGCGAGTCATATTCTTCAAAAAGATCAAAAAGATTTTTAAAGCTGCCTTTCTTTTCCCTCAGGACAATTATTTCTTTGACCGTATTTTCACCGACATTCTTAACAGCTGATAAGCCCATCCGGATATTCTGCCCTTCCACCGAGAAATGATAATGGCTGTAATTGACATCGGGGGGAAGAATAGTCAGACCCAGTTCGCGGCACTCATTAATATATTTAATGATCTGGTCCGTATCTCCTTTTTCGGCTTCTGAGGTCAAAAGAGCCGACATGAAGTGGGCCGGGTAGTGAGCTTTGAGGTAAGCTGTCTGATAAGCTAAGTAGGCATAAGCCGCGCTGTGCGATTTATTGAAGCCATATTCAGCAAACTGGGCAATCTGGTCAAATATTTTTTCGGCTTTGGCCGCGGGAATACCTTTCTGGCGGGCACCTTGAATAAATCTGTCCCGCTGGGCTTTCATTATCTCTTTGACTTTTTTGCCCATGGCTTTGCGCAGGACATCAGCCTCAGCTAAGGTGAAGCCGGCCAGATCAGTGGCGATCCGCATGACCTGTTCCTGATAAACAATGATCCCCAGTGTTTCTTTTAAAATTGGCTCCAGCTGCGGCACCTCATAGTTAATTTTTTCCGGGTGATATTTTCTCTGAACAAACTCTTCGGTCATGCCGCTCTTCAGAGGTCCAGGCCGGTAAAGGGCATTAAGAGCAATTAAGTCGCGGAATTGCTCGGGCTTAAACCGCCGCAATTGCTCTTTCATCCCGTAGCTTTCAAACTGGAAAACCCCGTCGGTTGTACCCTGCTGGAAAATCCGGAAGGTCCCGGGGTCAGTCAGGGGAATTTTGTCCAGGTCAACTTTTTCTCCGGTCTCCTCCTCAATCAGGTTGAGAGCATCGGTTATAACCGTCAGGTTGCGCAGGCCGAGAAGATCCATCTTAAGCAGCCCGATACTCTCGATGTCGCCCATCGGAAACATGGTCGTAATTTCACCCTTGGCTGATTGATAAAGAGGAATAAACTCAACCAGTGGTTTTGGAGTAATAACAATACCAGCGGCGTGAATCGAAGGATGGCGGACCTGACCCTCGAGTTTTCGAGCTGCATCGAGCAGTTTAGCCATCTGTTCATTTTTTTGATAAATCTCTTTAAGCTCCGGGACGGATTTTAAAGCACCTTCAATATTGGCCTCGGGGCCTTGAGCTGGAATAAGCTTGGCTACCCGGTCAACTTCGTTGAGCGGGATTTCCATCACCCGGCCGGCATCCCGGATAGCCTGACGGGCGGCCATCGTCCCGAAGGTCACTATCTGACAGACATTTTCCTGGCCATATTTCTCAGTTACATAATCAATGATTTCCTGGCGGCGGCGGCCGCAGAAATCGATATCAATATCTGGCAGGCTGATTCTTTCCGGGTTTAAAAAGCGCTCAAAGAGAAGATCATATTCAATCGGATCAATCTGGGTAATCCCTAAGCAATAAGCGATCAGGCTGCCGGCGGCTGAGCCCCGTCCCGGGCCAACCGGAATACCACGGTCGCGGGCCGCCTTGATCATGTCCCAGACAATTAAAAAATAGCCTTCGAAGCCCATTTGTTCGATCAGCTTTATTTCCCGCTCAAATCTCTGCTGGTACTCTTCCAGAGTGTGGGCACTTTGCCCGCTATTTATCTTTTCCTTGATGAGAGGCAGGCGCTCTTCAAACCCCTGTCTGGCTATTTCTTCAAAGTAGTCCCGGAGATTTTTATGGTCAGGGGCCTCAAAATGGGGCAGAAAATGGCTGCCAAAGGGAAATTCAAAGTTGCAACGGGCGGCAATATGCCTGGTATTATCCAGTGCCTCGGGATAATCTTTGAATAACTCCCGCATTTCAGCCGAGGATTTAAGATAAAACTGGTCGCTCGAAAAATGCATCCGGTCCGGGTCGGATAACTTTTTCCCGGTTTGAATGCAGAGGAGAATATCCTGAATTTCAGCGTCTTCTTTCTGGAGAAAATGGACGTCATTGGTGGCGACCAGCGGAAGACCAAGCCGGCGGGCCAGGTCAACTATTTTGGGCAGGATTTTTTTCTGGTCGGGTAGGCCATGGTCCTGGATTTCAAGATAAAAATTCCCTTCGCCAAAAATCTCGAGATACTGCCGGGCGGCGGCCTCCGCTCTATCATCCATATCCTTGACCAGAAAATCGTTAATCTCGCCCTTGAGGCAACTGGAAAGAGCAATTAGCCCGGAGGAATGTTCACGCAAAATATCCTTATCAATTCGCGGCCGGTAATAAAAGCCTTCAAGATAAGCACTGGTGATGAGTTTACAGAGATGGCGATAGCCCTTTTCATCCTTGACTAAAAGAATTAGATGGTAATTTCCACCCTCATCGCCGTTTCCTGTTTTTTTCTCCAGCCTGGATTTCGGGGCAACATAGACTTCGCAACCCAGGATGGGTTTTAATCCCTGGCCTCTGGCCATTTTGAAAAACTCGATGGCGCCAAAAACATTTCCATGGTCGGTGATGGCTACGGCCGGCATGTTGAGGTCATTGGCAGTCTTGACCAGGTCAGAAATCCGCAGGGCTCCATCCAGAAGGCTGTATTCGGTGTGGACATGAAGATGAATAAAAGAGTTATCCATGATAGCAGGCCTTTTTAAAGCGGGCAAAGAGGGGCTTTATTCCCATTCAATTGTTCCCGGTGGCTTCGAAGTTATATCGTAAACCACGCGGTTGATGCCGTCAACCTCATTAACGATTCTGGTCGAAATTTTCTTCAAAAGCTCGGGGGGAGCCTGATACCAGTTGGCGGTCATGCCGTCAGAGCTCTCGACCAGACGAATCGCCACGACCTGCTGATAGGTGCGCTGGTCGCCCATGACTCCGACTGACCTCACCGGGAGAAGCACAGCAAAAGCCTGCCACAGCTTATTATAAATTCTTGCCCGGCGAACTTCTTCGAGGACAATAGCCTCGGCTGTTCTGACCATCCGCAGGCTGTCCCGGTTGACTTCGCCGATAATTCTAACCGCCAGGCCCGGCCCGGGGAAAGGATGCTGATGGACAAGCTCCCGGCTTATTCCCAGCTCAAGAGCCAGTGCCCTGACTTCATCTTTGAAGAGCTCGCGCAGCGGTTCGACTAACCTGAATTTGAGGTTAGCGGGCAAGCCGCCAACATTGTGATGGGATTTTATGCGATGAGAAGGGCCTTTAACCGAGGTGCTTTCGATGACGTCGGGGTAAATTGTGCCCTGGGCCAGGAATTTAACCCCGCCCAGCTTTTTAGCTTCTTCCTCAAAAATCTCAATAAAAACCTGGCCGATTATCTGGCGCTTTTTTTCCGGAGCTATGACTCCCTTTAGCCGGTCAATAAATCTGTCCTGGGCTTCGACACCTATGACCTGAAGAGAGAATTTCTGACGGAATTCCTGCAGGAGACTTTCATATTCGCCCTGGCGGAGAAGCCCGTTGTTGACGAAGATGCAGTGAAGCTGGCGGCCAACTGCTTTCTGAATGAGGAGTGAAGCAACCAGCGAGTCAATCCCACCGCTCAGACCGCAGATGACCTTTTCCCGGCCGACCTGCTGGCGAATTTCTTTGACTTTTTGCTCAATAAAAGACTTCATGTCCCAGTCAGCTTTAAGGCCTGACAGGCGAAAGAGGAAATTGGCCAGTACTTTTTTCCCTTCGGCAGTGTGGGCCACTTCTGGATGAAATTGAACACCATAGATTTTAAGGCGTGAATTTTCTATGACGGCTGCCCTTGAGTTTGAGGTCCTGGCGGTAATCTCAAAACCTTCGGGAATGGCCTCGAGGCGATCGCCGTGGCTCATCCAGACCTGAGTTTTATCTTTTAAGCCATGGAGAAGTCCGTGCCTATCCAGAATCCGAAGCGAGGCAAAACCATATTCTTTGCGGGGAGCTTTTTCAACCTTTCCTCCGAGGTGATGGGCAATGAGCTGGAGCCCGTAGCAGATGCCCAGGATGGGAATGCCCAGCTGGAAGAGCCCTGGATCAGGGTGAGGCGAGTCAGGCTCATAGACACTCTTTGGCCCGCCGGATAGAATGATGGCGCCCGGGGCGAGAGCTTTTATTCTGTCGAGGGGAAGATTATAGGGGTGGATTTCAGAGTAAACGCCGAGTTCACGAACTTTTCTGGCAATGAGCTGGGTATACTGCGACCCAAAATCAAGGATGAGGGATTTATTCATAGATGGATTTTAGCAGAGGGCTAATTCAGCTTCAAGGTATCGAATTGCTTCATCTAAAATCTAGATGAAACTGATTCGTTGCTTCATGAGAAAATCTACACGAAAATGTTTTGCTTTCTGGCTGAGAATGAAGCTATATTTAGTGGAGAGATTAGCCAGGGAGCCAAGAGATGGGTTTATACTGATTAAGGAGGTGTCAGGATTAGAATTCCTTTTTATCAGGTAGATGCTTTTTCCAGCCGGGTATTCGGAGGTAATCCCGCGGCTGTCTGCCTCCTTCAATCCTGGTTAGAGGATGAGGTCCTCCGGGCTATAGCTGCAGAGAATAACCTTTCGGAGACTGCCTTTCTTGTGCCTCAAGGAAACGGAAGGTATGCCCTGAGATGGTTTACCCCATCCGTTGAAGTTGACCTTTGCGGGCATGCCACCCTGGCCAGCGGCTTTGTAATTTTATCTTTTGTAGAGCCGGCTTTACCCTCAGTCGAGTTTGAGACCAGAAGTGGTCAGCTTTCTGTCGCCAGGTCGGGAGATTTGCTGTCGATGGATTTCCCGTCTCGAAAGCCAGAACCAGCAGTAGCTCCACCTCTTCTTAGCCAGGCCCTCGGAGAAACTCCTCTTGAGGTTTTAAGTTCCAGAGACCTGATGGCTGTCTTTAAGGACGAAGACACTATTAAGGAGATGAAGCCTGATTTTGAAAAATTAAAGCAGCTCAGAGATGTTTTCGGAGTTATTGTGACTGCCAGGGGTAAGGAATACGATTTTGTTTCCAGGTATTTTGCTCCTGGTATTGGTGTCCCGGAAGACCCTGTTACCGGTTCAGCCCATTGTACTTTAATTCCATATTGGGCTGAGAAGCTCGGGAAGGAATATCTTCGGGCCTATCAACTTTCAAAGCGGGGAGGGGAAATATTTTGCCGTTACCAGGGAGAACGTGTAAAAATATCAGGTAAGGTTACTCTGTATGCTAAAGGTGAGATCTGGCTTTAGACCCGGATTATCTATGGGGAAATTAGAGAAGTCTGTATATTGACTCCCTGAGGGGAGAGACTCCTCTAACAGATAGAGGTCATGCTTGATAAGGAGGTGTTATGCCTTTCATCGTACGTTTAATCATTAATATGGTGGCTGTCTTGATCATCTCTTATCTTTTTCCAAAGATGATCCGGGTTGATGGTTTTTTAGCCGCTCTGGTGGCCGCTTTTCTACTGGGGATTGTAAATTCAATTATCAAACCCATCCTGGTCTTCCTGACCTTTCCCATCACTGTCTTGACTCTGGGACTTTTCTTGCTGGTTATCAACGGATTGATGCTCTGGCTGGTCTCAGCTTTAGTAAAGGGATTTTATGTCAATGGCTTTTGGGGAGCTGTCCTGGGTTCAATTTTGATCAGCCTGGTCAGCTGGGTTCTAACGAGATTTCTCCCTTCCTGAATAACAGTTTTGAATTTTCAACTCTCTACCCGTAGAGAACCAGTATTGAATATTTATCTAACTGTTTCTAATTTACCTGATTGTTTCTGAGGATGAAAACGCGGTTGGATAAATAGTTAATAAACAAAATAGGGTAAAATGAAAGAGCAATAAAGGCGATAAAATAGACAGCCAGGAGGAGGAAAATGATGAAGAAAAAATACTGGTTTTGGCTAATCCTGTTCATGCTTTTTTATTTAGCGGCCTGTTCTCCCCATTTCCATCTCGACTTTCTCGGTGAGGATAAGCTGCAGGAAGTGGTGCTTGCCCCGAGCCCGACCAAGGCGAAAATTACCGTTATTGATCTCGAAGGAGTCATCAGCTCGAATCAAGGCGGGCTTTTTTCAAGAGAAGGTGATGCTCTTTCCAGAGTTTATCAGCGCCTGGAAAAGGCTTCCTCCGACCCACAGGTCAAAGGAATCATTCTGAGGATGGATACACCTGGTGGCGATGTTACTTCGAGTGATATTCTCTATCACGAGATTCTCCGCTTTCGCCAGAAGACTAAAGTCCCGGTGGTCGCTCTGATGATGGGGGTGGCTGCTTCGGGCGGTTATTATGTGGCCTCGGCCTGCGAGACAATTGTCGCCCATCCTTCCACTCTCACCGGTAGTATCGGGGTGATTTCAGTTTTCCCTGATGTCGAAGGCTTGATGAACAAAGTCGGGGTGAAAACCACCGTAGTTAAATCTGGCCAGATGAAAGATGCTGGCAGCCCGTTTCGCGGCATGACTGAGGAAGAAAAGCAGCTTTTCCAGAAAATCATAGATGAGCATTATGAGAAATTCCTGAAGGTGGTGGCAACGCGAAAGGAGAATGGTCCTTCGCTGGATGAGATAAGGAAGCTGGCTGACGGCCGGGTTTATACGGCCAGCGAGGCTCTAAAGCTCGGGCTCATTGATAAGGTCGGCTATTTCCAGACTGCACTGGAGGAGGTTTTATCCAGAGCCGGTTTAAAAGAAGCCAGAGTTGTGGCCTATACCTATTATCCCAAGAGGCAGAATAATCTCTATGCTACCTCGCTGGCTGGCACCGAGTTTATGAGCGAACCGGTGGAGAAAATCGTCTCAGAGCTTAAGACCGGCTTTTACTATTTGTGGCTGCCGGCCCTGTGAGGTGGCTCCTCCTGGCTGCCTCAAGCTTTGGCCGAAAAGCCAGCGTGGGGCGGCTCTTTGACCCAAACTGACCTTGACAGCCCGCCAGGTTTGTGTTAATTAAAGGGCAACATGAGTACCAAACATCTGGCTGAAGAAAGTTTAGCCGGACTGGTCTGCCATCCCTCTAAAGAGCGCTTCTTTTCTTATAAAATCAAAGAATTTTGCTCCTCCATGATAATGTCTAACCCGGGCACGGGAATGGCTTGAAAATAGAGCCTGTGCCGGGTTCCTTTCCCAGGTTGTATTAGCCTGAAATTCTGCTTTCGTCTGTTGTCAGCGGCTTTCTAAGGCTTTCTTTAACGGCCATTCCTGCGTTCGGGATTCCCTCCAGAAGTTTTTGCACCGGTTTTATTTCTCTCTTTTTAGAATCTCAAAGCAGGAGGCGAAATGAAAGTAAGCGAAGCCCTGATCGGCAGAAAAAAGCCCGTCCTGTCGCTTGAAATTCTGCCGCCCGATAAAGGTTCAAATGTCGAGGACCTCTATCGCCTGATTGATCCTTTTCTTGAATTCGATCCTCTCTTTATCAGTGTGACTTTTCACCAGCCTCAAAATGGGTGGTCGGTCGAAAATGGTCAGGAAATTAAGATCCGCCGCCAGCGAAGACCTGGGACAGTAGCCATTTCGGCCAGCCTGAAGCACAAATTCGGGGTAGAAACGGTGCCGCATCTGATCTGTGCCGGTTTTAACCGCTATGAACTCGAAGATGCTCTGCTTGAACTTCACTATCTGGGACTCGAGAATATATTTGTCATCCGCGGTGATCCGCAACCAGGGGAAAAAGAATTCAGACCGGAGCCTGGTGGCCACGCCCATGCCTGTGAACTGGTCAGGCAGATTGATAATTTAAATCACGGTTATTACCTGGAAGGAGCGAAACCAGCAGCGGCGACTGATTTTTGCTGCGGGGTGGCCGGCTATCCGGAAAAGCATCCCGAATCGCCGAGCGTGGAGTTTGATCTGTTACATCTCCAGGAGAAAGTTGAGGCCGGTGCCCGATTTATTATTACCCAGATGTTTTTTTCAGCCGAAATTTATCAAAATTATCTTGGCCGTTTAAAGAAAGCCGGGATAAAGGTGCCGGTTATACCCGGTTTTAAACTGCTTTATAATCAAAAGCAGCTGGCAAAAATACCAGCCACTTTCGGAGTCAGCCTGCCACCGGCCATGGTCGAGGCTTTCGAAGCCTGCCGGACGGCTGAAGAGGAGAAGAAAACCGGCTTGAAGTTTGGTCTGGAACTGGCTGAAAAATTACTGGAAGCAGGTGCTCCCGGAATTCATATTTTTACCATGAGTCAGAAGGACCCGGTGATAAACTTGTTAAGAATCTTGTTCAAAAAATAAAAAAAGCAAATAGGGAAGGCAGGAAAAAGAGGAGACGATAAATGAGAATAGGAAAACAGAGCCGGATTGAAAATATAGCTAAAGAAAAGGTTATAATTTTTGATGGCGCTATGGGCACGAGTCTCCAGAAATTAAGCCTAACGCCAGACGATTTCCGTGGAAAAGAGGGTTGCTATGAAATCCTTAACCTTTCCCGGCCGCGGGTGGTAAGTGAAGTCCACGCTTCCTTTCTTGAAGCCGGTTGCGAAGTTATTGAAACCAATACCTTTGGAGCCAATCGCCCTGTCCTTGAAGAATACGGCCTCGGGGATAAAGCTTACGAGATTAATCTGGCCGCCGCCCGGCTGGCTAAGGAAGTTGCCTCTTCTTTTTCCACCGCTTCGCGCCCGCGATTTGTTTCGGGCTCAATTGGACCGGGGAAAAAGTTGCCCGGCCTGGGGCAGATCGGTTTCGATGAATTGAAAGATTCTTATTACGAGCAGGTCTCGGGTCTGGTCGAAGGTGGGGTTGATCTTCTTCAGGTCGAAACTGCCCAGGATCTTCTTCAGATAAAAGCCGCGCTGGCTGCTATTTTCGGGGTTCAAAAAGAAAAAAATCAGCGCCTGCCGGTGATGGTCACGGTGACGGTGGATAAGGCCGGGCGTCTTCTTCTGGGAACAGACATGCCGACTCTCATTACGGCTCTTTCCAGTTTTCCTCTTTTTTCTTTAGGACTGAATTGCGGCGATGGTCCACAGGCTATGGTTGAGGCGCTGCACCAATTAAATAAGAATTCGCCCTTTCTTCTTTCGGCTCTGCCCAATGCCGGGCGTCCGGTTCTAAAAGATGGAAAATACATCTATGATCTTTCTCCAGAGGGGCTGGCCACAGAAATCAAAAGATTTGTGGAGGAGTTCGGGGTGCGCCTGGTCGGCGGCTGCTGCGGAACAACACCCGAGCATTTAAAAGCGGTGGTAAGAGAAGTTGACGGTCTTCATCCGGCCCGAAGACATTACCGCTTTTCCCCCGGCTGTGCTTCGACCTTCAGAGCTCAGCCTTTTCGGGTCAAGCCGCGGCCTTTAATTATTGCCGAGAGAACCAATGTCAATGGGAGCCAGGCCTTCCGGCGGCTCCTTTTGAAGGAAGATTTTGAAGGAATGATTGAAGTCGCTCGGGATCAGCAAAAGGAAGGAGCTCATCTGACTGATGTGGCTCTGGCCACGCCAGGCCGGGAGGAAGAAGCCGACTGGAAAATTTTTATGCCAGAATTAAATCTCCAGCTGGAAATTCCCGTCATGATTGACAGCAGTAACATTTCGGCTCTGGAAGCGGCTCTTAAAAATTATGGTGGTAAAGCCATTATTAACTCGATTAACCTGGAAGATGGAGGAAAGCGAGCGCAGGAGACGATAGACCTGGCTAAGGAATTCGGGGCGGCAGTTGTTGCCCTGACCATCGATGAGAATGGGCTGGCGCTGGCGGCCGAGGAAAAACTGCGCGTTGCTTCGAGACTTTATGATCTTCTGGTAAATAAAAATAATTTCAAGCCATCTGATATTTTCTTTGATCCGTTGACTCTCGCACTAGCCAGCGGAGACCATCACCATTCTGACGCTGGCCGGGAGACTTTAACGGCCATCAGGCTTCTCAAAGAAAAATTTCCGCAGAGTCAGACAATTCTGGGCATAAGCAATGTTTCCTACGGTTTGCCGGCTGAACTCAGGCCTTATATAAACTCTATTTTTTTATCCCTGGCGCTTGAGGCTGGTCTCGATGCGGCTATCATTTATCATTCGAAAATAACGCCCCTTCAGAAAATACCCAGGAAGGTTTTAAAGCTGGGCCAGGATTTAATTTTAAACCGCCGCCGGCCCGGTTATGACCCTCTGGCTGAGCTTCTGGGCGAAAATTTATTGTTGAGTTCAACAACTCCGTCATCCAGCAGGGGAAATATCCGGCCGGAGAAAGCCCTGGTAGAAGCAGTGGTAAATGGAGAATCAGCTCAAATTGAGGTCCTCATCCAGGAGCTTCTTAAAAAATATTCACCGCTCGAGATAATCAATAATTTTCTTTTAAAAGGCATGGACAGGGTCGGTAAGCTTTTCAGCCGGCAGAATTTGCCGCTGCCTTTTGTTCTTAAATCAGCTGAAACGGTTAAGAAAGCTTTGACCGTTCTAAAACCATATCTTCCAGCAGACAGCGGCGAAGAAAGAAAAGGTAAAATTGTCCTGGCCACGGTTCAGGGTGATGTCCATGATATCGGCAAGAATCTCGTCGCCTTGATTCTTGAAGCCAACGGCTTTGAAGTTATTAATCTTGGTATAAACCAGAAGGTTGAAGAAATTATCAAAGCCATAGAAGAGTTCAGTCCGCAGGCCGTCGGCTTGAGCGGTTTGCTGGTAAAATCCTGCTGGGTGATGAAAGACTATTTAGAGACGTTAAGAGAAAACGGGCTTAAAATTCCGGTTCTATGTGGTGGAGCAGCTCTGGAGAGAAGCTTTGTGGAGAAAGTTTTAAAACCCGCCTACGGAGGAGAAGTTTATTATGGCCGGGATGCCATGGCAGCTTTAGACATTATGAAAAATCTGGCAGAAAAGAAAGAAAAATCAGCCGGCAGGGCTAATGTCTAGAAGTTCAACGAGGTTAGAGCTTATGATTATGAACGAGGAAAAAAGCTGGATAGAGGGTAAACTTTTTGAATTTGTGTCTCTGCTTTTGATTTTTCTGGTCAATTCTTTATCAGGCTGAGAATGATGCCAGCTGATCCGGCTTCTTAGAGGACAATACAATGGATATCATGCTCAAGAGAGTAAAGGCAACAAAAGGGCAAGGAGTAGAAAGAAGGCAACCGCTTGAGCCGGGTATTTTTTTATAAAAGGGGCAAAAGGCCAGAAGTAAGGATAACAGGATGAACAGTAGAGAAATAACTAAGGAAGAAATTAATATCAGGCGGTTAGCCCCTGAGGAAATACCACAGCCGCCTTTCTGGGGAAGCCGCCGGTTAAAGAACATACCTCCAGAGAAGGTTCTGCCTTTTCTTAATGTCAAAGTCCTTGTTTCCAGTCGGTGGCAATTAAAGGAAAAAGCCAGCCTGCCTGTCAGCTCCCGTCTCGTTCCGGATGTGCTTCTTTCCAGTTTTTTAAAAGAAGCTCGCCGCCAAGAGCTACTATCATTTCAGGCGGCTTATGGCTATTTTCCGGCCGGCAGCCAGGGAAATAGGCTTCTGGTCTTAAGGCACGAAAGTGGCGAGTCGCCACTTGTCTTCAGTTTCCCGGCCCTTAAATCTTTTCCTGAGGTGAGCGTTGCTCACTTCTTTTTGCCCCAGGAAGCAGGGAAAAAGGATGTGGTGGCATTTTTTCTGGTGACGACCGGCCATAAACTTGACGCCTTTATTAAAGAAAAATGGACTCGCGGCGACTATGCCGATTATTTTCTCTGGCATGGCCTGAGTGCGGAGTTAACCGAAGCCCTGGCTGAATATCTTCATTTTAAAATAAGACGGGAACTGGACCTCGAGCCTAAAGGCAGGCCGGATTATGCTGCCTGCCTTAAGAAAAAATACCGCGGGCGGAGGCTCAGCCCGGGCTATCCTTCTTTCCCCCGGCTGGAGGACGAGAAAAAGATTCTGGGGCTATTAAAAGGCGAGGCAATAGGGGTCTCTTTAACAGAAACTTTTCAGCTGGTGCCAGAACTAACGACCACTGCTCTTATTCTCCACCACCCCGATGCCGCCCGCTATTTTTAACACTCTGGCGGTGTCTCAGGTTTCTATCTCGAGTTTTTCCAGGTAAAGATCACGCCCGGCGATGAGCTCCATCTCTTTTGAACCGCAGGCCGGGCAGAGATAAGAAAAAGATTCGTCCCTGATATTTCTGGCTGTAATTTCGTGACCGCAGCTCCGGCATTTAAATTTGATTTTAACCATTTTAAGCTGGAGCCTGGCTTTATCGGCGATTGTTCCCTTCTTGTAGCTCTGAAAAGCCGAGCGAAAAAGCTCGGGGACAACTCCTGATAACTCGCCTACTGAAACAACGACCTTAGTGACTTTTTTGGCGCCGGCCTGGTTAGCCTGTTGCTCAATGATAGTAAAAAGGTCAGCGACGAGTGACAGCTCATGCATGCTGACTGCGCCTCTCTTTGAGTTCTGCTTCTAAAAAGGCACACAGCTCGTCCAGACCTTCTCCCGTCGTAGCAGAAGTTTTAAAAACTTTAAGCCGTGGATTTATATCCAGAGCTTCTTTGATGACACGGTCAGTGTCAAAGGGCAAATAGGGTAAAAGGTCACATTTAGTCAGAACCAGAACCTGTGAGGTGAGAAAAGCTTCGGGATATTTTTTGGGCTTATCATCACCTTCCGGTACCGAGAGCAAAACAAAACGCAGCCCTTCGCCCAGGTCGAAGCTGGCCGGACAAACCAGATTGCCCACGTTTTCGATGAATAAAAAATCGAGGCCGGCCGGTATTTGATCAAAAATTTGAGCCAGCATTTTAGCTTCCAGGTGACAGGCTCCGTGAGTCGTAATCTGCCAGGCCGGAAGACCGATTTTTCTGATTCTTTCGGCATCCCTCTCTGTTTCTATATCGCCTTCGATCACCCCCAGCCGGTAATTATCTTTAAGTTTCAGGCCGATTTTTTCGAGAAGCGAGGTTTTGCCCGAACCAGGAGCACTCAGCAGATTAACTGCCAGGATGCCATGCTCTTCCAGCTTCTTTCTGATCTGACCGGCTATCTTTTTATTTGAGCCGAGGATATCCTCAAGAACCAGCAATTCTTTTTTCTTTTGCTCCATGTCTTTTACCTCGAGATGATGTTAGTGGTTGAAAATCAATTATAGCAGAAGGCGAGCCGGAAGAGATGACCGCTCTTAACACTTTGACCAGAAATTTATAGGCTTCCTCAAAATTTTCCTGAGCTTTTGGACTTAGCTTTTCCCTGAGTGAAAATCTATGGCCTCTGATGCCCAGGAGCCAGGCTTCTGGACTTTTCTCATAGAGGACTTGAGTCAGGTAAAGAAGAGCTTCCGGAGAAAGGTCATGAGTGGTAAAACTTGCCTCTCCGGCGGGATTTATCTTTTTGAAGACAAAGGGCTTGCGGCATGATTTTATAGCATCAACAACCACGACGAGTTGATGTTCAGAAAAAAGCAGGGAGTCTTCTACCTGCAGTTGATAATCAGCTTCAAGGTAAATCCCGGGAATTTTGGCCTTTTCCAGACGGCTGATGAAGGCAGGCCCCAGTCCATCGTCCTGGCGTCCGGGATTACCAATACCGAAGACCAGAATTTTAAGGTTTTTAGCTTCGCGCTGGCTCACTATTTTCTTTGGCTGTCAATAAGCTGGCCTTTAGCATCATAAAGGTCAACCTGAAGCGGCATCTGACCCAGGGCATGGGTGGCGCAGCTCAGACAGGGGTCATAAGCCCGGATGGCCACTTCCACCCGGTTAAGCATACCTTCAGTTATTTCCGGTTTTTCTGAGATGTATTTGTCTGCTACCCAGCGGACGGCCTGATTGTAGGCCTCGTTGTTATTGGTGGTGGAAACAATCAAATTAGCCATGGTCACCTGGTCATCTTTGTTTATCCGGTAATGATGGAAGAGCGTGCCGCGAGGTGCCTCGATCAGGCCGACTCCCTCCAGCTGTTTTTTGCCTTTTTTGACCAGCTTGCTGCCAGTGATGTCCGGGTCATTGAGCAGGTCTTTAATCACCTCCGCCGCATGGAGGATTTCAATTAACCTGGCCCAGTGGCTGTGAAGGGTCATATTATTGGGCTTACCGCCGGTATAAGCTTTATAGATTTCAAATTCCTGCTGGGCTCGAGGGCTGGGAATATAATCGCAGGTGTTGAGCCTGGCGATCGGCCCCACTCGATACCAGCCTTTTTCTTTCCCCAATTTTTTGAGATAGGGAAATTTCATATAACTCCAGGGTCTGACTTCCTCTCCGATATATTTTAAATAGTCCTGGTAATCAACATCATTGAGGATTTTCCGGCCCTCGGCATCTACCGCTCTCAGGACTCCATGGTAAAAATCCAGAGCTCCGTCTTTTCTGACCAGACTGAGGTGGTTGGAAGGAAGGGCGGCAAAATTGTCCAGGACTTCCCTGTTTTCCTGATGCAATTTTTTAAAGACCTCAATAGCTTCCTGAGCCCAATCAATGATGGTGTCAATATTGTAGGGAGCCGGGGACTTGAGAAAATAATCTCTTTCTTCCGGGGTGAGGCTTTTGTTGACGCCGCCGGGTATAGCTCCGGTGCCATGTATTCTTTTGCCGGCGGTGGCTTTAATTATTTCCTGCCCGAATTTTCTGAGGATTACCCCATGGACAGCCAGCTCCCGGTGGAATTTAGCCACACCGATTATATTGCGCACGGCCGGATCAGCATCGAAACCAAAAAGAAGGTCGGGCGAAGCTAAATGAAAGAAGTGAAGCGCATGCGACTGGAGCATCTGCCCGTAATGCATCAGCCGTCTTATTTTTTCAGCCGTCGGGGTGAGCTTTTCAGGCGGCACCCCGGCAATAATATCCATCGCCTTGGCCCCGGCTAAGTGATGGCTTACCGGGCAGATACCACACAGGCGCTGGACGAGAACTGGAATTTCCCAGTAAGGCCGCCCCTGAACAAAACGCTCAAAGCCGCGGAACTCAACCACATGAAAACGAGCTTGAGAAACACGTCCCTCATCGTCCAGATGAATGGTTACCTTACCGTGTCCTTCGACCCTCGTCACCGGTTCTATCGTTATTTTTCTGGCCATGGTCTTAAACCTCAATCATATTTAATCAGTTGATAATCAAGTTTCATCGGCCTGTTCTGAACTAAGGCAGTCAGGGCTTCCCAGATTAGATCGGCCGACGGCGGGCAGCCCGGCAAAAAGTAATCAATTTTGACTATTTCGTGGCAGGGATAAACCCGGTCCAGGATAAGCGGCAGATCCTCATCATGGGGAATAACCCTGTCTTCCGGGGCAACCGTCGGTGAATTCAGGTAAGCTTCTTCCAGGCAATCTTTAAGGGAAATGGTATTCCGCATGGCTGGCAATCCACCCATAACGGCGCATTCACCCAGTGAGATCAGTATCCGGCAGTTTTTCCGGAAAGAACGGAGAACTTCCACGTTCTCAGCGTTGCAGCAGCCACCCTCAATTAAACCAATATCAACCGGCCGGGTAAATTTTTTTAAATCATCAATAGGTGATTTGTCAAACTCAACCAGTTCAATGAGCTCGAGCAGTCTTTCATCTATATCAAGAAAAGACATGTGGCAGCCGAAACAGCCGGCTAACGAAGCCGTGGCAATAACTGGTTTACTACTCATCTTGAAACCTCACTTCTGCCCTTCGATCTCACTGCCGATGGGCTGGTGGTCATATTTTCTCTGGCCGATGGGGCGGATAAAACCTACCTCTTTTTTGAGAATAGCCCCGACCGGGCAGATATCCATAGCTTTCTGGATTTGATCCGGGCTGAGTTTAGCTGCCAGTTTACGGTCAACATTTACCCTGAGATCCTTTGAACGGTTTTTCATGGCAAAAATTTTCCGGCCATCTTCAGTCTGAATAGCCCGGACGCAGCGCTGGCATTGAACGCAACGGTTATGCTCGAGCAAAAAGCCGGCATAAGCTTCAATCTGACGCTGAGGGAATTGATAGGGGAAACGGGGAACCATAATCCCGTAGCGGTAAGCTAAAGCCTGAAGTTCACAGTTTCCGCTTTTTTCACAGGCCGGACAGAAATGGTTGCCTTCGGAGAAGAGCATCTCAATAATTGCCCGGCGGTATTCAACCACTGGCGGTGTGTTATTTTCTATGGCCATGCCTTCGGATAGAGGTTGGGTGCAGGAGGCCATCCACCGGCCATTGACCATGACCGAGCAGATCCGGCAGCTGCCAACCGGCTTGAGTCCTTCATAATGGCAGAGAACAGGAATGTAAACCCCATTAGCCTTGGCTGCCTCATAAATGGTCATCCCCTGGTCGGCTAAGCCTTCCCGGCCATCTATACTGAATTTCAATTTCTCAGACATCTTCTCTTTCCTCCTCGAATGTTCTGCCGGTCACCTGGCAGGCCTCTTCTACTGAGCGGGCCAAATCGAACTCAGACTTAAAGTCAGTTTCTTTATTAATCTTTTTCTCATAAAGTTCCCGGAAATTGGCCAGGCTGGTCAGAACCGGATTGGGACTGGTTTGACCAAGACCACAGCGGCTGGTAGCTTTGATTAATTTTCCCCAGGCCTCAATCTCGGTCAGGTCCTGAGCCGTTCCTGATCCTGAGACAATTTTTTCAAACTTGTTCTTGATCAGGACATTGCCAGCCCGGCAGGGGGTGCACCAGCCACAGCTTTCTTCAATGAAAAAGTCCAGGAAATTGCGGACAATTGAGAAAATATCCCTGGTTTTATTAAAAATGACAATTGAGCCGCCGGTGGCCAGATCCGAATAGCAGAGTTTGCGGCCAAAGCCAGCCTCGGACAGACACTGACCCGAGGCCCCGCCAACCTGAACGGCCAGAGTGTCCTTAGCTCCTACCAGGTCGAGCAGCCCGTTCAAAGTTAATCCCCACTCAACTTCATAGATGCCCGGGCGATGGCAGTCGCCAGAAACACTCAGCAGCTTGGTTCCGGCTGAAACTGGCGTTCCCATGGCTCTAAACCAGGCTGAGCCATGATTCAGAATCTGGGTAGCAGTAGCCAGAGTTTCAACATTGTTAACGGTGGTCGGGTAACCGAGATAACCGTTCTGCACTGGGAAAGGAGGCCGGTCTCGAGGGTCACCGCGCTTACCTTCGGCAGATTCGATCAGAGCTGATTCCTCACCACAGACATAAGCTCCTGCCCCTGATTTTATTTCAATTTCAAAATCAAAATTCTGTCCGGCAATCTTCTTCCCCAGAAAACCATTCTGCCTCATATTTTCCAGGATATGTTCCAGGTACCTTTTGAGATAGGTGTACTCATGCCGGAGATAAAGAATTCCCAGCTTAGCTCCGACCGCATAACCGGCGATGACCATTCCTTCAAAAACCATTTCCGGTCTCTCGGTCAGAAGAACCCGGTCTTTGAAAGTGCCTGGCTCTCCCTCATCGGCGTTACAGACGACATAATGTTCCGGGCTTTTTTCCCTCCGGCATAATTCCCATTTGAGACCCGTTGGGAAACCAGCTCCGCCGCGGCCCATCAGATTGGCTTTCTTAATTTCGTCAATAACTCCTTCAGGCGCCAGCTTCAAGGCCTGGTTTAGAGCCTGGCCGGTCTGATAATCGCCAAAAATCACCGGTCCTTCTTGCCTGATATGATTTTTGACCATAGCCCTGATCAGGTCATGTTGATTGGCTCCGTCGCCGTATTCTTCGACCATAGACTGAACATCCCGCTTCTCTTTCATCATGGCGACTATCTTTTTAACTTTTTCTTCGTTTAAAGAAGTAAAAATTACACCGTTAATAATGGCTGCTGGTTCCTGGTCGTTCATACCTATACAGGAAGTCTCGAGCAGAGTCATCAGCCCATCAGGAGAGGTCTGGCCAAAATGGCAGCCGGCTTCTTTTTCCAGGGCCAGGGCCACTTTCTCCCGGCCAGACATTTCGGAGGTTATAGAATTATTGAGGTAAATGACATATTTACCGGTCGGTCGGTCTGAGAGAAAATGATAAAAGCTGATCACTCCTTCTACTTCGGCCCGGGAAATTTTGAGGGCGGCGGCTACGGCGTCGATGGCTTGCTCAGAAATTTTTCCTTCAACTGTCTGAGCCTCTTTTAAAATATCAAGCAGTTTGGTCCGGTCTTTTTTGTATTTGGAGATTATTTTTTTTATAGAGTCCATACCTGTCCCCTGTCCAAAAAATAGAATTATTTATATCATAACCGGAAAATTTTAAAAAGAGAAAGTTTCCTTGTTAACGTTTCTTCTATTGCTTATAATGATAAGCATGAAATTTGATCTAAATCACTTAAGCCAGCTGGCCAATCTGAAACTGACCGGAGACGAAGAAAAAGAGTTACCCGGTCAGCTGGAAAAAATTATTGACTGGGTCGGGCAGCTTTCCCGCCTGGAAACAGATCAAGAGGAAAAATTTACACCGGTTAATTTTAGCCTCCGGCTTGAGGCTGACCAGCCGGAGGAGTCATTGCCCCCAGCCGAAGTTCTGGCCATGGCTCCGGATAAAGAAGGCGATTTTATTAAGGTCTCCAGGGTTCTGGCCGGGAAATAAACTGAAATGAGTCAAGAACTGGTTAAGCTCGGACTGGTTGAGGCGGTCAACCTGGTCAGAACCGGTCAGGTTGACCTGGCTGAAATTGTTGAAGATTATATCGGGCAGATAGAGCGACAGGATAAAAAAATCAAAGCCTACCTAACTTATAATTTTGGCCCGGCTTTGAACAAAGCCAGAGAGATTGATTCCAGGTCAGAAAAAGGGAAATTAGCCGGGGCGGTTATGGCCATTAAAGATAACATTGTCACCAGGGGTCTCCGCACTACCTGCGGTTCTAAAATTCTGGAAAATTTTATTCCTCCTTATAATGCCACGGTCATTGAACGGCTGGAGGCCGAGGACGCCATTGTTATCGGGAAAACGAATCTGGATGAGTTTGCGATGGGTTCGTCTACTGAAAATTCGGCTTTTTTCCCGACCAGAAATCCCTGGGATTTAGAGCGGGTGCCAGGCGGCAGCAGTGGCGGATCGGCGGCGGCCGTGGCCGCCAGGGAAGCGTCTGGTGCTCTTGGCTCTGAGACCGGCGGTTCAGTCCGGCAACCAGCAGCCTTTTGCGGGCTGGTTGGACTCAAGCCGACTTATGGTCTGGTTTCTCGCTATGGCCTGGTGGCTTTTGCTTCATCTTTGGATCAAATAGGCCCGCTGGCCAGAAATGTGGCTGATTGCGCCTGGTTAACCTCGGTTATATCTGGCTTTGACCGCCGGGATTCAACCTCGGCTGATCTGCCTGTTCCTGATTATTTTTCAAACCTGGAATTGCCTTTGACTAAGAACAGGATTGGAGTGCTGGCGGAAACCTTGCTAACCGGAGTAAATCCGGAAGTGGCAGCCAATTATAAGAAAATTATTTCGAATCTGGAAAAGCTTGGCTTCAAACTGTCCACAGTTTCTTTTCCTTCCTGGGAATATGCTCTGCCCTGCTATTATATTATTGCCCCTTCAGAAGCCAGCTCCAATCTGGCTCGTTTTGACGGCGTCCGCTATGGTTTTAGAGCTAATTCCGGGGAGCTATCTGAAATGTATGTCAAGACCAGAACCCTGGGCTTTGGTTCTGAGGTCAAGCGCCGGATTCTAATTGGAACTTTTGCCCTGAGTTCAGGATATTATGAGGCCTATTATGCCCGGGCGGCCAGAGCCAGACAGACTATAACCCATGAGTTCCAGACCGCTTTTAAACAGGTCGATTTTATCCTGACCCCGACTACACCCGAACCAGCTTTCAGGCTGGGTGAAAAACAGGATCCACTGTCCATGTACCTTCAGGATTATTTTACAGTGACGGCCAATCTAACCGGTCTGCCAGCTCTTTCGCTGCCTTCGGGCCTGACGGCGGCTGGCCTGCCTCTCGGGGTACAGCTCATCGGACCTGACTTTTCTGAGTCGGAATTATTTAAATTTGCTTTTTTGCTTGAAAAAAGTTTCAATTTCAAAAATAATATAGATGCAATTACAACTGTTAGGGAGGAGGAAGAATGAAACATAAAAAATTATTTTTTCTAGGTTTAGCTCTGATGGCAGTCTTGTTTTATACTGCCTGCTCTTCAGCTCCAGAGAAAACTCTGCTGCAAAAATATTTTCATGCCCTTTCCATGAATGACAATCAGACGATGGCCTCAATGGCGGTGGAGCCCCTGGACATCGATGCAGTTAGCTACAAAATAGTCAGTTCTTCGCCAGAGTCAGTTGAACCGTTTACCCTGCCAGATTTGAACAAGAAAGAAATTGACACTAAGAAGGCAATGGATGACCACGTTGCTCCGGTAGTAGAAGCTAAGGATACTCTGGACGCAGCCAAAGATGATCTTGATAATGCCAGGACGGCTGGCTCCCGGGCGGCCTTGAAAAAAAAGGTGGAAGAGCTTCAGGCTAAATATGACCAGGAATACAATGCTCACAAGGAACTGCAGGCAGCTTATAGCGCAGCCAAAGAAGCTGCGGCTAAAGAAGAACAGATAGCTATGTTTTCTCTCGGGGTCAAATCCATGCCTGGAATCAGAGACCTGAGCGGTGAAATTCACTCAAAAACTGTCCAGATTAGTGTCAAAACAAAAGCTGGAACTGAGAAAAAATATAACGTCTTTTTTAAAAGATATGTGCTTAAAGATCAGACTGGTAAACCTAATAATGGCCGCTGGATAATCGTTAAATTTGAACCAGCTGCTTGATAAGATCCGGGACTTTAGAAGCGGGAAATTATAACCAGTCTTATTGACATTTGGGGATTTTTGGCTATAAATAACCTTTCAAGCGGTCAGGACTGAGGGGCCGTTAGCTCAGAGGGAGAGCACCGGCCTTTTAAGCCGGGTGTCGCTGGTTCGAGTCCAGCACGGCTCACTTGCGCCCCTGTCGTCTAGCCCGGCCTAGGACATCGCCCTTTCAAGGCGGCAACACGGGTTCGAATCCCGTCGGGGGCGCTATTTTTTTATTCAGATCAGGACAACCGGGCAAAAAGCTGGTCCTGCTGGTTAATCAAACGAAAAAGCTTTTTCCAGAAACAGCTGCTGGCAGGCAGTCACGGCTTGAGGGTCATAAAAAATTCCGCTGTTTAGACGTATCTCTTCCAGAGCCTTATCTATCCCGAAGGAGGGACGGTACGGCCGGTGAGAAGACATGGCTTCGACCACATCGGCCACTGATAAAATCCGGGCTTCAGGCAGGATTTCTCCATCTTTAAGACCGGCCGGATAACCGGACCCATCAAGGCGCTCATGGTGCTGGAGAACAATGTCGGCAATCGGCCAGGGAAATTCAATGTTTTTTAAAATCTCATAACCAGCCTGAGGATGAGTTTTAATGATCGCATATTCAAGCGCGCTCAATTTTGTTGGCTTGCTGAGAATTTCAGCCGGAACATAAAGTTTTCCGATATCGTGTATTTGAGCCGCAAATTTTATACCTTCAATTTTTACTGAAGGAAGGTTCAGACTGGTGGCTATGGCTTCAGCCAGTTGAGCGACCCGGCGCTGGTGGCCGGCCGTGTAAGGATCACGCATTTCAATCATGATGGATATAGCTTCAATTGTGCCTTTCAAGGCACTCTGGAGTTTTGCCCGGCTATCCAGCAGTTCCTGCGCCGCCCGGCGGCGGGTGGAAACATCTCTTAAAACTATCACCTGACCGCTCCAGCGGCCTGTTTCCTCTGGCAATGGGGCAATGGTCAGTTCAACCGGAATGTCCTGGCCGGTTTTGGTTTTAAGGCTTGTTTCTGGCAGATTGGCAAGCGCCAGACTGTTTTGAAAATCTATCTTTTCTCCTAAATCAAACACTTTTTCTACAGGTTGTTCAATGGCCTCCAGCTCCTTCCAGCCGGTGATTTTTTGGGCTGAAGGATTGATAAAAGTTATCCGGCCCTTTTCATTAGAAACGATAATGCCATCATCTAGGCCCTTTAAAATTGTAGATAACCAATGTTCTCTTTCCTTTAGAAGCCGCTGCACCCGGGCTTTATAAAGAGCGATCTCAATGGTCAGCTCCAGTTCCCTTTCTTCATAAGGTTTGATCAGATAACCAAACGGTTCAGTTAGTTTAGCTCGCTCGAAAGTCAAATCATCAGCGAAGGAGGTTAAATAAACAACCGGTATGGAATATTTTTCCCACAGAATGGCAGCCGCTTCAATCCCATCAACCTGGCCTTTAAGGACTATATCCATAATGGCCAGATCAGGCGGGTTATTCTCGACGCTCTGGATGACTGCTTCGCCATTTTGAACGAGGTCAGTAACCTCATAGCCAAGAGATCTGACCAGACTTACCAGGTCCCTGGCTACCAAAGCCTCGTCTTCGACTACCAGAATTCTGGCTCTGGCCAATTTCCACCCTCTTGGGTGAATTTTATAAATTAGTGACAGGAGTTGCAACTAAAAAAAGTTTATCTACTTAGCCACCAATAAGATCCCGGCCGTTTTTTCTAAGCCAGGTTCTGGCCCCGTATCTAACAGCAACCGGTAAAGTAACCTTTCCTTCGACCAGAAGATTAATTCTAAGACAGGCTTAATCACCCGGAAAACTTTTATTCCTGGTCAGAACTGAAGGTCTAAACACAATTGGTGGGCGGTACTGGGTTCGAACCAGTGACCTCCGGTTTGTAAGACCGACACTCTGCCCCTGAGCTAACCGCCCGGCCAGAACTTATGATTAACTTAAGAGAAACTAATTCCAATGTCAAGCCGGTCAGGAAGAGCCACCGCTTCTTTGACTCAGCTGGTTAGATAGATTAAAATAAAAACTAATAAAAATGTTGCCAGTCTTAAAGGCCTGTTAATTATTGATTCATGCCCGATAAAAACGATTTATCATCCTCAGCAAAACTTTCGCTGGAAGAGCTATTAAATTCCTGGCTATCCCAACCACTGCCGGCCAGTCCGGCTTTAGCTGAGAAGATCGTAACTACCGCCTCAACACTCCTGGCTTCCGGTCAGGCCGACAGCCTGAAGCCCGAGACGATCAGAACCTATCTGAATGTGACTTCCACCGCCACTTTTTTAACCGGCCTGCCTTATCCGGAAAAAAACTGGGAATGGGCTGAGACCTGTTTCCAGTTTATTCAGAGAATTGATTATAGCCTGTTAGATTTATTTGAAGATAGAATTAAAGAAAATCATGACCAGGTGCTTTTTATTGACCTGTCTTCTTTGAAAACAGGCAACTGGACTTATTCGGAAATTGCTTCATACCTGAAACTGCTGGCCGGGTATTTTTATCTTCTGGCCGGACCCGGAGAACCACGGGTAGCCATTTTCAGCGAAAATCATTTTGATTCGGCCTGCAGTGATCTGGCCTGTCTTTTTTATGATATTCTGGTAACGCCTCTTAACCCGAGTTTTAACCTTGAAAATCTCGAACTGATTTTTAATCAGCTCGGGATCAACATTGTCATAACTGACAACCTGGAAAGGTTGAGATTACTCGAACAGCTGAAGCAGAAAACCGGACTTAATTTTGAAATCTTAGGGCTGCAGAGAATCGAACCGGCGGGCGGGTCAAGATATCTGGGTGAGCAAATCAGAAGTTTGAATCCAAAGGAAATAGAGCAGGTTCTAGCCCGGCGGCCCCGCTTCCGCCTGACCCAGGTTTCAACCGTCATGTATACGTCGGGTAGCACCGGTATTCCAAAGGGTGTTTCTTTCTCCACCTACAATCTTATTTCCAAAAGATTTGCCCGGGGAGCTGCTTTACCAGCAGTGGGACAGGATGAAGTTCTGCTGAGTTTTTTGCCTCTGTATCATACTTTTGGCCGGTATTTTGAACTGCTGGGCTCTATCTTCTGGCGCGGCACCTATGTTTTTTCGGGCAATCCTTCCATAGATACACTTTTAAGCTTGTTCCCCAAGGTCAACCCGACTGGCCTGGTCAGCGTACCAATTCGCTGGGTCCAGATCTATGAAAGATGCCGGGCGGCCGTGGCTGGAGCCAGAACTGAGCAGGAAAAAAATGAAGAGGTCAGGAGGATCGTCGGCTCCAGGCTCAGCTGGGGAATCTCGGCTGCTGGTTATCTTGAGCCCCGGATTTTCCATTTTTTCGCTAAATACGGGATTGATCTTATTTCTGGTTTTGGACTGACAGAAGCAACCGGCGGCTTAACCATGACCTTGCCAGGCCGCTATGTTGACGATACTCAGGGCTGCCCTTTGCCTGGAGTCGAGCTGAAGTTAAGTCCAGAAGGGGAACTCTTAGCCCGGGGTCACTATATCGCCCGCTATCTGGAAGATAAGGGACCAGGCGATGACCTTCCTTATCCTGGCCAGCCTGGCTCTGATTACTGGCTTAAAACCGGCGATATCTTTGAGGTTTTACCCAACGGTTATTTCCGGCTGGTCGATCGGATAAAGGATATTTATAAAAATAACCGCGGTCAGACCATTGCCCCGAGAAAAGTAGAGGATAAATTCAAGTCTGTCCCCGGTTTTAAAAATGTTTTTCTGGTAGGAGATGGCCAGCCCTATAACGTTCTGCTCATTGTTCCCGATACCAGTGCACCGGAACTGACCGCCTATCCCGGGCCGGAAGGAGAAAGGGAATATTATAAGAGGATTATAGAAGCGGCTAACCTGAGCCTGGCTCCTTATGAACGGGTGATCAAGTTTGCCCTTCTGGATAGAGATTTTTCTGGCGAGAAAGGCGAACTGACAGCTAAAGGTTCCTTTAACCGGAAAAAAATCGTGGCCAATTTTTCTGAGCTGATTAAACACCTTTACCAAAAAGATTATCTCAGCCTGAGTTCCAGGGATTTCAATCTGAAGCTTCCTTTCTGGCTGATCAGAGATCTTGGTTTGATTGAAGAAGATTTTAGCTTAGAAGGTGACCGGCTGGTTATTGCTGGCCGTAAGTCTTCTCTGACCTTAGGCTATGATCAGCAGAGCCAGAAGTTTCTTATCGGGGATCTCTTCTACGAGACTAAAGACAGGACAATAGATCTGGGTTTATTTGCCCGTCAGCCTCTTCTGTGGGGTGGAAATCCATCTCTGGCCAACTTTCTCGTCTGCCGGGAAGGCTGGGATACACCTTTGGGAAATGTTTCTAACCGGGTCTGGCTGCCCCCTGAGCCGCCTGGTCCGGGCCAGCGGGATTTTCCACCGCCTAAGGGAGTGAGTGATTTAACCTTGCTCAAGGTTCATGAGCTAATCTCCAGGCTTTTCTTTGGTTCGGAAGAGGAAGCCAGGGGGACGATGAAAGATCTGGAAAGGCTTTTTTATCAGGCTGAAAATCTCAGACTGTCGATTCTAATCAGGCTGCGACTGGAAGCTCTGGCCAATCATCCTATAGAAAGTGTTCGTTGCTGGGCCTACCGGCTTCTTCTTCTTGACCAGCCTCTACCTGAGTACACTCCTTCCCTCTCGGCTTTTGTTGAATCGGGATTAACTTTTTTGAATGAAGAATCAATTGAAGAAATCTCTTCTTCGGCCCTGGGCGGCGGCCAGTTTGAAGCCCTTCGCCGGCGGTTAGCCAATTACCGGAAGTCATTGAAATGGCCAGCTTCCGCTGCAACCGTTAATCAATTTTTGCATATTTTTAAGTTGTTGTCTGACTTCGCTACCATTCATCCGGAGTTTAGTTCTGAAGTTATTGCCGAGCTGGCCAGCTGGGCCCTGCACCGGAAAGACCAAATTCTCGCTTCCGAAGCTCTTAAAATAATGGAAAATCTTTACAGCCTTTTTAGGTTGCGGCTAAAAGTTAGATTACCCGGTGATATTAAAGAGAGGATTGCCGGGAGACTGCGGATTGGTAGCGATTTTCCCGGCCCGGAAAAAAAGCTGATCAGCGAGACTCTGTCCGAACCGACCTTTCTGGCTGAAAGTATAGCTTTTGCCTACGGCTTCAAGGCCTTTAATCCAGAAGGACTGGCTTCCGGCGAGATCAGAGTCTCCAGAGTAGCTTCCCTTTACCCTGGCCTTCATTTGCGGGTTTGCCTGAACACTTCTCAGGGTGAGCATTATGACCTGAGAGTGGAAATTTTAAAAGGCCGTTTTAGCCAGCCGGTCCTGGATAAAATTTTATGGCATTTATGTCTGTCTGAGGATTTTAGTTATCCTCGTCTTTTGCCTCGACTGGCCAGCTGGCGGCCGGATTTGAAAGCTATCAGTTACCGCTTCTTTAGCCGTCTCAATGTCAGCGAAAGAATCAGAGATTATGCCACCCGCCCCGGCGGGCCGATTTCTTTAGTCACTCCACAGGAGTGGCGGATGCTTTATATTGAAGCCATCGGAGTAATTCTGAAGGCCTTAGCTGCTTCAGACTTCCGGATTATCCCTGGCCAGGGCTTACCTGAAAATATCTGTGTAGATGGAGAGCAGCCTGGTCTGATCGAACTGGGCGAGATAAAACCATATAAAGGACCTCTGTCTTTAATGCGGCTTTTAATTGAGAATTTCTACCTGAGGGTCGTGGCCGCTTATCCCTGGGCCAGAAAAATAATAGATCTAAGCTGGATCTTTGATGCCTGTTTCGAAGTCTGGGAAGAAAAGCAGGCCCTGAACTTCCTGGAGGAGCTTTTCCACGAGCTTCAGCGGGAGGATATCGAAGCAGAGGGTTTTGGCTCCTTTCGTTTCCAACTGGAAAGCTATTTAAGCGAAATCCGCCAGAATCCGGTTATGCCCGTTTCGGTTTTAACTGCTATCCGTCAATATAAAGAATGGGAACTAACCAACGGCCAGGCTACTCCTTTCGAGCGGGAGAAAAAAGTTATCGAACTCATCAATGACTTTCATCTGAACTCTCGTCCGGAGCTGCTGAGATTTTATGTTTACCGTCATACCTATTTTTCTTCAGCTCCGGCTGAAGTCATCATGGCTTTTGAAACCTTACTCAACAAAATGAAAAATCAGCCTGATAAGCTGGCTATCCAGTTTGTTGAACTATCTGAAATCCAATCGAATCTTGAGTCGGAAGAAGACCGTCAGGTATTCAGCCGGCTGGTTTTTCCCAGGGCAACTCAGGCCAAAGATCTGAACCTGGCCAAAACAGGCGAGTCAGGGCGGGAAAGGCTGATCATAAAATCAACCATTTCCGATCGGCTGGGTAACCAGTTTACCTTCCGGGAGAGTTATGAGCCGGCGGAGATTGGCCAGCTCTATCACCTTTTTCTCCTGGACAATTACCCCCGGGTGATTTCTCAGCTAAATCATAACCTGGTTCTGGTTGATGAAGATGGCCTGGTCCTGGGTGGGATTTGCTTCCGGAACCTGTCTTCAGAGGTCGTCTTTATGGAAGGAATCGTTGTCGCCCAGCAACATAAGCAGAGTGGTCTGGGCCGGGCGATGCTCCGGGATTTTACCGAAAGAATGAGGAATTCAGGCGTCAAGCTGGTAATGACTCATTATTTAATTCCATTCTTTTTTATGAAGGAAGGCTTCGTCCTGGATAAAAGATGGGGAGCGCTGGTCAAGTATCTGAGTTAACCCCAGGCTACTTGACCAGCTATCTGGTTGACATAAAATGGCTTATATGTTAAATTTAAGGCTCAATTTTTATCCCCGGAAAGGTGAAAAGCCATGTTTGCAGTAATTAAAACAGGCGGCAAGCAGTATCGAGTGAAAGAAGGAGATGTCCTCTCAATAGAAAAACTTGAGGTCCAGGCAGGAGAAGAGGTTGTTTTTGATCAGGTCTTGTTGATCGAAGACGAAGGGCAAATACTGGTTGGAAACCCGTATGTGGAAAGAGCTATGGTCAAAGGTCAGGCAGTTGAAACTTATAAGGATGATAAAGTAACCGTCTTCAAAAAGAAAAAGAGGAAAGGCTATCGCCGGACCAGAGGTCATCGCCAGCTACTGACTAAAGTCAAAATTGCAGCTATTTATCCTGAAGGGTCGGCTGAAACAGCGGGTAAATCAGCAGCCAGGCCGGCTGAAAAACCAGCGGAGGAGCCAGTTAAGACCAGGACCAGAAAGAGCCCGGCTAAAGCCGCCGCCGTTACTTCCGGAGAAAAAGCTCCGGCGAAAAAGGCACCAAGGACAAAAAAGAAGATTGAGGATAAGGAAGAAGACAAGGAGAACTGAGTATGGCTCATAAGAGATCAGGTGTAAATGGCAGAGATTCTAATCCGAAACATCTCGGGGTTAAGACTTTTGGCGGGGAAAGGGTAACGGCTGGTTCGATTCTGGTCAGACAGAGGGGAACGAGGCTAAAACCTGGACTGAATGTCAGGCGGGGAGGCGATGATACTCTTTATGCCCTGATAGAAGGCCAGGTCAGATATGAAAACAAAGGGAGGATGGGAAAATTTGTTTCGGTTTTGCCCCTGGAGGAAAAGACCGGAACCACCTCTTAAAAATGGGACAAGCTCCCTGCCTTCTTAACTCCATCAAGCTTAAGGCTATCAGGTTAAGGTTTATCGCAGCGGCCTTCAGGCTCTCTCTACAGCAGGTATCAAATTGTTTATTGATCGGGTAAAAGTTCAGCTGTTAGCTGGCAAAGGAGGAGATGGCTGCGTCAGCTTCCGGCGTGAATACCGTGTTCCCAAAGGCGGACCTGATGGCGGGCGCGGCGGCGACGGCGGCAACATCTACCTGGTAAGTGATCAGAGCCTGAATACTCTGGCTTTCTTCCGTTTTCATCCGGTTAATAAGGCCAAAAAGGGAGCTAATGGCCAGGGCTCGAACCGGCAGGGGAAAAAAGGGCAGGATCTGTATCTAAGAGTTCCGGTTGGGACCATGGTGAAGGAGGCTTCTTCGGGGCTGGTCCTTCATGATTTTCTGAAGCCTGGTGAAATTTATTTGGCGGCTAAAGGCGGAAGGGGAGGCCGGGGAAATGCCAGCTTTGCTACTTCCACCCACCAGGTGCCAAGAGAATTTGAAAAAGGGAAACCTGGTCAGGAAATAGAAGCCGTTCTAGAATTGAAATTGATTGCTGATGTTGGCCTGGTCGGTTTTCCCAACGCTGGCAAATCCACCTTGATTTCTAAGATATCAGCGGCCCGGCCCCTCATTGCTGATTACCCCTTCACCACTCTAACTCCCAATCTGGGAGTGGTCGACCTGGGTGAAAACAGGAGCCTGGTGGTAGCTGATATTCCAGGCTTGATTGAAGGGGCTCATCACGGGCAGGGCCTGGGAATACAGTTTCTAAGGCATATAGAAAGAACAAGATTACTCGTTCAGCTGATTGATGTTTCTCCTCTGACTCAGAGAGATCCGGTCAGGGATTACGAGATAATTCAGAACGAGCTTAGAGCCTTCAATCCTGATCTTCTGGCCAGAAAGCAGATTATTGCTGCCAATAAAATTGATCTACTGAGTGACCGCCAGTCAGAGCGCTTGCTGTCGGTCAAAAGATTAGCCCGGCGGGAAAAGAAGCCGTTTGTGGCTATCTCTGCCGCCAGTGGTGAAGGTTTAGCCAGACTGGTGAGTTTGATGGCCAGAATGTTAAAAGATGAAAAGGCCGGAAAATTAGTTACAGATTAACAAAGAATGATAAGATGAGTTAGAAAAAATGGCTTTAACCGGTCTGTTTGGAGGAACTTTTAACCCGATTCATAATGGCCATTTACGGGCAGCCGAAGAAGTCCAGCATTATTTGCCCCTGGACCGAATTTTGTTCATCCCTTCCTATGTGCCTCCTCACAAAGATCCGACAGAGGTAGTGCCAGCCTGGCAACGGCTCAGAATGGTAGAAATAGCCTGCCAGGATCATCCTGGATTTGTGGTTTCTGACCTCGAGGTTAAAAATCCTGGTCCTTCTTATTCAATCATCACTTTAAGAAAACTTAAGGAACTTTACCCCCTGGACATTTTCTGGTTTATTCTTGGTTCTGATGCTTTCTTAGAGATAGAAACCTGGAAAGATTACACCCAGCTTCTTCAAGAATGTTCTTTAGCCATAGTCAAACGCCCCGGCAGCGAGCTGGAAAAATTAAATAAAGTAATCTACAAAATAAAACCAGGACTGGTGGTGAAACTGAACAAGCGGAGAAAGTCAGAAATCAAAGATAGTGGCCGGCCCGGGCTTTATCTCATTGATATCGAGGCACTTGATATTTCTTCTTCTGAAATAAGGCGAAGGCTGCGGACTGGACAGCCGGTGACTGGCCTGGTGCCCCCCGGCGTCGAAAATTATATAATGGAAAATCATTTATATTATTGACTGAAAGGAGATAAGGAGAAAAATTGAAAAACGGAGAAAAAAAATTCACCAAGCGCAGTTTACCCCAGGAAGTTAAACTTTCCATTAAGGCCAGCCAGGCTAAGAAAGCAGAAGGATTGTGTGTGCTTGACCTGCGGGAGCTGACCAGCTTTACTGATTTCTTTATCATTATGAATGGAAATTCTTCCCGGCAAAATGTAGCTATCTATCAGCATATTGAAGAGGAATTAAGAAAAGAAAAGATAAATCCCTTCGGAGTGGAGGGGCTGGAGCGTGGTGACTGGATTCTCATTGACTATGGTTCTTTAGTTATTCATATATTTTCCAAAGCTACCAGGGAGCATTTTGCTCTGGAAAAACTCTGGGCTGATGCTCCCAGGCTTGATTATTGATTAAATTGGTTTTTTCCTCTTGACTTTTAACCCATAAATATTTATTTATTAGAAACCGATTAGCATGAGACTTTTATTTGTCTGGCCAGGGAAAACCAGAAATGCCAGTTACCGGGCTGTGCAGCAGGAATATCTGGAGAAAATAAAGCTGTTAGCCCAGGTCAGGCTGGTAGAAACCCAGGTGGCCAGAGGACTTGAAGAAAAATGGGCCGAAAAGATTCTGGAAAAGGAGGCTCAAGGACTTGAAAAATATGCTAAGGATGGATATATTATCTGCCTTTCTGACGGCGGAAAAGAATTGAGTTCGGAGGAATTGGCTGGTTTAATGGAATTAAAAAGCGTAAATTCGGGCCGCCAGCTGATTTTTCTGGTTGGAGGTTTTCTTGGTCTGGCTCCGAGGATAATGGAGAAAGCTGATTTGAAATTATCCCTGTCCAGGATGACTTTTTCTCATGAGCTGGCCAGGACTGTCCTGCTGGAACAGGTTTACCGGGCTTTGAACTTAATCAAAGGTTACGCTTATCCTAAATAACAGGGGGTCATATGCCTGAAAAATTCAAGTTATCGAAGAAAGAAAAAGAAGAATTCAGAAAATTGCTGCTCGAAAGAAAAAACAACATCATCAAAAAGTTGAGCCAGTTTTACCGCGAGAGCCAGGAAATTGAAACCAACACCGCCCTTGATGTCGTTGACAAGGCTGAAACATCTTATACCAAAGAATTCCTTCTGGGGCTGACCGATAGTGAACGCGAGCAGCTGCAGCAAATTGATCAGGCTCTGGATAGATTGGAAAAAGGTGAATATGGCCATTGTCAGGTCTGCCATAAAGAAATCGGGAAAAAGCGCCTGCTAATTATTCCCTGGACACCATATTGTATAAGCTGCCAGGAGAAGATCGAAGGCGGAACACCAGAGAAGTGACCATTTTAAAATCAGTTAACCGGTTGACCCTGCCGGTTAAGCTGGCTATTTTTCCTTCCTTCTGCCAGCTTTGTGGTCAGCTTCTCCTTGAACCTGAAGAAAAGGTAATCTGCCGCCAGTGCCTGGATCAGATTGATATCCATCAGGGGCCGGTCTGCCGGGTCTGCGGCCGGTTTCTTTATCAGGGAAAAGAACCGGATTCGCTTTGCCTGGAGTGCCAGAACATCTTGCCTCCTTATGAACTCCATCGTTCCCTTGGGCCATATTCGGGACGTTTGAAAGAAATCATTATCCTTCTTAAGTACAAGGGGAATGAACCGCTGGCCTCTTCTCTGTCTGAACATCTTTACCGGCATTTTGGACCACAGGGAATACTGGCCGGAGTTGACCTGATTGTGCCTGTTCCTCTTCACCGCCGGAAACAAAGACAGAGAGGTTTTAATCAAGCCGAGCTTTTAGCCCGGGGGCTATCAAAACTGACGGGCAGCCCGCTTGGCCGGGGAATCTTGATCAAGACCAGAAATACCCCTTCCCAGGTTAGTCTTGAAGCCAGAAAGAGGGGATCGAATTTAAAAGGAGCTTTTGCCGTCCGGAAGGCAGGCCTGATCCGGAAACAGATAATATTGCTTATAGATGATGTTTATACCACCGGTTCGACTATCAGGGAATGCGCTTTAACCCTCAAGAAGGCAGGAGCTGAGGAAATTAGAGCCATCACTCTGGCCAGGGCTTAAATAAAAAAAAGCCCCTGCCTTTTGGGCAGAGGCCTTGACAGCCAAAGCTTTAGTTAATCATTACTTAGAAGATTTTTCTTCAGCCTTTTCCCCGCTACCTGGTTTAAGGATTTTTACCTTTTTCGGTTTGACCTCAGTTTTCTTTGGCAGATGGACTTTCAACAAGCCATTTTCAAACTCGGCGCTGATATTATCGTAATCTACGTAATTGGGCAAAGTGAATGACCTGAAGAATGAGCCATAAGCCCGTTCAATTCGATGATAATTCTCTTCCTTGGTCTCTTTTTCCAGCTTTCTTTCGCCTTTAATCGAGAGGGTGCCGTCTTCAACCTTAATCTCAACATCTTTCTCATTGACGCCCGGAAGCTCAGCTGACATGACGAGCTCGTTCTCAGTTTCATAAATATCAACAGCTGGAGACCAGGTGGATTGCATCAGCTCCGAATCCTCAAACCGAAGCGTAGGAAAAGAGTCTTCAAATAGTCTGTTCATTCTGTCGCGCAGAATTGTTAAATCCCTGAAAGGATCCCATTTAGTGATAGCCATGGTTTAACCTCCTCTCATAAATTCTTTAGTCATTCATTAATATAATATCGTAGTATATATTTGTCAAGTATTTTGAAAAAAATTATTTACCCCTTATTAGGATAGTGGCTTCACCTTTCAACCTGTCCTCAGAGACTTTTGAGGCCAGATTATCGAGATTTCCCCTGATGAATTCCTCGTGGATCTTGGTTATTTCCCTGGCCAGAACAGCTTCCCTTGGCCCAAAGACCTCTCTGGCCACTTCTATAAACTGGTTGAATTTTCTCATTGGTAGGAAAAAGACCAGGGTTGCTTCTTCTTCTGCCACTTTCTGAAGGAAATTCTTTAATCCTACCCTTTTGACCGGGGGGAACCCAATAAAAAGCACTCTATGAGTCGGGAGCCCGGCTGCCGATAGAGCGGCCGTCAGAGCACTCGGGCCAGGAACTGGTATAACCTCAATACCACCGTCGATAGCGGCTTTAATCAGGGGGAAACCAGGATCGGATATACCAGGGGTCCCGGCATCTGAGACCAGGGCTATATCCTTTCCCTGTTCAAGGATGGATATAATCAGGGGAATCTTCTGCTTTTCCCGCGGTTGGAAGTAAGAAATGAGTCTTTTTTTCAGCCCAAAGGCATTAAGTAGCTTGACCGTCTGCCTGGTATCTTCGCAGGCAATAGCTTCAACCTCATTGAGGACTTGAAGTGCCCGGCTGGTAATGTCCTGCAGGTTGCCAATCGGAGTGCTGACTATAAATAACCGCCCTTTTTGACTCATTTTTTCTTGATGGACGGGGTTATTTCCCCCAATCATAAGGATAGAGAAAATCATGACCGATAGTCCGCTCGGACAGTTTGGCAATTGGAGGCATTTTCCTTTTGTATTCGGCTTTTCTGATTAATTCGGCTACCCGCCGGACTTTTTTTTCTTCCAGTCCTGCCTTGATAACCTCATCTGCCGTCAGCCGTTCATCCACCAGCTTGAAAAGAACGCTATCGAGTTCTTCATAACTAAGCCCAATTTCTCCCTCGTCAGTCTGGTCAGGCCAGAGGCCAGCCGTTGGCTTCCTCCGGAGAATTTGTTCTGGGACTTTGAGATACTGCCCCAGCTCCCGAAGCTGAGTCTTATAAAGATCCCCCATAGGATTTATCCCGCAGGCCATATCCCCATGAATTGTCCCATAGCCTATTAATAATTCAGTTTTATTGCTTGTCCCGAGAATCATAGCCTTCAGCCGGGCCGAATAGTCATAAAGGATGGACATCCGCTCTCTGGCCATCTTGTTACCTTTGAGAACAGGATTATCGGTAGGATGCCCTGAAAAATAGGCGTCGATCTGGGGGGAAATGTCAATCGTTTCAAATTTTATCCCAAGAATCTGGCTGACCTCCTTCGCCAGGCTGACGCCTTCCTGATCATAATCCTTATAGGGCAGAATCAGGCCAAAGACATTGACCGAGCCAACGGCTTTGACCGCCAAGTAGGCACAGACGGTAGAATCAAGGCCCCCTGACAGGCCAATGATATTCCGTTCAAAGCCGGCTTTCTGGCTTTCTTCCTTGATAAAATTAATTAAAACCTTGGTAACAAGAGGGCAATTAATCTTCATCTTTTTCCCTGAGCAACCGGCCAAGAGAGTGCCAGATGACTTCCGGCCGTTCATCCCGGTAATATGGCCTGTTTTTTCTGGCCTTCCTGATCAGGTCAAAATCGATTTCCTGAAGTGAAAAGTCTGGCTCCAGATAGGGTAATTTAAGGCAAGGCTGTCCGTCGGGCGTGTAAATAAATGACCCGCCGGCAAAAGTTATTCCATCTTCAAGTCCCACCCGGTTGCAATAAATCAGATAGGCACTGGAAAAATAAGAAACGGCCTGACCCATTAATTCCCAGCTCTGGCTAGAGGCAAAGCCCTGGCTTTCCTTATCGGTTATCCCGCGGCCCGGGGCAGCAGAAATAGTAATAATCAGACCAGCTCCGCCGGCCAGCAGGCAATAACTTGAACTATAATGAAGGAAATCCCGGCAGATGAGCAAGCCAGCCCGGATTCCTCCAACCGCCAAGGTCCTGAATTCATGTCCTTTAGCGAAAAAACGGGCCTCTTCAAACATACCAGAAGTCGGCAGAAAAACCTTACGGTGAATATGGGCTATCTCTCCTCTGGTTAAATAGGCAACCGAGTTATAAAAAAGGCCTGGATTTTCCCTTCTTTCTTCGACCAAACCAAAGACTAAATCAATATCTCGCGAAGCCGTCAGCAGTCTGGCCATAATGGGCGAAGTTTCAGGCCTGATAGCTACTTCCGGAACCAGATCTTTAAGAGAATAGCCGGTCAGACTGAGCTCCGGGAAGATGATCAGGTCGGCTTTTTCTTTAACGGCTTTTTCAATAAATTCAAGGTGCATCTCTAAATTCTTATCAACCAGGCCCAGAAGCGGACTGATTTGAGCAATAGCTATTTTCATAAGGAATAAATAACATAAAATAAAGACTTCTGTCCAATTTTCACTTAGTTTCCTATTATTTTCTCTAAAAAGTTGCAAAAACAGGTCAGTTCTTATAAATTATAAGAAAGGCAATCAGGAATAATAAGTGCAACATATCGCTCTGGCTTTAAAAGATATTTATTTTCAAGGGAAAAGCGGCCGTTTAGTTATAAGAAGAAAAGAGATAGAAAAATATATTTTTTTCATCGAAGGTAAACCGTTTCAAGTCAAGACTAATGTTAAGTCGGAAAGATTAGGGGAAATACTTTTTAAACTTCAGAAAATTCAGCAGGACACTTTTTCTAAAATAGACGATTATATTGAAGCCAATCAGCCTCTGGGCGAAAGCCTGAAAAAGAGCGGAGCCATAAAAGAGACGGATCTCAGAGAGGCTCTGGCCTTTCAAATCAGGGATGCCCTTTTAAATGTTTTTAACTATTTTGATGCTGAGCTTTCCTTTCAAGAACGGTCGGATCTAAAACCACCGGCTGAGTTTCCAGCTTTAGATTTACCGTTTATTATTGACTATGGCATCCGCCGGATGAAATATGATGCTTCCCTCCAGAAATTTTTTAGCGGTAAAAAGCTGATCCTGAAAAACACCAAGTATGCTTACCTCTTGACTGATGAAGAAAAGAGCTTGCTCCAGCCTTTTTCAACCAGGCAGGAAATTGACCGGCTACCTATTCCAGCCGGGTTTTCTTCTGATAGTTTTTTCCGCTGTCTGTACCTTTTTTATTGCTTGGAGATGATCGAAGTTTCAGGCTCTGATACTTCTTCTCGAAAAGCTGATCAAGAGGGCCAGAAGTATAAGGATCAGGACCTGGACGAAATTGAAGAGCGGCTGGAAGAACTAAAAGAAATAAAGGCCGGTTTAAAGACCAAAAATTTTTACGAGTTACTGGGTGTTAACCGGACAGCTACCGAAGAAGAAATCAAAAAAGCCTATTTTGGCCTGGCCCGTAAATATCATCCCGATCGCTTCAATCAGCAGGTCAAAGATACTTCCCTGATAAATGAAATATTCAATAGCCTGACCAGTGCTTACCGGATTTTAATTGATCCGCAAAAACGCCGAGAATATGATTCTCAACTGACTACCGTTGTCCAGGAATCGGCCGACGATCAAGCCAAAAAGGCAGAGATTAAATACCGCCAGGCCAAGACTTTGTTTAATCAGGGCATGTATGAAGAAGCCATCGTTTTTCTGGAGGAGGCCCTTCGCCTTCGCCGGGGGAAAGCCGAATATTTCCTGTTATTGGCCCTGGCCGAATCAAAACTTGAAGCCTATAAGAAAAAGGCCGAACAGGATTTTCTCCAGGCAATCGAATTACAGTCCTGGAATGCTGAGGCCTATTTAGGGCTGGGCTTGCTCTACATGAATGAGGGATTAAAAATCAAAGCCAGAAAACAATTGGAAAAAGCGCTGGAAATAGATCCTGACCGCCAACAAACTAAAGCTCTGCTGGCCGAACTCGGTAAGAAAGGGAAAAAAACCGGCCTGAAATCAATTTTAGGCCTTGATTTCTCTGATCTGTTCAAAAAGAAAAAATAACTTAGCGGCCAGACAGCAAAGATAGAAATTCCTGCTCATTTATTGTTTTGACCCCCAATTCCCTGGCCTTTTCCAGTTTGGAGCCTGGTTCTTCTCCCACCACCAGATAATCCGTCTGGCGGCTAACAGCAGAAGAGACATTGCCTCCCAGCTCTTCTATTTTTTCTTTGGCCTGATCGCGCGTCATTGAAGATAAGGTCCCGGTCAGGACAAAGGTTAAGCCCTCAAGAGGCCGGGGTCCTGTTTCCTTTTCTTTCTCTTTAAACTTCAAGCCTGCTTCTTTAAGCTCCTTTAACAAGTTTTTATTCTCAGGCTGAGTAAAAAAGAAAACAAGGCCATTAGCTACTTCTGGTCCAATACCTTCAATCCGCATCAGTTCCTCTTCCCGGGCAGCAGCCAGCCGGTCAAGGTCCTTATACTGGCGGGCCAGAACCTGAGCCATTTTTTCTCCGATATGCCTGATACCCAGGGCAAAAATCAGCCGCCAGACCTCCCTGGATTTTGATTCTTCAATTTGATCAAGAAGATTGCCAGCACTTTTTGGTCCCATTCTTTCCAGCTGGATAAGATCTTCATATTTAAGGCGGTAAAGATCCGGGATTTTTTTAACCAGGCCGGAAGCCAGGAGTTGATCGACCAGAGCTTCTCCCAGGCCCTCGATGTTCATAGCCCGCCTGGAAGCAAAGTGGATGATTGCTTCCCGGATTCTGGCCGGACAGGAGGGATTGATACAATGAGAAATGGCCTCATCTTCTTCTTTATAAAGGGCAGAATGACAGACCGGGCATTTTTTGGGCCAGGCAAAAGGTTTTTCCTTCCCGGTTCTGCGTTCCTTCATCACTGAAACAACATGGGGAATGACATCTCCGCTTCTTTCCAGCAGGACATAATCGCCGACCCGGATGTCCTTTCTTTTGAGTTCCTCTTCATTGTGCAAAGTGCAGCGGCTGATGGTCGTGCCCGAAATCTGAACCGGCTCCAGGATGGCCACCGGCGTCAGAGCTCCAGTTCGGCCCACCTGAATAATGATATCTTTGATCCTGGTGGTGGCCTGTCTGGCTGGAAATTTAAAGGCAATGGCCCAGCGAGGTGATTTAGCGGTGGCTCCCAGGGCCTGTCGCTGGCGGGTGGAATTAACTTTCAGCACAATGCCATCGACATCGTAATCAAGAGTATCTCTTTTTTCTGTCCATTCCTGGTGATAGCGGATAGCTTCTTCAATATTCTGGCAGAGGCGGGAATGAGGATTGATTTTGAAGCCGAGTTTTTTTAGTTGCTCTAAATTTTCCCACTGGCTTGGCCTTTCCTGGCCATTGATAAAAATATAATAAAGAAAAAGGTCGAGATGACGCCGGGCAACTTCCCGGGGATCAAGCAACCGGATCGAGCCAGCGGCCGCGTTTCTCGGATTGGCAAAAAGCGGCTCACCGTTTTTTTCCCTTTCTTCATTTATTTTTTTGAACGAATCATAAGGAAGATAGACTTCTCCTCTTACCTCGACATCATCGGTCAGGGAGATAATCAGGGGCAGGCTATGGATGGTCTTAACCTGGGCAGTGACTTCATCGCCCCGAAATCCGTCCCCTCTGGTCACGGCCTGTCGGTATCTTCCCCCGTCATATCTGATAGACATGCTCAGGCCGTCAATTTTGAGCTCGGTCACATATTCAATCTTTTCCCCGGGCAGAAGCTTTCTGACTCTCTCATCAAATTCCTTCAAACCCTCAATATCATAGCAGTTCTCAATGCTGAGCATCGGCCAGCGGTGCTCAACGGTGGGGAAGCCTTCAACCGGTTGTTCACCAATCCGCCGGGTAGGGGAATCAGGAGTAATAAACTCAGGGAAAGCTTCTTCCAGGTCCTGAAGCTCTGCCATTAACTGATCAAATTCATAATCAGAGATCTGAGGATCGTTATCTACATAGTATTTTTTTTCATGATAAAAAATCTTCTGCCTGAGCTCAGCGATTTTTTTTCTGGCTTCTTCCCGGCTTAATTGTTTTACCATTCCGGCCCTCCTTCCCCTTTTAATATTTTACAAAAAAAGGGGCTAAGAGTTAATCCGCCTTTCCTGAATTAGTTTTCCCCCTGCCTATTAGAGCTTGAAGTGCCGGTTATTCGTTTTAACTTACTATTTGGCCCCCAGTCTCCTTTTGGTTTCTTCGACCAGCCGGTTGAATTTGTCAATAGCTGCTTGCTGTTGCTTTTTCAGGCTTTCTATTTCAGCTTTTTTGGCTTCAATATCACCCATAAATTCCTTCATTTTTTGCTTGTCTTTCTCTGACATGTCTTCTTCATTTTTGCCGCCAAACCGTTCATTAAAGATCTGGGTCAGTTCTTCCAGCTCTTTAGCTTTAGTCTGCAAAGCCAGAACGGTTTCATTATATTTTAGATCCTTGTTCATGGTGTAAAACAAGCTTTCGGCCATCTTCATCGCCTGCTGAGAATTGGCGTTGGGAAGAAGAGCCGCTTCCAGTGAATAGCGGACAGCTTCGTTGACCAGCGCAGGGTCGCTCTGGGCTTTTTTAGCCAGAAGAACAGCAATCGAAAAGGCTATCTCGCCGCTTTTCTTTTTATTATAGGCTTCTTTTAAAAAGATCAGGGCTTCTTCATTTCTGTTGGCCTTCATCAACAACTGTCCGAGGAAAAGAGCGTCGTTGGGGTCTTTACTCTGATTATAAATAGTCCGGAAAACCTTTTCAGCTTCGGTATAATTCTTGGCCTCATAAAGTTCTCTGCCCATTTTCTTTAAAGGATGCAGAACTTTTGGGTCTTTTAAAAACGAATAGGCGGTAAGATAGGCCTCAATAGCCCCATTGGTGTCTTTAGACTTTTCGGCCGCACTGGCCAGGGTTAAATAGCCGGCGCCGATCATTCGGTTCCACTGCTCCGGGTTAGACTCTTCCTTATTTTTGTTAGTCTTAGCCAGTTCAATCACCTGGTTGGCATAGTTCCTGGCTTTATCCAGGTTCTGCCCCTGATAAGTATAAACTCCGCTTAAGGTCAACAGGACCTGGCATTTGGTCGTATCATCGAGGCCCCCAGCGCTCAGAGCTTTTTCTCCATAATTAATAGTCTCTTCAACCGTTTTGGTTTTACAGGGAGTCAGGCACAGGTTAGCATAGGCATAATTTTCATAGGTTGTGCCTTTACCTGCATAAGTTGTCACATAACTTTTAAGCAATTGAACTCGCTGGCAGGGATCGCTGGCTTGCATGGCTTTGATATAAGCTTCGTCAGCTGGATTCTGGGCCAGAGCCAGACTACTGGCAGCGATTAAAAGGAAAAGCATCAGCTGAATTCTTTTCATCTCTAAACCTCTCATCTAAGTTAATTTCTAAATATCTTGCCCTTAAAAAAGAAAAAAGTCAATTGTTTATGTTAACCTGCTTTAAGCCCGGCTAGATAGGCTGGTTAGACTTAACTTTTTTACTCATATATAATTAAAACCGGGAAAAGAGAACAAAAGATGCAGGCTTTTGAACAAATTTTTCTGGCCGAGACCGGGCTCAAGCTCGAGGCCGGTGTCCCTCTGGCCGCCTACTCCAGTTTCAAAATAGGAGGTCCGGCCCGCTTTTTTACCGAAGTCATTAATCTTGATCAACTGCTAAAGGCAGTTGGAACTGCCAGGCAATACCGGTTTCCTTTCTATCTCATCGGAGGAGGTTATAATCTGCTTTTTGATGATGCCGGATACCAGGGGTTGATCATCAGAAACAAAGCTTCGGCCATAAGTTACCATCCAGACCAGGGCCTGCTGGCCATAGATTCGGGCAGTGATCTTCAGACCGTGGTCAAAATGACGGTTTCTTCAGGTTTGACCGGCCTGGAATTTCTGGCTGGTATTCCGGGGACGGTAGGAGGAGCAATTTATGGCAACGCCGGGGCTTTCGGCCGGGCCATCGGTGAGAAAACAACCGGGGTTTTAACCCTTGACAGTGAGGGACAGCCAGTTAGCCTGAACCAGCCTTCTTTAGGATTTGGTTACAGGTCATCTAACTTCAAGAAAAATCATCAGCCTATTTTAAAAGCCTTTTTATCCGTTGCCCCAGGTGAAAAAGATGAAATTGACCAGCTGGTCAAAGACTACCTTGAACAGCGACGCCGCCGTCACCCGCCGCGGACGACTGCCTGTGCCGGGAGTTATTTTAAAAATCCAGTTTTACCTGATGGGCAGCGGCTGGCTGCCGGTTTATTGCTGGAAAAATCAGGGGCTAAAGGAATGCAGGTCGGGCAGGCAGCTGTTTATTCCGGGCACTGTAACTTTATTATCAACCTGGGCGGGGCAACTGCCCGTGATGTTCTGGAACTTGCCCGCCGCCTTCAGGAAAAAGTTCAGGAAAATTACGGCCTGTGGCTGGAAGAAGAAGTCATTTTTGTTCCAGCAGATGCTTCAATGCTTTAACTTTTTTTTTCTCCAACCCTCTGTTCTCTGCCAGATTTAAAGCCTGGAGAGACATCAACCGGTATAGTTTTTCAAGGTCTGGCTTTGGAGACAGAGCTTTCAAATGTTCTCTTACCGTCTCTATATCGCCCCTTAAAACCGGTCCGGTCAGACTCCGTTCACAGCCCAGTTTTCTGACATTATTGAGAGTCTTATTAAGCAAAGGATAAATAACCTCAAGATAGGTTTTCTCTTCGAATCCCAGAAGCTCAAAGAGGCTCTTAGCTTCTGACAGGAGAACTACCATAAAATTAGAAGTTATCGAGCAGGCCAGATGGTATAAGACCTTATTTTCAGGAGAAATCAAAATTACCCCGGCCTGGAGCTTTTTAGCCAGGAATTGGCCCAGCTTGACTGCTTTCTGATCCCCTTCCAATCCGAAAAAAATACCCTGGAAAATATCCGGATCTGGAGGAGTGTCAGCGAAGGTTTGGACAGGATGTAAAGAAGCCACAGCAGCTCCCCGCCGGGAGAGAGGTTGAAGAACTTCGGAGGAGACAGCTCCACTGGTCTGAAAAACATACTTGCCGCGGAGATCGAGGGCTGATAGCTCTCGAGCCACTTTAGCTATTAATCCGTCTGGAACACAGATAAAAGTTATCCCCGCCGCTCCGGCTGCCCGGCAGTTGTCCCTGGTGGCTTTTCCCTGTTTGATTATTCTTCTGGCCCGGCGGGCAGCTTGGAGGTCGCAGTCAGAAATATATTCTAATTGAAAACCGTGATTGGCTAAAGCCAGACCCAAGGAAACTCCAACTTTCCCCGCTCCGATAATAGAAAAACTTTTCATTTTCGACCAAAAAGCTCGGTCCAGAGTGAAATCTCAAGCGGAGTCGAATCATCGGCCTGTTTCTCGAGTTCCCGGCTGACCCGGTTGTCTTTTAAAACTTTTTTCAATTCCTTCAGGAACTCCTGGCAGGTCATGGACTTAACACCCCGCTGTCTGGCAATTTCCCTTACCCCGCGGTCAGAACTGATAACCTGATAATAACGCCGGTCTTTTTTAAGGCCGAGTAATCCTTCAATCAATTCATCAGCTGATTGACCGGGTTCTGGAAATAGAATGGTGAATTTCGAATTGAGCTGAATAAGGCGGTCTTCTTCCGGTGGGCGGCCATCGAAAACCAGAAAGACCCTGGATCTGGTGGCTTTTTGAAAGAGAAGCAAGCGGCCGATTAGCTGGCTGCGGCTGGAGAGGTTATATTTAAAATAGGGGTCAGCCTGTCCCATCAGATTGTTACCATCAATCAGATAAGCCATAACTTGCTTCCAGCTTTATAGTCTTTATGAATTCAGACCGTCCTCCTGGGCTTTGATCTGAGCTGCTTAGCCAGCTCAACCTGGCGGCCAGCCGAAACGGCGGCCACCAAGAAGATGAACATGAAAGTGATATACTTCCTGGCCAGAATCGGGCCCGGTATTAATTACCAGCCTGAAACCATTATTCCCCAGACCTTTATCTTCAGCTACTTTTCTGGATGCCAGAAGAATATATCCAAGCAACTCCTGATCACTTTCCTCAGCTGCCTTCAATGAAGCCACATGTTTCTTAGGAATTATCAGAATATGGGTTGGAGCCTGGGGGTTGATATCTTCAAAAGCCAGCACTTGCTCATCTTCATAAACTAATTTCGAAGGGATCTCTTTACTGATAATCCGGCAGAAAAGACAATCAGTCATGATTTAACCTCCGCCTTTTTATTGTTATTGTTATTGTTATTATTGTTTGTGAAACGTTCAATTCTGACCCCGAGGTGGCGAAGCTTCTCTTCAATTTTTTCATAGCCACGGTCAAGATGCTCGATTTCATTAATGGTTGTCTGGCCGGTAGCAATTAAGCCAGCCAGGACCAGACAGGCCGAAGCCCGGAGATCAGTGGCCATAACTTCTGCCCCGGACAGGTGAGTTTTGCCTCTGATAATAGCTTTATCCCCTTCGATTTCAATCCAGGCTCCGAGGCGGACTAACTCATTGGCGTGAGCGAAGCGCCGGTCAAAAATCGTTTCAGTAATAATGGAACGGCCGTTAGCTTGAGTCATCAGGACCATAAACTGAGCCTGCATATCAGTCGGAAAACCTGGATAAGGGGCAGTGGTTATATCCAGAGGCTTCAGGTCTTCTCCGCCCTTGATTCTTACGATATTCCGCCCGGGTAGTTCGACTTGACTGCCGGCCATGACCAGTTTATCCATAACCGCTTCGACCTGCTTGGGCTCAACTTCTTTTAGAATGAGGTCGCCTCCGGTCAGGGCCGAAGCCACCAGGAAAGTCCCGGCTTCAATCCGGTCAGGAATAATGCGGTGCTCGGCTCCACTCAGCTCCCTGGTCCCGGTGATTCTCAGTGTTTCTTCTCCTATACCGTCTATTTTAGCTCCCATCCTGATCAGCAGCTCACAGAGATTAACCACTTCTGGCTCGAGAGCGCAGTTTTTAAGGATGGTTTCTCCCTTGGCCAGACAAGCGGCCATGACCAGATTTTCAGTTCCGGTCACCGTCTTTTTTTCAAATTCAATTTCTGTCCCTTTAAGCCTTTTGGCCTCAGCTATTATATAGCCGTGTTCAATCTTCAGGTTGGCCCCAAGCTTCTGCAAGCCGCTAATATGGAGGTCAACCGGCCTCGTTCCAATGGCACAGCCGCCGGGCAGGGCGACTGTCGCCTGACCGCTCCTGGCCAGAAGAGGGCCCAGAACCAGAATCGAAGCCCTCATGGCCCGCACCAGTTTATAAGGAGCCTGAGTCGATTTAATTCTTTTTACCTCCAGACTGAGAGTCTTCTGGTTTTCATCGAGAGAATAGCTGGCTCCCAACTCACCGACCAGGGTCAACATGGTTTGAACATCTTTAACCAGAGGGACATTGGTCAACTCGACCCGGTCTTCGGTCAGAAGACAGGCAGCGATGGCTGGCAGAACGGCATTTTTCGCTCCGCTAATGGTTACCTCGCCCTGCAGGCAATATGGTTTTTCGGTATAAATTCTCAAAGCTTCCATGCCTCGATTTTAGTTTAGCTGAGGGCAAAATTCAAACGGTTAAAGTCGGGACAGGACCGTGAGACTGTTTTTTGACCAATAAGACTATTTATCTGGCAAAAGCGGGGCTCCGGTTCAAATTTAAATCAAAAAAAAGGGCTGCCCGGTTGGGCAGCCCTTAATCTTCAGTTTAAAAAAGCCAGCTTCAGGCTTTAGGTGCCTGCTGGGAAGCTATGAATTGCTCAACCCATTCAGTTGTAATGCTCTTGGGCCGTTCAATTGGCAAGCCCAGTCCTCTGTCCCAAACGAGCTGGGCCAGAACACCCAGGGCTCTCGACACACCAAAGAAGACGGTATAGAAGTCATACTCTTTTACGCCATAGTGCCAGAGCAAACAACCAGAATGAGCATCAACGTTCGGCCAGGGGTTTTTGGCCTTGCCGTGTTTGGTCAGAATGTCGGGAGCGACCTCAAAGACCAGACTGACAACTTTGAAGATCTCATCATCAGGCAGGTGTTTAAGGGCAAATTCTCTTTGAGCCATGAATCTGGGGTCGGTCTTGCGAAGAACAGCATGGCCATAGCCAGGCACGACTTTGCCAGCGTTCAGGGTATCCCAGATATACTGGCTGATCTGATCTTTGGTCGGAGTACTGCCCAGTTTTTCCATTAATTCCATAATCCAGCGGAGAACTTCCTGGTTAGCCAGTCCATGCAGAGGGCCAGCCAACCCGTCCATCGAAGCTGATAAGGAATAGTAAGCATCGGATAAGGCTGAGCCGACCAAATGGCAGGTGTGAGCTGAAACATTGCCGCCTTCGTGGTCGCAGTGGAGAACCAGATAGAGCCTCATTAAATCTTTGAAAGCCGGATCATCTGTTATACCCAGCATATGAGCAAAATTGGCACCCCAATCCAACTTGGGATCGGCTGGAATGTGCTTGTCGCCATAGTAAGTGCGCCGGTAAATATAGGCGGCAATAGCTGGCAATTTGGCCAGGATATTCATGGTGTCTTCATACATTGGATCCCAGTAGTCCAGCTTGTGAATGCCCTGCCGGTATCTTTCGGCAAAAACCGAGTCCTTCTGGAGCTGGAGAATAGCCATCGCAAATTGGGTCATGGGGTGAGTCTCAGCCGGAATGGCCTTCATCACCTCAATCAGGTATTTGGGAAGTTCGCTTCTCTTCCGCCATTCTTCAGAAATTTCCAGGCAATCCTCATAGGTGGGAATATCGCCGGTGAGCAGAAGATAAAACATTCCTTCGGGCAGTGGTTCTTCGCTGCCGGGGGCTTTCGGCAGTTTCTCCCTGACCTCCGGGATGGTGTAACCACGGAAGCGAATGCCTTCATTGGGGTCGAGGGCGGAGCATTCCCACATCATGCACTTCACGCTCCTCATGCCGCCATAGGCCTGGGAAATGGTCACATCGGAAATTTTGAGTTCCCCATGGTCTTTCAGAATCTTCTGAATCCTGTCGCGCATGGGCATCATTTTGGAAACAAACTTTTCTTTTAAATTAGCCATTCAGAAAACCTCCTTTGGGCTATAAATTACTATTAAATTTTAAAGCTAAGCTTAGAAATGTTTAGAGCCAGAATATAACATTTCAGCTAAATTCAAGTCAATTGAATTTTTTCTTCAGGTTATTAAAGCTTGATTTTTTTGATTAAGACTAATATCCTGCTTTCATCAAACCTTTGTAAAGACAAAAATAAGGCTTGAAAGGAGAAACAAATGGGTGCGCTGATCATTCTCTTGATTATTATCGGGCTGCTGCTCGTCATGGGTATAGCTATTTACAACAGCCTGGTTGTTCTGAGAAACCGCTGTGATAACGCCTGGTCACAAGTTGATGTCCAGCTCAGGCGGCGCTATGACCTGATACCGAATCTGGTCGAAACGGTAAAAGGTTATGCCAAGCATGAGAGAGAGGTTTTTGAAAAAGTAACTGAAGCCAGGACGAAGGCCATTAATGCCCAGACCGTCAAAGAGCAGGGTGAAGCCGAAAACATGTTAACCGGGGCCTTGAAATCACTCTTTGCCGTGGTCGAAAACTATCCGGAACTCAAAGCCAACCAGAATTTCCTTTTGCTGCAGGAAGAGCTGGCCGGCACGGAAGGCAAGATCGCTTATGCCCGGCAGTTCTATAATGATACCGTCATGAAATTCAACATGAAGCAACAGGTTTTTCCTTCCAATATTATTGCTGGTATGTTTGGTTTTAAGCCGAGAGAGTATTTCGAAATTGAAGAGCCAGAGGCTCGCGGGCCGGTCAAAGTTTCCTTTTGAGACTCTGATCAGAAAGCGTCAGCCTGCTCGGCTTAAAGCTGACCGAAGATAGTTATATCTAATGTATGAACAGATCACAGCCAATAAAGTCAAATCAGTTTTTCTGGTTTTGTTTTTTGCTGCCTTAGTTCTGCTGGTGATCTGGGCCTTCGAGCAGGTGACGGGCTGGGGACGGGGCGCGCTGGTTATTGCTCTGATTATCTCCTTAGCCTCAGCTGTCGGCGGCTATTATTCCAGTGATAAAATTGTCCTGGCCATCAGTCATGCCCGGCCCGCTTCCAAAGAAGAATATCCTTATCTCTATAACTTAGTTGAGGGGCTGGCCCTGGCTGCCGGTCTCCCCACTCCTCGCTGCTATGTAATTGATGATACCGCCCCGAATGCTTTTGCTACCGGGCGGAACCCTGAACATTCAGTGATTTGTGTTACTACCGGTCTACTCCAGAAGATGAATCGCCTTGAGCTGGAAGGCGTTATTGCCCACGAGATGTCTCATATCAAAAATTATGACGTCCGCCTGCAAACGGTGGCAGTGGTCATGGTCGGAATAATTGCTCTGTTATCCGACTGGATGCTGCGCAGCTTCTGGTGGGGCGGCGGCCGGAGAAGAAACAAGGAAAAAGGCGGAGGTCAGGCTGGAGCCATTCTGTTGGTCATCGGTCTGGTGCTGGCCATTCTGTCGCCTCTTATTGCTCAGTTGATGCAACTGGCTATTTCCCGGCGGCGGGAGTTTCTGGCTGATGCTAACGGAGCCATGCTGACCAGATATCCAGCCGGGCTGGCCTCGGCTCTAAAAAAACTGGCAGCCGATCCGGAGCCGCTGGAAGTGGCTAACAAAGCCACTGCTCATCTTTACATTGTCAATCCCCTGAAGAACATCAAAGGCCGGGTTAATAAACTCTTCAGCACTCACCCCCCGATTGAGGCCAGAATTGCTGCCCTGGAAAAAATGTCTTTTGATAAAACTTGAGGCTCACTGGTTTAATCTGATTATTCCCGGATTAAGAGAGTAAGCACGGGCCAATCAAAGCCGCCGGGGAGAAGAAGACGCGGCTTGCAAGTTAAGTAGTCTTTGTTTATAATTTACTCGCCCTGAGCGGGGTCGTAGTTCAGCTGGTTAGAACGCCGGCCTGTCACGCCGGAGGTCGCGAGTTCGAGCCTCGTCGGCCCCGCCATTTCAATCTAAATATTAGCTGGAAATTATTTTTTTAAGTTTCTTAAAGGGCGGGGCAACTGCCACCGGGTCTTTCTTTCCTCTCGCTTGTATGTTATAAATAATTCTAATTAATTCAGGAGGGACCGATGTCCGATAAAACCAGAATTCTCGTTATAGATGATGACCCAGCTATCTGTGTCTCGGTCAAAGCCATCCTTGAAGCCAGCGGTTATAAAACCTTCACGGCTTTGAGCGGCCAGGCTGGATTGGAACTTTTCCGCCAGGTTCAGCCGGATATAGTCTTGTGCGACATGATGATGGAAGATATCGATGCCGGGGCCAAAGTGGCTGGAGTGATCAAAAAAGAGAAGCCTGACCTTCCAGTTTTTCTGCTCAGCACCATCGGTGATGCCACGGCCAGGACAATCGGCCTTGATGACCTGGGTTTTAATGGTGTTTTCCAGAAGCCGGTCAATTTTGATTTACTTCTCAGTGTCCTGGAAAAACACAGAAAAAAGCCCTGAGGAATTTCCGGCTGCGAACCAGGTTTTAAAATGAGTCTCTCCTTAGCAGACCTTTTCCGCCAAAATTCAGACCTGGAGGCTTTTTGTCAGGAAGTCAGAAAACTGGATGGTAGTTTTAACCTGACCACAAGCGAGATGGAAGCCTTAGGGCAGGCTTATTTTGAGCTTTATCCGGAGAAATATGTTCAGAGGGACCTGGCCGAAGTCAGGTTGGGATATCAGCTGGCCAGATGCTGCTTGCTGGAAAAGGCCCTGGCTGGCTTACCCGACAAAATTAAAAATTTTTTCAGGCAGGCTTTTGATCAGCCTGAATCAATTGCCCGGCTGATGGAGGATGTTCACCGGCCAGAGGAAGCCTCTCTTCTGGCTTCTTCTTTTAACCGGCTTCAAGTTTCGCTGGATCAATTGAAATCGGCTATTGATGAATTGCCCAAGGGTATGATCAAGGAGAGGTTCCTGGGCGGGATTTCAACCCTTTTTAATACCAGGTATTTGCTAAACATCTTTATCTCGCGCCTCAGTTCCAAGAGTTTACAAGGTTAGGTTTTTCTGTTATTTTTTAACTTAAGACGCCAGAGAAAAAGGACATAATTCTAAAGACCTGATTGCCGAGGAGAAAAAAGAGTGCCTTACTATCGAGGTATATGTAACTTCTGCGGTACCGGTTGTGGTCACCTTCTCCGGGTGGAAGACAACCGGGTCCGTGGTGTTTATCCTCTGTCCGGTCATCCTCTGAGCCGCGGGCGGTTGTGTGTCCGGGGCTGGCATATTCATGAACTTCTTCAGACCGAAGATAGGATTACTCAACCGCTGATAAAAGACCAGGGTCATTTCAATCAGGTTTCTTTCCAGGCAGCCATTGATTTTGTTGCTCAAAAAATCAAAAATATTCCTGGCCGCCAGGTGGCTTTTCTTGGTTCTCCGCGGGCTTCAAATGAAGAGAATTACCTTTTAGAAAAATTTGCCCGGGCGGTTATTAAGACTAATAATCTCAGCCTGTCTTCGGACGCTGGCCAGGAAGAAAGTGCCAGGGTGCTCCTTGAAGGTTGCGGCTGGCCGGCTATGACCGGCTCCCTGTCCGAATTAAGGCAGGCTGACTTTATTTTAGTGGTGGGCGGTGACCTGACCAAACAAAATCCGATTATTGCCAGTGAAATTCATTATGCCCATCGAGCTGGGGCTTTCTTAGCAACTATTTCTCCCCGGAAAACTCAGATGGCCAGGCTCAGCCAGGTTCATTTAAGGCCCAAGCCAGGAACAATTTTTTACCTCCTTCAGGCTTTAGCCAGGATCATAGCCGATGAAGGGAAAATTGATTTTGAATATTTATCAAAATTTACGGCCGACAGCCAGAGTTTCCTCGACGGATTGAAGCTGGTTGAACTTGATCAGGTCGTAAAAATTACCGGGATAGAAAAAAAGCAGATAATCAATCTGGCTGGCCAGCTGGCCGAGTCGAATTCGGCTTATGCTTTTTATCCAACCGGAGTCCAGAGCCTGGACAGTCGGACCATGGCTGCTCTCTTCAACCTTTTTCTTTTAGCCGGTAAAATTGGTCGGCGGGGGAGTGGCCTTAGTCCGGTCACCGGGGTTAGCAATCTTCTGGGCAGCTATGATCTTGGTGTTTCACCGGTTTTTCTTCCGGGCTACGCGCGGGCCGAAGATGAGCAGGCCTGGAAAAAACTGGAGAATTTCTGGCAGGTTAAACTCGACCGCTGGCCGGGTAGAAATGTTGATGCCTGCCTGTCTGACCATGAAGCTATCAAGGCCCTGTTTATCGTTGATCATGATGAAGAAATAATCAGGCATGTTAACCGGATTAAACAACTTGATTTAGTAGTCTATTTTGGCGCCTATCATAATTCTTTTGCTTCTCTAGCTGATGTCATTTTCCCCCGGACCAGCTATGCCGAAGGCGATGGAACTTATACTAACTCTGAACGGCGGGTTCAGCTGGTTAAGAAAAGGGTTGAACCGCCGGCCGGGGTTCGCCCTTTATGGGAAACGCTGACCGGTCTGGCCGGAGCCCTGGGGCATAACTGGCAATATCATTCAGCTGAAGATATTATGGGCGAGATAAGCCAGCTGGTCCCTTTTTATTCCGGTCTGACTTATGAAAAACTCACTACCCGGCTTGGCCTGAAATGGCCCTGTGATGACCTTCATCCCGAGGGGACGGATTGTCTCCTGGCGGAAGAAGCCAGCCGCCGTTTTAAGTTTATTCCGGTTGACTGGCTGGATAACGGTGCTGCTTGCCATCAACAGGTCCAGAAGGATTTTCCCTTACAGCTGGTGGTGGGACGCAGCAATTATTTCTGGCACCAGAATTCGGTAATGAAAAGGACCTTCATTCCCAAACGTGAATATAACGCTCTGCTTCTTCTTTATCCCAGAGGTTTTGTCGAAATCTCAGAAGAAGATGCCAGGCGTCTCGGTTTAAGAGAGAAACAGCCAGTCCGGGTGGTGGCTGAATCAGCTGAAGTCAGGCTGGCCGTCAGGATTTCCCGCGACATTCTGCCCGGGATGCTTTACATTCCTTATTTTATTGACGAGATGATTCCTGAATTTCTTCACCGGCAGGTTGTTGATCTCGAAAAGAATGAAGAATTTTTCCTGCCTGTCCGGCTGGAAAAGGTGGAGTAAATTATGTACTGGCTGACCAGCGAACAGTTAGAACTTCTGGTTAAAAAACTGGCTCAAGAATATAAAATTTTTGGCCCCCGCCACGACCGGGTTTCAAACGAAGTGATTTTTGATCTTTTAACTGACCTCTCCGAGCTGGACCTCCAGGCGGCCATTCCCTATAATCCGCCCAAGTTCATTCTTTTCCCCCACCTGGAGGAAATCCTCAGGTACCGTTATGAACCAGAGAGTAAACAGGCTCGAATCGAACAGCTCAATCTCCTGGAGCCTAAAGCTCTGGTCGGTTTGAGATCATGCGACCTGACCGGTTTGCTCTGTCTTGACCGCTTTTTCCTCGGGCAGGAGTTTGTGGATGAATTTTATTTAGCCCACCGGAAAAAATTGTTTATTATTTCCAACACCTGTCTCCGGCCTTTTCCCCAGTGTTTCTGTGTCTGTACGGACAGCGGGCCGGCTGCCAAAGAAGGATTCGACCTCAATTTGACTCTGGCCAGCCGGGGCTATCTGGTTGAAGCTGGCTCTAAGAAGGGCCAGGCCCTGATTGATGAACTTAAGTTGCCAGAAGCAGGACGGGAAGCTTCTGCTCTTCAGAAAAAGATTATAGATGATTCTGTTTCCTCCTTTGACCGCTGGGCTTTAGAAAATAAAGCCTGGATTTCACGGGCCACCAACCGGTTAACCACCGGTTTTATTAAACCTGAAGTCTGGGAATATATTGGCAATCAGTGCTTTGAATGCGGAGCTTGCTCTTTTGTCTGTCCCACCTGTTCCTGTTTCAATATTGAAGAGGCTAACCAGGAGAGCGGCGAGACTAACCGGCTGAGGACCTGGGACTCCTGTTCCTTTGAGGGCTATACCAAAATGGCTGGCGACAATAATCCCAGGAAGCCAGTTGAAGACCGCCGCAACAAGAGATTCTTTTGTAAATTGTCCTATTCCCAATCAAAAAAATATCTGCGCCCGGGGTGCGTGGGCTGTGGCCGCTGTGCCCGGGTTTGTCCCGGAGATATAGGTCTGCCCAATGTCGTAACTTATATCAGGCGGGAAATAACCGGAGAGGCTGGAGAATAAAAATTATGGATAAGAGTCTCGTGCCAATTACCTCAGTTCCGGAAATAGCTACCATCGTTGACATCCGCGATGAGATAGATGAGGTCAAGAGCTTCTATTTCACCTTTGACCGGCCGGAAATTGAGCAGGCCTTTAGAATCCGTTCCGGTCAGTTCATTATGTGTACCGTTTTCAAAGCAGGCGAGTTTGCTGTTTCTTTACCATTTAGCCCAGAGAACGACCGCAAGCACCTGTCAGTCAGAAGAGTTGGTAAAGTCACTGCTGCCCTCCATCAGCTTGAGCCGGGAGATAAAATCGGAGTCAGAGGGCCATTTGGCAATGGTTTCCCCTTTGAAGAAATAAAAGGCAGTAACATTATTTATGTGGCGGGAGGCATTGGACTTATTCCGCTTCGCTCCTCAATTGTCCATGTCCTTCAGCACCGTCAGGATTTTGGCCGGGTCATTCTGGTTTATGGGGCCAAGAGTTCTAAGGAACTGATGTACAAGGAGAGCATAAAAGAATGGCAGTCCACTGAAAATTTTGAAACGCATTTTACCATTGACCGCTCTGAACCAGGCTGGTCAGGAGACGTGGGTTTTGTCAATCAATTGACGGCCAAACTTGAACTGCCGGTAGAAGAAACTGTGGCTTTTGTCTGTGGCCCGCCAGTGATGTTTAACGCTGTTATTAAGGAACTGAAATTAAAAGGAATAAAAGAACAGAATATTTATTCTACCCTGGAAAGGCACATGAAGTGCGGGATTGGCAAGTGCCAGCACTGTGCCATTGGCCGGACTCTGGTCTGTGTGGATGGCCCGGTTTATACCTATAAGCAAATCAGGACCTTAGGAGAGCAGATTTAAAATGGAAGCACTTGAGCTCTGGCAGCGAGTTCTTCAGGGAAAGACCTGTTTAGCCGGTATTGGCAACGAATTGCGCGGCGATGACGGCTTTGGCCCTTATTTCATAGAATTAATGAAAGAAAAATCGTTATTTCCGTCAGCTAACCTGCTAACGGTGGAGGATGTGCCTGAAAATTATGCTTTTCCTCTCTCTGAAAAAGACGTTGACAATGTAGTTTTTGTTGATGCTGTTCTTCTCAAGGCCCCTCCCGGGACAGTCATCTTTGGCCCGCTGGCTGAGTTCGAAGAAATAGGCGAGATTGTCTCCACCCATAAATTATCATTAAAGCTAACTTCCCAGTTGATAGAAAAAACCGGCAAGAAGGTTTTTCTCCTGGGAGTAGTACCTGAAACTACCAGTTTCGGGCAGGAGCTCTCCCCTGCTATCAAAAAGATCACCGAGGAGCTGGCTACTCTGACCGAGCAGCTGGTTAATAAAAAGTTCTCAGTTAATGGCCCGGAAGCGCCGGCCGGGGTTCAACTTGAAAGGAAAAAAGGCTGATGACTATTCTGTCAGGCTTCAGTTTATTCTGGCTGACCTTGCTCCTGTCGGCTCTGCTGGCTCTGGTTTTCAGAAAGATGACAAATTTTATCCGCCTGGCCGGGACTTTTTTAATTGCTCTTAGCTGTCTTTGGCTGATTTTCCTCTCTTTATCTGTGCTGGGAACAGGGGGCTCGCCACTTGAATTTGAGATAGAAGCCGGAAGCTTTCATCTCCCGTTTTTAATTGATGGCCTGTCGGCTCTTTTTCTTCTGCTTCTGGCTGTTTTAACTCTGGCGGCAACTGTTTTTTCCGTTGATTTTGTTAAGAATTATGGGGCTGAAAAAATCCGGAAGTTTTATCTGGCTCTGCCCTTTTTTATTGGGGGGCTGGCCGGACTGCTGACAGCCGATGACCTTGGGCCTGGCTTTACCCTTGCCTGGCAGTTAATGGCTATTTCTTCTTATATCCTGGTCAGAGAGGGCAGGCCGGCCAGGGCTTCAGCCAGACCGGCTTTAGTTTATCTGGTTTTTATGGAAACCGCCTGGTTACTGATCACTGGCTCGGCTTTTCTGGCCTCCGGCTATCAATTTGGTGATTCTTTAGCCACCATCGGCCTGAAGCTGGCTTCGAGCAGCACCTCCCGGGCTATCATTTTTTTTAGCCTTCTCTTTCTCGGTTTCGGTATTAAGACCGGGATTTTCCCTTTTGGCCAATTGTGGATTCCAGGTGCCTATTCGACAGCCTGGCCTCAGGTTTCTTCTCTCCTGGCTGGCATCCTGGAAAAGACTGGAGTCTTCGGCCTGGTCCGGGTCTTTTTCTTTGTGGCTAAAGAAGCCAGGTCAGCTTTTAATCCTGATCTCTGGGGAAAAACCCTGGTGGTGGCCGGCACCCTGACTCTTTTTATCGGGACAGTTCAGGCCATCAAACAAAGCGATTATCTCCGGCTTCTGGCTTATAGTTCCATCGGTCAGGTTGGCTATATAATTTTTGCTCTGGGCAGTAGCCTTTTAGCCTGGAGCAGTCCCTGGCCTCTGGCTAAATCCTTAGCCCCGGTGATATTTATTGGGGCCGTTTATCATAGCCTTAATCATGGCATTTTTAAGAGCTTGCTTTTTCTGCTGGGAGGGAATCTCCTCTACGCCACTGGTACTCGCGATCTGAACCGGTTGGGCGGGCTGCTGGCCATTATGCCCGTCAGTGGTTTTCTGGCGGCCGTCGCTTCTTATTCTATCTCTGGGATGCCTGCTTCCAGCGGCTTTGTCAGCAAGTGGTTAATGATTTCGTCCAATTTTCTGGCGGGCCGGGGCAGCCTGCTCTTAACCCTGGCGGGTATCATTGCTCTCTTCACGGCGGCTTTTACCTTAGCCTGCTATGTCAAATTTTTTGGTCTGGCCTTTACTTCGGCTGGAGCCCGCTGGAAAGTCAAAAAAGAAGTCAAAGAGGTCCCCTGGCGCCTGCTGGCTTCTGAAATTTTTCTGACCATCATCTGTCTGACTCAAGCTTTTCTGCCGATGGGTTATGTCAGTCTGGCCGGCCGGAGCCTTAAACTTTCACCTGGTTTCCTTCTGCCGGAAGCTGGAGCTGATAGCCTCAGCGGAAATATGTTTAGCTTAAAAATATACAATGGCCAGGAACTGCTGGCCGCCACGGCCCCGGTTTTCCTGTTGCTTCTGGTTATTCTGCTGGCTGGCCTGGCTTACTGGTTCAGCCGGTCCGCCCGTCCGGCTGAGGTTAAAGTGCCTGCCTGGCTGTCGGGTTACCAGGATTTAAATCAAAACAACGTCTATACCGACCGCCATCTGTTTTCAGATCTTAAAAAATTTTTCTGGTGGACAGGCGGCTCACCCAAGCCTGTTGTTGATGATACTGAACTGGCCGGGCCGGCTGAGGCCGGGAAAGAAGGTGAAGTCGAATGAGCAGAAAAGAAGAGCTGCTGGAGTTACTTAAAGAAAAATTAAAGGCAGATTTTTTGGCTGAAGATTTCTCCACGGAAGGCAAGTGCCTGTTTATTGACCTAAAAAAAGAGTCTCTGGTAGAAGCCGCTAAAATACTGATGAGCCAGGGGGCCCGCTATCAGGCAGGTGTTGGCTATGATGCCAGAAAAAGCGGCCGCGGACTGGCCCTGGTTCACACGTTTGCCTTTGATTCTGATTCGCTGCTGGTGGCTATCAGGGCTTTTACCCCCGAAGACCACCCTGAATTCGAGTCGCTAACCCCGCTTATTCCCGGGGCTGGGTGGTCAGAGCGTGAATATATTGATCTTCTTGGTCTTCATTTTAATAACCACCCCAATCCCAAACGGCTGGTTCTATCTGATGACTGGCCAGAGGGAATTTATCCGCTCCGCCAGGATGTCCCCTACGATCTGATGCCTCCTTCGGCCGAAGAGGTCGCTTTCAGGCTGGATGAAGCCCCGCCTGGCAGTTCGATCATTCCCTTTGGACCTTTTCATGCCTGTCTTCATGAACCGGCCCATTTCGCTGTCTATGTTGATGGCGAAGAGATAAAAGGCTGCGAATACCGGGGATTCATGGTCCACCGGGGAATAGAAAAATTAGCGGCGACAGAACTGATTTACAGCGAAATACCATTTGTGGCTGAACGAATTTGCGGGATCTGCGGTTCAGTTCATTCAGTCAATTATGCCCAGGCAGTAGAATCGGCCGCCGGTCTCAAAATTCCACGACGGGCTGAGTTTATCCGGACAATTATGCTTGAAATTGAAAGGCTTCATTCCCACCTGATGTGGCTGGGAGTGGCTGGACATCTTATTGGTTTTGATACTGTTTTCATGCAGGCCTGGAGAATAAGAGAAAAAATAATGTGGCTGGCCGAAAGCCTGACCGGCAACAGGAAAACTTACGGAATGGTAATCATCGGCGGTGTTCGCCGGGATATTGACCGGGAAAAGGCCAGTCAGGTCAAAAAGACTTTAGCTGAAGTTGAAAAAGACCTGCTGGCTCTGGATAAGGCCATTATCAAAGATAGAGCCATTCATAGAAGAACCAAAGGTGTTGGCTTTCTTTCTAAGGAAAAAGCCATTGAATGGAGTCTGGTTGGCCCGGTGGCCAGAGCCAGAGGACTGACCATTGATGCCAGAAAAGACCATCCCTATGCTGCTTATGATGAGATGAAGTTCGAGGTGGCGGTGGCTGAGTCCGGTGACGTCTGGGGAACACTGGTGGTGAGGATTAAAGAAATTTATGAAGCCATCAAAATCATCAATCAGTGCCTGGAAAAACTGGCTTCTATCCCTGAAAATTCTCCCTTAGCGGTGGAACTGGATTCACCGGTTCCGGCTGGCCGGCAGGCGCTATCGGTGGTAGAAGCTCCACGGGGAGAGGCGGTGCATTATCTGCTGACGGGAGATGATAACCGGCCGGAGCGCTGGCGGGTGAGGGCTCCAACTTATCCCAACCTGCAAGCCGTTCCGGACATGCTGCTGAATAATAGGCTGGCTGATTTTCCAATTATTGTTGGCTCCATTGATCCCTGTATTTCCTGTACTGACCGGATAGCGGTGATTGACCGCCATTCAGCTGCAGCCAAAATGTTAAGCCGGCAGGAGCTGGAAAAGCTGTCGAGAGAAATGAGGTCTAAGACATGAAGGTGGTGGCAGTCTTCATCAATTTAATCTTTTTTCTCCTGCTGGCGCCTTTTCTGGAAGGAGTGATGAGAAAACTAACGGCCAGGATTCAATCCAGGCAGGGCCCGCCTCTTTATCAGCCTTATCTTGACCTGCTGAAACTCCTGGGCAAAGAAAATTTAAATGCCGGAGGAAACTGGGCCTTTCGTTTGGCGCCTATCCTGTCTTTTAGCTCAATGCTGGCGGTCATCGCTCTCATTCCCTTAACGGGCCAGGCCAATATATTAGCCCATTCCTCAGATTTAATGACGTTGATTTATTTTTTGACTCTGAGCGGTTTTTGCCTGCTGGTAGGAGCTTTGGCCAGCGGGAATCCTTTTGCCGCGGTGGGAGCCAGCCGGGAAATGATGACTACGGTCATGCTGGAACCGGTTCTGGCTATGCTGTTAATTCTGGGAGCAGTCAAAAACGGCAGCTTCTCTTTAGCTGCAGCTGTGCCGGGAGTAGCCTCGGCCCGTGGTATTTCTTATTTTCTCATGTTAGCTGTTTATCTTCTGGCTCTTCAGGCTTTTGTTTCCAGGCAGCCATTCGATATAGCTGAAGCTGAGGTTGAGATCCTGGAGGGGCCCTATCTGGAGTACAGCGGGCCAAACTATGCTCTATTACACTATACCCTGAACCTCAAAAGAATGTTTTATGCCTGGCTTCTTATTTCCTGTTTTTTGAATTTTATCTTGCCGGCCAATTTTATTCTGAGCCTGCTGTTACAAACGGTCCTGATCATCGTTGTCTTTGTTCTAATTTCTGCGGTCGGGGCTACTCATCCCCGGTTCAGGATTGATCAGGCTCTTAAATATTATGCCCTGCTTCTGATTTTAGCTTTGATAGCTATTAGCTTCGGGGTCAAGGGTTGGTAAAGTGAAAGGCAAGGCTGAAGATGTGGATCTGGAATAAAATTAAACAGCTGGCTATTTCTTCCAGGACGGGGGTGGTTACCCTTCGCTATCCTTTTAAACCAAGACCAGCCCCGGCCGGTTTCCGGGGCCAGCCAGTCTGGGATCATACCAAGTGCATTGGCTGTGCCGGTTGTGCCAGTAACTGCCCGGCCAGAACTATTTTCCTGCGGGATATTTGCCAGGAAATCAGGATTCTACTCTACGATTCAGCCCGCTGTACTTACTGCGGCCGGTGTGCCGACCTCTGCCCGGAAAAGGCTATTACCATGAGTGATAATTTCGAGCTGGCTTCAGATCACCGCCAGGACATAACTCAAACCCTTGAGCTGTTTATGATGACCTGCCAGCGCTGCGGCCGCTGCTATGATCTGGAAATAAAAAATAGGCTCGACAAACTTCAAACTCTGGGCTACCGTTATGACAGCCTGGAATTCAGAAAAGTTATCAGACAGTCGACTCCTGAATTTGAGCCTGAGCTTCTGGAGAAGACAACCGTTTATCACCGGCCCGAAAAATCGGAGAAATGAATATGTTGAAAAAATTATCTGCCAGAGCCTTTTGCCGCTCGGTCTGGGTTTATCATTGCAACAGCGGAGCCTGTAATGGCTGCGATATAGAAATTCTTAATGTCCTGACGCCTTATTATGATGTGGAGAGATTTGGCATCAGGTTAGTTGCTTCTCCCCGTCAGGCTGATGCCATTCTTCTGTCCGGAGCCGTGACCAGGCCGACCTTACCCTTAGTAAAAAAGGCCTACCAGGCTGTGCCGGCTCCCAAACTGGTTTTTGCCATTGGCTCCTGTGCTATCGGGGGAGGCTGCTGGTATGATACCTATAATGTGACTGGCGGCGGAGATAAAGCTATTCCAGTCAACTATTTTATTCCCGGCTGCCCGCCGCGGCCCGAAGCCATCATTTTTGGCGTAGCCCTGGCCCTGGGCCTGGTTGATAAAAAAGTGGCACCGGTCGAGCTCAAGCAAATGGAGTTCCCGGTTGATATGTACCGGCAGTCAAAAATTCTGGAGAGCAATAAGGTGATCTATCAACTTTTGGGTGAAGAGGATGACCGCCTCGGCTCCGGGAGGAAATAACCATGCCCGTGATTCTGCTGGTAGATGACGACCGTGACCTGACTGACAGCCTGAGTCAGATTCTGCGCCTGAAGGGCTATGAAGTGGTGGTGGCTTACAGCGGGACAGAAGGCTTGAAAAAGCTGGTCGAAACCAGACCGGATCTGGTCATTATGGATGTCATGATGGAGACTGACACGGCTGGCTTTGAAGCGATTTATAAGATCAGAAGTGACCGGCCGGATTCAAAATTCAAAGAGTTCAAAGATCTGCCGATCATCATTCTGACCGCCATTGATCAGGTGACCAACGCCAGATTTTCCCTCGATCAGGAGGAGAGCTTTTTGCCCGGTCATAACGAATTTCTGAACAAGCCGGTTGATCCGGATGAGTTACTGGAAAAGATCGGGAAGTATCTTAACAAGTAAGATGAATCTCCAAAAATTTCTGGAAAAAACAGCTGCTTTGAGATCAAGCTTGCGTTTCAAGCTGATCACCGGCTTGCTGGCCATTGTTTTTTTGATGGGGGCCTTGTCTATTTTTATCGGCATAAATTCTATTAACCGCAATGTCATCAGGGAAGCCTACGACAATCTGCGCAATAGCCTGAAAGCTATCAATGATCTCTATCAGGAAGAAATAAACACCAGATCGAAAATTGTAGAGTATCTGTCCAGAACCTCAGAAATAGTTAACGCTACGGCCGCAGGAAACCGGGAATATCTTTTTGAAAAACTGGTTCAGATCAAAGAAGAATTCGGGTTTGACATAGTCAACGTGGTCAAGCCGGATGGAACAATTCTGGTTAGAGCTAACAACTTTGAGGCTTATGGAGATAGCGTTAGTCACTATAAGTTTATTCAGTGGGTGTTAAAGAACCGCCAGCCAGCTGCCGGCACTGGTATCCTGGGCTATGAAAATATAAAAAATGAAGGCCCTGACCTGGCCGAAAGGACCTTGATCAATGTTATCCCTACTCCCCGGGCCCGCAGCCTGCGCCGGGAAGTCGAAGAGAGAGCCCTGGTGCTGAAAACAGTGGTGCCTATTTTCCAGCGAAATAAGCTGGTCGGCGTTCTGTATGCAGCTGTTTTGCTTAACAACAATGAACGTTTTATAGATCGCTTTAAGAGATTAATTTTTAAAGAAGAAAGAATAAAAGGCAAGGATGCCGGAACGATTACCATCTTTTTAGACGATGTCCGGGTAGCAACCAATGTCCTGGATAAAGACGGGAGACGGGCAGTCGGGACGATCGTCTCAGAAGAAGTTTATCATCAGGTGTTTGAACAGGGACAGGACTGGCTGGGGCGGGCTTTTGTCGTCAACGATTATTATCTTTCAGGTTATCGGCTGCTGCGTGATATTGAAGGCCAGCCAGTCGGGATGCTGTATGTCGGCCTCCTGCAGGCCAAATTTGATCAGATTTTGCGGCAAACTACCATTTTGTATTTCGTTCTGATTTTCCTCATGACCGGCATTGCTATTTATATTTCTACTTACCTGGTTAACGTTTATACCAGGCCAATAAACAGAATGATCAAACTAACGGCTGAAGTAGCCCGGGGCAATTATCATCTCCTTGATATTTCGCCGGAAGAAAGCGAGGAGATAAAAGAAGTAGAAGAGTCGTTTAATGCTATGGTTAAAGCTATTGAGGAGAGAGATAACCGTTTGAAAGAACTGACTGAGAAAACGATTCTGCGTTCCGAGAAACTGGCTTCCGTTGGCCGGCTGGCAGCCGGGATTGCTCATGAAATCAACAATCCTCTGACCGGGGTTTTGACTTATAGCAGCCTTTTACTGGAAGAATTAAAAGGCACGCCATATGAGGAAGATCTGAAAATAATTAAAGAAGAGACCCTGCGCTGCCGTAAGATAGTCAGAGGGCTGCTCGACTTCGCCCGCGATTACAAGCCGGAAGAAGTCAGAGTCAATCTGAATACTCTGATTGAAGAAACCCTGCAGATTCTCGAAAACCATGTCAATTTCCAGAATATCAAGATTATTAAAAATCTTGATCAGGGCTTGCCGGAAGTTAAAGTTGATGCTGATGAGTTCCGCTCGGTCATTAATAATCTGGCTGTTAATGCGGCTGATGCTATGCCCACTGGCGGCCAGTTGACCATTTCAACTGTCTATGATTCTCTGGCGAAGCAGGTCATAATAAGAGTAGCTGATACGGGTGTCGGGATAAGCGAGGAAAATCTCAAACGAATTTTCGAGCCTTTTTTCACCACCAAGGAGAAAGGTCAGGGCACAGGCCTGGGGCTGGCCATGGCTTATGGAGCTATCAAGCGGCACAATGGCACAATTGAGGTCAAAAGCCAGCTCGGACAGGGAACTGAGTTCGTGATAAAATTGCCGGTGGACTAGAGCCGGAAGGAGATCAGACATGAGCAAACCAAGGGTTCTCTTTATTGACGATGAAGATATCGTTCTGCGCAGCTGCCGCCGGATTTTTGCTTCGTCAGATTATGAGATAGATACTGCTCAGTCGGCCGAAGAGGGGCTGAGCAAAGCTATTAATGAAGATTATGACCTGGTCGTTACCGATTTAAAGATGCCAGGGATTGGCGGGCTGGAAGTGCTATCCAGGCTGAGAAAAGTCAGACCTGATACCACAGTCATTATTTTTACCGGCTATGCCAGTGTTGATACAGCTCGTGAGGCCCTGAAGAATGGAGCTTTTGATTACATTCCAAAACCTTTTACGCCGGAGGAGATAAGAGAAGTCATCAAGAATGCGCTGGAAGCCAGAGCCGGCAAACAACGCAGCATGCTTGATCTGATGGCGATTGTCTCCCATGAATTGAAAAGCCCGCTGTCTGCGCTTCATACCACCGCTTCCACTCTATACAAAGGTTATTTTGGCCAGCTGTCGCCCGAACAGATGAAAATTCTTGAGACCATCATTCGCAACTGCGAATATCTGGAAGATATCATCCGCAGCTATTTAGACCTGTCGAAGATGGAACTTGACCAGCTGGAAGCTTTCCTGGAGGAAATCTATTTCATTAAAGATGTCGTCGAAGAGGTTCTTAATCTGCCCGAAATTACTGACAGCGGGAAAAAGATGAAAATCACTCGGGATTTTCCTGAGGAGGCCAGAATTAACGGCGACCCGAGATTATTAAAAATTTTAGTCAGGAACCTGGTCAATAATGCTATTAAGTACGGATATGAAGGAACAGAAATCAAGCTCGGCCTGAAGAAGAAAGGCTCGGAAATGATCTTTTCCGTCCATAATCAGGGTGTCGGGATCAAGCCGGAAGATGGCCAGCGTCTCTTCCGGAAATTTGAAAGGCTAAAACAGCCTGGAACAGAAGGCGTTAAGGGTTCCGGCCTTGGCCTTTATATCTGTAAGAAAATCGTTGACAGTCATAAGGGACGAATCTGGTTTGAATCGGAACCGGGGCAATGGGTAACATTTTATGTTGCTCTGCCCTTGGTCAGCTGAAATAATGAGCCTCAAAGATTGACGGGGGCGGGGATCATTTAAGACTAACAGAGCCGGGGCAATTACCATTGCTCATCAGTTTTTGGCTGCTGGCGGGCCGGCTGGTCAGGACTGAATTTCAAGGTTAGACCATTTTCCCAGGATATCATTTCCCAGTCTAAATATGGCTTTTAATTGACAATGGGGGCGGGTCTCCCCTATAATTTAGATGTCGGGGGCGAAATGGACTCGACGGAGGTAGTGAAGCAGAAGCTGCAGGCCGAGGTCCCATCAACCTCGTTAAACAGGTGGGAAAAAATTAACTGCAGAACCTGTTGCAGTCGCTGCCTGATAGAAAGTGCAGCCGTTTCCGCCAGCCTGTCCTGCGGGCTAGTGGAAACGCCGTTTAGCAGGATAGTCCGGCGGGTGTGCTCAGGGCTCGCTGGATGAAATGCCTCTTGAGCTGGTTGAGTGGAGCTCTTCCTCTTCAAGAACTGCTCAACAAGATGCAATGAAGAGGATAAGCCTGTAGAGGCAACTGTGGAATGCCTTCGGACGCGGGTTCGATTCCCGCCGCCTCCACCATTTTTTTATCAGGTTAAAGTTTTAGATAAAGATGATGCCGAAATACATAAAGATTTTTTTAACCTTGACCTTAGTTGCCAGCCTGGGTTTGGCCAGTGTCCCTGGCTGTCTTCGGGCAGAGGCTCCAGCCGGTGCCAAAGCCGCTCCGGTAATAAAAGTCACAGTTGAAGATTCTCTTGAAGTCACGCGGGTCAAAATCAGCGGCAGTTCTAATCTTGTTTATAATCTGAAGAAATCATCTGATTGGCTGATTGTTACCTTTAGAGCCCTGGCTGGTCTTAAGCTGGAGAAAAGTCCTTTTACCAGTCAAGTAGTTAAATCGGTTGATCTGGCTAAATCGCCTGAAGCCTATTTACTGATCATTAAAGCTGTCTCGCCAGACTTTTCTTTCAGTCATTCAGCCAGAAAGAGCCCTTTTGAACTCACCATCGATTTAAAGTTGAAGAACATGGTAGCAGCTAAAGAAGCCAAACCAAGTGAAACTCCGGCCAAAACTTCCCCCCTGGCCAGCGGCCAGGGGAATCCTCCCCCGGCGGTTAACCAATCAGTCGACCGGGCGGCTCAGGGCCTGACTTCCAGCCAGTCTGAAAAAAAAGCTTTTAAAACTATTGTGATTGATCCCGGCCATGGAGGAATTGAAACTGGAGCCAGAGGTAATTACGGGACCCTGGAAAAAGATATCACCCTGGAAGTGGCCAAAAAGCTCAAAGAAAGAATTGAAAGGGATCTTAAATACCGGGTGGTTATAACCAGGGAAGCCGACGTGGTGGTGGGGCTGGAGCGGCGAGCAGCCGTGGCCAATAACAACAAAGCTGATCTTTTTATCAGTATTCATGCCAATGGTTCAAAGAGAGCCAAAGCCCGGGGCTCAGAAACTTACTTTTTAAGCCTTAATGCTACTGATGAAGAATCCAGGCGCTTAGCCTATTTTGAAAATAATTCGGGCGAATTGGAAAACCGCCTGGGGGAGCAGGATTTTGATGATCTGAAACTTATCCTGTGGGATATGGCTCAATCGGCCTACCTCAAGCAAAGCAGCCAGCTGGCTGACCTTGTTCAGAACCAGCTCAACCAATTATTGAACACTCAAAATCGAGGCATCAAGCAGGCTCCTTTTAAGGTTCTGACCGGTGTTGCCTGTCCGGCCATCCTGGTGGAAATTGCCTTTATTACCAACCCGGAAGAAGAAAAGAAGCTGCAATCGGAAGAGTTCCAAACCCAGGTGGCGGAAGCTATCTATCAAGGTTTAGGCGAATATTTTCAGCTATATGAAAAGCCATGAAAAACAACAGGAATAAAAAGAAGAAGCTAAGAACCCTGCTGATTTTGTTCATAGTTTTGGCCGTCATCATGATATTTTTATTTGGCAGCCGGAAAGAAAAGATCAGGCACGAGAGAGAGGCAGGCAGAACTGACCAGGTGAGCGGGGAAAAAGCCGACCTGCCAATGAAACAGGTGACCTTGTTTTTTCTATCAGACACTGACGGCCTGCTGCATCCAGAAGAAAGAGAAATACCGGAATCAGATCTTAGCGGCGAGGCCAGAGCTGTTGTCGAAGAATTGATTAAAGGCCCGCAAACCGGGCTGATGGGGATAATCCCGGAAAATACCAGGTTACGGCAATTATTTGTGACGGCTGACGGACTGGCTTATGTCGATCTTTCCCGCCAGGTGACGGAGGCCAATTTTTATGGATCGTCAGGAGAAATGGCTGTTGTTTATTCGATTGTTGATTCCCTGGCCTATAACTTTAAAGCTATTAAAAAAGTCAGCCTGCTTATTGAAGGTAATGAACGGGAAACCCTGGGTGGACATGTTGATCTCTCCAATCCTTTTCAACCGGACTATTCTTTGATTGCTCGTTAGCCGGCCAAGGTGAACCTTTATGACCAGCCTAAAAAAACTACCCCGGGTAGTCATCCTTGGCTATCCCAATGTTGGAAAATCTACTCTATTTAACCGCCTGCTTGGCCAGCGCAAAGCTCTGGTCCATTCCCTGCCGGGCATGACCAGGGACCTCCTGACGGGAGTAGTCAGACAGGCTGGCCGCGAGTATCTGCTGGTTGATACCGGTGGTTTTACGGCTGGAGAAACGGATCCTATTTCTATTATAGTCAGAGAAAAAGCCCTGGAAGCAGCCAGGACAGGTGACGTCTTGATTTTTCTGGCTGACGGCCAGCGCCCGCTGTCCAGGGGAGAAGAGGAGCTTTTTATCCAGCTGGAGAAACTTAACCGGCCAGTTCTCCTGGTGGTGAATAAAATAGACAGCCCTCAGAGCCAGGTTGATCTGTCAGATTTTTACCGGCTGGGGCAGCCTGATTTTCTAACCATCTCGGCCGAACACAAACTCAATCTTGATTGGCTGCGGGAAAGAATCCTGGAGCTCCTGCCAGTCAGACCCGGGTCCGGAGAAACTGAACAATCGGGTGAGAACATTCTAAAAATAGCCATTGTCGGCCGGATAAATGTCGGGAAATCATCACTCATTAACCGCCTCGGCGGTGAAGAAAGGCTGCTGGTCAGCGAAATCCCCGGGACAACCAGGGATAGTGTCGATACTCTGATTACGAGAAACAAAAAAACTTATTGCCTGATAGATACAGCTGGCCTCAGAAAATTCAGCGGGGCCACCGACTCAAGGGAAAAAGCCGGAATTATCAGGGCAGAGAAAAATATAAAAGAAGCAGATGTTATCTGCCTGGTCATGGACGTCAAGGAATTTACCACCCGCCAGGACGCCAGGATTGCCAGCCTGGCTTTCGAGTCAGGCAAACCGCTAATCATAGCTCTAAATAAATGGGATTTGGTGGAAAAATCCAAGGTTAACCCGGATCAAATAAAAAATTATGTTTTTGAACGGCTCCATTTTGTTGACTATGCCCCGCTCATTTTTGTTTCAGCCGTCACCGGCCAGAGAGTGGTTAAAATCCTTGATCTGGCTGAAGAGGTTTATAGCGCGGCCTCCAAAAAAATTGAGACCCGGGTTTTAAATCAATTCTGGGAGAAATTTTCCCGGGTCTATCCACCGAAGGGCCTTAATGGCTCGCCCCTTAAAATTAAATACCTGGTCCAAAGAGGGGTCAGGCCGCCCGTCTTCATCCTTTTCGGTCATACCGGGAGCAAGCTGCAACCTGCCTATGAGAAATTTTTGGCTGATACCTTTAGAAAAAACTTTAAATTTACCGGTACCCCGTTAATTTTCAGAGTCAGGCGGGGGTGACTTTTGACAGGTCAAGTTCATTTTTTCTTGACTTTAAAGGCATATTCTTATATAAATTTAGTCTAATTATTAGAAGACCAGATGATTAAGGAGGTCATGATGTCTCGTCAGAGGATAAACAGCTTGGCCGTCATCGTTTTAGCCTTAGCTGTTCTTGTGACCGCAACCAGTTGCGAGAAGCTTAAGGTCAATAACTTGCAGGCTAACTATCATTTTAAAAAAGCCAACAACTTGTTCAGGGAAGGTAAATACCGGAATGCTGTCACTGAGTATGAGCTGGCTTTGAAATACAAACCGGATTTAGTTCAGGCTTATCGCTACATTGGTGAAAGCTACAAACAGCTTTTTAAGCCGGGTGTCAAGTCCGCCTTGAACCAGGAATTTGAAACCAAAGCCCTGGAAGCTCTGAACAAAGCGATGGAGATTGATCCTAATAATATCGAGATTATCTATTCCTTAGGCGATATGTATGACAAGCTGAGAAAGTTTCCAGAAGCGGAAAAGCTCTATTTAAGAATTCTGGAGCTCGATCCCCAGAATATGGATAATTTTTATGTGGTCGCTGAATTCTATAGCCATTACGCCGGTGAAATTCCAGAGGCTGCCAAGAGAGCAGAAACCATGTATCTCCGGCGGATAGAAGCTGATCCTGAAAATCCTGTGGGTTATTCCTATGCAGCCAATTATTATCAACAGTTACCTGTTTCCCCGGATAATCTGGAGGGAGCAATAGAGAATTTTGATAAAGCCAATATGTTCTGGGAAAAAAGGATATCGCTGACTCCTGATAATCCCGAGGTCTGGCTGGCCAAAGGTGTGAATCGCTGGAGCCTGGCCTACCGTTTCCAAGGTTTGCCAGCGGCCGAGAGATTGGCTGCAGCCAGAGATGCACTTCAAGCCATTGAAAAAGCCAGCCAGCTTGATCCCAACTACCCTGAGCCTTATGCTTGGTTGAGTGTTCTCTACAAGAGCGTTCTGTCCAATCTTGAGCCAGATAAAGCTGCCCGATACAATGCTGAAGGTGATAAATACAGTGAAAAGTTTAACGACCTGAGAAACAAAGCAGCTGAAAAGAAGAAACTTGAAGAAGAATTAAAGAAAGTAGGGTAACCTTAAGACTTGATTCAAGGGCAGGTTGAAATTAATCGGCCTGCCCTTTTTTTATTTATTTTAAATGTTTATCCCGTTAAAGGATGAAAATCCCGCCGAAAAGTTTCCCCTTATTACCATCAGCCTGCTGGCTATCAACTGTCTGCTCTTTATCTATCAAGCCCTATCGCCTCAAGGCCTGGAATACTATGTACTTAAATTTGGCATCATCCCCTATGAAATAACCCACTGGAATTTTCAGGCAGCTGTTCCCAGAATTGCCTGGCCGTTGAGCTTGCTGACCGGGATGTTTCTTCACGGCAGCCTCTGGCATGTCGGCGGCAATATGCTTTATCTCTGGATTTTTGGCAATAATGTTGAAGAGGTCATGGGGCATTTAAGATATTTATTCTTATATCTTGCCTCTGGATTATCAGCTTCCCTGCTTCAAGTCATCTTTTCCCCCAATTCGCAGGTGCCAATGATCGGGGCCAGCGGGGCGATAGCCGGTGTGCTTGGGGCTTATCTGGTGATGTTCCCGTCAGCCAGGATTAAAACCCTGTTGTTTCTGTTTATCTATGTCACCATCATTTATGTCCCGGCCTGGATCTTCCTCGGGGTGTGGTTTGTTTTGCAGCTATCTAATGCTGGCCTGGGGGGCGGAGTAGCCTGGTTTGCCCATATCGGGGGTTTTATAACCGGGCTGGGCTGGAGCTGGCTAAGACTCAAGAAGGGGCTGAATGTCAACAATCATTATTCCTGATTTAATCTTGAAATCAGGCTGGAGAAAAGCTATAATCAACCTTTCAGAAAGCTCAGTTTATTGACAATTTAGTCATAATTTAGTATTTTTACTCATCGCTATAATTGTATTTTCTTTATAAGACAGGGTAGGCATATGAAGACTTATCATCCAAAAAAAGACGAGATCCAGCAGAAATGGTGGCTGGTCAATGCTGACGGTCAGATTCTGGGCAGGCTGGCGACAGAAGTAGCCATCCTTCTCCGGGGCAAGAACAAAACCCGATTTGCTCCTAATGTGGACAGCGGTGATTTTGTGGTGGTGGTTAACGCTGACCGGATAAAGGTCACCGGTAACAAACTTGAAGATAAAATCTACTATCATCACAGCCTTTATCCCGGCGGTTTAAGAGAGACAAAACTTAAAGAAATGCTGGAACGAAAACCAGAAGAAGTTATTCGCCAGGCCGTCTGGGGTATGATCCCAAAGAACAAGCTGGGGCGGTCAATTCTGAAAAAGCTTAAGGTTTACCGGGGGCCTGACCACCCGCACCAGGCTCAGAACCCCGAAGAATATAAGATTTAGGAGGCACCTTGAGTCTCATCCAATATTACGGAACAGGAAAACGGAAAAATGCTATTGCCCGGGTTTTTCTTCGCTCAGGCAAGGGAGATATCACTCTCGTTGTCAATAAAAAAATTCACCCTTTTGAAGAATATTTTAAACTGGAATCGTTGCGCTCGGTCATTCATCAGCCTTTAAGGCTGACCGAAACAGACAATAAGTTTGATATTTTTATGAGGATTGAGGGTGGAGGAATTCATGGCCAGGCAGAAGCTGTCAGACTGGGCTTAGCCCGGGCTTTGCTTGAATTCAATAAAGAACTTAAGCCGGTCTTAAGAAATGCCGGACTGCTGACCAGGGATTCAAGAATTAAAGAGAGGAAGAAATATGGCCTGCTGGCAGCCAGAAAGGCACCACAGTATCATAAGAGATAAAGATTTAGCCGTGGAGGGATAGCTTTGGTTTCAGTTATGATGAAAGAATTGTTAGAAGCTGGCGTTCACTTCGGGCATCAGACCCGGCGCTGGAATCCCAAGATGAAAGAGTTCATCTTTGGACAGAGAAACGGGATCTATATCATCGATCTGCAGAAAACCATTAAGAATTTCAAAGAGGCTTTACAGTTTGTCCGGACAACTGCTGAAAATGGCCGCGATGTTCTATTTATCGGCACCAAGAAGCAGGCTCAGGATATTATCAGGGATTATGCCACCAAATGCGAATCGAGCTATGTAAATCAGCGCTGGCTCGGCGGCCTGCTGACCAATTTTAAAACCATCAGAGGCAGCGTTGATAAGCTGGTCGAAATGGAAGAAATGAGGGAAGACGGACGCTGGGATCTTCTGCCTAAAAAAGAGCAATACCGGCGGGAAAAAGTCTATAAAAAACTGCAGAAAAACCTGGGCGGATTGAAAAAGATGACCGAGTTGCCGGGTGCTATTTTTATTATTGATTCCTCGAAAGAAGAAATTGCCATAGCCGAAGCTAAAAAAGTTGGTATTCCTATTGTGGCGGTGGTGGATACTAATGGCAATCCGGAGGGAATAGATTATCCTATTCCTGGCAATGATGATGCCGTCAGAGCTATTGAACTTTTTGCCTCTAAAGTGGCTGAAGCGATTATTGAGGGGAAAAAGGCCAGATTAGCTCAGGGCCTGATGGAAGAGAAAAAAGAAGAAGTCTTAAATGAAGCGGCTGCCGAAGAAGCAGGGGCTGACCTGACAGATAAAGAAGAAAAAATCGACTAACCTATTTAAAGGAGAAAAGAATGGATATTACCGCTCAACAGGTAAAAGAGTTAAGGGATAGAACAGGAATCGGGATGATGGAGTGCAAGGAAGCTCTGCAGGAATGTGGCGGAGACATTGAAAAAGCCATCGAAATTCTGAGGAAAAAAGGCCATGCCCGGGCCCAGGAAAAGGCCGACCGGCAGGCAGCTGACGGAGCGGTTGGATCTTACATTCATGCCAATGATAGACTGGGTGTGCTGATTGAAGTCAATTGCGAAACAGATTTCGTGGCCCGTAACGATGAATTTAAGGAACTGGTCAAAAACCTGGCCATGCAAGTCGCTGCTTCTAATCCGACTTATATTTCCAGCGAAGACGTGCCGGCCGAGATAATCGACAGAGAAAAAGAAATTATTAAAGCTCAGATTCAGGATACCAAGAAGCCACCTCAAATTATCGAGCAGATTGTTGAAGGCAAGCTTAAGAAATTTTTTGAAGAAGTCTGCCTGCTCGATCAGCCCTACATCAGAGATGATAAAATCAAGGTCCGGGATCTGGTTAATTCTCATATTGCTAAATTTGGTGAAAATATTAAGATCAGACGGTTTGCTCGCTTCGAGATCGGAAAATATTAGAATTGGCAGATAAATCATGAGCGAGGGCCAGCCAGCTTATCGACGGGTTCTTCTGAAACTATCAGGAGAAGCTTTGCGGGGGGAACTGCCCTACGGAATAGATTTCAAACGAACCAGAGCCATAGCCCGGGAACTAAAGGACAGCCATGAGCTGGGAGTGGATATTGCTATCATGATTGGCGGAGGCAATATCTTCCGTGGCTCTCAGGGCGTAGCCGAAGGCATGGACCGGGTGACAGCCGACCACATTGGCCTGCTGGCCACAGTTATCAATGGCCTGGCTCTTCAGGATGCCCTGGAGAAAGAAGGTCTGGTTACCAGGCTGATTTCAGCCATTGAAATAAAAGCCGTGGCTGAACCATTCATCAGAAGGCGGGTGCTCCGGCACCTGGAAAAAGGCCGGGTGGTGGTTTTTACCGCCGGTCTGGGCAGCCCCTATTTTACGACTGATACGGCAGCTGTCCTCAGAGCTCTCGAAATTAAAGCGGAAGTCATCCTCAAGGCGACTAAGGTTGATGGAGTTTATACAGCTGATCCCATGGTTGATGCCGGGGCGACCAGATTTGAATCTATCAAATTTCTGGAAGTGATGCAGCAGGAGCTCAAGGTTATGGACAGTACCGCCATCAGCCTTTGCAAGGATAACGATCTTCCTATTATTGTTTTTAACCTCAACCAGCCGGGCAATATTATGAAAGCTATTCTGGGCCAGAACGTAGGCACCAAAGTTTCATAACTCTGGCTAGAATAAATACAGGGAGGGCCGACCATGGTTAGAGATATCCTCAAAGACACCGAAAAAAAAATGAAGGCTTCGCTTGATTATTTCCGCAAAGAGATCAGTAAACTCCGGACCGGCCGGGCCAATATCAGCCTATTTGAAGACATAAAAGTGATGTACTACGGGACCCCGACGCCCATTAATCAGGTGGCCACCATCGGAGTGCCCGATCCGACTTTAATCACTGTGCAGCCCTGGGATCCGGGCCTGATGGAAGCAGTTGATAAGGCTATCCGCTCGTCCGACCTCGGTTTTAATCCCATAAATGACGGACGGGTAATTAAAGTGCCGGTGCCGCCGCTGGATGAAGAAAGACGGAAGGAATTAGCCAGAAAAGCCGGGAAAATGCTCGAAGAAGAAAAAACTGCCCTGCGCAACATGAGAAGGGACAGCAAAGAATATATCGAAAAGCTCGAAAAGGATAAAAAGATTACCGAGGACGATAAATTTCTGGGACTGGAAAAACTACAGGAGCTGCTGGACGAGTATGTAAAACAGGCCGAAGAAATAGCTGCGGCCAAAGAGAAAGAAATCCTGGAAGGCTAATCGCCTTCAATTATTTCACAATCAGCCGGGACTTTAAGTTCAAAAAGCTCATCACTCAATTTCCGGTCAAGCTTGAACTGGCTGAAATGATATTCAAGCTTGCTGCCGGTTGGCTCAAAGAGGATGGCTTTTAAAATCAGATAGGTTTTCCGGTCAATTTCGAGCAGCAGATAAGAATATTGGCCTGGCTCCTTGGGTGTCAGTTTGATCTGATAAACATTTTTCTGGCGGCTGGGGAAAGAGCTGGCGCTGATTTCATACCTGTCCAGCAGGTTGGAATTGCCGGAGAGCAAGCCCAGGATTTCGGTGGTCTGCCATTCAGTCTCGGCCTCTTTCTTAAGCAACTGCTTGTCGTCTGGAAAGTAAAGCCAGAGGGTCTGGCCCTTAATCAAAAAAATCTGTTTCTCAGGCGAACTGTACTCCCAGCGCATCCGGTCAGGACGGCGGATAAAGACTCTCCCCTGACCCGAAACCGGTTCCTCCACCTGAGTCGAATAATAATACTGACTGAAATTAGCTTCGAGACTGGTAACAGAGCTCAGTTTTTTCCAGAGGTTCAAGGCCACGGTTTGGGGGTCAAATTCTTGAGCCAGGGCGGGCGGCAAGCTCAACTGATAGCTTGAAAGAAGGAGAAGGATAAGGCAGGCTGCTTTCCTGCCGGATTTTAGAAAATTAAAAGCGGCCAGCCGGCCAGGGCCAGTCTTTTTTTTGCCTTCCATTTAGTCATACCTTTTACTTTAAGTGCCTCTATATTCTTACCGACTGGACTCATTCTGTCAATCTGGAAAGAAAAGGCGGCCATCTTCAGTCTGGAATCTTTCTTGACAATCGGCTGGAAAGCAGTTAAAAGAAAAAGACCGATTTATTCAGGAGGGAATGGATGATTAAAGATTCCAGGAAGTTTGTCTGGGTATGGTTCCTCAGCCTGGGTTTACTGGCCGGGCCGGTGCTGGGGCAAACAGTCCAGGAGTTTATTAAGAGCGGCGATGAGTTTTATAATCAATGGGATGACCAGAAAGCGCTAGATGAGTATCTTAAGGCTCTTCAGCTCGAGCCGCAGAATTATGAGGCTCTGTGGAAAGCTTCACGCAGCTATACGGATCTGGCTGATGTGATTACCGGTCAGAGCAAGGAAGTTAATGCCAGAAAATTTGACCTGTATGCCAAAGGTGAAACTTATGCCCGCCGGGCAAAAGCTGTGAATCCGGATGATACCTGGGGGCATTTTTTCCTGTCAGCTTCCTTAGGCAAAAAGATCCTGCTTCAAGGTAAAAAAGAGCAAATTGATGCCTCCAAAACAGTCAAAGCTGAAATTGACCGGGCGATTGAACTCGACCCGAATAATGACCTGGCTTATCATGCTCTCGGTCGCTGGCATCGCCGGATGGCTGAAATTGGCGGGGCAAAAAGAGCTCTCGGCAGCCTGATTTATGGCTCGATTCCCAAAGGTTCTTTTGAGGAATCGGAAAAATGGCTGAAAAAAGCCTTAGAGCTCAGGCCTGACTATATCAATCATCACCTTGAGCTTGGCCGGACTTATGCCGATATGAAAAGAGAGGCTCTGGCTATTGAGGAATTCAACCAGTGTTTAGCCCTGCCTGAAAGTTGTTCAAAGGACAAAACTTTGAAGGAGGAAGCCAGGGCCGAACTGGAAAAGCTGAACAAGAAGGGCTGAAAGATAATCAGGCCTGGTCTGAAAAGATTCAGGCTGGCGGCTTTAACTGACCGGTCAGGACCTGACCGCCGCCAGGCGAACTGGCTTGGTCAGTTAGCTTTTCTTAGCTTATACTCATCTTCAGAAAAGACTTGAGCTTCAAAAACTTCGAGGCTGATGTTTCCCCGTCTCCACTCATCCGGCGGTAACCCGGCTTTCAAACAGCCATGACTGAGGTAAGTCTCCAGATCCCAGCCGTATTCAACCGGGACCTGAGGCAACAGTAAGCCCTGATTATAACCCTGGCTGACGATAATCCCGTGACGGCCAACAACTACTTCTTCCGGCCGGTCAATTTTCTTTGGCCTGGTCAGGACAGAAATTTCGATGGACAATTTATCAAGTTCATCGGGGGATAAAGACGGGAAACGGTAATCCTCAGTGGCGGCGGCGATGGCCATTTCCTGAATTGTTTGATAGAGAGGTTTATAAGGCAGGGGATAACCAAGGCAGCCCCTCAACTGGCCATTGACCTTTAGGGTGACAAAAGCTCCCTGTTTTTTAGTTAGCCGGGGATGGCCCGGGCTAACGGCTGGCAGCTGGCCTTCTGTTAAATAAAGGGTGATGGTTTCCCGGGCCAATTTTAATAGGAAAACTTTCTCTTCATCAGTGAGAAAATCCGGATTGTTTTCGGTCATTTCCTTCCTCCATTTCAATCAGCAGCCGGTCAGGCCTGGCCAGATAGAAACGGCCGTTAAATCTGACTATCCGGCTTTGAAACCTGAGACCGGCTGGCCTGGCTGTTTTAATAGAGAGGATAACTTTTTCGCAGAATAGAGGCTGCTGGACATTTTTTTTCAGTTGGGCCTCCTGGCCGAAATTAAACAGGCCCAGAACCTGAAGCCGCTGCTGGCTTTCTGCCCCGGCCAGGGTTTCCGGCCGAAAAAGCCGGGATCGGGGGATGACGGCAATTTTTTGAACCAGATAAGCCTGGACCAGTTTACGGCCAAAAAGAAAACCGGAAAGATTGGCTGACGGGACCTGACTGGTATGAGCCAGAAAAAGTAAGTCTTCCCAGGGCTGGTTGAGGATGATCAGGTCCATTTTTTTTAATTATATCATACCTGAAACCCTCCAGCCAAAATCAACTTGACGAGCTATTTAGTTTGGCATAATATCAAAACAAAAAGAGATGAATTATCAACTGGTCATCGTCGGGCCGCTTGAGACTAATTGTTATCTTTTCTTCTGCCCGGAGACGAAGCAATGTGCCATTATCGATCCCGGAGCTGAGGCCGAAAAAATCTTTGAGGCTATTTCCTTCTTAAGTTTGAAACCGGTTATTATCCTTAATACCCATGGTCATGTAGACCATACGGGAGCTAACCTTGATTTAAAGGAAAGATATCAAATCCCAATTGCCCTTCATCCCGGTGATCTGCCCTTGCTAGAAGAGTATTTCCAGCTGGAATTTGGGTTGATGCTGGGAGCCCGGCCAGCGCCTAATCCTGACCGTCTTCTGACCGATGGCGAAAAAATCTCTGTTGGCCGGAGTGTTCTGCAGGTAATTCACTCTCCAGGTCATAGCCCGGGCAGTGTCTGCTTTTATACTGATCATCTGCTTTTTGCCGGCGATACTCTTTTCTCGGGGGGAGTTGGGAGGACCGACCTCCCGGGTGGTTCCTGGAAGGACTTAGCTCACTCCTTAAAAGCCAGAGTCATGACCTTACCGGATGAAACTATGGTGCTGCCCGGCCATGGGCCGAAAACGACCATCGGAGAAGAAAGAGAATCCAATCCTTATCTTGAATGAAAACCAGAAAAGAATCGGCCCAGAATTTACTCAAGACTTATGGCGGTTACCTGACAGTCGAAAAAGGCCTGTCTCCAAATACTGTTAGCTCTTATGCTCTTGATATTGAGAAGCTGCTTGGCTATTGTTCCGGCCAGAAAAAGAGCCTGGTCAGAGCCAAGGAAGCCGAGCTGATCAACTTCATTCATCTTCAGGCCCAATCTGGCCTGTCGGCCAGGTCTTTGGCCCGGTTAGTCTCTTCGATCAAATCCTTCTACCGTTTTTTGCAGCTGGAAAATTATATTGAAACCAATCCGGCCAGCCGTTTGAGTTCTCCGGCTCTCTGGTTTACCCTGCCCCAGGTTTTAACCGAAGAAGAGGTGGTCAAACTGCTGGAACAGCCTGACCTCAACCGTCCCCAGGGCCTTAGGGACCGGGCCCTGCTTGAAATTCTCTATGGCAGCGGGCTCAGAGTGTCAGAACTGGTCAAACTTGAACTCAAGGATATCAGGCTCAGAGATGGTTTTCTGCTGTGTAAAGGGAAAGGAAACAAGGAAAGGATAGTCCCGGTCGGCCGGGCAGCCAGTCACTGGCTAAAAACTTACCTGGGGGACATCCGGCCTGGCTGGGATAAAAAGGGTTCATCTGTAGTTTTCCTCACCAGGCGCGGTTCGGGCTTTACCCGTCAGGGAGTCTGGAAATTGCTCAAGGCCTATGGCCAGAAGGCCGGATTGTCAGAGAAAATTCATCCCCATATTCTCCGGCACTCTTTTGCCACTCATCTTCTGGAGCACGGGGCTGACCTGCGCTCGGTTCAGATGTTGCTCGGTCACAGCCAGATTACTACTACTCAGATTTATACCCACGTCAGCCGGGAAAGGCTCCGTCAAATTTATGACCGCTATCATCCCCGGGCCTGATGGCCGTCTGGAATTAACCACAGAACCTGTCACTGCTTCAGCTAGCTTTTTTACCCAGGATCAATCATTTCTAGCCGTAAGTATTTTAACCAACCGGTTGACAACCAGTCCTGGTGATGGTAGATTGTTAAACTTGACAGATTAGTGTCTATACTATATAGTTTACTAAGTATACTTTAGAGTTTAATAAACCCAGAGGATTAAAATTGAAATTAGCTGCTCAGGAACGAAAAGAGAGAATTCAGGCTGAGTATAAAAAGCTGATGCTGGCCGCAGCCGAAAGGGTCATCTGCCGCCATGGTTATCAGTCAGCTACGATGGATGAAATTGCCCGAGAAGCCGAGTTTTCGAAAGCTACCCTTTATAAATATTTTAAGAACAAGGGTGAGATTTTTCTTGAAATCATTCTCCAGTATGTGGAAGAAATCAGAACTGAGCTGATGACTATCAGCCAATCCAAGCTCCAGCCAGAAGACAAATTAAAAAAGATTATTTTTACGGTGATAAACATCCAGAGCCGGAAGGAAAATATTGCCAGGCTCATTCTCCAGGATAAAAGCCTGCATGATTTTCTCCGCCGGATTTTTATCTCAATTAAAGAAGACAAGCAAGAATATTTACAGGCCCAGAAATATTTTAAAGCCAAAAGAGAAGAGGTCTTTGAGGCGGCCTGTAAAACCATCATTGAGGGCATCGAGAAAGGCCGGTTTATCCAGACCTCGCCAGCTCTCATTGTCAAATATGTCAGGGCGATGATTGAGGGTCTGGTTTATAGCCGTTTCTGGCAAGAAAAAAGGCTATCAGCCCAGGAGGAGACAGACCAGATGTTCAGACTATTGATGGAGGGAATTGCTACCAAACCCGTCCAGAAGGGAGAAGCTAAATGAGGGATAAAAAATTTTGGTTAGCGGTCTTGACCTTACTCGGTTGCGGCTGGCTATCTTTATCAGCTCAGCCGGTTGAGCCGAAGAAAATGGAATTGACCTTAAGTGATTGCTTGAGACTGGCTCTGGAACAAAATCCTTTTTATCTTTCCACTCAGGAAAAGGAGAGCCAGGCTAAGGCTCAGGTCCGCCAGGCTGTCTCAAACTTTTTCCCTAACGTCAGTGCCCAGGGAACGGATATTCTTGATAAAAAAGTATTTACGATAGAAATCCCGCCGATGGTCCCTGGCCAATCGCCGCAGAGAGTCAGATTCGATTTTACCCGGAACTATCAAATGACCTTGAATTTTTCTTTTCCTCTTTTTACCAGTGGCCGGTTGATGTCAGGCTACAAGCAAGCCGACTACAATTATCAGGCTACCAAAGCCTCTATTCGCCAGACCAGGCAGGAAACTGTCTATAATGTTAAAAGTGCTTTTTACGCTTATCTGCTGGCTCGGGATTTTCAGATTGTTGCTCAAGAATCGGTTGACCTGGCTGAAAAGCACCTGACCAATGCCAGAAATCTGTATGAAGTTGGAATGGCCACCAAACTGGATCTGCTGCGAGCTGAAGTGCAATTGGCGAATTTACAGCCACAGCTCATCAAGGCAAAAAATGCTTTGAATCTGTCCGAGCTGGCCCTGAAGAATCTTATCGGTGTTGAGCTTAACCAGCCAATTGAGATTAAAGGCCAGCTATCTTTCGAAGAAGTTCAGATTAATTCGGAGGAAGCTGTTCAAAAAGCCCTGCTGAATCGGCCGGAAGTCCATCAGCTCAGCTATCAGCGGATGATGAGCGAGCAGATGTTTAAACTGGCTAAAGCCAATGAATTGCCTTCTCTGGCTATTGGCGGCAGCCTTAGTTACTGGTCCAATTCTTTAGCCCTGAAAAAGAATAACTGGGAAAATTATTATACCATCAGTTTGGTCTTGAATATTCCCATCTTTAAGGGATTTGCCAATGAGGCTCAGGCGGCTCAGGCTAAGGCCCTGACCAGACAGCTGGATTATTCAATGAAAGGTCTGGTTGAGGCGGTCAAGTTAGAAGTTCAACAGGCGGTGCTTAATTATCAACAGGCTAAAGAAGCCGTCGCCTCACAGGAGAAAAATGTGGAACAAGCTCAGGAGGCTGTCCGGCTGGCTGAGCTGAATTTCTCAGAAGGATTGGCCACCACGCTGGATGTGACCACTGCTCAGGTGGCTTTAAGTCAGGCCAGAACCAACTATGCTCAGGCTCTGTATGATTGCCTGATGGCCCTGGCCGAGCTGGAAAAGGCTGTCGGTGAAAGCAGCTTTGGTCCAGAGACTAATTAATCCTTGAGGCTTTTTTCATGAATAAAAAGAAACTTAGCACTTTTGAGGAGGATAGAATGCTAAAGAAGGTTAAAGGTATTCCCGTAATACTGGTTCTGTGTGGTTTGCTTCTTTTAACTTTTTCTGCTTGCCAGACAAGAACAGAGGATAAAAATACTCTCAACAATCAGACTCAAATAGAATACAGGCCTGTTCAGGTCAAAGTCTATAAAGTTACCGGACAGAAAATCGCAGAAAAATTAACTTATACAGCGGTTCTTGAGGCCTGGAAGAAACAGGTCATAACTCCTGATATTTCAGGCAAAATTGCCAGAATCTATGTTAATGAAGGTGACCGCGTTAAAGCCGGACAATTGCTGGCTGAACTTGATACCAGAGCTATCAGGTTGCAATTAGAACAGGCAGAAGCAGCTCTGGCCGCAGCCAAGGCCAACCTGGAGGACGCCAGGAAAAATATGGACAGGATGGAAAGGCTTTTTCAGGAAAAGGCCGTTTCAGAGCAACAATATGAAAAAGCCAGATTGGTGCTGGAAGCAGCTCAGGCTCAAAAAGACCAAGCCGAAGCTGCGGTTAATCTGGCCAAGCACAACCTGGAAGTATCTCTGATGAAAGCTCCTTTCGACGGAGTGATTGCTTCTAAAAATGCAGAGGAAGGTGATGTCATTAATCCGATGATGGCTGGTATGTCTGCCAGTTCGGGTGTTCTGAGTCTGGCCAATTATTCGCGGATCAAGGTTAAATTTGATGTAGCCCCTGAAGACATTCATAAGATTTCTCGCGGTCAGAAGGTTTATCTGGAAGGGTATGATCTTCCAGGGCAAAGATTTGAAGGAGAGATTTCGGTAGTTAACTCTGCTGCTGATCTCCAGACAAAAAAGTTCAGAGTCGAGGCTCTGATTAATAATCCCGAGCTCCAGCTCAAACCAGGTATGTTCGGTCAGGTTATCATCGAAGTTAAATCAAAGGAAGATGTTCTGGCAGTTCCTTTAAAAGCCCTGCTAGAAAATTCTTATGTGATGGTCGTAGAAGGTAACAAAGCAGTGAGAAAAAATGTCACCACTGGTTTAAAAAATAAGGACTTGATCGAGATAACATCAGGCTTAAATGAGAATGATCTGGTCATTGTGGAAGGAAATTTTGGGTTACCGGACGGCAATCCAGTGGAGATCCAGAATGAGGTGGCAAAATGAACATTTCTGAATTCTCGGTCAAGCGCAAAGTCACAGCCTCGATGATCGTTATGATCATCGTGGTCTTTGGCCTAATTTCGGTGACCAGGCTCGGCCTGGATTTGATGCCGGACCTGGAATTTCCAACTGTATCAATCATTACCACTTACCGTGGAGCTTCTTCTGAAGACATTGAAGCAACCATAACGGAAAATATCGAGCAATGGATAAGTTCGGTCAAGGATGTCAAAAAGATAACTTCTACCAGCTCAGAAGGTGTCTCGGCTATCAGGGTCGAATTTGAGTGGGGAACCAATACTGATTTTGCTGCTCAGGATATTCGAGACCAGCTGGGATTGTATGAACAATTTCTTCCAGAAAATGCGGATAGTCCGGTAGTGGTTAAATTTGATGTGTCTCAGCTGCCGATCATATTTTATGGAATAACAGCTAACGGCACCATGTCCACCTATCGTTTGAAGAAGCTGATTGAAGATGAAATCAAACCACGGCTGGAAAGGATCGATGGTGTTGCTTCGGCTCTGGTCTATTCAAGTGACGACCGGGAAATCAGGGTAGAAGTTGATAAAAATGCTATGGTTGCCCGCAACCTGTCTTTAAATCAGGTGATGATGGCTCTGGCTGCTGAGAACCTGAACACACCGGCTGGCGATTTAACCGAAGGGCACGAATCGCTAATTGTCAGAGCGGTCGGGGAATTCAAAAGTCTTGAAGATATTAAAAATGTGGTCGTCGGTTTGTCTCAGCGCGGTGAGCCAATTTATGTAAAAGATATTGCTCAGGTGAAAGATACTTTTAAAGAGACTCATACGGTGGGCCGCATCCAGGGGGAAAGAGGAGTTTTTCTGATCGTTAATAAAAGATCAGGGGCTAATGTGGCAGCGGTGGGCAAAAAGGTCAAGCAAGAGGTAGCCAGATTAGCCACCAACTTACCTCAGGGGATCAGGTTTACCCCGGTTATGGACCAGGATGATATGGTTAGACGGGTAACCAGCAATACAGCCAATACAGCCTGGCAGGGCGGACTGCTGGCTGCCCTCTTAATCTTTTTATTTCTGCGTAACTGGCGGCCGACTCTTATTATCTCTTTGTCCATACCACTTTCGGTTATTACGACTTTTATTGGCCTCTACTTTGCCGGTTATACTTTTAATATCATGACACTGGCCGGGCTGGCTCTGGGTGTCGGTATGCTGGTGGATAACTCCATTGTGGTCATAGAAAATACCTTCCGGCATCTGGAACAGGGAGAGCCAGTCGATCAGGCCTCGGTGGTTGGTGCGTCAGAAGTAGGTATGGCTATTACCGCTTCTACTTTGACCACCGTTATTGTCTTTTTGCCGATTGTCTTTGCCACCGGGATTGTGGCCAAACTGACCACCACCATGGCGGTTACAGTGACTATTGCTCTGTTTTCTTCTCTTTTTGTGGCACTCACTATTGTCCCTCTTTTTTCCTCTATCTTTTACCGGGGTAAGGGCAGCGAGGTGGTCAATAGAAATGCCATGAGAGAGGCCAGATTCGAAGGAGGACGTCGTATATATCGGAAGTTACTGACCGATGCTCTGAAAAAAAGAAAATATGTCCTGGGTACAGTAGTTGCACTTTTCATTATTTCCGTGGCGATTATTCCTTTTATGAAGACTGAATTTCTGCCTGAATCTGACCAGCAATCAATTCTGCTCAAAGTGACGCTGCCAGTTGGTACCGCTATTGAAGAAACCGACCGAGTCATCGCCCAGGCTGAAAAACTATTCCTGCAACAGCCGGAGGTGCTGGTTGCCTCAGTACAGGCCGGTTCTTCAGCCGAGCAAAATCGGATGGGAGCTGGTGGCAGGATGAGTTTAAGCGGCCAGCATGAAGGTTTGATAATTGTCAGACTTGTTCCCAAAGAAGAACGAAAATTTTCTGATAAGGAGATACTGGAAAGAGTCAGAAAGTCATTACCTTCTCTGACCAATGTCAAATTTGAACAGATCAATATGGGCTCCAGCGCCATCACTGGAGCAGCTGCTCCGGTTGAGATCAAAGTTTTTGGCCAGGATTTCGACCTTCTTAAGCAGCTGGCTGACAGTATTGTGTATAAAATAAAAGACATAGAAGGGCTGCGCGATGTAACTCATATTCTGACTGAAGGTAGCCCCGAACATCAATTTATTCTTGACCGGGAAAGGGCCTCAAGATTGGGCCTGTCCATAGGCCAGATCTCAGACCTCGTTCTGACCGGTACTCAGGGAAAAGTTGTCAATAGATACCGCGATGGAAAAGACGAGATTGATATCAGGCTGATTTTATCTGAAGAGTATCGTGAGTCTCTGGATGAAATTAAGACCTTGCCTTTATCATCAGCCACCGGCAAAACTATTTATCTCAGCCAGGTATCAGACTGGCAACGCGGTATCGGTCCCCTGAAGATTACCAGAGAAAACCAGCTACGTGAGGTTTCGGTCACTGCCAACATTATTGGCCGGGACCTGGGAAGTATTATGGGAGATATCAGGGAGAGATTAGCTGGTTTTGAGCAACAACTGCCAGAAGGTTATTTTATTGAATATGGCGGAGACTATGAAGAGATGGTTGATACTTTCAAAATCCTGATTGCTGCCTTAGCTGTTGCTGTTCTTTTAATTTATATGGTCATGGCTGCCCAATTTGAGCACTTTCTCCATCCTTTTGTGGTCATGTTTACTTTGCCTCTGGCTTTAATTGGCGTGGTATTTAGCCTGCTTATTGCTGGTCAGTCTATCAGCCTGGTCTCTCTGGTTGGGGTGATTATTCTGGCTGGTGTGGCAGTTAATAATGGAATAGTTATGATTGACTATATTAATCAACTAATCAGAAGAGGTGTGGAAAAGAGGAGAGCAGTTATTGAAGGAGCAGTGACCAGGTTGCGGCCAGTTTTACTGACAGCTTTAACCACTATTCTCGGCGTTATTCCTATGGCTGTATCGAGATCTTCTGGTTCAGAAATCAGATCGCCCATGGGCATGGTTATGCTGGGAGGCTTGATCGTTTGTACGTTTCTGACTCTGTTTATTATCCCGATTCTGTACAGCCTGTTTAATAAAATTTCCTTTAAGGATTATGTTCCAAAAGATGAAGACCGCTTAGTATAAATACCAGCTGATATGAGGGGGCAGCCGGGCGGCTGCCCCCTTTTTTTGTTTTGATTCGCACCAAAAATCGCAGCCAATTGGCTTGATTTTTTCTCACTTACGCTTTCATTTTTCAGATCCCAAGTTTATCTCTGGCTAAGATGCCTGTTACTCTGGACGAACGTGATTAAAGGTTTGCTTGAAAGCCAGAAATTTATTATGCTTATTCTGACCTGACTCAGAGGAGGACGGGGTGAGAAGAAGAATCGTTTTAAAAAGATTTTTTGGCTATTTGATTTGGTTTTTCATTTTGGTTAATAGCTTTAATCTTCAGGGGCTGGCCGCTCCCAGGAAAATTATTTATCTGGATGCCTCTATCTTACCTGAGGGCCCATTAAAAAGATGGCATAATCTGGGAACAATCGGTGGCGATTTTATACCTGTTTTTCGAAGTCTGCCCTCAGTTCAGCCGGTCAGTGGCCAGAGGGGGGTTAATCTAACCGGCCGGGATATTCTACTTCGTTCAACTTTTACTCCACCCTCGAGCCTTAATGGGCAGAAGCCATTTACTATTTTAGCCAAGGTTTATTTTAATGAATTAGGCCAGCGACAGATAATACTTAACTGGTCGCAGGAGGTGGAGAGTTCAGCTATTTTTGGCCTGGGCAAAGGGCTGGATGCCGCTTTCTATAATTCAGTTAAGAACAGACTGGGATATAAGGGAGGCTTCCCTCTACAAAAAACCTGGCATCTACTGGCCCTGGTTTATGACCAGCAAAAAATCAGCATTTATGTTGATGGCTGGCTCAATAGCCAGATTGATGCACGGCTGGACATCAAATCCGGCAAATCTATTTATCTGGGCGGGCAGGTCATCACCGGCTTTCCTCTGCCTTTTGATCCTCTTAATGGTTATCTGGCCACTCTGGAAGTTCTGGATGAGGCTCTGAGCCCGATGACCATCTGGAATCTGGCCGGTCATCGGGAGGCGATTCCCGTCTATCCGGCCGAAGGAGAAGTTCTGCAGACTGTTTCAACCAGCCTGAAATGGGAAAAAGGCGATGACCGGGCAGCCCTTTTTTCGGTATACTTTTCTTCCTCCAAAGAAGAGGTAGAGAAAGGAGTAAAGAAGGCCGCTAAGGGAAATTTCCCGGCAGAAAGCCAGGCTTGCGATCTCACCGGCCTTCGTCCTGGCCAGGTTTATTTCTGGCGGGTAGATCAACTGGATGCTCAGGGAAAACTACTCCAGGCAGGCCAGCTGAGGAGCTTTGCTGTTGATGACGGTTCTGCCCGGAATCCTTCTCCTCACCATCTTCATGGCAGTGTCCGTTCTGATTTGAAGCAACTCAGCTGGAAACCAGGGCCCTGGGCCACCTCTCAGGACATTTATTTCAGTTCAGACCTTAAAAAATTGGAAAAGAGCAAACCGGCGGCCAGAGGAATTAAACCCGGTTCAGACTTTTTTTACCTGCCTGAAAAAGAACTTGATTATGGGCACAGCTATTACTGGAAAGTTACAACCAAAAATGATCGTCTGCCTGAATCTCCCGGTCAGCTTTGGTCTTTCCGTGTGCAAGATCAGCTTGAAGAGGATGATCTGACTTTCTTCGTGGTCTCAGACCTGCATTATGGCGGAACTGTCAATTTCCGGAAATTGAACAGGCAGACGGTGGAGGCCATGAACTCCCTGCCGGGCCAGCTTTACCCTGAGGACAAAGGTGTTAAGGGCAAGGTTCATATACCCAGAGGGGTGGTCATTACCGGGGATATTGTCGATGATGGCTCCGCGCCTGACATCGAAAAAACCTGGCAGGAGTATGTTGAGGATTATGGCTTGACTGGCGATAAACTTCTGGCTTTTCCTGTTTATGAGGGTTTTGGGGAAAGCGACGGCCCTTCTTCCGGGCTGGTCAGAGTTAATCTAAAAAGCCGTAACCGCCTCCGGTCTGGTCTTCGAAGTATTTCGGCCGATGGCCTCCATTATTCCTGGGATTGGGGCCAGGTTCATTTCGTTCAGTTGAATCTTTACCCCGGCAGTGCCGGAGAAGAATATCTGAATATCTGGAGAAGAAGAGTCAGCGGTGATGCCCGCTATCCGAAACACAGCCTGGAATTTCTGATCGATGACCTGAGAAGAAATGTCGGTAGCAGCGGCCGGCCGGTAGTTTTGTTTGAACATTACGGCTTTGATTCCTGGAGTGAAGCTTTCTGGACCGAAAAAGAAAGAAGTGCTTTCCTCCAGACTATTCAGCCATATAACATTATCGCTATTTTCTGGGGACATTCAGAAGTCCCGCAAGGTTTCAGCTGGAATGGTATCAAGACCTGGTGCGCCGGGACAAGCAATCATGATCCTGACCCGGGCGAATTTCTGGTGGTTAAAATTACCACCGGCCGGAAAAATGGACAACTGGTCGTAGCCACCCGGGAAATTAATAGCTGGGGCTCGGTTGACAAGACCAGCTTTCCGGTCAAAAAGGCACCTCAAAAATAGCCCGGCTTTGATCTTCTAAAATTTCCATCAGTCTTAAGTTTTATATTTTAAAAAGACTCCGATATTACCATAATGTTTCAATCTGGTCAGTGAATTAAGCTGATAAACAGGGACTCCCCTGGCTAAAGCCAGTTCGACTGCTTCATCAACAATATCAGCGGCCGGCTCGGTTTTAACCAGACAAACCGGGCAGGTTTCAGTCTGAAGATAAAGGTTGTGACATTTGGGGCAAACCCGGCCGGGCTGAGAAAAATTATGAGTAACAATCAGCGATTGAGCTTCAAAGGAATTAAGTTTTCGCAACGAATCGGCCAGGCCGGCTACCGCCCGTCCGCCCCGCTCCAGTTCGTCAATGAATTTCTTGACCAGTTCTTCCTCTTGAGCTTTCTTGAGCTGTCCCTCAAACTCAGCACATTCTTTAAGTATCCTGGATTCAGCTGTATCAGGCCTGGCCTTAATCCGGCCTTTTAGTTTTCCCTTGACATAGGAATGAAATAAAGACTCAAGCTGAGAATAAAATTCATCATCGCTGCCAACCAGCAGCCAGTCGAACTGATTCCGATTCAAGATCTCGAAGGTTTTTTCAGCTGATTTTTTGAAATGGTCGAGAAGATGGGCTTCAATATGCCGTTCTATTCTCTTTGATTCGTAGCCTTCAAAACCGCCTTTTTTAACTTGCTTCGGAACGTCGCTGGTCAGGCGGTCAATCAGTTTTATTTCACCTAAGTAAATTTCGTACCACTTAGCCTCCTTTCTATTAATCAGAAAGACTAACATTTTTTTAAATCTTTCGAGGATAGCCGTTAAGGGCCTGGTATAAAAGTCAAAATCTATGATAACCCGGTTACGCGGGCCATGGGGCAGTTCCAGCTCTTGCCAGTAATTCTGCCCGGAGCAGGAGAAAATAGCCAGTCCGGGCGACTTGAACGGGCTAAGTTTTTTCTGACAGAATTGCGAGATTTTTTCCAGGTCGGCCTGGATTGAGTTTTTGATTTCAGGAGAAAGGTTCTTGGCTTCCAGCTCCTGTTTGGCCTGGTTGATTAAAGCTTTGCCGGCAGCGTTAATAGCCTTCAAGGTTTGCTGGCTTTTATCGGTATTCAGGTAAAAGCTGGTCGCCTGATGGGGAGTGGTTTTCTGGCGGGCTAATTCTTCGATTTGAGAAGTGCTCGTTAATTTCATGATACCTCCTCCTAAAAAGAATTTGGATGAAAAAATGAATATGTTTTGAAAGACAAGGCTGCTGATTTTAAGACCACTAATTTTAAATTAAGACTCCTGCCGCCTTTTGTCAAGTTTCTAAACAGGGGAGGCAATCTATATTTCCTGATTGTTTCTCTTTTCTCTGGATAGTTTTTATCTTAATCTGCCTCCTTTACAGATCAGCTCTAAATTTATATAATTAGACTGCTTTGACCGTAACCGGTTGCGGAAGTGGCGGAATCGGTAGACGCGTAAGCCTCAGGAGTTTATGGCCGAAAGGCTGTGTGGGTTCGAGTCCCACCTTCCGCACCATTTTTTTTATCTATGTCTTCCAGAAAACATCTGCTTCTCCTTAATCCCTGGGCCTATGATTTTACAGCTTATGATTTCTGGCTGAGACCTTTAGGCCTTCTCTATCTCGCCTCGGTTATCAGGCAATACACCAATTATGAGCTTGATTATCTTGATTGCCTGGACTGCAGTCAGATACCTTCTTCTTATCATTTCCAGCCGAAAGGCCAGTCTGACGGGCGGCGTTCTTTTTTTAAAGAGGAAGTTTCCAAGCCTGAAATATTCCGCCATATTCCGCGTAAATTTTCCCGCTATGGTTTGCCTTATATCCAGGTCGAATCACTTCTGAGCCAGCTGGCGCCGCCGGAGGCCGTCCTTCTAACCTGTACTCTGACTTACTGGTACCCTGGAGTTCAGGCGGCAGTCGAACTGGTCCGGAAAATATTTGGCTCAGTGCCGGTTATCCTCGGCGGTGTTTATGCCACTCTTTGTCCTGAGCATGCCCGAAGTCAAACCGGTGCTAACCTGGTGCTGACCGGCCCCGGCGAAAATCAAATTCTCAGTGTTTTGCGGGACATTGGGGGGCAGGAACAATTTAAATCAAGGGCTGAGCTGCCCTTTTTCCCGGATTTTGATTCTCTGCCTTCACCGGCTTATGAGCTGGCTCATAATACTTCAGTTCTTGCTCTCCTGACTTCCCGCGGTTGCCCGTTTCACTGCACTTATTGCGCCAGCCGCCTCCTTTACCAGCGATTTGAACAAAGGCGGCCGGAAAAAGTAGTGTCTGAAATCAGACATTTCAGACAGACCTTAAGCCCAGAGCAAATTGCCTTTTATGATGACGCCCTGCTCCTCAACCATGATCAGCATCTGATAAAAATACTCGAAGCTCTGGCCGGTCTGAATCCGGGCTTAAGGTTTCATACGCCTAATGGCCTTCATCCCCGGGAAATTGATCCCGCTCTGGCCCGCTCATTGAAGATATCGGGCTTTGAGTCTCTTTTCCTCAGCCTGGAAACCAGCGATCCGGCCTTACTGGCAGAAACAGGAGCCAAAGTCAGCCCTGAAGATGTAACCAGGGCTCTCCTCAATCTGGAATCGGCAGGCTTTAGCCGCAGTCAGATTTCAGTTTATCTCTTAGTGGGCCTTCCCGGCCAGGATAAAAACGAGGTAGTGGAGAGTGTCAGGTTTGTCAAATCACTTGGGGCCAGGCCGCGACTGGCCTATTTTTCTCCTGTGCCCGGAACCGAAGACTGGAGCAAACTGGTCAAAGCAGGTCAGCTCAAAGCTGACTCTGATCCCTTGCTCCAAAATAAGCTGGTTTTCCCCTATTTCTGGAGTCAATTTACCCTGGAAGACTTAGCAGAGATAAAAAGACTGGCCGCTGGCCAAGGAGCCGGTTGATTTAATCTGGATTCCGACGTAACCTAGGAGGGGAGAAAGAAGATGAAAAAAACAGCCTGGTGGTGGCCGGTGATGTTTTTGGCTTTTTGGCTTTCTTTATTTTTTCCGGCCTGCAGCCGTCTCGACAAACTTGAAAAGAATCTCAATCCCGAGGAGGCTAAATGGCTGTCTGAGGTCCGCTACATCATTACCCCTGAGGAAAGGAAAATATTCCTTGAACTGCCTGACTCAGAAAGATTGCAGTTCATGGAGGATTTCTGGCAACGCCGCGACCCATTTCCTGATACTAAAGAAAATGAATATCAAAAAGAATATTACCGGCGGATAGAGCAGGCCAACCGGCTTTTTCTGGGCGAGGGCCGGCCAGGCTGGCTGACAGACCGCGGCCGGATCTTTATCCTCTTTGGCCCCCCTACCGACCGCCAGACTTTTCCTATGGAATCAACTGGCTATTGCCGCGAGATCTGGTATTACGGCAGCTTCCCGGTGATTTTCCTTGATGAGCATTGCTCCGGGAATTATGTTATGTCGGCCATCAACCTCGAGCATCTCCAGGACTTAAATCTGGCTCAAGGTTATTTTCAGAACAATATTTCTCAGGAAAAAACTTTCTTTGATTATGAGCTGAAAGTGACTGGCCAGCAAAGAAAAGGCGACCGGCTTGATCTTAAATTGGTTTTGAAGCTGAAATACAATGAAATCTGGTTTGAGACCAAAGACGATGCCAGCGTTGCTGCCGGACTTTATTTGAAACTGGAAATCAGGGATAAGTCAAACCAGGCTGTCTGGCGGGGCACCAAAGATGTTTTAATGACTTTTAAAGATGAAGAGGAATTCAACCAGAAAAAGGGACAGACCCTATCAACCGGGATAGATATCAGCCTGCCTGACGGTCAGTACCAGGCTCCGCCTCCCGGAAAATATTATCTTTATTCTTCAGTTAAACAGCTAACCTCAGAGGTTGAAATCAAAAAAGTTAAAGAAATCAGTCTGTAGAGATCCAGCGGTTGACAGCTAAAACCTCAGGCTAAAGTTAAGCTGAATGTCTCTGGTCCCGTAGAGAGCCAGGATTTTCTGATAACTGCTATTAATTAGCCTGAGGCCAGTTGACAGGCCTTCTCCCTGAGGATACCAGTAGCCGCCATCATTTAGATCTTCCAGCCAGTATTTCTGGCCAAAGACATTAAGTATATCCAGACCAAAATTCAGGCTTGTTCCGGAATTAAGTTTAAGACTTTTTTCCAGCCTGATATCCAGCCTTTTGAAGTCGGGCCAGCGGCGGCTCCCTGGTGATTCTAAATAGATAGTTGCCGGTAAATTCTGGGCCTGGTTATCTTCCAGCCAGCTGTCCGGGGGGACAATGGTCACTGTCCTGGCCCAGGGGGCGCCACTCTGATAAGAGAAAAAGGCACTAAAATAAATATCCCAGGGAAGCTGGTAAGTGCCCATTATTCTGGCCACCACCGGGCGGTCAAGATCAAGGGCAGAATTCTGGCTAATGTTAACCAGAGAATTAGGCGAGTTTGAAAGTTCAGTAAAAGCGGAAGTGGCCAGCCGGCCGAGACCAATATTGCCCCGGGCCCGGCTCAGGGTCAAAGAAGCCAGCAACTGCCATCTGTCAGCCATTTTCCTTCTGGCTACGAGTTGCCAGCCATAATACTTCTGCTTCAACTGGCTGACGTTGTTTAGCCTGGTAAACAAAGCAGGTGCTGCTTGCGAAGGGAAATAAACGGTGACGGGTGTATCTTCATATTGAGAGCCAGGCGCTCCCGGGACAACAGTATTAAATGGTATCCACCAGTCATCCGGGGTGTCAGCCGCAGCCCACTCCTGCCCGCTCTCCGGGTCATAAAGGACATCTTCAATCAACCTGGTTTTGACCCGGGAAATGTAAGATAAGGAAAGAGTGAAGTTCTCGCCAATCTGCTGTTCAGCCGTTGCTACCCATTCCGTGGTTAGTGGTGATTTAATATCCGGAGCGATTCTCTGGCGGAAATAATCGTTTAAGTGGACCCGGTAATCTTCCGAAGTTAGCCGGTAAGTATCATTTCTGTCTGCCTGGCCGTCTCCGTTTTCATCGTACCAGTAAAAAAGGTGATAACCAGCTGGCTGGCCGAGCGAGAACTCAGTTAGATAACTAAGAGACAGATGATCGGGATACCGGCTATAAGAACCCTTAAGAAGAGTCCGGCCCTGGCCAAAGACATCTACCACCAACCCCAGACGAGGCGAGAAATTATGCCAGATTAACATATTATCCCAGCTGGAGTAGATAATAGACGTATAAGGATTCACCCCATAAATGGGGCGGACAAGATCCTGGCCTACAGAGTAAGAGAGAGAAGAGCTATAGCTCCGGTAAAGCCTGGAAAGTCCGGCTTGCATTCTTTCAAATCTCAGCCCTAAATATAAATTTACTCTTTTTACCGGGCTGAAAGTATCACGCCCGTAAAAAATAAGGCGATGGATGGTGGATTTTTGCGATAGGCCGCCCGGGTTGCTGCTGGCTAAATAAAATCCAACCAGTCCCTGACCTACCAGGTTTCCGCTCTCAGGAGATAAACTCTGACCGTAATAATATGGATTTCTGCTGGCGTAATAATAAATCAGATTGTTCTCTTTCCAGGTAGAAATAGTGGCGACTGAATTCTCATATTCGGCTCCAACTACCAGCTCATGCTCCCGGTTCAAAAAAGACTGAAAGCGAGTGGCTGAAGCACCAGCCCGGAAGATATTGCTGGTTATATCCTCATTATAGGGACCGCTGCCCCAGGTATAACCGCTAACGGTATCTATATATCTGGGTTTAGCGGCTGTCTCAGCTTTCAGCCCTCGCCCCAGATCATTCCGGGTAAAGGAAAAGAACATATTAATTATGGTCTCAGGATTAAGAACATAATGGCCGAAACCATCAATCAGAAAAAGGCTCTGGCCATAGCTGGTAGTGGCCGTCTCGGGTGTCTTGGGCGAAATCAGAGACGGGTCAATATTTTGCTTGTTTCGGCTATAACTTAAAAAAATTGAGGCATTAATTTCTGGAGTAATTTGTGAAGATAAATGGAGTAAGGAACCGGAGTTTTTGTTCTTCCAGCTATACATGGGGTAAATGATATTTGAGGGATCTCTCCAGGGGGAAAAGGGTGTATTTCTTGATCTCTTATCGAACTGGAAGCTGGTAAAATACCAGACCCGGTCAGGCATGATTGGCCCGCCGAGGTTGAAAGAAAAATCCAGATTATATTTTTCCTTAATAGCTGGAGCCTGGTTCATCCGGTTGATTTCGTCCTGACTCCACAGGCTATCAGCCAGCTGGCCTCCGCTACCCAGAAAATTTAGTTGCCCGCCGGCCTGATTAGCGCCACGCCGGCTAATAATTTTGATCAGGGCTCCGCCGCCGGCATAACTTTCGACCGGGTGAGCGGCAGCTTCTATTTCTACTTCTTCTACCGAATCAGGATGGATATTATTGATAATCTTTCTATCTAAAGGATCATTTATTTCATTCTCTAAAATGACAGCTGTGGTTTCCCTGACGCTCGAACCATTGATAGAAGCACTGGTCTCGACCGGAAGCTGTTCAGGAACCAGGCCAGGGATAAATTGCATGATTCCAGAGAGATCCCTGGTCTTGGGCATATGACTTAACAGGTCCTGGTCAATAACATAAGACAGGTGTGGTGACTGACTGTCAAGTAGGGGCAGGGGCTTTAGCAGTATTTTTTCCTCCTCGTTCTCACTGGCTTCTAAGGAAATGGGCAGATAAGCAGTTTTCCCGGTCTCAATTCTAATTTCGTTAATGGTGGCCAGGATAAAGCCCGGAGCCTCAACCGACAGTTTATAAAGGCCGGCTGGCAGCTCCCAGAAAAAGTAATCACCGGTTTTTTTGGTCAGGTAATATTGAATCCCGATCATCTGGCGTGAGCTGACGTAAACATAAGCCCCGTTGATTGGTTTCCCCTGGAGATCAGTGATTTTTCCTTTCAGGGCTCCATTAACCCGGATTGAAGCTGAAAGACTCATGACATTCAAGAAAAGGAAACAGGCGATAAACAGCCAGGCAAAATATAAGGTTGACTTTGACTTCATCCTGGTCAAGATTCCTCCTTTATCACTTGTTCAGCCGGAAGCTTGCTCATTAAAGGCCAGGTCAGGCTTCTTGACGCCTGTTTTCCGGTCAAAATTAGACACACATTATATAATTTTTTCCCTGTTTTGTAACAACTTAATAAAACTTTTCAAAGGTGTAAAAAGTTACCGGCAGGATTCATATTTTTTGCTTCTGGAGCTGGTTAGAGCCTTCCCCTGGTCAAGTTGATGCCTGGCCCAGGCCGCCGCCCCCATCAATCCGGCATCGTTGCCGAGGCTGGCTTTCTCAATCCGGCAAAGGGCAAAACTGACCTCAATCGATCTTTTTTTAGCTTCGGCTATGGCTGGAGAGAGTAGCCAGCGGCCGGAGTCCATTACCCCGCCGCCGATGATTATTTTTTCTGGATTTAATAAATTGATGACAATGCTCAGCCCTATTCCCAAAAAGTAGCCGCAGCGCTCAAAGCTTTTTCTGGCAGCTTCATCACCGCTCTTAGCCCGCAGATAAACGTCTTTGGCCGTCAGCTGCTCCCGTCTTTTCCCCGAGAAATTCAGGTAATTTCTAACGAGAGCAGGGGCTGAGACTTCTGTTTCAAGGCAACCAGTATTGCCGCAATTGCAGAGCAGTCCCTCCGGATTGACGGTGATGTGACCAAGTTCTCCGGCGAAGCCGCCACGTCCCTGCCACAATTCGCCTTCCAGGATCAAACCGGAACCTACTCCGGTGCCAACTGTCAGAAAAACCAGGCTCTGAACCCGCTGCCCGCGGCCAAACATATATTCTCCAAAAGCAGCCAGATTGGCATCGTTATGAATAAAAAAGGGAACAGGGGTAATCTTTTTTAATTGAGGCACTAAGGGAAAATTGTTGAGAGTCTGATAATTAGGGGAATAAAGTATTCTCTTTTTTGTCAGGCTATAAAAGCCGGCAAAACCAAAACCTGCCGCCTTAAGTTTCCGGCCAAACCGCTGCTCCAGTTCTTCCACGATTGAGCCGATAAGGGTCATGAGCCCGGTAATATCAGGCGGGGAAGGCGCTTTATCTTTGAAGACCAGCTGGCCGCTGGCCGCGATCACTCCGTATTTTAGCTGGGTACCCCCTAAATCAAACCCTGCATAGTAGCTACCGGACATGATCTAAATCTAAAATCGGGCAGGCTTCAATTGGCGGCAGGAGGATTGGGAGTGGTCGGAGGATTACTGGAATTATTTTCTTCTTTATGGCTGCTGACTGATCTTTTGAAATTTTTTATTCCTTCGCCTAAGGATTTTCCCAGTTCGGGCAGTCTTCTGGCTCCAAAAATGACGATGACAATCAGCAGGATTATTAGTAGTTCAGGGGCTCCTAAAGAACCAAACATAAAGGCCTCCTTCCGGAGAATGGTCAGAGCTACTTTTTTCTCCGTTTTCAGCTAAAAAATACTATTCACCCGGGTAAATGTCAAGTGAAAGAAAAAGAGAGAAGGAAGCAAAACAGCCGGTGCTCGTTGTCAGCTGCCTGATTTTAGACTAAAATTAATGAGCAGTTGGAGATATGTTGAGCCAGCCCCGGGTCTGACCGGCAATAACCTGGTCTCGATAAGTGTGAGAAATCATGCAGAAAAATATACGCAATTTTGCCATCATCGCTCATGTTGACCATGGGAAAAGCACCTTAGCTGACCGCTTTATCGAAGTAACCGGAGCCCTGTCAACGCGGGAACTAAGAGAACAGGTGCTTGACACTATGGATATTGAGCGCGAGCGCGGCATCACCATCAAAGCTCAAACTGCCAGACTCAAATATCGCAGCCGTTCCGGCCAGGAATATATCCTGAACATGATTGATACGCCTGGACACGTTGATTTTTCCTACGAAGTTTCAAGGAGCCTGGCTGCTTGCGAGGGAGCTGTCCTGGTCATTGATGTTTCTCAGGGAGTTGAAGCTCAAACCTTAGCTAACGCTTATCTGGCCATTCAAAATGACCTGGTTATCATTCCGGTCATGAACAAAATAGATCTCCCCCAGATTGACCTGGACATGGCCCTGGAGCAGCTGGAACATATTGTCGGACTGAAAAGTGAAGAGGCTCTTCTGGTCTCGGCTAAAAAGGGCACCGGCATTGAAGAAGTCTTGGAAAGAATTGTGGAAAAAATTCCGGCGCCTAAGGGCCAGGTGGAAGCGCCGCTAAAAGCTTTACTTTTTGATTCCTGGTTCGATCCTTACCGCGGAGTGGTCGTTCTGGTCAGAATAGTTGATGGACGGCTGCGAACGGGTGACCGGATCAGACTGATGTCTAACGGGGCGGAGTATTTAGCTGAAGAAATAGGTTATCTTACCCCCAAGCCGGTGAAAGTCGGAGCCCTGGAAACAGGCGAGGTTGGTTATCTTATTGCCGGCATAAAAAATCTGGCCCATGCCCGGATTGGGGAAACCATTACCCTGGTCAGCCAGCCTGCTTCTGAAGCCCTGCCCGGCTTTAAGGAAGCCAAGCCGATGGTTTTCTGCGGTCTTTACCCGGCTGGTGAAAGTAATATTGATGAGTTACGCGATGCTCTGGAAAAGTTGAAACTCAACGATGCTTCCTTGCATTTTGAGCCGGAACATTCGCCAGCCCTTGGTTTTGGCTTCCGCGCTGGTTTTCTGGGGCTTCTTCATCGCGAGATTATTCAGGAAAGGCTTGAGCGGGAATTTAGCCTTAATCTGATTACCACTGCCCCGAGTGTCAGCTACCGGGTGGTCAAAACCGACGGTCAGGTTCTGGAGATCCACAACCCTTCCGAGCTGCCCGAACCTCAATTTATAGAGCGGATTGAAGAACCGATCATTGAAGCCTTGATTTTGACGCCCGATCGTTACTTAGGGCCTTTGCTCCAGCTCCTGGATGATCGCCGCGGCCAGCAGAAAAAAATGGAATACCTGTCGACCAGCCGGGTTCTGCTTGATTATTTGATACCACTCAATGAAGTGGTCTTTGATTTTTACAATCAGCTTAAATCACTTTCGCAGGGTTATGCTTCAATGGATTATGAACTGGCTGGCTACCGGGAAGAGCCGCTGGTCAAGCTCGATATTCTGGTCAATTATGAAGAGGTTGATGCCCTGTCGGTTATTGTTCATAAAGATAAAGCTTATTATGTCGGCCGGGCGCTGGTTGATAAGCTCAGGCGGACCATACCGCGACAGCAGTTTGAAGTGGTCATCCAAGCCGCGGTGGGGAAAAGAGTCATTGCCCGCGAAACTATTAAGCCTTTTAGAAAAGATGTTCTGGCTAAACTCTATGGCGGCGATTATACCCGGAAGATGAAAGTCCTGGAAAAACAAAAAGAGGGCAAAAAAAGAATGAAAAGAGTCGGGCGGGTTGATATTCCGCAGGAAGCTTTTCTGGCCATTCTCGAAGTCAAATAATCTTTTAAATCCAGTCTGATTTTAGTTTATAATAGTCACCAGAATTTTAAACCGGATGGTCCGGTTATTGGGTCTGACTGAGTAAAGTTCGGAAAGAAAGTGAGGGGGATAATGGCTGGAAAAAAACTTGAGACTTTTTTAGAACAGGCAGCCGCAGTGGCCCAGGATTTTTTCCCGGCCGGTTCCCCGGTTCTGATTCCGATTCTCTATTCATCTATCGTCTGGGCAGTAAAAAGAAAGGGAGACTTAGAAACTGAAGTTTCCGGCCTCAAACTCTGGCTTGAGCCCGAAATTGTAAATAACAAGCCTGATGAATTTATCCTTGATTTCTTTAAAGGTGACCAGGCCTTAGCTGAAACTTTTAATTTAGAGCTTAAGAACGGCGAGATAAAATCTCTCCGCCAGGCTTTCAGGGCTCTTTATCCGGTTAAGGGATTAGAAGAACCATTTCTTCAAAGCCTTTTTTCTGAAGAGCTAACCAAAGGAGATTATCGCCAGATTGCCGCTCAATTTGACCGCCGGTTAAGGCTGGCCTTAGATGAAATAAAAGCAGCGGGAGACCGGCCGGAGTGGTGGCCAGCCCTGAAAAAAATAGGCGAAAACTTTTTGAGCCTGGGCTGGGCTTTGACGGCTGAACCAGAGTTAAGAGCCAGGCTTAAGGCCAGTCTGGAAAAAAATAAGCAGACGGAGGATGAGGAATGAAGAAGCCGGACTCTGGTAGATGCAACAATAAGCTCAGGCTGAGTAGCCTCGCCGGCGGCGGTTCGGGCCTGAAACTGGTAGTTGTTTTTTTCGCCTTGATTTTTTTAATCGGCTGCGCCTCCTCATCTCTTCTTAAAGCTAAGACAGATTATCTTCAAGCCGAAAGACTCCAGCGATCACTTCGCCAGGAAGAAGCAGTGGCCGCCTATCAAAAGACCAGACAGGAAATTTCAGCCACCATCAGCCGGAAGCCAAGCGGCGAAGCTTATCTTCTCAAAGGGCTGACCGAGGTTAATTTAGATCTCTGGGAAGAAGCTGAAAGTTCATTCCGTCTGGCTGCCTCGCTTGGTGAGGATAAAGCTCAAGCCTGGGCAGAAGAGCTCAGGCTTTTTGGGCTGGCCCGGTCCTTTGAAGCTCAGGGCTGGGCTGAAACCTCGGTCAGGCTTTATGGTGTTCTGGCTGAGAAAGGGAAATACCAGCCAGTGGTGAGAGCGGCAGTTGGCCGGCTGGTTGATTTGAGACTTAAAGCCTTAGTTGATTTTTCTGAGCCCTTAGAGGCTGCTCAAAAAGAAAAAAACAAAATCCTGGCTGAAGCCTTAAAAATAGTCGAGCGGGCGGTCGAACAGGAACCAGCCTGCGGCTATTATCATTATCTTTTAGCCCAGGTTCTAGCCCATCAGAAAGATTATAATCAGAGCCTGGAAGAAGCGGTCATGGCTAAGGAATTGGGACTGCCATCAGAAGAAATCTGGCGGGATAACGACCTCCAGGTTATATTCTGTTATGAGCAGCTGGAAAAAAACCTTCAGCCAGGGGAACTGGCCGCTTTCCGGGCAAGATATCATAGCTGGATTAAAAAGTGGAAGTGGCCCGATGAAACCACTCCTGACTGGAAAAGGAGTTAACCATGCTGCCGACTATCGCCTGGGAAAATGAAGCGGTGGTGATGATTGACCAGAGGCAACTGCCTCAAAAAGAAGTCTATGTCCGGTTAAAGTCAGTCGAACAGGTGGCCCGGGCCATTGAGAATATGACTATCAGAGGGGCCCCGGCCATAGGCTTAGCGGCTGCTTATGGTCTGGCTCTGGCCGTTCGTCAGGCCAGAGCCGGAAAAAACCTCAGCCGGGCTTTCGAGAAGGCTTATGAGCGGCTGTGGCGAACACGTCCAACTGCCCGGAATCTCTTCTGGGCACTCGACAGAATGAAGACGGTCTTTGAGAAAAACCAGAAGCAGGACCTGGAGGCTTTAAAAGAGATTATGGTGGCTGAAGCCCGGCAAATGGATGAAGAGGATCTGGCCATGAATATGAAAATTGGCGAGTATGGCCAGAAACTAATCTCCAGTGGTGACACTATCCTGACCCATTGTAATGCCGGTGGTCTGGCCACTGCCGGCTATGGCACGGCCCTGGGGGTTATCCGGGCGGCAGTGGCCCGGGGAAAGAAAATAAAAGTTCTGGCTGACGAGACCAGACCGTTGCTCCAGGGCGCCCGCCTGACCTGCTGGGAACTCGAGCGGGCAGGGATTCCGGTCACTCTCATCACCGACAATATGGCTGGCTATCTGATGAAAAAAGGTGAAATCTCTTTAATCGTAGTTGGGGCGGACCGGATCGCTCTTAATGGTGACGTGGCTAATAAAATCGGAACCTATTCAGTGGCGGTTTTAGCCAGGGAGCACCATCTTCCTTTTTACGTAGCTGCCCCGCTCAGCACCTTTGATTTCTCGCTAAAGACCGGAGCTGTAATCCCGATTGAAGAAAGACAGCCGGATGAGGTCAGAAAAATAGGTGGCAAGCTGATTACGGTGGCTGATCTCCCGGTCAGAAATCCGGCTTTTGATGTTACCCCGGCCGGGCTGATTTCAGCTATTATTACTGAGCGCAGCGTCCTCAGACCGCCTTTTGGCCCGGCCATAAGAAAATTGGCCAGGAAATGATAACTTTGAGCTAAAATATTGAGGTCAATAGATATTTAGATCGGTGGCTTTTCAGGAGAAATAAATGGTCGAAAAGAGTGAGGCTAAGTGGCTGCTGGCCATTGAGACCTCCTGCGATGAAACCTCGGCGGCTGTTCTTGACCGGGGCCAAATCAGAAGCAATGTCATTTTATCCCAGGATGAGCTTCATTCCCCCTATGGCGGGGTTGTCCCTGAGCTGGCTTCTCGCCAGCATCTTAAATCAATAGATTATATTGTGAGCGAAAGCCTGAAGAGAGCCGGGGTCGGCCTGCCGGATATAGATATTTATGCGGTGACCCAGGGGCCGGGGTTGATCGGTTCGCTTCTCGTTGGACTGACTTTTAGCAAAGGGCTGGCCTATTATTTTAAGAAACCCCTAATCGGCATTGACCATCTGGAGGCTCATCTTGAAGCGGCCTTTGTTGAAAACCCTGAGATCGAGTTTCCGGTTCTGGCTTTGCTGGTCTCCGGTGGTCATACTTCTCTTTATTTTCTGGAAAAGCCATTGAGTTACCGGCTGCTGGGTAAAACCAGGGATGATGCTGCCGGCGAATGTCTGGATAAGATTGCCAAATTTCTTGACCTGGGGTATCCGGGCGGTCCAATCATTGAACAGTTAGCCAGAAATGGCAATAGCCAGCGTTTTCATTTCTCACTGCCGAGGATGAAAAAACCAGGCTATGATTTTAGTTTTTCGGGCCTGAAGACGGCCGCCCTCAGAATCATCCGGGAAAGCAATCTGGACAGGCATCACCCGGCTCTGAGTGATTTTCTGGCCAGCTTTGAGGAAACCGTGGCCAGGAGCCTGCTCGAACAGGTGAGCCGGGCGCGCCTTGAGTTTCAACCTGCTTCTCTAATCCTGGGCGGCGGGGTGGCCCGCAACCAGAGGCTTAGAACCAGGTTCAGCCAGCTGGCTGCCGGGAACAATTTGCCGGCCTATGTTCCTTCGCCGCGGCTTTGCACCGACAATGCCGGCATGGTTGGAGCCCTGGCCTGGAAGAAATATGTAAGGGGAGAAGCTATCGAGCTTGATCTTGAGCTTGATGCTTATCCCAGATAAGCCGGGTCTGGCCGGGCTTAGCGGCCATCTCGAACTGAGAAAGGCTGAAGGTTATTTTCGTTATTATTTATTATTGATAATGAATTTTTTTCCGGCGGAACGTAATATGATATGTATATTAACCGGAGTTTGAATAATTATGGCATTTGCTTTAACAAGCAGGCTTTTGTTAAACTTAACTTAAATTTAAGATGGAAATTTCAAGGGAACTGACGAGGAGGAAAGTGGTGAAAATAAAATCAGTCCTGGCTAAATTAATAATTCCGGTCATTTTATTTTCGTGGCTGGCCCTGGCGGTAGCTGCTCAGGAAAGCAGCTCTCAGGAAATATCCTTAGGACTGGAAGAGGCCATTTTCCGGGCCTTGAAGCAAAATTTAAATCTGGTGGCTGAAGTCTATTCGACCGAACTGAGCAGCCAGTCAGTTTCTAAGGCTAAAGAAATTTATTATCCCCAGCTCGATTTTAGCTACGGAGCTGACCGCAACGAACAACCTTCAACCTGGTGGATTCAGAGTGCCGGCCTCTATACGACCAAAACCAAATCCTATCAGGGAATTATCTCCCAGAACATTCCCCTGGGTGGAAAGTTATCCATCAACCTGTCTAATTTTAATTATAATACCAACCAGCGGGGCCAGCTGTTTAATCCTTATTATCAAACCGAGTTGAGCTTTAATGTCCAACAGCCGCTGCTCAAAAACTTTGGGCCGAAAATAGCCAGGAAAGAAATAATCATCGCCCGTCAGAATTATTCTATTTCTGAAGCCCAGTTGAAAAGCCAGGTTCTGGAGACGATTTACCGGGTGGAGGATGCTTATTGGAATCTGGTTCTGGCTCAGGAAAATCTTAAAGTCAGGCAACAGTCTTTGCAGCTGGCCCGGGATGAACTGGCCAAGACTTCCAAGGAAATTGAAGTTGGACAGCAGGCAGCTATTGAAATTTTGAATGTTCAGGCAACAGTCTCTCAGCGGGAAGCAGACATCGTCCAGGCCGAAGCTGACGTCCGGATCGCAGAAAACCGGCTGAAAGTGGTTTTAAACCTGGCCAGTGGCCAAGAGCTTCAATCGGTCAAAATAAATCTGATGGATAAACCGGAATTTAAACCGGTTAAAATCAGTCTGGAAGAAGCCGCTCAAACCGCCCTGGCTAACCGGCCTGACCTGCAGGTTAGTAATCTGACTATTGACAACAAGAGGTTTAATCTGGAAGTGGCCAGGAATCAACTCCTGCCCCAGCTCGATTTGAATTTTTCTTACCGCAGCCCCGGTATTTCTGGTGATTATCTCCTATATCAGGATAATAATCCCTTTGGCGGGATAGTCATAGGTAAGATTCCGGGCAGCAGCTGGAATTCTTTTAAAGATGCCATGAAATTTCTTTATAACAACTGGTCTTTGAATTTTACTCTGACCATCCCGGTGGCTGATCTGGTCAGCCGGTCAAATTATGCTGTGGCTCAGACTGAACTGTCTCAGTCGCTGGCCAAACAGAAAGCCCTGGAACAGCAGGTCTTGCTGGAGGTCAGTGAAGCAGTCAACAATATTGCCACCTATGCCAAGAGTGTTGAGGCCTACCGGGTGGCCAGGGAGTTTGCTGAAAAAAATCTGGAAGCCGAAAATAGAAAACTGGCTGTTGGCCTAAGCAGCAACTATTTTGTTCTGGAAGCTCAGGATAGACTGGCCACGGCCCGCTCGAATGAACTCAGAGCCCTGGTCAACTATAATCTGGCTCTGGCCAATCTGGAAAAAGTCCTGGGCACCAGCCTGGTCAACCGGAATATTAATCTGGCCCAGGTCGGGCAAAAATAATAGCCGGAGAGGCCTGGATTTTTTTTGAGCTATAAGCCGAAGATAAAAGTCTGAAGAGGAGAAGAGTTTGGCGATCATACTGGCGGCGGCTGACCCGCAGGAAGAACTTCAGTTAAAACATCTGTTCTTTATTGGTCAGGAACTAAAAAGAAGAGGTTATCCATTTTACTTTCTGACCAATCCCGGAAATAAATTATCTTCACAGGCCAAGTTAGCCGGCTTCCAGGTTCAAAATTTCAAGCTGGAAGGCACCAGCAGCTGGCTGACCAACTGGAAACTATCCAGAAAAATGAAAAAGAGTGGAGCCAGCCTTATCCATTTTTTTGATAAAGAAGCTTTTAGTTCTGGGCTGAAAGCCAGCCAGAAGGCCGAGATTAATCTCAAGCTGGCTTCGGTTAAAACTGACTGGCTAAAAGAAATCAGTGCCGGCAGTCTTAAGCAGGTTGATTCATTAATTTGCCAGACCGAAGAGAGCAAGCGCCGGTGGCTGAAGAGCGAGCCGGGAGTCAAGACTATAGAAGTCATTCCGCCTGGACTTGATTTTTCTAAATATCAGAATAAGCAGAAAAAAATTTTTCTCAAAGAGGAATTAGGATTAAAAGACGATGATTTTCTGGCCGGGCTACTAACTCCGCTTGAGGATTTAAAGCTTCTCAGGGAGCAGCTCGAAGCCCTGAAAATTTTAAACGACCAGGCTCCCAGGCTTAAAGTTATTGTTTTCGGCCAGGGCAGCCTTCATCTGGAACAACTGCGGCATGAGCAGCCGCTCGACATTGCCAACCTTTATTTTTACCTGGGGTTTGAGGAGAGAAAAGCCGACGTCCTGGCTTCACTCGATTTGCTGGTTTTTGGCTCTTTTTCTTTACCTCAGGATTATTTGCTGGAGGCTATGGCTTCGAGAGTGCCCGTGGTTGGCGTCATGACCGCCGGCATGACCGAGCTTATAATCAACAGAGAAACTGGTTTTCTGGTGCCACCCAATGATCCCCAGGCTCTGGCTCAGGCTATTCTCAAAATTTATCTGGATCGCGGTCTGGCCCACGAACTGGCTCAACAGGCTTATAATCTTGTCTTTAATAAACATTCTGGCGAGGCCATGGCCGAAAAGGTCGTTAATCATTATGAATTTCTGGCCTTGCAGAAAGGAGTTAAGCTTGGCCGGGAAGGTCATCATACGTAAAATCTTAAAAAGAGATGATCTGGAGAAATTAGTTGAGATTCAGCGGATTGTCTGGAAGCATTCGGATCTCGACCTGACTCCGGTTCATCAGTTCTGTATTTCATCTTTTATGGGCGGTCTCATCCTGGGAGCCTGGGTGGACAACGAGCTGGCCGGATTTGTCTATTCTTTTCCAGCCATCTTTAAGGGCCAGTTCTGTCAACATTCGCATCTGCTGGCTGTTCTGCCCGAATACCGGGGCTATGGACTGGGCAAGCGTCTCAAATGGGCTCAGCGGCGCGAGGTGCTGAAGATGGGACTGGACATCATTACCTGGACTTACGATCCCATGCAGAGCCGCAATGCTAATCTTAATCTGCATACGCTGGGTGCCATCTGCCGCACCTATCTCCCGGATTTTTATGGAGAAACGCCTGCGCTTCGGCTGGGGCCAGGGATTCCGGCTGACCGGTTGCTGGTTGAATGGCCGGTAAAGACGGCGCGCGTGGAGAAAAAAGCCCGGGGCAAAAAGGAAGAACCGGGTGAGATTGACTCCTGGCCCAAAGCGGTTGAAGGCCGGCTGGCCAAAAATGGCCAGTACCTGCCGGGGAGGCCGGTTTTAAACCTCAAATGCCCGGTATTTCTGGTCGAAACTATCCGCGACCTTCAGCCTCTTCAGACTGTACCTGAAGTCATCGGTGAATGGCAGACGGCTTTGAGGCAGGCTTTTAATCATTATTTCAAACAGGGCTATGCAATTGTCGATTTTTCTTTTGGCGAAAAGTGCTATTATGTTTTGAGCCAGCTAAAGAACCTTAAGGCTGGAGGGCTGGCGGCCGGGAAATAGCCTGAAAAAAAATATAAGAATAGAAATATTCTAAGTCAGCTTGTTTTTATTTAGCTTTAATTAAAAGAATTAAAAGGCAGGTGCAAAATGGCGATCGAGAGAATTGAACTTAACTTTATGCGGCTTCCCTATGTTCATTTTTTTGAGACCAGCTTTGGCCGCTCCTACGACCGGACTTTCATCATGGTCAGAGTCTATGAAGACGGACTGGTTGGCTATGGGGAGTGCGTGGCAGAAGAAAAGCCGCTTTATTCTGGCGAAACGACGGAGACAGCCTGGCAGATCCTCAAGGATTTTCTGGTGCCACTGGTCTTTAGCCAGGGAATTGTTGAACCCGAAGATTTTTACCGGGCAGCTAATATTTTCAAAGAAAACCGCATGGCCAAAGCCGGCCTGGAACTGGCTCTCTGGGATTTAAAAGCTAAAAAACTGGGGCTGCCGCTTTATAAGCTTTATGGCGGAGTTAGAGAAGAAATTCCAGCCGGGGTGAGTGCCGGCATTGAAGATTCAATTCCGGATCTGCTGACCATGATTGAGAATTACCGGGCCCAGGGCTATGAGCGCATCAAAATAAAAATCAAGCCGGGCTGGGACCTGGAGGTCTGCCGGGCAGTGAGGGAAAAATTTCCAGACCTCCTTCTTCAGGCTGATGCTAATGGAATTTATTCGCCCGGGGATGCGGATCACCTGCGCCAGCTGGATGCTTTTCGGCTGCTGCTCCTGGAGCAGCCTTTCCCGCCTTATGATTTATGGGAGCACAGCAAACTTCAAAAGAAGATGACTACCCCGCTTTGTCTGGATGAAAGCATCATCTCCTATGAGACTACCAAAGCCGCCCTGGAAATGGGCAGCTGCCGGATTATCAACATCAAGGTCGGGCGGGTAGGGGGAATGGTGGAGGTTAAGAAGATTCACGATTACTGCCAGCATTATGGGGTCGGGGTCTGGTGCGGCGGCATGCTGGAAAGCGGAGTAGGGCGTGCTCATAATTTACATATTGCCACTTTGCCTGATTTCAAATATCCGAACGACCTGTCAGCCAGCGCCCGTTATTACCACGAAGATTTGATTGAACCGCCAATTGTCCTGAGCCGCCCGGGCTATGTCCGGGTGCCGGAAGGGCCTGGTATTGGAGTCAATCCGGTCGAAGAGAGAATCGAGAAGTCTACCCTGAAAAAGGAAGTTTTAAAACCCTGACTTTATTAGAATTAGTATAATATTAGACTCAGTATATATTTAGAATAATTACAATAATGAGTGCCACTTGAGCCCAAGAGAAGAGAGAGGACCTGATCAGACTGGTAGAGCAGAGAAGGCAGGCAAACAAAAACCAGACAGCAATTTAAAAAAATGATAAAAAAGTAACGGAATAAAAAAACGATGAAAAAGCTGATTATTCTGGGTGCAGGAACGGGCGGGACAATTATGGCTAACAAACTGGCCGGGCCGCTCCACCAGCGCGGCTGGAAGATAACCGTAGTTGACCGGGATGATAACCATTATTATCAACCGGGCTTTTTGTTTGTGCCTTTTGGCTTTTATCAGCCGGAAGACCTGCTGAGACGGCGGTCGGCTCTGCTGCCCCGGGGCGTTGAATTCATAACCGGAGAGGTTGAAGAGATTAAACCCGAGAAAAAAGCTTTAAAACTGGCTGACGGAGAGGAGCTCAATTATGATCTTCTCCTTATCGCCACCGGTAATCATACCTGCCCGGAGGAAACGCCCGGGCTGCTCGACGGCTGGCGGCAGAATATCTTTGATTATTATTCGCTGGATGGGGCCACCGCCCTGGCCAGAAAGCTTGAAGAATTCAAGGAAGGCACACTGGTTGTCCAGATAAATGAGATGCCGATTAAATGCAGTGTCTCGCCGCTGGAGTTTTCTTTTTTGGCTGACTGGTATTTTAAAAAAAGGGGAGTCCGGGAGAACATCAAAATTATTTATCTAACGCCGATCTCGGGCGCTTTTACCAAACCGGTGGCCACCCGTTTTTTGGGCGACCTTCAGGCTAAAAAGCAAATTGAAGTCGAGAGCTTTTTTATGACGGAAAAAGTTGAAGCCGGGGGTGGTAAAGTCATTGGCTATGACGGGCGGCAGGTGGCTTTTGATCTGCTGGTCACCATCCCGACCAATATGGGCTCAGAGTTAATCAAACGCTCGGGCCTGGGCGATGAGATGAATTATGTGCCGGTGGATAAAAGCGGCTTTCGTTCCGAAAAGTATGCGGATATCTTTGTCATCGGCGATGCGGCTGCTTCCGGCTGGACCAAAGCCGGGGCGGTGGCTCATTTTGCCTCTGAAATTCTTGATAAAATTATCCTGGCTGAGATTGATGGAAAGCCTGCCGGGGAAGAGTTTGACGGCCACGCCAATTGCTTTATAGAGACGGGCTTCGGGCGGGCGGTCGTTATTGATTATAATGAGAAAGTCGAGCCGCTGCCGGGAAAATACCCAGTTCCGGTCATCGGGCCGATGTCGCTTCTCAAGGAAACGCGGATTAATCACTGGTCAAAGCTGGCTTTTGAGTGGGTTTACTGGCACTGGCTGCTCAAAGGCAGGCCAATACCTTTGGTGCCGGCCCGGATGAGCCTGGCCGGGAAAAAAGATATCCGTCCCCAAGATGGGGTCGGGCCTCAGTAAAGTGTTTATTATCAATTAATTAACTGTTTTTGTTCCAGATCCAGGATGATAAAAACCGGGAGTCTAAAACCAGATTGTTATATTCTTCCGCTACTGGTCTCCAGGACGAGTCTGACTGGGTCTAGGCGAACTTATTGATTATAAAGAAGATCCGCTGGCCCGTCCCCATGTTATTTTGCCCCGCAGTATCACCAGCTCGGGATGGCCCAGATTATCAAATGATTTGAGCGGGTTGTCCCGGACGATCTGGAGGTCGGCCGCTTTGCCGGCTTCGATTGTTCCCAGCTCGTCTTCGAGACCCAGGATGCGCGCCCCATTCCTGGTGGCGCAGACAATGACTTCCATCGGACTCATCCCCAGGCGGACAAAATATCGCATTTCGTCAAAATAGATGCCGGGATACATTTCGCGATATTCGCCATTGGCATCCGTGCCGATCCCCATCAGGATATGGCGGGCATAGGCTTTTTTAAAGAGCGTCTCATGCATGGCCATTGACCAGCCGCGCTTTTCAATCAGAAAAGAACCGATATCATTCCGCTGGTAGCTGGCGTAATAAGTCTGGAGAGTCGGGACATCAAAGACACCCTTTTCAGCCATCAGGTCGAGGGCTTCATCGTCCATTTCATTGAGGTGTTCGATGCATTCGACACCGGCTTTGATAGCAATGTTAGTCATGGTTGGAGGAATGGTGTCAGAGCCGCCTCCTCCATGAGCGGTGATGTGGAGGCCGAGTGTTTTAGCCTCTTCGACGGCCGCCCGGGCTTCTTCTAAGGTAAACTGCGGTGAAATCTTGATGTGCTTGAAGCCGGCAGCATACATCTCACGGACAGCCTGGCGCCATTCCCAGGGGCCATTAACTGCCAGCGAGCCGTGCATTCCATAACCATGGCCGCCGGTGATGGTAATCAAGTCGCCGCAGGGATAAAGCCTGATGCTGTCTATGTAGCCGTTTCGCTGGGCCCGCACCAGAGCCTGCATGGTCTCGACTGGCGAGCCAACGTCGCGGACAGCCGTTACCCCGCATCGCAAATAATTATTCATGAGCTCGAGCGCGCGGAGTGTGGCCAGGCTGTTTGAATCCTGATAATACTCCAGACGGCTCGTCTCAGTGCCAAGGTGAATATGGCAGTCAATAAATCCTGGCAGAATGAATTTCCCCGCAGCTTCGATTTTTTGGGCTTCTTTCGGGATTTTAACTTGAGCGGCCGGGCCGACCGCCTTAATCTTATTGCCTTCGATCAGAATGACGCTATTGGGCAGAGGCTCTTTCCCCGTGCCATCAATGAGTGTCCCGCCAACTACCGCGATGAGGGCTGGCTTTGGCGCGTCCTTCTTCTGGACAGGCGCAGTGGTAGTGCCTGCGGTCGTCGTTGACGTCTGCCCGAAGAGGCTGGCAGAGGCGATAGTAAGTACCAGCAAAATGGTAAGAAAAATAAAAAATTCAGGTCGGTTTAATGACTGTTTCTTATTTTTCATCTAATCCTCCACCGGGTTTTATTAAAGATTAATAACCTTTTTTTATCACATTTCCTCTAATTATTTTAACTAAATTTTTTCTCAGGCCATATCTGTCCTCCAGCTTACCCGTGTATTCAGACCGTGACCCAAAAATCACCAACCTGGCATTAATTTAGACCCCGGAGAAGTTAAAAAGATAGCAAGCCGCGAATCAGGCGTATCCTTTAAAAACGAATCTATCTTAAACTTTAATAAGGATGGAAAGACGAAGCCCGTCAACCAAGCCTGACGAGGCCGCCGCCGGGTAAGAAGGATCCGCCTGCCGGACGAGGCAAGGAGGTAAAGATAACGAGTGGTGAGGAAAAACTGGCTTTTCTTCTGCTCAGCCGGAAATCCCGCGCTGTTCCTCGATGCGCTTGAGCAGGCCGGGAAGGGCATCTTCAATTAGTGAGAACATATCATGCGCTTCTTGCAAGCGTTCGCGCAAGGCCGGATCTTCATCTTTGAGCAACTCCAAACCCTGCTCGGCGATCTGATGCAGTGAGGCCATCATTCGCAAGTACATGCGCATAAAGGTCACCCAGCCGCCGGGGAGAAAACGAAAATAAACCCGGCGGGGTCTTGGCGATGGAACCCGCTCAATCAATCCCATCTCACTGAGCAAACGGGCGCTGGTGCTGATGGCGCTTTTACTGGCCTGCAGCCGTTCGCACAGGTCATCAATAGACTGTTCGGGCGGGTTGGCAATCAGCAAAACACCCAGGATCCGGCCAGCCATCCGCGGGATGCCCATCTGTTCAAAGTACAGGCTGATATCCTCTATAAAGTGTTTTTGTTCATAGTAACGTTCAGGCATATTGACGTTTCCTTTCCTCTCCGCCCAAATTACTGGCCAGAGCTTTTGCCACCAGTCCTGGCGCCCGATAGACAACCGTATGTTACTACGAACAACATTTCGTGCCAAGCAGCCATAGTTCTTCTCAGCTAATTGCTCATTTTGGGTTACTCTTGTCATTTTTTGACCAGCGGCCATTGAAAATAGACCGCGGCGGTTGAGGTCTGATCAACTGGTCGCCGTCAGCGCCCGGATTTGGATTATACCCAGTTTGAACCGCTACTTTCGAAGTAACAAGAGGATGATACCTGTTGGTAATCCACTTGCCTATCTCTACCACCATCAAGAGGCCCACGGCCACGCCTGCGGCCTGCAAGGACTGTCCTAAGTTGAGTGGCACAACTGACAGTACCTTCCTTAGTCCGGGAATGACGAAGGGCAACAGGGCCACCCCAACTCCGCCAGCCACGGTCCAGACCAGTGGTTTGTTGGCACTGAGCGGTGCAGTGCGGATAATCGGACGGCGCAAACTGCGATAAGCGAAGATGTAAATCATCGAGTTGATAGCAAAGCTGGCAAAGACAAAGCTCCGCCCCACCGTCGGATCCTGATGCTGCAGATAATAATGACCGAACAAAGCCAGCCCCACTACCGAACTGGCGATGCTGATGATAGCAATCAGCGATAGTCCCAACCGGTTTAGAATAGGTTCGGTCAACGGCTTGGGCGGCTCTTCCATAATTCCATCTTCTTTCGGCTCGAAACCCAGGACAATATCGGATGGACCGTCGCAAATCAGGTGAATCCACAGGATCTGGGCAACCAGCAACGGGGCCGGCCAGCCGAGTAGCATAGCGCCAAAAACCAACAACACCTCAGCGAAAGAGTTGGAAAGGGTATAGGCTACTACCTTGCGAATATTTTCGAAGATGACCCGGCCTTCCTCAATGGCGGCGACGATCGTCTTGAAATTGTTGTCCAGCAGGATTAAGTCAGCTGTCTCTTTAGCCACGTCAGTGGCGGTGCCCACCACCACGCCGATATTGGCCCGTTTGAGGGCCGGAGCGTCGTTGACGCCATCACCGACCATAGCCGTGATTTCGCCGCGAGCCTGCAGGGCCTTAACAATGCGCAGCTTGTCATGCGGCCGGATGCGGGCAAAGACGGCTATGTCCTGGATGCGCTGGGCCAGCTCATCATCGCCGAGTTGATTTAGCTCGTCGCCATCTATGACCTGACCGGGACCGGTAACGAGGCCGATCATGGTGGCAATCCGTTCGGCGGTCTTGCGGTAGTCACCAGTTATCATCTTAATCTTAATGCCGGCTCGCCGGGCAACCTGAATGGCCTCCTGCACTCCCTCGCGGATAGGATCTTCCATGGCCACCAGGCCTACCCAGTTGTAGCCGCTGTGATCGTCAGAAAGTCCGCCAGGGCGATAGGCCAGCCCCAGCAGGCGTAATCCTTCGCCAGCCCACTGCTCCACCTCGGACAGGATGCGGCGCCGGGCCTCGTCATCTGCTGAACACATGCCCAGGACGATCTCCGGTGCGCCCTTGAGGTAGTAGATTGTCTCACCGGCGAGGCGGTTGGCTGTAATCATAAATTTGGTCTCGCTGCTGAACAGTTCTTCTCCTACCCGCTCGGCGGCCTTGGCCATGTCCTGCGGGTCGCGGCCGAGTTGTCCCCGGGCATAATCCCAGAGGGCTGCGTCTACCGGGCCTTCCAGGTCATTGCAGTAAACCATCACTTCCAGAGCCCGCTGGTCGTCGTTGACCTCGCGCCGAGTCACCCGCATTCGGCCCTCGGTGAGCGTGCCGGTTTTATCCGTGCAAATAGTTGTCACTGAGCCGAGTGTCTCCACGGCCAGCAGTCGTTTGACCAGCCCGTTGCGCTTGAGAATTTTGCGCATGCCCAATACCTGGATGACGGTCACCGCGATCAGCAGGCCTTCAGGCACAGCGGCAATGGCCAGGATGATGGAGGTTCGCAGCATTTCGACGACCTGACGGCCTGAGATAAGACCGACAACAAAGATGGCAGCGGTAATCGCCAGCACCAGCCGGGTAAGTGTCCGGCTGAAGGCTTCCAGGCGAATCTGGAGCGGCGTCTTCTCTTCGATTTCTTCGTGAAGGCTGGTGGCGATGCGACCCAGTTCGGTGTTAGCCCCGGTGGTCGTTACCCGCATCACTCCTCGCCCGGTGAGAACAATAGTACCCATAAAGGCCTGGTTCTGGCCGGCCTCGGCGGTCTTGACCACTGGTTCACTTTCGCCGGTGAGAATGGCTTCTTCGACAGTCAGCTTGAGTGCCTCAAGAATTTCTCCATCGCCCGGTATATGCTCACCGGCATTAAGCAGGACGATATCATCGGGAACCAGATCCCGGACTTCGATCTCCTGCCGCTCTCCATTACGTATAACGGTGGTTGTGGGCTTGAGCAGGCCTTTGAGGGCAATATAAGTGCCCTGGGCTTTGTACTCCTGAACGAAACCCAGAATGGCGTCCAGTATGACGACCACCATAATGATGGCAAAGTCGCCATATTCGCCAACGGCCAGCGAGATGGCCGCGGCGACCAGGATTATGTAAACCAGCGGGTTTTTGAATTGATTAAAGAAAATCTGCAGGGCCGAAGTTTTCTTGCCCTGGGGGAGAGCATTCGGGCCATACTGGCGGCGCCGCTCTTCGACTTCTGCAGTCGTCAGGCCCTTGAATACAGGTGTTGTTGGCATGGCTATTTCCTATATAGAGGGGCAGCTTTTGAGCTTCCAGGCTTTGTTTTTTATCCAGTCTACCTGGGGGGATCCTTTGGATGTCCCTACCCCAACTGTGTTTTCCACAACCATGTTCACTTTATCAAGTTCTGAACATTCTGTCAATACTGAATGTTAATTATGTTAGTAAAAATTAAAAAGCAGGCTCTTTATATTTGATAAGCAAATTGTCAGAGAAGCCTATTTATCCATGTTTTTCTGGAAGCACGATTCAGAGCAGTATCTCGAGTCTGGCCAGACGGATCTCTCGGGGCTTTATCTTAGGCCTGCCTATACCCGGGAGAGGGGGCGAGTCAGGCAGGTGGGGCCGCCAGAGCCCTTGAAGGCAATTTCCTGTCCGGAAAGCTCATAAACAAAGCAGCCAGACTGGCGCAGGCGATCGGCGGTGACAGGGTTGCCTTTAAGCAGGACGACCCGCCGTGGCGCGATAGCCAGGACGTTACAGCCCTGCGTGGCGAACTCTTCTTCAGGAATATCAATGAGCTCGAAGCCCCTGGTTAGAAGCAGTTCATAGAAAGCAACAGGCAAAAGCCGCCTATAAACCACAGCCAGGTCCGTATCCAGCAAGCTGATAAAGCTCATGAGATGGAGGACTTCGCCCGGCCCTTGCCAGTAGGGCAGGTCATAAGACAAAACCTCAACTCCGAGCGGCCGCAAAATTTCTCGAAGCTGCGAAATTCCTTCCTGGTTGGTTCTGAAACTGCGGCCGGCAATTAGAGTTTTTCCATCCAGCCAGAGAAGGTCGCCACCTTCAGCTGTGGCCGCGCCGGTCAGCCGGCCGAGAATGGGGAGGCCCCAGCCGTGAAGCGCCTCTTCAAAGGCTTCTGGCTCGCCGGCTCTTTCTTTCTTACCCATCTGAAGAATGATGGCTCCGGCCTCAGTTACAATCACCGGATCATGGGTGTAAATTGAGTCAAGGGTGGTTCTTTCATCAGCAGGCAAATACAGTATTTCCACCCCTTCCTGGCGGAGGATTTCCTCCAGCTGGCTGAATTCCTGGCCGGCTTTGGCGAGGTCAGGCGGAGCCAGAAAGCCGAGTCGCTGCCATTCCCGCTTGATTTTCTCCGGGTTCACAAAAGCCTCGGCTGGTCTTTTTAATACCACCCGGGTCATCCTGCCGGTCATACTCTGGGCACCGAATTTTTTTGCCATGATGTGTCTATCTTAAAGCAAAGACCGTCGCCTGGCAATTCTGGCACTGCGGGGCGAATTGGTGACATTAAATCTTATTGTTGACAGGAATTTATTGAGGACATATATTCCAAATTGGTGCTTGGAGTGGAGAGGTAACAATCGAAGTGAATAGCATTAGAGTGAATATACTGGATGGGCATCCGGCTAATCCTGATTTTTATTAATTGAGCCGGTCTGTCGATCCTTTAATTAAGCCATGTTATTTTTCGGGGGCTCGGAAGAAGGGAGGGATAGCGACAAAAAGGAAATCGGATCAGCTAAGGAGGTGGTGATGAGAAAACCGGGGGTTTGGGGATTGCTCTTGCTTGGACTTCTTCTGGCTTTTTTCTTGGTTTCGGCTTGCAGCCGCGGCGAAAAGATTGAGATTAAAGAAGAGGATGGTGTTACCGCCGTTTATAATCCGAAAAAACCGGCGCCGCCACGCAGTGGGCCTTCGACTCTGTCGCTAAAAGAGGAACTGGTGCTCGGGAAAACAGGCAATGAAGAAACGATGCTGCTTAATCCAAGAGCCGTTGAAGTAGATCAAACTGGAAATATCTACGTGATTGATGGGAAAGCAGTTCAGATCAAAGTTTATGATTCCCAGGGCAATTTCGTCAGGGCCATTGGCAGGCGAGGTCAGGGGCCGGGTGAATTTCAGAGCCTGCGCAGCTTTTGCCTTACACCTCAACAAAGCCTCGCTGTCTGCGATAGCCTGTCCCGCCAGGTAGTTATCTTTGGCCTTGATGGCCAGTTTATCAGAGCTCTGCCTGACAAGACGCGAAGTTTTATGGATGTCAGAGTAAATGCTAAGGGAGATATTATAGCCACTCAGATGGTAGTAGGTG
>JAGOPD010000029.1 GCA_017992175.1 Candidatus Saccharicenans sp.
GTAAAAGTGGGGTTGTTCGGCATAGGGCTTAATACCTACTGGGGGCAATTCCCAGGTCTCCGCAACCGGCTTGATGGCTACCTCAAAACTATTGAGAAGAAAATATCAGAAGCTGGAGGCTGTGAGGTAATTTCAGCCGGGCTGGTGGATACAGTGGAAAAAGCCCGTGAAACAGCTGGAATATTTAGAGCCGCCGGAGTCAGGATAATTTTTCTTTACGTTTCTACCTATGCCCTGTCTTCAACTGTTCTGCCTGTGGTGGAGGAAGCCAGAGTGCCGGTGGTGGTACTTAATCTTCAGCCGGAACCAGCTATTGATTACGAGTGGTTTAACTCTTTAGGCGACCGAGGCCAGATGACCGGAGAGTGGCTGGCTTTCTGTCAGGCCTGTGCTGTGCCTGAAATCGCCAGTGTTTTTAGCCGCTCGGGGATTGATTTTCACTTAGTCACCGGGGCTCTTAAAGATCCTGAGGCCTGGCATGAAATCGGAGAATGGGTCGAAGCGGCCCGGGTAGCCGAAGTTCTCCATCAGCTGAATCTCGGGATTCTCGGGCACTATTATAACGGCATGCTTGATGTCTATACAGATACCACCCGGTTGGCGGCCAGCCTCGGTTTACATCTCGAGAATCTGGAAATTGGCGAGTTAATTGAACTACGTCATAAGGTGAGCCAAAAAGAAATAGCTAACAAAATCCAGGAGATGGAAAAGACTTTTAATATTCTGCCAGAGGCTTCCAAGGCGGAAATAGAAAGGGCAGCCAGAACGGCCTGTGCTCTGGAGCGGCTGGTAGCTCAGAGGAAACTCGGGGCGCTGGCCTATTATTACGAAGGAACACCGGGCAGCGAAGAAGAAGATATCGTGACTTCGCTCATTGCTGGCTGCTCGCTTTTAACCGCCAAGCATGTCCCGATGGCCGGTGAATGCGAAGTTAAGAATGCTGTTGCCATGAAAATCATGGATGCTTTTGGCGCCGGCGGCTCCTTTACTGAGTTTTATGCTCTGGATTTCAAAGAAGGCATCATCCTGATGGGACATGATGGACCCGGGCATATAGCCATTGCTGAGGGCCAGCCCCAGCTCAAGCCCCTGGGCGTCTTTCATGGCAAGCCGGGCAAAGGTTTGTCCATCGAAATGAAAGTAAAGTCAGGCCCGGTGACCATTCTCTCCGTGGTTGAAACCAGGGACAAAGAACTCAAACTGTTAGTGGCCGAAGGTGAATCAGTTCCAGGGCCGATTCTCCAGATTGGCAATACCAATAGCCGGTATAAATTTAAGCCCGGGGTAAAAGAGTTTGTTGAGGCCTGGAGCCGGGAAGGCCCGGCCCATCATTGTGCGGTGGGTACCGGCCATATCGCTTCTAAAATAAGAAAACTGGCCGCCATTCTGGGAGTAAAGTTTGTCCAGATCAGCTAAGTTTAGTCTCGTAATAATAAGGGGCTGGAATAACAGTCTAATAAGATAATCTATTAGCTTTGCAACTTCATGCCAAAAAGGCTGAAGACCGGAAGCTGGCTGGTGGATAAGATAGGATAGTTTGCAAATAGCAATGTTGGAGTGAGCTGTCGCCAAGCCTCCTTTCAAAGAAGTTAATCTCAAGGCAGATGGAGTTTACTTATGCCGGCTCAAAGAAATTATGAGGCATTACAGCCCGGACGGCTAACAGGATTTCTATCGTCGCTGAAGCTTCTGCTTGATTTTCTCCGCTGCCGTCCGCGCCTCCTGCCCGACCTCCGGATCATGGCTCAATGACTGGCAGAACTCCAGCCCGGAAGCACAGGGGAAAGCGGGCAGAGTCGACAGAACCAGCTTTTTCTCCTCAGCCCGCCGGCTAAGAGAATAAATTTCTTTTAGAAAAGCCGTAGCCGCCTCAGGCTGACGATAAGTTTGAGAAGCCATCAGTCTGACCAGTCCCCGGATGGCCAGGACATTTTCTTTGAGGTCGGAAGTCTTACTGGCCAGAGCCAGAAGATCGTCCAGAGCTTCAACTTCTGGCCAATCGCTCAGGGCTTTAACAGCTGCCTCTGTAACCTGCGGACGTGAATCGCTCAAATATTTCCTTATGAGCGGCAAAGAACTGCGCTCCCCGATTTTACCTATGACCTGAAGCAAAACCGAGACTTTTTCCGGATTATTTTCCTTAGTCAGAAGCTGGGTAAAAAAGGCTGATTTAGAATCCGGCCGGGCTGAATTTTGAGCCCAGATAGCCAGGATATTGACCAGCTCTTCGCGGTAGGTTTCATCCTGAGTCGAAAAAGCCACCTCTAAAATTTTATCAGCCAGGCTGAGATCGCCAAAAGCCCGGAGACCACGGGAGACCAGTGCCCGGTCAGCCGCCGGATTAGACGCTTCAGCTAAGAAGAAATCCCGGGCCTCTACTATATTTCTTTCACAGGCAGAGAGAAGTAACTCGTTTTTGACTTCCTGGCTGGTTGTTGTCCCGAGAAGCTCTAGAATTTTTTGATCCACAGCTTTTTCCGGGAGAGAAGCCAGACTTTCCCGGGCAGCGGTTTTTTCGAGCCCCTTAGCCTGAGCTGCCCGCTCCGCCAGAAATTCCACGGTTGTGGCATCGCCAATCTGGCCAAGAGTCCTTAAAGCCGCTATTCTCACCGGCTCATCTTGCTGGTTGCTTATGACTTTCATTAGAAATTCTCTCACCTGAGGTTCTGGATAAGAAGACAGAGCAGAGATAAACTGAATCTGCCTCGGCGGCAAAACGTAATTAAAAGTGCCGAGGAGAGAGGCGAGCTCATCCGGTTTAAAAAACTCTGCCATTAAGCCGATGGCTGCTTCCTGCGGCGGCTCGTCTTTTCTCTTTAAGGCCGACAACATTAAAGATTTGCCCTGTGGACCGGCCATCAGAATTTTGAGCCTGAAAGCAGCTACTTTTTGAGCCGGTTCGAGTTTAACTCTAAGCAGGGTATCAGAAATTTTTCCGGCTTCTTCCAGCCTATTTTCTTTTATCTGCCTCTGAGCTATTCGCACCATGGAATCAACAGCTGCCAGGCGGATTTTTTCATCTGGAGATTGAATATAATTCTTGAGGAGATTCGTCGCTTCAGCGTTATCTAAATTGCCCAGAGCTTCAAGGATGGCTGCGGTCAGAACCAGAGAAGACGTGCCCCTTCTTAAGGTTTTCTCAAAATAAGGTATAGCTGCTTCAACTCTTCTTCGTCCTAAGCTGCCGATAATTCCTGGTAAAAACTCCGGCGATGATTTATCGAGAACCTCAAGCAAGGCCCGGTCAGCTTCTTCGCCTGGAATTCTTTCCAGAACATAACGGGCCGGGTCCGAGGCTTCAGAGTCAGTTAGAAAAGCCGCAAGAACTTTGACCGATTCCGAGCCGGCTATCCAGCTCAGGGGTTTACTGACCGCTATCCGGCCGTCGCGGCTCACCGGCTTCTTGAAAAATTCCAGTATCTTTTGCTCGGCTTGAAGCTTCAGGCCAGGATCATCTTTGATCTTAAATATCAACCGCTCAAGCTGAAGGCTCGGCCCTTCACCCTGACTGTGATCAAAAGTCTCCAGGGATTTTAATAGGCCGTCAAGTTCGGTCAATTCCGTCCTGGCCGCCGAGGTATTCTGTCTTGACTCTCCAGCCACAATCTGCGGCGAAACCAAGAAGCAAAGTAGCAGAACAAATGACATTAATATGGAAATACTTCCCAGAAAGCCTGCACAACGGGCGGCCGTGCCCTGGCTATTAATTTTTTTTGACTTTTTGACTGCTTCCTGACCGCCTATAAAAACTTTTTCCCCAACTTTATTTTCCATCAGGTTGCTCCTCATTGTCTTCTGTCCTTATCCAGGCAGATACCACGGATGGCGGTAAGAACGGCTCAGCAGCCTTTCGGCTTCCGGGTCACCGATAATTTTTTCCTGAGCCGGATCCCATTTTATTTTCCGGCCGACTGTCATTGAAATAACGCTCAGATGACCGACGCTGGCCGAGCGGTGAGCAACTTCAGCCGGAGTAATAGTTTCTTTCCGGCTCCTGACACAATCGAGGAAATTCTGATAATGGTCACGGCTTTTATAAAGCCTGATTTCTTCCGAGCCAATGATTTCAGTCTGAAGCGAAGCCGGTTCAGCTTTAAACTGGCCGCGGTCAACCCAGATCCAGCCCTTGTCCCCGATCCATTTGGTTCCACTCCAGATTTGAGGATAGCCACCAGCCACAATCATCGGGGTCCCATCGGCATACTTCGCTTCAACCCAGTAGCGGGTAGGGCTGTTGTAAACACCGCCGGCTGGATACTCACCGCGGGCTTCGATTTCAACCGGTCCTGTCCGGTCCCAGCCCATCCCCCAGTGAGCAATGTCCACATGATGACCGACCCAGTCCATGAGCTGACCGCCGCCAAAATCCATGTTCCAGCGCCAGTTCATATGAACCCGTGAACGGCAGTAGGGCCAGCGTGGAGCCGGGCCAAGCCACAACTCATAATCAAGCTCGGGAGGAGGCGGTTCGATCCGGTCCTGACCAAAAGTGCCGGCAAAATCATAATGGCCTTCAGGCAGGCCGACTTCGATTCTGGTAACTTTTCCTATCCGGCCATTCCGGACAAGTTCCGCTGCCTGGTGGAAATTTTCAACCGAGCGCTGCCAGCTGCCCGTCTGCCAGATGCGGCCGTATCTTTCGACAGCCTGACACAGCGCCCGTCCTTCAGCCAGGTCATGCGTCAGGGGCTTTTCGCCATAGATATCATAGCCGGCCCGGGCGGCCTCAATGGCCAGCAGAGCATGCCAGTGATCCGGCACCGCTATGGAGACAGCATCCAGGTCTTTTCTCAGAAAAAGCTGCCTGAAATCGGTGTAGGTGCGGCAGTCTTTACTGCCATATTTCCGGTCAACAATGTCTTTAGCCTGAGCTAAGTGCTTTTTATCCAGATCACAAACAGCTACCCATTGCACCTCATCTTTGTTGAGGAAAGCTTCCATATTGGGCAGACCCATCATGCCAAAACCGATACCGGCCATGACAATCCGGTTGGAGGCTGCTGGCCTTTTTTTGTCCAGACCAAGAGCCGAAGCCCGGACAATAGCCGGGAAACCCAGTCCGCAAGCCGCAGTCAGCGAAGCTGTTTTTAAAAACTCGCGCCTCGAAATTTTTTCTTTCCGCCCGCTCATTGTTTTTCCTTTCATTTTTCGGGGGTTCAAAGGTCTAAATTTCTCTTCATCTCTTTTACTTCAAACTGGAAATTAAATCAAAGAGAAAAGACTGTTTATAGCGAGCGTCGCGCGACATAAGGCAATAAGTTAAAAATTAAAACAAAATAGGAATCAGCCAGAGACAGCCGGAAATCAATTGACCGGCGTATTGGAGGTGCCAGCCAGACCTTGAAGGCGGCTGATTCTTTCCCCGACACTTTGATAGGTAGGATTCCAGGATTGAATATCGCGATAGATGCTCAGGGCTTTATCAAATTCCTTATTCTGTTCATAAATCATGCCCAGATCGAACATCAGAGCAAAATACTGGTCTGTCCCGGGAGCAACCAGCTTAATGGCTCGGTTGAGCCAGCTTTCCGCTTCTTCCGCCTTGCCTTTCAACCGGTGGCTGTGGCTGATTAAAGTCAGGCATTCTAGCGTTAGATTTTTATCCTTAGCCGCAATATTGAATTCTTCAATCGCCTCATCAATCAGGTCCTGTTCCATAAAAGCCAGCCCCAGCTGAAGATGGATCTGGTAATCTTCCTGAGGTATCTTCTCTCTCATGCCCTTTTTGAAATCGCTGACAATCGTCATCAATTCTTTTTCAAACTGAGTGGTTATACCTGTTTTTTGACGCAAATAGACAGCACTGAGCATAGCCAGTTCGGCCCTGATATTTTCCTGAAGGTCATAGAATTTCTTTTCACGGCCATCACTGCTCATGATGGGGATAATGCCGGTATCAGTGAATAAATCAATCGGGCTGATTTTTTCTTCACTTAAGATCTGCTCTTCCAGTTCAAACTCTGCTCTTCTCCTGGTATCCTTTTCTTCTCTGGCTTTCGGCGGCCTGATCACCTGAGTCTCAATCACCGTCGTCTTTTCAATTTTCCTGATCAAATCTTCCTTGGTCAGACTGGGCTTAAGATTATCAATGTAAGTCAGTTTCTGCTTGAGCAGAGGATCGTTTGGGTAGCGCATCACCAGGCCGTCTATGACCCGCCGGGCCAATCTGATCAGTCCCTCCTGAATGTACATATCAGCCTGGGCTAATCCAGCCTGAATTTCTTCTTCTTCTTCAGCTGACAGGGTCCAGGTCTCGGCCGGGACTTCCTCTTCCTTGATCATTAAGTCCTTTTTCAGTTGCCGGTATTCCTTAGCCAGCTGATCATCAGCCGGCCGGAATTTAATCAGCTCGGCATAACAAGGAAGCATTTTGCTTTTTTCACCAGTTTTTTTAAATTCTTCTATCAGCCGCTCATCCACCTTTTCCAGCCGTTCGAAGTCATTGGTTTCCCTCAAAATTTCAGCCAGCTTCTCCATAGCTGGAATATGATCGCTTCTCACGGTCAGGATCAGCCCCAGAAGTCCAATAGCTTTGTCCTCTTTTCTCTTCTTAACATAACTGTCAATTAAGGGCTCAAAATATTCGAAAGCCAGATCAGGATTGCCTTCAGCCAGATTGATTCGTCCAATCTTATAACGGGCATTAACATTCATCGGGTAAAAATTAAGAACCTCAGTAAAAATCTCCTTGGCCGCTTCAAATTTGGCCTCTTCATAATAAAGATTGCCAAGAAAAGTTAAAGCCTCAAAATCATGAGGGATCAGGCTCAGGACTTCCCGGGCTAATTCCTGGGCCCTCCCGGCCTGTCCTTTTAGTCTCAGGACCTGAGCCAGCCTGAGTTTTGTTCTGGCATTGTCCGGGCTCAGTTTATTTGATTCTTTCAATAATTTTTCGGCTTCGTCAATCTGTCCCAGATTGATCTTAAGATCAGCCGCTTTGAGCAGCTCATTAACAGCTTTGTCCTGCTGACCATTTAATTTGTAAAGGGCGGCTAACTGAATTCTAATATTGAGGTCGTCTTTGTCCAGCTTGGTAATTTTTTCATAGAGTTCAATCGCCTCTTCAACCTCTTTTTGTCTGAGGAACCTTTCAGCTATCCTCAGGTATTCCTGCTTGGCTTCAGCCAGAAACCCCTGCCTGGTGTAAAGATCAGCCATTTTTATAAAATAGTCAGGCTGGTCGGGATTCAGGCGGCAAATTTTTTTCAGAATAGCCAGAGCCTGGGAGCTGAGGCTTCTTTTCTCATATTCGTCGGCTACTTTTTCAAAAGCTTTGATAGCTTTATCATTCTGGCCGAGACGGACATATAAATCGCCTACCAGATTATTGAGGCTAACGTCAGCCGGATCATCTTCCAGCAGTCTTTCATATTCAGCTATGGCTTCCTTCAAGCGGCCGGCCCGGACATACTTCTCCGCCTGCTCGATAATCTTCAGACGGTCAATTTTGCCGTTCATTCTATCAACATTCTATCCCTGAAGAGCTTAAAACTCTGCCGGTGAAGCGGACAGGGGCCCAGCTTTTCTATGGCCTGATAGTGACCTTCGGTTGCATAGCCCTTATTCTGGCTGAGACCATAACCTGGATACAGCCTGTCCAGAACCTGGAGTAATTCGTCTCTAAAAACCTTGGCCACAATCGAAGCCGCCGCTATCGAAAATACTTTTCTGTCTCCCTGGGGCACAGCCACCTGGGGATAATTTATACCTTTCAAGGGGTAGCCGTCAACTAAAACCAGCTTGGGTTGCTGGCTGAGATCAGCCAGAGCTCTTTTCATCGCTAACTGGGTAGCCCAGTAAATATTCATCCGGTCAATCTCCTGATGAGTTGCATAGCCCAGGCCAAAACAACTGGCTACACCCATAATCTTTCCGGCCAGTTCCATTCTTTTAGTCGGAGAAAGGAGCTTCGAGTCGGCTACCTCCCTGGTCCAGCTCTCCCTCCTCCCCAGGAAAAAAGCCGGCGGGAAGATCACACTCGCCGCCACCACCGGGCCAAACAGCGAACCCCGGCCGACTTCATCCAGACCGGCTAAATAATCCAGCCCCTGGTTAAGAAGATCATTTTCAGTCTTGAAACCCATCATTTGAGGATAATTTTACAAAAAAATGCCTCTCTGGTCGAGAGGCAGAAGAAATGGTCAAATTGAAGTTGAATTTAGATCAAAGTTTTCAAGGGAAGCTATTATCTATTACTGTTCTTCCTTGAGCTTAGCGGCTTTACCCTTGAGATCGCGCAAATAATATAGCTTGGCCCTTCTAACTTTTCCATGGCGGATAACTTCTATCTTTTTAACCATTTTGGAATGCAGGGGAAAAATTCTCTCCACTCCGATCCCATAGGATATTTTTCTAACGGTGAAAGTCGCCCCCAGGCCTGAACCGCGGCGGGCAATGACGTCGCCTTTAAAGATCTGAATTCTTTCCTTATCGCCTTCTTTAATTAGAACATGGACTTTGACTGTGTCTCCAACTTTAAATGGCTCCAGGTCCTGGCGCATCTGTTTTTCTTCAACGGTTTTAATCAGATTATTCATGATTCTTTCCTTTCTTTCTGGATTTCAGCTAGAAGCTTCTCTTCCTGAGGAGAAAGCTTCCTGGATTTTAACATATCTGGCCGTTTAGCCAGTGTTTTTTCTAAAGCTTTTTTTAGCCGCCAGCCGGCTATTTTCTGATGGTCACCAGAGAATAAAACTGACGGAACTTTATAACCGCGAAAGTCTCTTGGCCTGGTGTACTGGGGGAAATCCAGCAGGCCGGTAGAGAAAGAATCATGCCGGACTGATTCTTCCCGGCCAACCACTCCGGGCACAAATCTGGACACCGCCTCAACCACTACCGCCGCGGCCAGCTCGCCGCCACTTAAAACATAATCACCGATAGAAATTTCTTCATCGGCTAAATATTCACTGACTCTTTCATCCACACCTTCATACCGCCCGCAGATTAAGACCAGCTGCTGATAGCCAGCCAGCTTGTCCGCCAGCTCTGAATTGAAGAGCTTACCCGCTGGAGTCAACAGGCAGGTTAAGCTCTTAGTTGATTGCTTTATATTTTCAACCGCTTTAAAAACTGGCTCAGGTTTAAACACCATGCCTTCCAGGCCTCCATATGGCCGGTCATCCACCTGCCGGTGTTTATCAGTCGTATAATCTCTTAAATCGTGAATTTTGATCTGGATCATCCCTTTGTCCTGAGCCTTTTTTATGATTCCCGCCGAGAATAAGCTCTCTAAGATCCCGGGGAAGATAGTAATAATATCAAATCTCATTAAGGTCCAGTAAACCTTCTGGAGGATCTATAATGATTAATTTTTTCCCAATCTCAATCCGCCGGCAAATTGCTTCAACCAGAGGGATTTCCAGCGTCCGGCCGGCTCTGTTCAGGCTCAAAAAGGCAAGGCCACCAACCTCATTCAAGCCGGTAACTGTTCCTACCGTTTGCCCGTCAATGGTTTCTACCCGGCAGCCAAGTAGCTCAAAGTCATAATAGGATCCATCAGCCGGGCGGGGAAAATCGCCAGGCCTGGCCATGACCTCGTGACCCCGCAGGGTTTCAGCCGCTTCTAAACTATTGACCCCGTCTAACTTCAAAAAAGAAGAGTTTGCTGCCCGGTTAGATCGTTCGATTTTATAAACCTGGCACTCTCCTTCCCGTTCAATATAAATTTCCTTGAAGAACGGCTCTTTTATCCAGGGATGAAACCTGACCTTGACTGTGCCATCCTTCCCTTCGCCCCGGACTATTCTGCCGACAGCTACTAAATCAGCCTTTTTCAATGATCTCGAGATTGAATCTCCGTTTCATTTTCATCCCGGCTGCGCCGAGAATAACCCGGATAGCCCTGGCCGTCCGCCCCTGTTTCCCGATTACCTTGCCCAGATCCTCGGGAGCAACTTTGAGTTCCAGGATAGTGGTTTGTTCCCCTTCCAGCTGGGAAACCTGAACTTTGTCCGGATTGTCAACCAGTGATTTCGCAATCATTTCAACCAGTTCTTTCACTGTAACCTCCTTTAAGACTTAGAATCTTGAGATGATTTTTGTTCCTTAGCAGCTCTATCAATTAATGAGTTAACAGTTTCTGACGGCTT
>JAGOPD010000002.1:0-41546 GCA_017992175.1 Candidatus Saccharicenans sp.
GTAGAAGGCTTTTCTCAAGAGGAGATAGCCACCATGCTCAAGCTACCGGTGGGGACAGTCAAAGCCAGGATCAGCCGGGGACGAGAATATTTGAGGCGATGGCTGGAAGAAGGCCGGGAAATTAAAAACAGGGGAGAAGAGAATGAGGGTTACGGTCTGAAGTTACCTGATGATTGAAATATAGATGGAGAGTGGAAATGGAAGAAAAAAAGTATATTAGTCGGCTGCCTGTGGTCGAGGCTCCGCCTGGCTTTGAAAGCCAGGTGTTGGCCAGGGTAAGAGACCGGAAAGTCAGGGCTGTCCGCCGGCGACGCTGGGAATTCGGGCTGGCTGGAGCGGCCGCCGCCGCCTTGGTCATCACAGTTTTGATTTCCCCCGGGCCGAAACGGCCAGAGTATCCTGCCAGTCAGGCTCAAGTTAAAGCTGATAACTCTTCCGTTGAAACTATTGAGGTTATGGAGCCGCTTAACCTGGAAAATGAGATGAGACGGGCAACGGCTGATCCTCAAACTGTGTTTATTCTCGAGAAGGTATCAGACCAGCCGCTTATTCAGCAGGTCAGGTATTGACCGATCTGAGGAGAAAGAAGATGAAAAACAATAAAATCATAACCAACAGCTTGAAACTGGCCGTGACTGTGTTCTGTTTGACTTCCTTTATTTTTGTCACTGAAGCCAGGTCTGATCCGGCTGACGTTCAGGTCAAAGAAATCATTAAGAAAGCTTCGTCAGCAGTAGTCAGGGTGGAAGTAAGAGATGGCCTGATCCGGGTGGCTACCGGAGTGGTTATAGATAAGGATGGCTATATCGCCACCACTGCTTTGATTTCTCCCCGGGAGGAGGAAGTTAGAATTATCGATCAGGAAGGTAACCAGGCTGAAGCTAATTTTCTTGGTTTTGATCCTGAGAGCCGGATCGCTTTTCTCCAGGTTAAGAACAAAAAATTAAAGGCTATCTCTATGGGCAGCAGCGCCGATTTAGCTCCGGGCAGCTGGGTTTGTGCCTTAGGAATTTCACCGGAGTCAGGCCTTCAGGTGACTCAAGGAATTGTCAGTTCGGTGAGTGGTAACAGGCTCAGGTTGAATATTGCCATTACGCCTGGCATGAGCGGTGGTCCGGTGCTGAACGATCAGGGGCAACTGGTTGGGTTGCTGCGCGGGGTCTATGCCGGTGACCGGTTGTTTTTCCCGGCTTTAAGAGGTGGGGATGCCTCTGCTGGTAATTATCCATTCGGCGGCATTGAGACTCCACCCGCCGGCCAGGGCCTGGCCATGGCCATCACCGTTGAAACTCTGAACGACATATTTAAGGAAATCAAGACTAAAGGAAAAGTGGAGAGGGGCTGGCTGGGAGTCTTAATTGACCAGGAAGCCCGAAACCAGGTCATCATTACTGACGTTGAAGATGACAGCCCGGCCTCCTTAGCCAAACTCCAGCCAGGCGACCAGGTAATTAAGATCAATGGCCGGGAGATCAAAGATCAAGACCACTTCATTTCTGAAATCAGGAGCCGTCACCCGGGTGAGAAATTGACTTTGACCATTAACCGGCAGGGCAAGCAGCTGGAGGTAGAAGTCAGGCTGGGCAATCTTCCAGAGGAAGAAGCCTTTCGTGAGCTGGAGCTTCGCTTCCCGGAAATTTTCCGCTCCGCTCCCCGCAACCTGCCTTTGCCTGCCTGGCCTAAGGGGCAGAGATTTGAATTTTCCATCCAGAGTTATGGCTTTATGGGCATGTCTTTAGAACAGTTAAATCCTGAGCTGGCTAAGTATTTTGGTGTTCAGGCTGGCCAGGGCTTGCTGGTCAGCAGCCTTAGCCCGGAGAGCCCGGCCAGCCGGGCTGGACTTAAGGTCGGAGATGTTATCGTCAGTGCTGATGAAGTGAGAGTCGAAACCTTGCCGGCTCTGGCCAGAATTATGGAGCAAAAGAAAAAAGGAGACAAGCTGACTCTGGAAGTAATTAGAGACCGGAAAAAAGTGAAAATTGAAATAGAAATCCCTGACTCCATTCTCGATGAAGGGCGGGACTGATTTGTCCCGCTCTTCTCTATCTTTTATCAATAGTTAACCGGTCATTTTTTTTCAAGGAAAGATTGCCGCTGACGGTCATTAGCCAGCCAGATTTTTAACAACTGGTCAAATTCAAGGTCGGTCAGCCTGCGCTTAGCGTACCAGCCGCTCGCCTGGCGCTGCCGGAAAGCTTCATAAAGGATAATAGCCGCTGAGACCGACAGGTTGAGGCTCTGGACCAGTCCGACCATTGGAATGTGGATTTGATAATCAGCCAGTTTAAGGGCTTCGGCCGAAACTCCTTCTGCTTCATTGCCAAAGACCAGAGCCAGCGGCTGGCAATAATTCAGAGCAGTATGTTCTATGGCCTGGGGGGAGAGGGTGGTGACGGCGATCTTCAAGCCCTGGCTTCTTAAAAGGTTCAGACATTCAGCTGTTGATTGATGGAAATGAATCGAAAGCCATTTTTCAGCTCTGGTGGTAATGGCTTCATTAAACACCACCTTCTCCAGGTGGGAGGAGATAATGTGGAGATTTAAAGCTCCAACTGCTTCACAGGTTCTGGCTACGGCGCTGGCATTATGGGCAATTGAGACCTCTTCCAGAACAACCTGGAGGTCAGGCTGCCGTCTGGCCAGGACTCTGCTTAATTTTTCTTTTCTAACTTCAGTTGGCACACAGCATTTATAGCAGAGCTGTCTGGAGTTGACAACTGCCGGTCCGAGGGAAAATAAGCCGGTCTTGAAAAAATTGATTAATTTTTCTATAGTTGATAGGCTTAGCTGTTTTCAGGAGGTTAACAGGACAGCGGGAGTGGTTCCCGGCTGGCAGTTGAGAGCTATCAAATAAGAAGCAATTCAGTTAAAATCAAATACAGGCCGGAGTGGCGGAACAGGCAGACGCGCTGGACTCAAAATCCAGTCCGATTCACTTCGGGTGTGGGTTCGATTCCCTCCTCCGGCATTTTTTCTTTAAGAGCCGGTACCGGGCGGAAGGGGCCTGAAAAGCACATCAATTAATCAATATTATTTAACTCCGATTAATCCTGGCAGTTTGTTTTTCTGAGAGAAGTTTTTCGGGCAGGAGACCTTTTCTTCAGATTGGTTAACCTGGTCCCTGGCTTTTGAATTCTGGATTTAAGCTGGTATTGATGATGACAGCCAGGAACAGATCTTAGCTATTACTTTTCCATTTTAGAAGTTTGCCGGTCAGCCGTCCTTAATCTCGATAAAATTTTTTTCCTTGACAGACAGGTCAATTAAGTTTTATCTATAAAAAGTGAGGAGTTGGGTTCTGAGCTACTTATTATGACCGGAATAGCCAGCCTGCCTCTTTGCCAAAATTTTAGTCAGGAGGTGGAATGACGGGTAAAAAAAGTTTTTTGGTTATCGGCTGGGAAGGAGAGCTCTCTTCTTCCTGTGAGGGTTAAAGGGTTTCGTAGGAGAAAAATAAAATGAACAAAACTAAGTCATGGTTAACAGCAATTATTCTGATCATTTTCTTATTAACCGGTATTTCTCTCTATGCCCAGATCATGCCTGAAGGTAAGATTACTGGACGGGTGGTTGATGATCAAGGCACGCCGCTTCCCGGCGTAACGGTCGAGGCCACCAGCCCTAAACTGGTGGGCAAAGCAGCAACTGTTACTGACAGTAACGGGACTTTCCGCTTGATGGCTCTGCCATCGGGGACTTATGAAGTTACTTTTAACTTGCCGGGATTTAAGAAACTGGTCAGAAAGGAAATCTATCTTGAATTATCTCAGACTCTGGTCCTCAACGTGACCATGGAGCCAGCGGCCATCGAAGAAGAAGTGACCGTCGTCGGCCAGAGCCCGCTTATTGATGTCAAGAGCACAGTCAAAGGTCAGGTCATGACCAAGGAGACATTTTTGACCCTGCCTCGTGGCCGGACTTTTGATTCTTTAATCAACGTTATGCCCGGCGTTCAGAGTGAAAGCATTGCTGGTGGTTTTTCTATGGATGGTGCCACCGGGGCTGAAAACATGTGGTATCTGGATGGAGCTGATATCACCAACCTGCATTATGGAACCAAGGCTCAAAATGTGGTTCTGGAACTGTTGGACGAAGTCAAAGTCGTAGCCTCGGGGTATAATGCTGAATTTGGTGGTTCAATGGGTGGTGTGGTGAACGTCATCACCAGGTCAGGCGGAAACACCTTCCATGGCGATATCATGGCCTTTTATGAAAACAACAAAACCTATATGCAGGGCAAATCACGTGATTATCTGCGTCAAAATCCCTATGATGACAATCTTTATGAATATGTCAACAGCGATGACCTGTATTTTGATGGTGGCAAGAAGCGTGACCCCTATTACCGGGTAGAAGGGGTTTTCAGTCTGGGTGGTTATATTCTAAAAGACAAGCTGTGGTTCTTTGGTTCAATCAACCCCATCTATTCTCAGACAGAAGCTCTCAGGGATTTTAATGCCCGCCAGGGTCCTTTTTATCAATTTTTAAATAAGAATACCTATTATAATGGCTCAATCAAGTTGACAGCCGCTCCGGCCAAGGGCTTGAGACTCAGCGGCAGCTTCGTTAATAATTTCTATAGGTATCGCGGAGCCATTCCTGATATTGACGGCACGGAGGACCCGACTTATCAATGGACACAGGAAGGGTTTGACTATCCGAACTGGACCGGGACTTTCACTGCTGATTATGCCGGCAGCAATAATCTCTTGATCAGCTTGAGGGCTGGCTGGCACCGGCAGAATGAAACCAATCAACAGATTAAACCGCCGGACAGCTCAACTTACTGGTTTGTCTATTCAAATAGCCGTTATGCCACTGATCCTTTTTATGTAGCCCATCCTGATCTCATTCGTTATGCTGGCTGGGATAGCTGGCCGAATTATTTTGAAACAGAGAGAAGAATCTACGAAAAGATTTCTTCCAATCTCGATGTCACTTATTATCTAAGCTGGATGGGCGAGCACGCCATTAAAGGCGGAATTCAGTACATCAGGCTTCATGAAGACGTGGCCGATATTGCTCCTCATCCCCGGGTAGCTGTTTACTGGGGCAGGACCTACAATGGCCTGGGTTATCCGGTTGGGGCCGGAGCTGATCCTACCAGTCCATATTATGGACCCTATGGTTATTATTATATTCGAAGCGGCTGGACTTCTGTCTATGGTGGCTTATGGAATATCCACAGTAATAACTGGGCCCTTTACCTGCAGGATTCCTGGACAATTGGTAATAAGTTGACTCTGAACTTCGGCTTGAGAACAGAAAGCGAATATGTTCCTTCGATGGCCACTGATCCTGAATGGTCAGACCCGAAATACCAGAAGCCCATAAAATTTAGCTTTGAGGATAAGCTGGCTCCCAGAGTGGGTCTGGTCTATGATGTTTTTGGTGACTCCAGCCTGAAGATTTTTGGCAGCTTTGGCATCTATTATGATGTCATGAAGCTCTATATGGCTGAGCTGACCTTTGGCGGTTGGAAGCATAAAAGAGATTATTATGCCATTACCGATCCTGATTGGACCAAGATTGCAGCCAGCGGCCTGATTGATGACCGGGCGAGCCAGGAAAATGGCAATGTTTATGCCGGAACACTTGATTTCTTACCCCCCAGCTTTGACCGGGTTGATCCTGATTTAAAACCTGTTGCCCAGAGAGAAATCTCTTTTGGAGTTGAAAAAAAGCTGATGGAAAATCTTTCTCTATCAGCCAGATTTGTTCAGAAACATCTGATCCGGACAATTGAAGATGTTGGGGCCCTGGAATGGGTAACTGACCAGGAGACTGGTGAAACAACTTTGCAGGAAATATTCTACATTACTAACCCTGGCTATGGCTACTCGCGGCCGGTAAGCGAGGGGGGAAAGTTTGCTGATGAATATTGGCGCTGCCCGAAGGCGAAGAGAGAGTATTACGCCATGAATCTTTCTTTAGAAAAAAGATTCAGCCATAACTGGCAGGGCGGAATCAATTATACTTTGAGCCGGGTAGCTGGAAATTACTCCGGACTGGCCAGTTCGGATGAAGATGGGCGACTGGCTCCGAATGTCGAGCTCTATTATGACGACTGGTTTATGTTGTATGACCTCTATGGCAATGTTCTAAAGGGACCTCTTCCTCATGATAGAACTCATTATATTAAAGCCTATGGTTCTTATGTTTTTCCTTTTGGCCTGACCGTTGGCCTGACAGCTTATGGCCGCAGTGGTTTGCCTTTGACCTCCAGGCTGGACATGAACAACCGGTACATCTATCCTGAGAACCGTGGGGATCTTGGCCGTCTGCCTTTTACTGTCTGGGCTGATCTCTATCTTGAATATGCCTTAAGATTTGGTGGAAAGTACACCGCGGCAATTAACCTTCAGGTGAACAACTTTACCAATACCAAGACTGTTCAGAGCAAGGTAACTGACCTCAACCGGACTGCCATCTGGGTTGATGATGCTGACATTTTGAGCGGGGCAGCTGCTCAGAATTATAGAACCTGGGTTCAAGAAGATGGAGACCCGCATCCGGCTTTTGGCTGGTGGTCAAGTAGATATGGTGCCTGGTCGGCCAGAGTTGGCTTCAAATTTTCGTTCTGATTTAGCTGAAGCAAGTTGCAGCAAAGGCCTGCCCTGAGAACAGGGCGGGCCTTTTTTTTGCCCTGAGCGGCAAAAAAATGGCGATCAATCCTGTTCTGAAATTCGGCCACGGTCTGGACCGGGGAACGGAGAGATTAATTATTCTATTGACAAGGCCAGATAAAAAAAATATAAGATACAATATAAAACGGAAGGTAAAGGCGCAAAAGAGAAGGAAAGGAGGCCCTTATGTCTAAACAATTAAAGTTATTATCTGTTCTTATGTTATGCCTTTTAGTGCTGGCTTCTCTTGGAGTTGCTCAGGAAAGAGGCTCGGTGAGAGGCCTGGTAAAAAGTGATCAAGGCCTGGCTCTGGAAAATGTGACGGTGGTCATTTCCGGTCCGGCCCTGCCGATGGGTAGAGAATATGTTACCGGGAAGGATGGCAGCTTTATCTTTCAAGCTCTCCCACCTGGAAAATATACTCTGGTTGCTACTCACCCGGAGATGATTGATTTTACAGCTGAGGTCATAGTAGCCATGGCTAAGGAGACTTTCGTCAACACCGTTATGCTCCCCTTAGGTAAAATCAAAGAAGAAGTAACAGTCGTGGCGGCAGCCCCGATCATTGATCTTAAATCAACTGAGGTCTCGTCTAACTGGGTCTCTGAAGTGGTTCAGAAACTGCCGCTCGGGCGTTCCTATTCTTCCCTTTTCCAGTTAGCTCCGGGGGTAGCTGATAACCGTGATTTCGCCCCTAACGCCGGTGGTAACAAACAGGACAATGTTTATCTCTATGACGGTTCGAACATCACCAACCCCTTTTATGGTTATCTCGGAGCTAATTTTTCTGAAATGGATATCCAGGAGGTTAACATCAAAAGGGGAGGCATCAGTGCTGAATTTGGCCGGGCGGCTGGCATGGTGACTAATGCCATCACCAAATCGGGCTCAAACAGTGTGTCCGGGACGCTCCGTTTTATCTTTTCTCCTTCTGACTTTACCTGGGATAGCCATGATCCGAATCTGGTTACCAAATATGATTCCTACTCGCCCTCCATCGGAATTGGAGGGCCGATCATTAAGGATAAGGTCTGGTGGTATGTCTCCGGCAATTTGCCCTATACTAGAACGACCGGGCGGATAAACAATCTGGGCCCGGTGCCTAATGCCAAGACTACCTCAACTGAATTGTTCGCTAAAATTACAGCCAATCCCTGGCGGGCTCATTTGTTTTCTGTCAGTTTTAGAAATAATGATTTTACTGAAAAAAATGCTGGTATCGGAGTCAATGATCATCCGGCGGTGGCAGTCAATGGTGACGGGCTATCCAGGATTATCTATGCTTCCTGGGTCTGGACAATTAATCAGTCAACCATCCTCGAAGCCAAATATGATCATGTCAATGAAAACTACAAAAGTGTTCCCATAACTGAGCTGGGATATCTGCCAACTCCGTTCAACTACCTGGAACCCTGGACCATGGGTTATTTTAGAACGGCGGCCGGTTATATCGGCGGGGGAGCAACAGCCTCAGGCCAGTATGTTGGAGCGGCCTCCGAATATAATACCCAGAACTTTTTCCGCGATGAATTCAAGCTGGTTCTGACTAAATATCTGGATTTTACCGGTCATTCTCATGTGATTAAGGCTGGATTCAGTTTTGATGACGGCGGGGAATATCTTGATCGCTTAACCAATGGCTGGGGAAGTATCATCACCACGACCTATTCCAGTCAGGCAGCTTTCAGGGCTCGCTATTATTCAGACCAGCCCGCTCAGGATTCGCGCGGGCGAACTTACGGCCTCTTCTTTCAGGACAATATTACCATTGGCGAGCGCTTCACTCTTACTCTTGGCTTGTTAGCCAACCGGGACGAATTTAGCAGCAAGACTGATGAAAAACGCACCTTTTTAAAATTCAACTTTGATAAGGAACTCCAGCCCCGCTTAGGCTTCACCTTTACACCAAGCTTGAAGGTTGGTGATAAGGTTTTTGCCAGTTTTGGACGCTATAACAATATGGATAACCGTTCTATTGCCAGAGCGGCCTCGCCTATTCGCATTGTCCGCACCGATTCTTATATTTCCCGGGCTGATGGCAGTATTATTGCTACTATTGTTCAGGGCAATGAAACCGGCAAGATTATTCTGCCTGATCTCAAGCCGATGTATACCGATGAATTCGTGGCTGGTTATAGCCGCCCCTTCGCCAATCACTGGAGTGTTGAAATCTGGGGCGACTATCGTTATGTCAAGCATGTTATTGAAGATTTTCCTACCCGTAACCGTGAAACAGGTCCTTCCAGTTATGTTTATGGCAACCTTGATGGCCAGTTGATGTCCTGGCAGAACCTGCCTCCTGAAATACAGGCTCTGATTCCCGAGGCTGGCTTTACCGATTTTTATGCTGGCCAGGCTAAGAGAACCTATAAGGCTGTGACCTTTGAATTAAAAAGGCAATATGCCAATCGCTGGTCATTTAACCTGTCTTATACACTGAGCCGCTTGAGTGGTAACTGGGATCTTGATTACGCAGCGGGGACGGCCTTATTTTATGCTTCATCGTATATTGAAGATGCTCCCGGACTCTATCTGAGCGACCCCAACCGTAATGGAAAATTATCTGGGGACAGGACCCACGTTTTAAAGTTGTTTGGCACCTGGGAATTTGCCAAGAGGTTCAGTCTCGGTGGCTATTTAAGAGTCCAAAGTGGACTTCCCTGGGAAAAGCGGGGGCTTGATTATTATGGCAACTATTATGCCTATCTCGAACCGGCTGGGACCCACCGGTTAAAAACCTGGGTTAATTGTGACCTGCAGTTGACCTATGAAATTCCTCTGGGGAAGTTCAGAGGAATGATCGAAGCCAGGATGATGAATTTGTTTAATAACCAGACTGCTCTTAGAGTTGATGTTCGCGGTGATCAGCCGAGTTACATGATGCCGACCTCTTTTGCTCCGCCCCGGACCTTTGCCCTGACGTTTTATCTGTCTTATTAAAAAGAGAGGTTTAAAAGCTCGTCTGAGCTCAAACAGAAAATAAGACGAAACCAAAAGGGGGTGCTCAAAGGCACCCCTTTTTTTATGATTTCTTAACCTGCTTTTTTTCTGAAGCCAGAAGGCCAGCTGACATGAATTCGTCTGATGGAAATTCCTGAATCCAGACTCTAATCGAATCAAGCGGGGCCTGGATGGATTGATGGACAGCAGCCGTAACTGCTTCCAGTAAGGCCTTTTTTTGCTCTTTGGTCCGGCCCTCCAGCAAATGGATTTCGACTAAGGGCATGATTTTTCTCCTTTTTTCAGCCCGGGTTTTTATGGCTGGTCAGCCGGGCTGGCTCTATTTTTTCGTTTAAAATATCAATCAGTTCAGACAGAACCATAGCTGTCGCCCCCCAGATTTGATAACCATTAAATTCATAATAGGGAATCAGAACTGATCGCCCTCTTAACCACTGCCATTCCTCTTTTTTATTTAGGGGGTCGAGAAGGTGACTGAGCGGCAGCTCGATAATTTCGGCTACCTCCTGGGGGTTAGGCTTGAAGTCTGGCCGGTGGCCAGCAGTCGCTACCACGGGCTGGAGGCAATAATTACTGATCTCAATAAAAAGAGGGGTTAGACGGCCGGCCAATTTTATTTGCCCCGGATTTATGTTCAATTCTTCCCGGGCCTCTCTTAAAGCCGCTTGCTCTATGGATTCACCTTCTTCTTTCTGGCCGCCGGGAAAAGAGATCTGATGCTGATGATACCGGACCTGACCGCTTCTTTTTATCAAGACTAAAAAAATTCCGGCTTGGAAGGGATAAAACAGGACAAGGACACCGGCTGGCCAGGCTTCCTGGTTCATTTTTTGACGGGTCAGACTGGAGGCAAGGGGATTAAGGCTCATTTTTAGCTGAGAATCCGGGCCGGGCAGGGGCCGAGCCAGGCGGCAGGTCAAATAGTTATCCAGAAAATTGATGTCTTTAAGGAGGTTGTTAGTCTCACTCATCTATAGCTTACTCAATCCTGTTAAACCGTCTCGGTTGGTGCCTGGCTCTATTTAAGGTAGACTAAAGTTTTCATCAGCTGCTCGGCCAGTCCAATCCGGTAACCCTGGGAATAAAAAATTATTTCACCGTTACTCCTGACCGCCACCGCTAAGGGCAGGTCAGCCGAAGTAAGCTTTAAGGCCTGGCCAATGGCCGGTTGCAGCTGATTTTTAAAATCATAAACAACGACTGACCTGGCAGGCAAATGTGGATAAGTTGCGGACTGAAAGTCAGGCGGCAGCCTGTCTTTGGCGATGGCTACTATTAACTGGCCGGACCAGTCAGAAAAAGAAGAAGCCAGGGTTTGAATCTCTTCCATTAAATGCTTGGTTGGCTCCTTATCAGGTTCAATCAGCAGCAAAATAAAGTTATTCTGGCCGGTTATATTTTTTAAATTCAAAAGGCTTTTATCTTCAAACTTCATGATTTCAGGATTGGCCAGAAACTCACCAGCGGCCTGAGGCGGAGAAATCTCCTGTCTTATGCCCAGATCAATGTTCCTTTTTTCGCCTGGTTCAAGCTTAAAGAATAACAAACGGCAGAGAACGCTGCCATCGGCCTGACGATTACCGGTAATCAGGCTGTACTGACCAGGTTCAAGCTTAAGTTCGGCCGGAAAAGAGGCTAATAAGGGGTCATTCTCATAATTGAGTGTCTGATAACGGTGGCCATCGAAGTGGCCAAGAGTGAAATGAGTATAATAAACAGGTGACTTGAGGCCAGCCGCCGGCTGGTAGGTCAGCCGCAAACTGGCTGTTTCTTTAGTTTCAGCCCGGATTTCCTGTTCTTCTGGTTTGATTTCTACCCAGTTGCCAGCTAAGAGAAAAGCTGGTTGTCCGCTGATCTGGTTTATTCTGGCCGGGCAGCCAGCAGTTCTGGCTACAGCCACCAGAAGAACTTTTATTGAATAGCTATCAGCCAGTCCCAGCTCGAGAACCCGGTCGGGAAATAGGGGAACATTATAGTAGTTGCTCTCATCCAGCTTGATGTTCTTTCTTACCCAGTCTTCAATTAACCCGGGATTTTCCCGGAAAGCCTGTTGCTGGCTCTGGCTGAATTTTTGTTGAAGGGTCAAACGCCACGAGCTCAACAATTCGCGTCCAATTCTGGGTGAAATGACATACCGGACATAGGTTTCACTATCCAGGCCGGCCATCTTCTCCGGCCGTAGACTCAGGTGATGGAGCAGGACTTTGGCCGGAGTATCCCTCAAGTCCTTTTCGGTAATAGCTCCCAGCAGGAGCAGGCCATAATTTTTTTCTTCAGGCTTCAGATTTTCCAGAAATTGAATGATTTCCGGCCAGTTGCCACGGCTGGTCCGAAGATAGGGCCAGACGGTCTCAGGCGGAAAACCTTTTTCTTGAGCCCATTGACGGGCTTTTTCTTCTGTAATAAAAGTAGCTTCATAAGCCTGACGAATGGCATCTTCCTGGCGCAAGCGGCGGTTATTTTCCTCAACCTTGGTCTGGTCTAAAGGAGGGACATTTCTGGCTACCGGGGGAACAAAATCAAGATCGGCCTGTTCTCCTGCCAGTTCCCGGCTGGCCAGAATCAGGACTGGCTGGCTGGCCTGACCGCCAGTGACCTTACTCCAGGCAATCTGACCGTCTTTTTCAGCCCAGATAAACATATCTCCCAGCCCGGTTGTAATCCTGGCTTCTCCTTTTTCATCAGAGAGCTGGCTGACTACGGGGTAAAACTCAGCATAATTGTAAAGGCAGAAGTCAACTCTGGCCCCGGAAACTGGCCGGCCGGAAGCATCTTTAACCTGAACTTTCAATTGAGCGGTTGGAGCGTAAAAGGCCAGCTGGTTAATCCGGGTGAAAAGCTCGGATCTGGTTATAATTTCTTCCGGTCCCTGGTATTGTCCGTAAACCGTGGTATGAACCATCATGGCTCTCATCGCCGGGCCGGTAAACCAGCCACGGTTAAGTTCGGGCTCAGGTTCGCAAGCTCCCAGATAGTACCAACGTCCGTTAACCCAGACTTCTACCCAGGCATGATTATCATCGGTATGAGCCCAGCGTGGAGTATAGACCTGTCTGGCCGGCAGGCTAACTGCCCTCAGGGCCGTCACGGTAAAAGTTGATTCTTCGCCACAGCGTCCGAAGGCGGTCTTGACCGTAGCCAGTGGAGCTGAGGTCCGCTCATCGCTCGCCCGGTAAGTCACTTTCTCATGACACCAGTGATTAACTTCCAGAGCCGCCTGATACATATCCAGATTTTTTATCCGTTCTTTGAGTTCTTCAAAGAAAACCTGGCGGGCTTCATCCGGATTTTCATTGTTAACCCGGTAAGGCAGAACAAAATGACGGAAAATGTCTTCCGGAATGGTTTTTCCCCAGGAGAAAAATTCCTTGGCGCCCAGAGCTGATCTAACCTGATTTAAAAAATAGCGGCCATCAAGGTTGGCCAGATCGCTCAAGGGCATAAAAGCATATAGAAACTCCAGAGCTTCTTTTTCCTGGAGTGAGACGGGTTGATTAAAGACTTCAAGCAGTGCCTGTTCCCGGCCGGCCGCCGCTGCCATTCGCTTCTGAAATTGCTGATGAACAAGCTGGCGGTAGCCAGGATCAGAAATGAAATGTTCAGGCTGCCGGCAGCCAGTAGCCACTTCCAGGATAACTATTAAGCCCAGAAATGAGGAAAAAATTGACCAGAAGCGGTAATTAGCCGAGTTTTTTTTCATTGAACCTGCCTTAAATTATCTCCTTTTTCATTTTATTCTGGAGTCAGGGCGGATTCAAGACTCAATCTAATTTAAAGCTGCCCTGGCTCTTGCTCAGAATATTTTTTTCTTCAGATTGGGCAAACTGAAAATTGTTTTTTGCCTCGGGCCGGGATTGTTTTATAATTTGTTCGCTTTAAAAAGATTAATGACGAAAAAATAATTCAGGGGAGAAAGCCAGCTATGAAAAAAATATTTAAACCTTCCGGTCCCGGTAAAGTTTATCAAAATTATTTCAAGCCGGTTGCCGGGGCGGCTGCTTTAATTATCTTTCTTCTGTTCTCGAGCTGCCGTCCGGGAGGGCAGGAGGCGGCCAGGCAAAAAGTGATTAAGCCTAAAGTTAAACCAGGCGTTGAGGTTTTTTTAGAAAAACATCTCGACCTGGTCAAAGATAAGAAGGTGGGACTGATTACCAATCCTTCTGGCGTCAATTCAAAACTGGACAGCACCGCCTGGCTATTTAAGAATAATCCGGCTATAAATCTGGTGGCTCTTTACGGTCCGGAGCACGGGGTCAGGGGCGAGGCTCAGGCGGGGGAATATGTTCCTTTTTATTTGGATGAAAAGTTTAAGCTGCCGGTTTTCAGTCTCTATGGACAATCATTCAAGCCAGAGCCGGAAATGCTCAAAAACATTGATGAGCTGATGCGGAAGTTTGATACTCAATCTTCAGGCAAAATCCCTGAAGAGAATATGGTCAAAGGCCTGGATGTTCTGGTCTTTGATATCCAGGATGTAGGAACGAGGGTTTATACTTATGTGGCCACCATGGCCCTGGCCATGGAAAGTTGCGCTGAACTTGGAGTTGAATTTATTGTTCTTGACCGTCCTAATCCGATTGGTGGAAAGATTCTGGAAGGAGCAGTTTTAAAATACCCTGAATACAGCTCTTTTGTCGGCCTTTATCCTATACCGGAAAGACATGGCCTGACCATCGGGGAACTGGCCCGGTTATTCAACGACCAGTTCTTGAAGACCAGGGCCAAACTGACTGTTATCCCCTCCGAAGGCTGGAAAAGGGACTGGTGGTTTGACCAGACGGGCTTACCCTGGGTGATGCCTTCGCCTAATATGCCAACCCTGGAAACAGCGGCTGTCTATCCGGGTCAGGTCTATCTGGAAGGGACTAATCTGTCCGAAGGCCGGGGGACAACCCGTCCATTTGAGCTTTTCGGGGCGCCCTGGATTGATGGCTGGGAGCTCAGCCGGAAGCTTAACAGTTTGAATCTGCCTGGAGTTATTTTTAGAGAAGCCTGGTTTACCCCGACTTTTTCCAAATATCGGGGGGAAAGATGCGGCGGCTGTCAGCTTCATGTCCTTAACCGGGAAACTTTCCGGCCTTTTCTGACCAGCCTCTGGATTATCCAGACGGTTAGAGAGATGTATCCTGCTCAATTTGAATTTCATCCCGATTATTTCGATAAGATTATGGGCAATTCGGAGGTCAGACTGGCTCTGGAATCAGGACAGAGCCCGGAACAAATCGTCAATCAGCTGCGGGCTGGCTTAATAGAATTTGAGCGGCTAAGGCAAAAATATTTGCTCTATTAACCAGGCTTCTATCAGTCAAAATAAGAAGGTTGCTATCAGTTCAGGTTTTCCCTTAAAATAGTGACTTAACCTTATCAATAACTTATTATTGAGGGAGGCAAATCAAGAGATGAGCGAAAAACAGAAATTAGCCCTGAGCCAGCCGGTCTCGGTCATCCTGAACAAAGAACCGGAAGATTTCCGGAGAAAGGACTTTTTAAAGCTAATCGAATTGAAACAGCTGGAAAGAATCACTTTCCACTATGTCGGGCTGGACGGGAAGCTAAAAGAGCTTAAAATCCCGGTGACCAGCCTTAGCCAGGCTGAAACTATTCTGGCCGAAGGGGAAAGAGTTGATGGCTCTTCTCTTTACAAAGGCCTGGTTGATATGGGACTATCGGATCTGTATGTAGTTCCGGTTTATAAATCAGCCTTCCTTAATCCTTTCGATGAAGGCAGCCTGGATTTTATTGGCCGCTACCTGGACAGTCAGGGTCAACCTGCTTTTTTTGCCCTTGATAATATTCTGGCCAGAGCCCACCGTTTGTTCCAGAAAAATTCAGGCTTAGAACTAAGAGCTATGGGCGAGCTGGAATTCTTTCTGATTGGTGACTTTGGACCGAGGCTCTATCCGGTGGAGAAAAAAAGAAGTTACCAGGCAAGCTCGCCTTTTATCAAGAGCGGTCAGATCCTGGACGAAATGGTCAGGTTCATTGCTCAGATTACGGGGGCAGCCAAGTATGCCCATAGTGAAGCGGGCTATGTGGACAGCCTCAGAAGCGATCTGGAAGAGATTAAAGGGCAGGCGGCTGAACAACTGGAAATAGAATTCATTCCCAGGCCGGTTGAAGAGATGGGTGATTATCTGGTTCTGGCTCGCTGGGTGATCAGAAACGTAGCTTACAGACATGGAATGATAGCCACCTTTACCCCTAAAATCGAGGAAGGGGTGGCTGGGAATGGCTTCCATATCCATCTTGAGCTGGTTAAAGACGGTAAAAATGTCATGATTGGGCAGGATGGACAGCTAAGCCAGGAAGCCAGGCGTCTCATTGGCGGTTTAAGCTATTACGCTGATTCTTTAACGGCCTTCGGCAACACCGTTTCCTCGGCTTACTTACGGCTGGTGCCGAATCTTGAGGCTCCAACCCGAATCTGCTGGAGTGATCTCAACCGAAGCGCTCTAATCAGGGTTCCGCTGGGTTGGACCGGAGTCAAAAACCTGGCCGGACTGATCAATCCAGCCGATCAGGCTGCCTATCTGGAACAGTCAAGCCGCCAGACGGTTGAACTCCGTTCTCCTGATGGCAGTGCTCTGGTTCATCTCCTGCTGGCCGGCCTGGCCATGGCAGCTGATTGGGCTTTCAGACAGGATCTGTCCATTTTTCAAGGAGATCAGCCGCTGGAGCTGGCTAAAAAGCTGTACGTTAAAGGAAATATATTTGAAGATAAAAAACTACTGGAAACCCTGCCAAAACTCCCGGGCAGCTGCGTGGAATCGGCCCGAATTCTCAATGAAAAAAGAGAACTTTATGAGCGGGACGGGGTTTTTCCTTCCAGCATCATTGATTATCTGGTCAAACAGCTGGAATCAGAAAATGATGAATTTATGAATAAGAGGCTGTCTGATCTTCCAGCTGACGACCGGCTGCATGAGATCAGAAAAATTATGCATAAAGATCTTCATAAGCATTGACCTGAGGTGCAGAGTTTAACTGGTTGACCGGTAGTGTTCTATCTCTACGGGGCTATTATTGGACCTGGGATAAATCTTCTTCCGCTCCGGCGGCTACCGCTTGAATTCCGGTTTAAGCCTTCGCCACAGTGAGTCATATTTCTGATAAAGTTCCCGGTAAAGAGAGAATAAATTTTTATCAGGCAGGATGGTCCGGCTGCCGGTTTTGACCAGTCTTGATGCTATCTCATTTATCTCAATTTTCTGTCCATTTTCCCGGTAATAACACCAGCTGGCTTGCAGGGCAGCCCCAAAGGCGGCTGATTCTGGTTCCTGCAGGGTGACTACCGGAGTCTCAAAGATAGTGGAAATAATCTGAAGCCAGCTCAGGCTTCTGGCTCCACCTCCGGTGGCCCTTATTTCTTTAGGCTCAAGCCCCAGGCTGGTCAGCCGTTTAAAGCCATAATTCAGATTCAAACAGGTCCCTTCCATGACGGCCCTGGCCAGGCAGGCTGAATTAAAACTCTGGCGCCGAAGCCCGAAGAAAACGCTGCTGGCCTCCGGCAGGGCCGGAGTTCTTTCTCCATCAATGAAGGGAAGGAAGAGTAGTCCGGCGGCGCCGGCTGGAGCCTTTTCCACCAGCTTATCCAGGCCATCGTTATCCACATTTATCAGTCCCTTAAGCAGCTCGGTGGTGTTGGTCACATTCATGGTACAGATGAGCGGCAGCCAGCCGCCAGTGCTATCGCAGAAGGCGGCTATCTCGCCTTCAGGATCAACAAATGGCTTAGAGCTAAAGGAAAAAATCGTGCCGGAGGTACCCAGGCTGAGAGTGTAAATCCCCTCCCTGACATTACCTGAGCCAATGGCCGCCATCATATTATCTCCGCCTCCAGCTGAGACCAGAACCCGCTTGAAACCGAATTCTCTGGCTATTTCAGTTTTGACATAGCCGAGCGGCTGGTCTGGAGGAGAGAGGGGAGGTAATTTGTCTAAAAGCCCGGGATCGATCAGGTCAATGATCTCGCTCTGCCATTGACGGTGCCGAATGTCCATCAGGCCGGTGCCGGAGGCATCGCCATATTCCATCTGAAGCCTGCCGGTCAGATAAAAATTAAGATAATTATGAGGTAACAGGAGGCAAAAAAGCCGGGCATAATTTTCCGGTTCATGTTTTTTCAGCCACAGGACTTTTGAGGCCGTATAACCGACAGCCAGGCTGAGCCCTGTCCGGTCAATAAAAGCCTTCTGGCCCCCGGCCGCTGAGATCAGCTCTTCGGTTTCCCGGACAGTTGAGGTGTCATTCCATAGCTTGGCTGGCCTGATGGGTTTTAAGTTTCTATCCAGAGCTACCAGCCCGTGCTGCTGTCCTGAAACTCCTAAGCAGGCGACCTGGGCCGGATCTATACCAGAATCCTGGAGAGCTTCACTCAGGGATTTTTTAAGGGCCTCTGTCCAGGTTTCAGGCAGTTGCTCTGATTCACCCGGCGGCAAGCCTTCAACCATCTGGTGGGGGGCATAGCCGCGTCCGGCCACCCGGCCGGTTTCCATCTCGACAATCAGGGCTTTAGTCCCTTGTGTCCCGGAGTCGAAGCCTAAGGCATACATATTTTTATGCTCCTGCTCTTCTCAGGCCCGAGAATTATTTCCGAACGAACGGATCCGACTCAGGTTTTTTGAGTTTTAGGTGCGCCCCAGATTTGTGACATGATTTTGATGAGAGCTAAAGTGCTGATAACAAACAGGACACTCCAGAAAATTCCTAAGCTGATCCGGCCATAGATATAAGCTCCAGAGCCGAAAAGAGCTGAATAAACAAATAAACAACCGGTGACCCAGCCAGCCAGGTTTAAGGTCAGTTTATCAGGAGAGGGATCAAGGTTAGCTTCCCGTCTTATTTTGTTCCAGCCAGGACCAGCCGGTTTGACCAGTTGATAAAAAGATATTAACTTGCTTTTCTCTTCTGGCCTGGTCAGATAGGTTGCGACCAGCCAGACAACCGTGGTAAAAGCAATCGTAATTAAAAGAGAAATATGCTGGGGGACGGGGTGGCCGAGTTTACCGCCAATAAAAAAGAAAACAGCTACTCCAAAAGAGCTGGCCATAGCCGCTATTTCCGACCAGGCATTTATTCTCCACCAGAACCAGCGCAGAAGATAAATTAAACCTGTCCCGGCTCCGATTGATAACATCAGATCAAAACTGGCTTTGGCCGATTCAAGAATGAAAGTGAGCAGACTGGCCAGAATCATCAGGATAACGGTCGTCAGCCTGGCGACGCTGACATAATGCTTTTCTGAAGCTCCCGGATGGAGGAACCGGCGATAAAAATCATGAACCAGATAAGAGCTGCCCCAGTTTAAATGGGTTACCAGGGTTGAGATATAAGCAGCCAGCAGGCCGGCCACCATGATTCCCAGAAAGCCATGAGGCAGGAAACGGAGCATGGCCGGATAAGCCATATCATGCCCGATTAACCGGGGGTCAACGTTGGGAAAAGCCCGGCTAATATCACTTAGATTTGGATAGATAATAAAAGAACAGAGAGCAACCAGAATCCAGGGCCAGGGCCTGATCGCATAATGGGCAAAATTAAAAAACAAGGTTCCTGACAGGGCATCTTTTTCGCTTTTGGCGGCCAGCATCCGCTGGGCAATGTAGCTGCCTCCGCCCGGCTCGGCCCCCGGATACCAGACTGACCACCACTGAATAAAAATGGGAATGATAAAAATTGATAAGGCTATTGACCAGTTGCCAAAGTCGGGAAGAAAGTTAACGATCTGAGGGTTGAGCACTTCGAGTTTCTGAAAAAGACCGGTCAGCCCGCCTATTTCTGGCTGCTTCAGAGCGAAAATGGCCGCGGCAAAGGCTCCAGTCATGGCGATGCCGAACTGGATTAAATCCACCACCAGCACTCCCCATAAGCCGGCCGTGGCAGCAAAAATCACATTGATAATACTGCAAAAAATCAGAGTTCTGGTCATTGGCCAGCCCAGGATAACATTGGCAATTTTAGCTGCGGCCAGATTGACTGAAGCCATAATGACACAGTTAAAGAAAAGCCCGAGATAGATAGCTCTGAATCCACGGACAAAAGAAGCCGGTTTGCCTGAATAACGAACTTCATAAAATTCAAGGTCAGTCAGAACTTGGGACCGGCGCCACATCCGGGCATAAAAGAAGACAGTCATCATGCCGGTCAGAAGAAAAGCCCACCAGACCCAGTTGCCGGTCACCCCGCCATTATTGCGGACAATATTGGTGATCAGGTTGGGGGTGTCGGTACTGAAGGTCGTGGCCACCATGGAAATTCCGATTAGCCACCAGGGTGCAGCCCGCCCGGAAGTGAAGAATTCGGCCGTATTTTTTCCTGCCCGACGGCTAAGAATAACTGGCGGTAAGAAACAGATGGTAATTGAGATGATGACAATCAACCAATCAACTGTGCTTAGCTGCATGTTCCGGTCCTTTCCAGCCTAAGTCATTAATCCAGATTTTATATCACAAGCCCCGAAATTAAGTCAAAAATAGTATTTCAGCACCCCGGAAAATCAAAATTTCTGCCAGGCCGGCTTGTGCTCATAGACCCATTGATAGTAATCGGTCAGGCGCAGCTCAGAAGCTGCCTCTTTATCCAGCAGGACAACGGTCCGGGGATGAAGCTGCAGGGCAGAAGCTGGAACCATGGAAGTTACCGGGCCCTCCACAGCCAGGGAAACAGCTCTGGCTTTTTTCTTACCAAAGGCCATCAATAAACAAATTCTGGCTTCGAGTATAGTTCCGATCCCCATGGTAATAGCATGATAGGGGACGTTCTCTTCAGCCCCAAAAAAAATAGCATTGTCTTTTCTGGTCTGGTCAGTCAGGGTCTTGATTCGAGTGCGCGAGGATAGCGAAGAAGATGGTTCATTAAAGCCAATATGGCCATCAGTTCCCAGCCCTAAGATCTGGATATCCAGGCCCCCGGCGGCTTTGATCTCTTCTTCATATTGAAGGCAATAATCTTCGACATTAGTGGCCAGGCCGTCAGGCAAATGGGCATTTTCGGGCTTGATATTGACCTGACTGAAAAGATTTTTCCACATAAATTGATAGAAAGAGGCTGGATGCTCAGGCGAAAGCCCAAGATACTCATCCAGATTAAAAGTTACAACCCGGCTAAAATCCAGGCCTTCTTGACGGTGCATTTGGGCCAGCAGCCGGTAAAGCAGAAGAGGCGTCTGGCCGGTGGCCAGGCCGAGCACCGGCTTTTCCTTCTGTCTCATTATTTTGTTGATCAACCTGGCGGCCAGCAGGCTGGCTTGCTGGCTATCGGGTTGAATAATAATTTCCATCGCTTTTTCTCCTATTTTTTTATTTCCGGCAGGGTAGCGGCAGCCACGGCCTGGCCAACCCGCCGGCTTTGTTCATCTGAGAGGTGAATGACAATTTTTTCGGCCAGTTGAGGAAAATCAGTCTTCAAAACGGTTTCAGCTTGATATTTAATCAACTCGCCACCTGAACCAGAAGTCACCCGGCCGAGAATCAGCAGAGGGCTGAAATCATAAAAAAGCGAATAAAGGTGAGCCGTATAACCAAGGTAAACCCCGATATCCTGAAAGATCCTAATAGCTACCGGATCGTTTTTCTCAGCTAAAAATTGAATTTGCTTCAGCCGTTCTGGCAGCTTCATTTCCTCTGGAAATTTAAAGCCTGCCCTCCTGGCCAGTTTATTAACTGCCTGCTGGGAAAAATACATGGCTCCGACTCCGCGGTCGCCCGACCATTCATCAATGGCTGCTTCTGGATTAAGGTCAACTGGCGCGAAGGCCAGTTCGTCCAGCCAGCCAGGCAGATGACCGGCTGAATCAAGATAACCGCCAGCCTCACTTGAACCCATGGCTACCCCCAAGATAGCTGGCTGATTCAAGCTCAGATAACCGGCCAGGGCAGTAACCTCGCCGTCATTGATAACTTCCAGTGGAACTCCCCATTCACGCTGTAAATCTACAAACAGGTTCTTTACTTTTTGATCGAAGATCGGCCTGGGAACGGAGCGGAAAAGAGAAGCAATTCTCACCTGATTGTTGATATAAATTCCGGCGGCGCTGCCGCCAATGGCCTCGACGGCTGGCAGGCTGGCTGCCGCTTTTTTCAGCCCGGCTTGAAGATGCTGATAATGATAGGCGGGGTCCGCCTGCTCCTGTGGCTGCCAGGGAATCTCTTCACTAAAAACTACCTGTCCGGCCTGGAGTGCAGCTACTTTAAAGTCACTGGCTCCAAGGTCAAAACCCAGCCGGCAGCCGTCAACATGGCCACCTAAGGAAACAGGGCTCTGACGCCCGGCCGGCAGGTCTGGCTTTTTGACTTGAACCACCGAAAACGGCTGTTCATAGACTGTACTCATCAGATCAACATCAAAGGCCCGTTGTCCTGGTGGTGAATAATGATTTTTAATCTCCTGATAAATAGCTTCCGGGCCATAAAAATAGATTTTGAAGCCTCCTTTTTGCCATAACAGAAATTTGATCAGGCGCTCAACAAAGGCCAGAGTCAGCGGCCAGTTTTTTGCAGTCAAGGGAAGAATCCGGCCTGTCCAGACTGAGGTCAGGCCATTCTCGCGCTCAATAGCCAGCCCTATTTCTTCCCGGCTTCCGGCTGCTGCCCGCTGGTACCAGTCAAAAAACAGGCCGAGCGGCAAAAAATCAGGATCATAAACAGGAGAGACTGATGACTTTAATTCAGGCCTAATGTCTTTTAGCCAATCCATAGATTAACCTCTGCTTTCAATTAAAAAAATTATAGCAAAAAACACCAGCTCAAAGACACCTTTTTCTCAGCGGAAGCCTTCTTCATCTATTATTCTGATTGACATCGCTTTCTTTCTAAAATAGCATTAAATTAATTCTTCAGGCATATATTGATTTTTGGGACTGGCCAATGAAAAAGTTAATAAAGTCAAAAGCAGGCTGGAGCTTGATTTTAACAGTTATCATCAGTCTATCCTGGTTGTCCGGGAAAGATCCGGCCTCAGATGAAAAACTACCGGTAGCCTTAAAAGCTGGCCAGGAAAAAGCTGGCAGCTGGTGGATGAAACAAACAGCCCTGTCGGCTGACGGACGGTTAATCAGCCTCCGGACAAAAAGGTGGTGGAAAAATGCCCTGAATTTAAAAACCGGCGAAAGTTATCTGATCCCGGAAAAAGGTGAAGCTAAGGACAGAATGATGATCAGGGCTGAAAGCTATAAAGGGGAGGATGGCCGTCTGACTGAGGGACTGGTCTGGATCATTGATGATGATGGTAACGGCAGCCTGGCCACCGGCGGCGATTATAGCCAGGACTGCTACCTTTATGATCTTAACCGTGATGGACTGGCTGAAGTCATGGTTGATTATGCCGATGAAAATGGAGACGGCCAGGCAGATTATATGGAGATCAGGTTTTATGACCGCGGTTATCTCAGCCGGGTCTGGGGCGGTTATGATTATGAAAATATAGGCGAGATTTTTAAATATGAAACACCGCTTGATTTGCTTTCAGGTAAGTTCCTGGAAAACTTAGCTGGCGATAAATTATATTTTAAAAATATCTTTAACCCCTTAACCGGCAGCTTCTGGCCGGCTGACATTTGCCCCGAAAGCAGTTATGATTTAAACCAGGATGGACTCAGCGATCTCATCATTCGCAGCCAGGTGCAATCAGCCGGCGATAAGAATAATTTTATTAAGGCGATAAATAACTGGTCAAAAGACCTGAGGGAGCCAGTTATCAGAAGTCTGGAAGCCAGTTTTGACCTGTCAGGGGAAAATAACCAGGAAAAACTTTTTGATTATGATTTTAGCTTGATTCAGTCTGGCCAGCTGACTTTTGATTTAAAACTGTTCAGGAGTTATTCTGCCTGGAGACGGCCTCCCCAGGAAGTCTATTTTGTCCCCAGGGAAGATTTGAAGAAATTAGTTTATTCTTATCAACCAGAGGCCGCTGGTTTTTCCTGGAGGGAATATTCAGATGACCTGCTCGGCGGCCCGGCTTCTACTCTGGAAACTCGGGGCCAGGGAATTGGCTGGCTGCCAGAGAGAGTCATCTTGCCAGGAACTTCTTCTTTTATTCAGAAGTGGAATATCAGGAGAGAAATTGCCCGCCATCTAAACGGACCGGTTGAGTTTTATTATAGCCAGCTTGACCAGAAGATTCATTTATTTGGCTCAAAGGAAGGCTGGTGTCAGTTCGGTTACCTGGCTGGCTGTCCTGGACTTGGGGAGATCCGTTATTTTGATACCGATGATGACGGTTTTTATGACCGGGAGGAAATTTATTTGATAAATAGCTCCAGGCCGGTTCTGGTTATTTCTCCAGACGAACCCCGGGCTAAGAAAATTCCCTTCGATTTTTCTCAGCTTCAGGAATTTTATAGAAGGGAAGTCCTGCCGGCCGCTCTGGACCGGGATGACAGGTTGCTTCAAGCCATGAAAGAGGTCTATCAATATGAACCTCCAGCCGGCCTGCTGGAAGAAATCGAAAAGGTTAACGGGAGCGAGAAACGTTATCTCCTTGATATTTATTGTCTTCTATATTTTATAAATCTTCGTGATCATTTTTTAACTCTGGCCAACCAGGTCCTTTTTCAGCCGGGCTTCCGTGGCGGCAGTGGTCAATGGCCTGGTGATCTTAATCCAGCCATTATCCGCAGTCCGAGAGAGGTTAGTTCTTTTTTAAAGTCGGATATTGCCTGGCAGCTGGCCGGTTTGCTCAGCCGGCTGGACCGGGCCTGGAGTCAGGTGGACGACGGTTCGGTTATAGAAGTGCTCAAAGAAATAAAGAAGCTGAAATTATGAGCCAGGCCGGCTACCGGCTGCGAAGCTGAGGCCAGACCGGTTGGAGCGAGGCCTTTCTTTCCCGGATCTGTTCATTTTTCTCTTAGCCAGCTTGATTGGCCTTAAATCCCTTGCCGAGGACTTCATAGGTGTCATTGACAATGACAAAGGCCTCAGGATCTGTTCTCCGGATAAAGCTCTTGAGTTCAGCTAACTGCTTGCGGTGAATTACTGTAATTATTATTTCACCATCGCGGTTAAGATAAAGAGAACGGGACTTGAGGGCACTGCCGCTTCGGTCCAGCTGATGCAGAATGAAATCAGCAATTAGTTCCGGCTGGCTGGAAGTAATAATAACCAGTTTAGAAAAATTCCAGCCTTCGAGTACCAGGTCAATGACCCGGGAAGAAATAAAAAGAACAATATAACCATAAAGCGGTGCCTCCAGCTGCCTGAAAACCAGACCCGAAGCCGAGATGATGATAAAATCGGTGATCATGATTCCCATGCCAACGGAGACCCCGAGGTATTTGTTGAGGATCAGGCCGATGACATCGGAGCCGCCAGTTGAAGCTTCCCCTCTAAAGACCAGTCCCAGTCCAAGCCCCAGAAGGAGCCCGCCATAAATCGAGGCCAGCAACATGTTCTCAGTGCCTTTTGGCCAGTTAAGAACCTGGTTAAAGAAATCAATCAAAAGAGAAGATGACAGCATGCCGGCCAGGGTGGTAAAGACATATTTCCGGCTGAGGAATCTATAACTGATCAGAAGAACAGGAATATTCAAAACAATGATTACCAGGCCGACTGGCAAATGGAACAGATAGTTGAGCATGATGGAAATGCCGGACAGGCCGCCTGGCACTAAGTGGAAAGGAATCAGGAATAAGGCATAACCGATGCCCATGATGATTGAGCCGGACAAAATCAATAAAGAATCCAGCCCCAATCTTTTTATGATTGTCCGGTCAGAAAAATTTATTTTTTTCATTTTGGCCCTGCCGCTAAAGATTTGATGTTTTTTATCATTTTACTTATTGTCTGTCAAACCAGCCTGTTCTTCATACTGATTGACCAGGGTTTACAAACCGGCGGATTTGGGTTATTAAAATACTTTAATCCTGACAGAACTAAGGCAAAGTGTAGAGCATGGTCGAATTAAATCAGGGCAAAAAGTCCGCTCGCTTCTGGACTCTGGATTTTGTCCTGGGCGTTTCAGCCTATTTTTTTCTTTATCTGGCCATCAGCCTGTTTTTTATTCTGCCCCTTTTTTTAAAACAGTTTAATCCCAGAACGGCCCAGATCGGCCTGATTATGGGTATCCACAGTGTTACCGCCATTTTAATCCGGCCTTTTTTCGGTCACTTGATTGACCGGCGAGGGGGGAAGAGAATTTCAGTCTTCGGCTTGCTTATCTTAATTGGAGTTATTCCCTTTTTTCATCTGGTCAGGGATGCCGGCTATTTGCCGGTAATTCTAAGGTCTGTCATGGGTCTGGGCTGGGGTATTAGCATGACCGCTAATATTGCCATGTGCACCGACTTGGCTCCGGTCGAGAGTGTGGCCAGGTCAATTGGCATTGTGGGGGTGGCCGGCTTGATTGCCAATGCAGTTGGTCCCTCTCTGGGCGAAGAAATAATCAACCGCTGGGGCTTTCCCTGGCTGGTCAATTCGGCCCTGATCTGCCTGGTCATATCCTTAATTCTGATCTTGATCACTAAAGAGCTGCCCCGGGAAGAGCTGGAAGAAGACTTAACTCCTGGCGGCCGGCAAACTGACTGGAAATATGCCACCTGGCTCATTTTGCTCTTTATCGGCTTGATGCCCGTTGTCCACGGCTCGGTCAGGGGAGCTATGATTTATTTTATGCCGCTTTTAGTCAATTCTCTTAACCTTGGCCGGGTTGGTCCTTTTTTCATTGTTTTTTCAGTCGCGGCAATTCTCTCCCGTTTCCGGTTTGGCGGAATCTCTGATCAATATGGACGCAAGAAGGTGGTTTTTCTTTCGGCTTTGTTAATCGTCTTTAACCTTTTTTTAATCTCCAGAATCAACAGTCAGTGGCTCCTGCTGACCACCGGCTTTCTGGGGGGCCTTGGTCAGGGGTTAATCTTTCCGGCTCTGAGCGCCTACCTGATCGATTTCATGGGCCGCGGCAATAAAGGTCTGGCCATCAGTCTTTATAATTCTTTATTTGACGTCGGCATGGGATTCGGCTCAATCTTTTATGGCTGGGTCTCCGAGCTGGTCGGCCTGAAGCAAATGTATCTGGCCGCCGGGCTCTTCTTGCTGGCCGTCAATTTGGTTTTTAATTTTATAGCGCCTGAGCCAGGTCAATCAAAAAAAACTGCTTGAAGAGGAGGTCCAAATGGAAGACCTGATGAGTTTAATCAGGAAAAGAAGGACAATCAGACAGTTTCAACCGGCGGAGGTGCCGCTTGATCTCCTGTTTAAATTAACTGATCTGGGGCGCCTGGCGCCCTCGGCCTCCAACCTTCAACCGCTGGAGTTTTTGGCCGTTAATGATGGAGAAATCAGGAAGCAAGTGTTTTCCTGTTTGCGCTGGGCAGCCTATATAAATCCTGCCGGTGATCCTAAGCCAGGTCAGGAACCGGCCGCTTATATCATCATTCTGGTTAATACTCAGATCAGGACTAAAGGGTTTGAGTATGATGTCGGGGCGGCGGCTGAAAACATAATTCTCGGAGCTATGTCTGCCGGCCTGGGCTGCTGCTGGCTTATTTCCGTTGACCGTGACCGGCTCCAGCCCGTTCTAAAACTGCCGGAGGCGCTCAAAATTGACTCGGTTATTGCCCTTGGTTATCCGGCCGAACAACCAGTAGCTGAAGAATATTCTGGCTCAGTTAAGTACTGGAAGGATGAGGCTGGCTGTCTTCATGTGCCCAAACGGAGCCTGAAGGATGTTAGCCACCTTAATTTTTATGGACAGAAATTCCCTGATAACCTGAAAGTTTAAAGACCAGCCACTGTCATTTCGGCCACCTTGATGGTCGGTCCGCTGAACTGGCTATAAAAATTAAGATCAGAGCCGGTCATCTCTATTGACTTCAATATTTTGCCCAGATTGCCCGAAACCGTGATCCCGGATACCGGAAAAGTAATCTGGCCATCTTCAATCCACAGGCCGAAGGCTCCGCGGGAGATATCTCCGGTCACCGGATTAAGCCCGTGACCAATCGTTCTGGTCAGCAGCAAGCCTTTGGGGGTAGAGCTGATAATTTGTTCAGGTGAAACTGAACCAGGCTGGAGATAAAAATTGTTTGGCCCGATACCGTTTTCATCAGCATTGCCGGTGGAAGCCAGGCCGAGTTTCCGGCCGGCATAGGTATCGCACAGAAAGTTCTTTAAAAATCCGGAGTCAATAACCAGCGTGGTCTGAGCTGGAACTCCTTCAGCATCAAACGGCTTTGAACCGAGTTTGCCGGGCAACAGGCCGTCGTCAATTATTCTGAGAGCCTTATCTCCCACCCTGTCTCCAAGCCTGTCCGCCAGAAAAGAGGCTTTCTGGTAAACAGCCTGACCGGAGACACATTGAAAAAGAAAAGCCAGCAGCCAGGAGGTCATCAGCGGTTCAAAAATAACTGGAACGGTCTGGGTTTTTACCTGACGGGAATTTAGCTGGCGGACTGTTCGGCTAAGCGCTTCTTTAGCTACTTCCTGGGGCGAAGCCAGGTCTTTTAGATGGCGGGCAGAGGAAAGCCAGTAATCTTCGACCAGCTGGTCACCCTGGCCGGCCTGCAGGCCCAGGCTCAAGCTGGCGTAGGTCTCATCGTATTCACCACTAAATCCATTGGAGCTGACCAGAATGTTCTTGAGTTCGTTGGTCACAAAACTGGCTCCAAAGGAATTAGTTAGGCGCCGGTCGGCCAGGCCAATTTTTTCTGTCTCCAGGGCCAGTTCTATCTTTTTCTCAGGCTTTAATTCAGTCAGGGCTGGGTCAGAGAGTTTTAGCGACAATTCGTCAACTTTATACCTGGGACGCTCGGGTAGTCCAGCCAATTGATCAGGCTGAGTCAAGGCTGCCCTTTTTATAGCCCTGTCCACTAAAGAAAAAAGAGCTGGCCGGGAGAGGTCAGAGGTGCTGAAAGAAGCTTTCCTTTTTTCCTTAAAAACCCGGATGGAGCAATACTTAGAACCGGCTTCGACCAGGTTTTCTATCTGTCCCAGACGGACTGTAACTTCGAACGTGCGCCCATCATAGATAGTGACCTCGATTTCGTCGGCCCCTTTTTTGAGTCCAGTCTCGACCAGTTCATCGGCCAGCAATCTCAGATCATTATTTTTCTTGCTTCGGATCTTCATGACTTACCTCCGATGGTCAGGCCGCCAACTTTCATCGTCGGACAGCCATCGTTGACAGGGACCCACTGACCCTCCTTGCCGCAGGTGGCGGTTTGCAAGCCAAATTTGAGATCGGAGCCGACCATCTCCACCTTTTGAAGAATATCCAGGTTGGTCCCGATTAAAGTTGCCTGTTTGACCGGTCTGGTCAGCCGGCCGTTCTCAATCAGGAATCCTAAGGTAACCGAAAAAGTAAATTTTCCGGAGTCTTCCACCTGACCGCCGGATAAACGGCTGACATAAAAGCCTTTTTTGACCGACTGAATTATTTCTTCAGCTGAGTATTTTCCAGGAGCGATATAAGTATTGCTCATTCTGGGCAGCGGCCAGTTAGTAAAATCCTCCCGGCGTCCATGTCCGTTAGTCTTCTGGCCCATTAATCTGGCCGACAGCTTGTCCTGCAGAAACTGTTTCAGGACGCCTGCCTCAACGAGCAGTGTTTTTTCTGGCCAGGTTCCTTCGTCATCAAGATTGTATGAGCCTCGAAAGCCGGGAATAGTCGGATCATCATAAATAGTAATCTGTCCTGACGCTACCTGCTGGCCGAGCCTGTCGTAAAAAATAGAAGTTTTCTTTCTGATAAAATCAGCCTCCAGCAGATGGCCAACCGCTTCATGAACCAGAACTCCGCTGTGTCCTGGAGATAAAACAACAGGCCACTGACCGGCCGGTGGATCAACTGCCTCGAGGAGCAGGCAGGCTTCCCGGGCTGATTCTTCGGCAATAGCTTCGGGAGTCAGGGAGTTCCTGAAAAACTCCAGCCCGACCCGGCCCCCGCCTCCATAGTAACCCGATTCCCAGTGTCCCTGCTTTTCGGCTAAGGTATGAACAACAAGCTTGACCATTGGCCGGCAGTCTTTAACCGACAACCCTTCTGAGTTTAATATCCAGACCTGCTGAGTGGATTCCGCATAAATTACCTGAACTTTTTTTACAGCCTGATCAAAATTCAGAGCCGACTGGTAAGCCCGTTTGATCAGGCCGAGTTTTCCCTGAAGAGAAGAAGCTGTGGCCAGCTTTTTAACTCTACCCACCTGGTTTTTAATTCTTAAAGGCCTGAACTGAAAATCCTGAGGGTGGACCAGGCCGGCACCGGCAATAGCGGCCGCTGATCTGGCTGCCTCCAGAAGCTTTTCCTGGCTCAGGTCATTTGAATAAGCATAGCCTGTCCGGCCGCCTTTAATCACTCTGATGCCCAGGCCACTGGTCAGGGTTTCATCGGTCTCTTTGATTAAATCTTCTTCCATCAGGATCGACAGAGACGTCCGGTACTCAAAGAAGAGATCAGCAAAATCACCGCCCTGACTTAAGGCGGTCATCAGCACTTTTTTCAAGAGAGAGGTGCTTAACTGGAAAGGATCCTGGCAGACAGAGTCTGTCACCAATTGTTTGCTCATATTAGTTACTGCCCTGAAGAAAAATTAAAATCAATTCTGGCATAAATTCTGCTAATAATCAAGCCTCCCGCCAGCCCCTGGCTCCAGGCTAAGTTCTTTAATTGACTCACCAGAGAACAATTCATATAATCAACTTCTTATGGCTATGGATGAAAGGAAACTTGACGGTTTAATTGCTCTGGCCCTCGAAGAAGACCTGCCGGCCGGGGACGTTACCACTGAGGCGATTGTCCCACCCGGGCTGCCAGCTTCGGCCGTCTTTCTGGCTAAAGAAAAGGGTGTGCTGGCTGGCCTTGGGATCGCAGCCAGGGTTATGCAGGCCGTGGATCCTGACCTCAAATTGTTAAATCCAAGAGAGGACGGTTATCTATTCAGTCCGGGAGAAATCCTGGCTGAAGTCTCGGGCTCAGCGGCCTCGATTTTAAAAGCTGAACGAACAGCCTTGAATTTTCTGCAGAGATTATCAGGGATTGCGACTTTAACCCGCTCCTTTGTTGAGGCGGTGAGCGGAACAAAAGCCTCTATTCTTGATACCAGAAAAACAACACCGGGCTGGCGGGCGCTGGAAAAATATGCGGTCAGAGTTGGTGGTGGGAAAAATCATCGAATGAGCTTATCGGATATGGTGCTTATTAAAGATAACCATATCAGGATAGCCGGCGGGATTCCAGCTGCTTTGAAAAAGGCTAAGGAAAAAACAACTCCAGGGCTAAAAATAGAAATTGAAGCGACCAATCTCCGGGAAGTAGAGGAAGCTCTGGCGGGCGGAGCTGATCTGATCATGCTTGATAATATGGGATTGGAAATGATCAGACAGGCGGTCAAGCTGGTCTCTGGCCGTCTGCCGCTGGAGGTGTCGGGTAAGGTTAATCTCAGCACGGTTAGAGATCTGGCTCTCGCCGGAGTTGATTTTATTTCAGTTGGAGCTCTGACTCATTCTTTCCGGTCGGTTGATATCTCCCTTGAATTTGTTTAAGAAAGGCAGACATGTCGGAAGTTACTGAACAGGAAGTATATTCAGATATTCTAATTATTGGCAGCGGAATTGCTGGCGGGATTACTGCCCTGGAAGCAGCCAGGCGAGGACTGGAAGTAAATGTGGTGGTCAAATCACCAGGGATAGAGGGTTCCAATACTTACTGGGCTCAGGGAGGAATAGTTTCTTTCGGGCAGGATGATAAACCCGAGCTGCTCAAGGAAGATATTCTAAAAGCTGGCGATTATATTAATAATCCTGAGGCGGTGGAGGTGCTGGTAGCTGAAGGCAAGAAAGCCATAGACCGGATTTTGATCCAGGAATTAAAAATCCCTTTTGCCCGTTCTTCACCTGATAAACTCGACTATGCCCTGGAAGGAGGCCATTCCCGGCGGCGGATTCTTCATGTGGCTGATGCTACTGGCCGGACAATAGCCACGGCTTTATATAACCGGCTGAAGGATTTCCCGAATATCCACCTTTTTTTCGATCATACGGCTGTGGACCTGCTGACCAGTCCCCACCATTTGCTTGATCCTTTAGCCTCTTACCGGGAGCCTGTCTGTCTCGGCGCTTATGTTCTTGATAATAAGTCCCGCCAGGTTAAAAAATTCATAGCCAATTATACCGTCCTGGCCACCGGCGGCTGCGGAGCCATCTTTGAATTCACTTCCAATCCTAAGACGGCGATAGGTTCAGGTTATGCCATGGCTCAGCGGGCCGGAGCCAGAATTGTCAATATGGAATATATCCAGTTTCATCCAACAGCTCTTTATCACCGAGAATCTGATAATTTTTTGATTTCAGAGTCGGTCAGGGGAGAAGGGGCCAGATTAAAGACCCGCGATGGTGTGGCCTTTATGGATAAATATAGCCTGCTCAAAGATTTAGCTCCCCGGGACGAAGTCACCAGGGCCATTTATCAGGAGATGATTAATACCAATTCGAAGTTTGTTCTCCTTGATCTGGCCGAATATAGCCGGGTTGATATCAAAAAGCGATTTCCCTACATTTATCAGACCTGCCTGAAATATGGAATTGATATTACCAGAGAACCAATCCCGGTTGTCCCGGCTGCCCATTTCTCCTGCGGGGGAGTTTTAGTTGATACCTGGGGCCGGTCATCCCTGCCAGGCCTTTATGCCGTGGGTGAAGTAGCCTGCACCGGGCTTCACGGAGCTAACCGGCTTGGTTCGACCTCGCTACTGGAAGGATTGGTCTGGGGGACAAGGGCTGTCAGCCAGATAGCTGAAACTTTCGAACCTCAACTGAGGTGCGATCCGGGCTTGATCCGGGCCTGGCGCTACCCGGAGAAGGAGGAGCCGATTGACCCAGCCTTAATTTATCAGGACTGGGCAACTATCCGTTCAACCATGTGGAACTATGCCGGTATCATCCGCACCACCAAGCGCCTGGAAAGAGCCAGAGCAGACCTCGAGTACCTGCAGCACCGGATTGACAAGTTTTATCAAGAGGCGCCTATGGATCCCCAGCTGGTTGATCTCCGGCATGGGCTACTGGTTGCCTTATTGATTACCAGAGCCGCCCTGGCCAACCCCGAAAGCAAAGGGGCTCACTACCGGCTCAACTAAGCAGAAGCTGAAGGCTGCTTCTTAAAAAATACAGCTGAAATCTGGCGGTTTGGTCTGAGCTGATTTATAATAGGAAAAATTTGGTAACGGCTGGAGATAGGTCAATGGCTGACAAAAATGATCTGAAAAAGACGCTCAATTTGCCTCAGACTTCCTTTGCCATGAAAGCTCAACTGGTTCAGAAGGAACCTGAGATCCAAAAAAAATGGGAAAAAATCGATCTTTACCATAAAATTATAGCCAGCCGGCAGGGCCAGCCGGCCTTCATTCTTCATGACGGACCACCCTATGCTAATGGGCATATCCATTTAGGCACAGCTCTCAATAAAATTCTTAAGGATTTTATTGTCAAATCAAGAACCATGAGAGGTTATTTATCACCTTATATCCCTGGCTGGGATTGCCATGGACTGCCGATCGAAATCAGGGTTGATCAGCTGCTTGGTCCTAAGAAGAAAGAGATGTCAATTATTGAGATAAGAGAAGAATGCCGGAAGTACGCTCTTAAATTTATTGAGATCCAGAGAGAGGAGTTTAAAAGACTGGGGGTCTTTGGAGAATGGTTAAAACCCTACTTAACGATGAATCCTGAATATGAAGCTGATATTTTGAGAATGCTGTCGGCTTTCTTTGCCTCGGGCAATGTCTATAAAGGCAAAAGGCCCGTTCACTGGTGTTTGCACTGTCAAACAGCTCTGGCGGAAGCGGAGATCGAATATAAAGACACCAAATCACCTTCGGTCTATGTTAAGTTTCCTTTGATTTCTGATCTGTCTCAGGAATTCCCGGCTCTTAAAGGAAAAAAAGTTTCAGTCATTATCTGGACGACGACCCCCTGGACTCTGCCAGCCAACCTGGCCATAGCTTTTCACCCTGAACATGAGTATGTAGCGGCCGAGATGGACGGCGAAGTTTATATTATTGCCCGGCGGCTTCTGCCCGCGGTGGCTAAGGAACTTGGTTTTAGAGACTATAAAGAGTTAGCTATTTTCCCGGGCAACAAGCTGGAAGGCCTCAAAGCCAAACATCCTTTTATTGATCGCGAGTCGCAACTGGTCCTGGCTGACTATGTGACTCTTGAAGAAGGCACTGGCGCTGTTCATACGGCTCCCGGGCATGGTTATGATGATTACCTGACCGGCCTGGCTTACGGGCTTGACATCTATACGCCGGTAGATGAAGAAGGCCGGTTTTTGCCTCAGGTAGAAAGCTATAGCGGTCTTAATGTCTTTGAGGCTAATAACAGAATTATTGAAGATATGAAAAGGGATGGAACGCTTCTTAAAGAAGATGAAATCAGCCATTCTTACCCGCATTGCTGGCGCTGCAAAAATCCAGTCATTTTCCGAGCAACCGAGCAATGGTTTATTTCTATGGATAAAAATGGTTTAAGAGAGAAAGTTCTAGACGAGATCAAAAAAGTTAGATGGATTCCTTACTGGGGAGAAGAGAGAATAGCCAACATGATGTCCAGCCGGCCTGACTGGTGCATTTCACGGCAAAGATCCTGGGGAGTGCCTATTCCTGCTTTTTACTGTGAAAATTGCGGTCATATTCTGGCTGATGAGCAAACAACCCGGTATGTAGCTAATATCTTTGAACGGGAAGGTTCTAATGCCTGGTTTAAAAGACAGGCGGCCGACCTGCTTCCACCTGAGACCAAATGCCCCGTCTGCCATTCCAGCCAGTTCAAAAAGGAAAATAACATTCTTGATGTCTGGTTTGAATCAGGAGCCAGCCACAGTCTTCTGGGAAAAAAGCCGGAATTGCCCTGGCCGGCTGACCTTTATGTCGAAGGGCATGATCAATACCGTGGCTGGTTTAACAGCTCACTGGTCATCGGAGTTGGAGCCCGCCAGAACTCGCCTTTCAAAACCTGTCTGACTCATGGCTTTGTTCTTGATGAGCAGGGAAGGGCTATGTCCAAATCCTTAGGCAACGTAGTCGAACCGGGAGAAATAATCAAACAGCATGGGGCTGAAATCTTGAGGCTCTGGGTGGCCATGCTGAATTATAAAGAAGATGCCCGCTTCGGGCCGGAGATATTACAGCGCCTGGTCGAAGCCTATCGCAAAATCAGAAACACCTGGCGGTTTCTGCTGGGTAACCTGTTTGATTTTAATCCGGCTACCGACCTAGTAGCCAGGCAGGAGCTTCACTGGCTTGACCGCTGGATCCTGGAAAGAGGACGCCAGGTGGCCAGCCGGGTGATCGAAGCTTATGATCAGTATGAATTCCATATCGTTTTCCATACTCTTTATAATTTCTTTACTGTTGACCTGAGTGCTTTCTATCTTGATGTCATCAAGGACCGGATGTATTGTTCAGGGGCGGGGTCGCTGGAGAGGCGGTCGGGGCAAACGGCCATGTTTCAGGTTCTTAACCAGACCCTTCGCCTGATGGCACCAGTTTTGCCTTTTACCGCTGAAGAAGCCTGGGAGGTTATGCCCTCTTATCCAGGCAAAGAGGAGTCAGTCCATCTTTGTTCCTTCCCTGATGAGAAAGAAGCCTGGCTATCTGAAGACAGCTTGAAGAAGGTCGGACGGCTGCTGGAAATAAGAGCCGAAGTTCAAAAAGAGTTAGAAAAAGCCAGAGAGAATAAACTGGTTGGGAATTCCCTGGAGGCTCAGATCATTATTCAGGCTTCGCCTGATGATTTCGACCTGCTGGCCGGGTTCCGTCCTGACCTGCCGATGATTTTTATTGTCTCGGGGGTTGGGGTTAAACCACAAGCTGGTCCTGAATTAAAAATCAGGGTAGAACGGGCAGAAGGTCAGAAGTGTGAACGCTGCTGGAATTTTTCGACCACTGTCGGCGAGGATGCTGATTATCCCCAGGTTTGCGCCCGCTGTCTCAAGGTGCTCAAGGCTGATTATAAAAATAAATGAAAATCAAAGGTTATTTTTATTTTATCTTTATCTTATTCTGGCTGGCGCTGGATCAGCTGACCAAGTATTTAGTGGCCAGCTCTCTTTCGCTTTATCAGGTGGTCACTGTGATCCCTGGCTTTTTTAACCTGACCAGAGTTCATAACCGGGGGGCAATTTTTGGTTTCCTGAGTAATAGCCAGTATCCACTGAGCAGAATCCTGCTTAATCTCGGAGCTATCCTGGCCCTGGGAGTGGTGGTCTATTATTTTTTTAAGACTTCCCGCGAGATGATTCTTCCCCGGCTGTCACTTTCTCTCATTATCAGCGGAGCTATAGGTAATATTATTGACCGGCTTTTCCGGGGCTATGTTATTGACTTTCTTGATTTTTATGCCGGGCGCTTTCATTGGCCTTTCTTTAATCTGGCTGATAGCTGCATAACTGTCGGGGTAATCTTGTTACTTTTTGATCTGTTGAGGAGCAAAAAACGTGTACCCGATCCTTCTTAAACTGGGTCCGCTGACCATTCATACTTATGGTTTCTTCATGGCCTTGGGCGTGGCTGCGGCTCTCTGGTTTGTTTATGTTCAGGGTAAAAAGGCCGGCTTTGACCCTAACCGGCTGCTGGATGCAGCTTTCTGGATCATTCTGGTCTCGCTTATTGGAGCTAAGCTGGTTCTTCTTTTTGGCCATTTTTCTTTTTATCTTCATAATCCTTCTGAACTGGTCAGCTTAGCTCGCTCCGGAGGAGTTTTCCAGGGGGGATTAACGTTTGGCGTGATTTTTGCGATTCTCTATTTCAGGCACAAACATATTCCACTCTGGCCGGTATCTGATCTAGTTGCTCCGGCTATTGCTCTGGGTCATGGTTTTGGCCGGCTGGGCTGTTTTTCGGCTGGTTGTTGTTATGGCCGGAGTTGTTCGCTCCCCTGGGCAGCTGTTTTTAAGAACGAATATGCCCGGGAATTAACCGGAATCCCCCTTAATATTCCCCTGCATCCAGTCCAGCTCTATGAAGCCATGCTTAATTTTTTGAACTTTCTGGTTCTATTTTTAGTTTTCAAAAGAAAAAAATTTGCCGGCCAGGTCTTTTCCCTTTACATCATCAACTATTCGGTCATCCGTTTTTTTACCGAGTATTTTCGCGGCGATCACGACGAGAGCACTTATGTTATAAGTAGCGGGAGTGCTCTGACCAGTTTATCCCTGCCCCAGCTTTACTGTCTGATCGGTTTGGTGGCCGGATTGGCCTTGTATTTTATTTTACGACAAAGGAAGAGTGATTAATTACAAGTTTGAGGTGGCTGCTTCTGAGATTCAAAGGCTGGATCTTTTTCTAAAAGGCAGGCTAAAAGAAATCAGCCGGGCCAGAATTCAGAAAGCGATCAAAGAGGGGCAGGTGACAGTTGACGGCCTTCCGGTAAAATCTGGTCATAAGTTAAAGCCTGGAGAAGTTGTAGAGATCTGGACTGAAGAGAGTATCACAGACATAGAACTTGAGCCGCAGGAAATAAAGCTCAATATCATTTATGAAGATAGCCAGGTAATAGTTTTAGACAAACCGTCCGGTCTGGCTGTCCATCCAGGTGCTGGCCAGTCCCGGGGGACGCTGGTGAATGGCCTGGTTTTCTTTTATCCGGAGATCAAAAACGTTGGTTCTCCCTTGAGGCCTGGTATTGTTCACCGCCTCGATAAGGACACCTCGGGTTTGATGGTGGTGGCCAGAACCCAGACTGCTTATCATTCCTTGAGGCGCCAGTTTGAAGACCGGTCGGTAGAAAAAGTCTATTTAGGCCTGGCGGCTGGCCGATTCAAAGATAAGAAGGGCATAATTGACCTCCCGGTGGGACGGCATCCGGCCGATAGACAGAAGATGTCGGTCAAAAGCCGAAAACCCCGGGTAGCTATTACCAGATATGAAGTTCTCCGGGAATTTAAAAATTCAACTTTGCTGGCCTTGAAACCTTTGACTGGCCGAACTCATCAGCTGAGGGTTCATCTCTCAGCTCTGGGTCATCCTCTCCTGGGAGATAGCCGTTATGGTCAGACCGCCGGAAAGAAAGGTAAACCCGGGCCACGCTTATTTCTTCATGCCTTTGAGTTATCATTTGAGCATCCCGTCAAAAAAGAACGTCTTAAATTCCGTTGCCCTTGGCCAGCTGATCTGCAGGAAATTCTGGACAAAGAGGCGGCTGCCCAAAAATAATCAGGCTTTTCCTTGAGTCTATCCAGTTTTTTTATTATTATATATGTTCAAGAGCCAAGAACTGCTTCTTGAGCGGAAAAAGCCAATCACTGGAGGAACAAGGATGAAGGATTATAGCCCCGAACAGCTGAGAAATATAGCCATTATCGGGCATGGCTCTTCTGGTAAAACTTCTCTGACGGCGGCCATGCTCTTTAATACCGGAGTAACTACCAGACTGACTAAGGTGGATAAAGGTAATACGGTCACTGATTTCGATCCGGAAGAAATAGAGAGAAAGATTTCTATCAACTCTACTCCCTGCTTTGTCGAATGGAAGGATCACAAAGTCAATATCATTGATACACCCGGCTATTCCAGTTTCCTCTGGGATACCAGAGCCAGCTTGAGAGCCGTGGATTCAGCCCTGCTGGTCGTTTGCGGAGTGGCTGGAGTTGAAGTTGGCACGGAAAAGGTCTGGGAGATGCTGGAAGAGCTCAAGCTGCCCAGGCTGATTGTTATCAACAAGCTCGACCGGGAAAATTCAAGTTTTAAGCGAACGGTAGAGGAAATTCAGCAATTTTTTGGCCGTCAGGCGATTCCCGTTCAGATTCCCATTGGCGAAGAAAAGAATTTTTCCGGCGTCATTGATTTATTAAAGCAGAAAGCTTATGTCTTTGAAAAAGATGAAAGCGGGCAATTTAAAGAAACAGCGATTCCAGCCGATCGGCAGGAGGAAGTTAATAAACGTTACACTGAGCTGGTAGAAACAGTGGCCGAAACCGACGAACGGCTGATGGAGAAATATTTTGAGCAGGGTGAACTGACGCCGGAAGAGCTGGTTCAAGGCTTGAAAAAAAGTGTCTTTAACCACCAGCTTTTTCCTATTTTTGCTGTTTCTGCTCTTGGTAATATCGGCACTCAGCCGCTTCTGGACGGCCTGGTTGACTTCATGCCATCACCCTTAGAAAAAGGAAAAATAAAGGCGGTGATTAAAGGCCAGGAAGGGGAGTTAAATCTCAGTCCTGAGGGCCCTCTGGCTGCTCTGGTTTTTAAGACCCTGTCGGATCCTTATACTGGCCGGATTACTTTGATGAGGGTGTTTTCTGGCCGGATTACTTCTGAGGCTGCGGTTTATAATGCTAATCGCGAAACCGAAGAAAAATTAGGCGGCTTATTCTTCCTTCAGGGGAAGGAGCAGGTTCCAGCTGGCCAGGCTAAGGCCGGCGATATTGTGGCCACTGCCAAACTTAAGGTCACGCTGACCGGTGATACCCTGACTGCTAAAGGTGCAGATATTAAATTTGAGCCTATTAAGTTTCCTGAACCTTCTATCTCTTTTGCCATTGAGCCTAAAACCAGGGCCGATGAAGATAAAATTTCTCAGGCTACCCACCGGATTACAGAAGAAGATCCGACCATCAGGATAGAAAGAGATCCGGAAACCAACCAGCTGCTGATTTCTGGCAATGGTGAATTGCATGTCCGGATTGTAACTGAAAAACTGAAAAAACGTTATAACGTTGACGTCGAGCTCAAACCGCCCAAGATCCCTTATCGGGAAACCATCAAAGGCCGTTCAGATGTTCAGGGAAAATATAAGAAGCAGACCGGCGGGCGCGGTCAATATGGAGATGTCAAAATTAAAATGGAGCCTTTATCCCGGGGGCAGGATTTCGAATTTGAAGATAAGATATTTGGCGGAGCGATACCCAAGAACTATATACCCTCAATTGAAAAAGGTATCCAGGAGGCCAGGAAGAAGGGAGTTCTGGCCGGTTATCCGGTGGTTGATTTCAAGGTGGTTCTCTATGATGGTTCCTACCATGAAGTAGATTCTTCGGATATTGCTTTTAAGATAGCAGCTTCTATGGCTTTTAAAAAGGCGATGAAAGAAGCCAGGCCGACTATTCTTGAACCCATTATGACGGTCGAAATTTACACCCCGGAAGCCTATATGGGGGATATTATGGGTGCTCTTAACGGGCGCCGGGGAAAAGTTCAGGGCATGGAGCAAAAAGGTAATATGAGAATTTTAAGAGCCCTGGTCCCCATGTCTGAAATGTTAGATTTTGAGCCGACTTTAACTTCAATTACCGGCGGCCGCGGATCATTTTTGATGGAATTTTCTCATTATGAGGAAGTTCCTGTTCAGCTTCAGCAAAAAATTATTGCTGAAGCAGTTAAAGAAGGCCGGATCAGGCCGGAAGAAGAATAGTAGGACTGGCGACTGAAACCATAGTCTGTCTTTTTAACTTACCGGAAAAAGGGCAGTTGCTCTGGCTCTGACTCTGTAATTAATGTTATTATAATGATTCAAAACATATCAGGAGTCGGAGTTATGCCGAAATCAAAGATTTTCTTGTTGGTTATCCTGACCTTTCTCTTTCTGGTTCTCCAGTCAATCCCGGATGGGGCTTCAGCCTGCACTTTAATTGTAGCTTCTGGCCGGGCAACTACCAGTGGCCGGCCATTATTATGGAAAAACCGCGATACTTCAGAGGTACTGAACAAGCTGATGTATTTTAAAGGAGCTAAATACGGCTTTATTGGTCTGATTAATTCCACTGATGCTGGTGGCCTGGAGATCTGGGGAGGGTTAAACGATCAGGGGCTGGCTATTGTCAATTCTCAGGCTGATGATCTGGCGGTCAAGGACAAAAAATACGATGGGGCCGATAATGGTCTCCTGATGAAAATGGCTTTGGGTGAATGTGCCACCGTCGATGAAGTTGAGAAGCTCTTGCAGAGAGAAAAAGGCCGGCTTGACCTGGCCGCCAATTTTGGGGTAATAGATGCCCTGGGCGGGGCAGTCTTTTTTGAGACTTCGAGCGATTATTATACGCGCTTTGATACCGCTGACAGAAAAGTCGCTCCTTTTGGTTATATCGTCAGAACCAATTTTGCCTATACTTCGCCTGATTATCTGGAAGGTGGTGGCTTTATCAGGCTGGAAAGAATGTCCCGGCTGGCCGAAACCGCCCGGGCGACTGGCCAGCTGGATGTCCGTTTTGTCTTGCAGGCAGCGGCCAGGGATTTAAACCAGGAAAAGCTTCATTCCTACCCCTTGGCTATGACCTTGCCTCAGGATCCGGCCCGGCCTTTATATATAAATACTAATGACACTATAAACCGGAACAGTACGGCCGCGGCTATTGTCTTTTCAGGAGCTCCTTCTCCCCAGCGGGCAGACCTGGCCACCATGTGGGTCATTCTGGGTCAACCGGTCACTTCAGTAGCTATACCGGTCTGGCCTTATTCGGGGAAAATTCCAGAAGTGGCGGCGGCTGCTGGCCAGGAAACCTGCCAGTTAAATGCTCTCTCCCGAAAATTAGTGGCATATCTCTATCCTGATCGTCGTGGCAGGATGCCTCAATATCTCAATGTGACCCGGCTGAGAACTTATGGTGGAGAAGGACTGCTGACCAAACTCCTGCGGATAGAAAATCAGGTCCTGGAAAGGACCGCAGCTCAATTGTCCTTCTGGGAAAAAAAGAAGGAACCAGCTGACAAGGTTGGTCAGTTTCAGGCCGAAATGGCTAATTTTGTCTGGCAGTCTTTACTGCTGGAATTTTCGGACTTAAAATAATTTTTTTGGCCTGGACTTTTTTCAATCAGAAAAGAAGACCAGGCCAACCTCAAGCTAACTGCTTAAAGTCAACCTGGAAGGGAGGCCAGTATGAAGTTTAAAAAGCCAGCTATTTTCAGTCTGATTATTTTTCTGAATCTAGTTTTTTATTCAGGAGCTACAGATCTCAAAACACCGGCTGAAGAGATAAGATATACGGGTTACAGCCAGAATGAAGACATTGCCCGCTTTCTCTCCCGGCTTCAAAGTCAATCAG
>JAGOPD010000002.1:41646-138655 GCA_017992175.1 Candidatus Saccharicenans sp.
TATGGCGTTACAGTACAACTGACCTGAATGATGGGCGAAACAGCCTGGGCATCTATGAGACATTGTCCTTTATTCAGGAAGGGGCCTCCCGCCATGACCTGGAAACGCTGGAAGCCAGGACTAACTGGCAATATCAGGGAATCCGGGCTCTGGCTGAAATTGTGGCTGACCGCCCGGGAGAGATCATCGACCTGGTCAGGGGACTCAGAGCCAATCTTCAAAAGAGAGCCGAACTAAGGGCCGCCGATGATCCTGTCAAGCTGAAGATGGATTATGTCCGGGACGAGCGGGAGCCGCAATTGGTAGTTAAAAGCTTTGAACCCTCAGCCTCGCCGATCAGGGGTATTCTTAAGGTTGACAAAAAGGCTGGCGACTATCTAACAGCCGGAGACCTGGCTCCTTATCGGGGGCCTTCCGGTATGAAAGTCATAACCAGGGTGGAGAAAAACTGGTTTCCACGGGTAGAATCAAAGCTGGCAGTTAGCCGGCCTCTTGGCTATATCGTTCCCGCCGGCCGGCAGGATGTGGTTGACGTTCTTCTGGCCCATGGAATCAAAGTCCAGATGATAGAAAAGGAGGCTCCAGTTAAGGTCGCTGCTTACCAGATTGACAATCTGGTGCCGGCCAAAGCTGATTATTTAGCTCCGGAAAAAATGGAAGTCCGGAAAGAAGAGCTGGTCCTGCTGGCGAAGAAAGGCGACTTTTTTGTTTCCTGCTCCCAGCCGGCGGCCAACCTGATTCCCGGGCTGCTTGAACCCCAATCGGACTATGGCCTGATCCGCTACTTCAAGTTCAAGCTGGTGCCCGAGACCGGTAATTATTTTGATCTATACCGCCTGGAGACACCAGTAAGCCTGGAGTTTGTTGATTATAAATTATGGAAATAAGCCAGGCCTTTATAATAATTTTTCGATTATGGCTTTAAACTCCGAAGGCAGCTGGCTTTTGGCCTTGAGAAACTCAGTCGCATTCTTTTGTCCCATTTTGACCCGGGCTAAAGTTCCAAAGCAGGCGGATGGTCCTTCCGGATATTTTTCACTGTATTTTATGAGGTTAGAATATTTGTTTCTGGCTTCTTGTTTCTGGCCAAGATGTTCAAGACAGATAGCTTCCAGATAATCTTGAAGTCTTTCATCAGGATCAAAAGGCCGGCCGGTGCCCAGCCGCTCGGGGTATTCTTTTGACCGGGCTAAGTCTTTCAAAGCTCCTGTCCAATCGCCCTCCAGCATTTTATTTAAGGCTAAATGCAGGTGAGTCCGGACAAACAAACTGTGAACTTCACTCGCACCCTCAGAAGGTAAAACATTCATCCGGTCAAGGAGTTCTGAGGCTGCCTGAAACTGGTTGCTGGCCAGCCAGGCTTTAACCGTATCAGACTGGAGATAGACATTATCGGGAAATTTTTCCAGGCCGGCCAGAGAGTTTTTCAAAGCTGAATCAGCCAGCTGCTGGGTCAGTTCAAAGGTTATTAAATGATGCCAGGTCCGCCAGGCAACCGGCGCCAGAGAATTGGCCTTTTTAAAGTCAAGGTAGGCTCTCTCTTTCTGGTCAGGATTAAGATAGGCCCGGGCAATAAAGACCGGGTAATAATCAGCTTCATTTAGAGTCTGGAATAAATCCTTAGCTTCTTCTATTCGCCCTTTAGACCAGAAGATTAAACCGAGGTAATATCTGAATTTCCAGCAATCGGGTTTCTGCTTAGCGGCCCAGTCAAAAACCGGAATCGATTCTTCCCGGAAAGGGAAAACAAGGTAGGGGGAAGCGGCTGCCGCGCTGTTCAGATAAGCCTGGCTTTTTTCGGCTTCTGCTTTTCGGCTGAGAAAAGCCAGCCAGGTCAGAATTTCAGGATTTTCAGGAGCCAGTTTTAGGAGTTCTATCGTTCTGTCTATCTGACCAATCTTCAAGTAATGAAGAGCCAGTTCAAGATAGGTTTCCCCTGGGAATTCATTTTTAATTGATGATCGGAAGTCTGCCAGCTGCCGCTCTGAAGGTTCCAGCAGATAGTTTTCATATCTAGCCAGGTGACTAAGCGGATCAAGTTCCAGTAGCTGTTCAACAACTTTTTTAGCTTCTGGCCTTTTCCCCTGGGCTCGCCTCACAGTGGCCAGGAGCTCATAAGGCAGGGGATTCTGCTGGTCAAAATTGGCGGCCCGGTAAAGATATTCTTCGGCCAGGCTGTAGTCTTTTTCGTTGAGGGCCAGGCCGGCCAGCTCGAGGTAAGCTGGCAAAGCATAAGCGGCGGAGCGGGCTGCCCAGCCAAAGGCTTCCTTAGCTTCGTTTAGATCATTTAAGAGACGGCAGGCCAGTCCATAGCTAAAATTAGCTGCCGGGTCATACATAGAGGATTCCAGAGCCCGCCGGCTAAAGTCTTTTGCTTTTTCCGGCTGGCCGCACCACAGGTAGAGTTCGGCTAACCGGCTTAAAGCCCGGACATGACCTGGCTCTTTCTCAATTACCTGAAGGTACTTTTGGAGAGCCGCGGCTCGTTCTCTTTCGTTCTGGAGCAACTCCCCGGCCAGATAAAGAGCCTCAGCTGAGTCGCCGCCAGGACGATGGAAGTTAAAGGGCCGCTCTAATTTCTTAGCTTTCTGGCTGTTCTGGTGAATTATTTTCTGGCCCAAATAAATTACCAGTCGATCAGGATCAGCCAGCTGGCCAAGCCGGAAGTGTTTCTTTTCAGCCGGCCGCAGCTCTATTTTTTGATTAAGTATTTCTTTTTGATCTTCCTTAATTATTAAACTGTCATTAGTAGCTTCCAGGGGATAAAGGTTGAGCTCATAACCATTGTCCTTTTTATTGAAACTGAGCACGAGCTGCGGGCTGGCTCCGGTCATTTCACCAAGGCCGCTATAAGGGAACCAGATTTCCTGCCAGCGGTCCGAAGTGGCTGGAGCCAGAGCTCCGTGGTCTGATTGATTGAAGAGCCGGCCGGCCTGGGGTTCGCTGTATTGCCCGTTGCTATCAGTTAAAAGATTGACCCAGATTTCACCGGCCCGGCTTAAATCCCAGATCCAGATTTTTTTACCGGGAATATCTGGATAAAGCGCCCAGTGCCCGTAGCCGGCATCAGAGTTCTGGTAATAGGCTCCGAAAAAATTATCATAAGTGCCAACCACAAAATAACTCTTGGCGCCGTCAAAGGCATTATTTTTGTACCAGGATAAATCCCGGCCAAGTCCATCAACCGGCCAGGTCTGGAGAGGAACAGAGTAATCATGACCGATAAAGTACTGGCCCGGGACCACATAATGCAGGTCAGGGGCAACCGGGATGGCGGCATTCATCCAGGCATAATAGGATTGATGAAAGGGGCTGGGATTGGTCCAGCGGCTCCTGGTTTCAAAATAGGCCCGGTCAGGATGAACGACTATGGTTACTTCCCAGCGGCTGCGTGAAGGCCAGTCATAATTGCCGACCGTGCAGGCTAAACTGCCGTCTGGCCTTTTCTCCAGATAATAATCGACCGGAGTAGCGGTAGCCGGGGTATGGCCAATAACTCCAAAATTAAACTCGATTCCTCCTGAGGTCCAGGGGCCGCGCAGGGCTATTTCCCGGAATTTCAAGACCTGGTTGGTATAGATAAAATCCCGGCCGGTTTTTAAATCCTTAGCTCCCCAGACCTTGCCTCCCACTTCCGGCAGGATCGAGACTTCCAGGTATTTATTTTTGAGGCGGACAACTGTCCATTCCTGTGGCCTGGACTCCTGACTGAAACCGTTAAAAACAAAATAAGGATAAATTTTAGCCCCGGCTCCCCAGAGGGAAGAGCGGGCAAAGACCGGAATCGGGTCAGGATCGGAGAAGGGATAAGTGGTGATTATTTCCTTTTTGACCGAATAAGAGACCTGGCTGGAAGGAGAACAATCAGTAGACAGCAAAACAGACATGACCAGCAGGCCTAAACCAGCCGGGCCCAGGAGGCGCTTTAAAATATTTGGCATTTTATTTACTCCAGAAATATTTAGGTTTTATCCTTTACGTTAATTCTCTATATTCCCACAGGTTTGATTTTAATTTCAATAGGCTGGCAGTCGCAGGCCTCTCAGGAAAAGGCCAGCTAATGACTGATAATTTATTAACTCTTTTGCCTGGCTTCTGGAGTTATTCATTTCCCTTCAGGCTAAAACCAGCTCTGATAAAAGAGGCTAATAGTCCTAATCCCGGCTGCGCTGGTCACTTCAGGTTAATTAGCGGCCAGCAATTCTTTGACTGTCTGGCCAATCCGGGCCGGGTTGTTAATTATCCTGACTCCGCTGGCTGCTAAGTAATCAAGCTTGGCTTGAGCTGAACCCTGGCTACCCTCGATAATAGCACCGGCATGTCCAAGACGTTTTCCAGGCGGGGCAGTGATTCCAGCTACATAGGCTGCTACCGGTTTGGGGTAATTTGATTGCTTCAGATAATCAGCCGCCTCTTCTTCAGCCGTTCCACCTATTTCCCCGATCATAATGACGGCTGCTGTCTGCGGGTCATCTTTGAAAATCTTCAGGAGCTCTTGAAATTTCAAACCGACAATCGGGTCTCCACCTATCCCGATGGCGGTTGATTGCCCGAGGCCAAGCTGGCTAAGCTGGTAAACCGCTTCATAAGTCAGAGTTCCTGATCTGGAGATAATGCCCACCGGACCAGGCCGGTGAATACTGGCCGGCATGATCCCGGCTTTGCTTTTACCCGGTGAGATCAACCCCGGAGTGTTCGGACCTATAAGCCATGAATCATGTTCCTTTAAATATTTTTTCGCCCGGAGCATATCAATGTTCGGAATGCCCTCGGTTATGCAGACGATGAGCTTGATCCCGGCCGCAGCCGCTTCCATCATGGCCTCAGCCGCCGACAGGGGTGGAACAAAGATAACAGAAGCATCAGGCGCTTCCGCCAAGACCGCCTGCTCGACAGTGTTAAAAACGGGCAGGCCTAAGTGAAGCTGTCCGCCCTTTCCCGGGGTTACTCCGCCGACCACTCTGGTGCCATATTCTAGCATCCGCTCGGTATGAAAAGAAGCCTGTTTGCCAGTTATTCCTTGAATCAAAACTCTTGATCCGGCCTCAAGAAGAATACTCATTATCTGCCTCTTTTCCCCTGAAGTTTAAGACTGGCTTAAACTGACAGCCTGCCTGGCCGCCTGTTCAAACTCACTAACAAAATAAAAGGGGAGATTGGCCTCTTCTAAAATTTTCTTGCCTTCAGCCACATTGGTCCCTTCCAGCCTGATGACCACCGGCTTCTTCAGAGACATTTTTCTGGCTGAAGTTACTATTCCCCTGGCCACTAAATCGCACCTGACTATGCCGCCAAAAATATTAATCAAACAGGCTGTTACCTGATCATCACCAGCCAGAATTTCAAAAGCCTGACCAACGGCCTCTTCGGTAACACCACCTCCGATATCAAGAAAATTAGCCGGCTGACCACCAAACAGCTGGATTATATCCATGGTGGCCATGGCTAGGCCGGCACCGTTGACCAGGCAGCCAATCTGACCCTCCATTTTTATATAATTTAATTTATAGCTTCTGGCCTTTTTCTCCTCAGGCGAAACTTCTGCCCAATCCTCCAGACTGGCCAGCTCCGGCTGTCGGGTCAGGCCACTGTCATCAAAATCCAGTTTGACATCGGCCGCTACCAGCCTGTTTTCGGCTGTCAAGACCAGAGGATTAATTTCCAGAAGCTTCACATCCTTGGTCAGGAAAAAGGCGCTTAGCTTTTTTAGATATTCCAGACTGGTTTTAAAAGCCGGTTCGCTGAGCTGCAGAAAATAAGCCAGATTTCTAGCTTGAAAGGGAAGCAGACCGGTTTCTGGATAAAAATATTCTTTTTTGATGGCCTCCGGATTTGAGCGGGAAAGCTCTTCGATGTCCATTCCACCCTGGCGGCCAGCGATGGCAGCTATTCTGTCGTTTTTCCGGTCAATGACTAAACTGAAATAAATTTCTTTCTGGACTTGAAGGGCTTCTTCTACCAGAATCTTTCTGACGGTTAGACCGTGACCGCCACTCTGGGAGGTAATGAGCTTTTTCCCCAGTAAGCTGCCGGCTTCTAACCAGGCCTTTTCTGGCGAATCAGCCAGCCTGATCCCACCTGCTTTGCCCCGGCCTCCAGATAGAATTTGAGACTTAATTATGACCGGACAACCCAGCTGTTCAGCTGCCGCCTTTACTTCCCCGGGCGTTTCGGCTAACTGCCCGGCGGGGATAGCGATCCCCAGTTGCTTTAAAAAGTCCTTAGCCTGATATTCATGGATAAGCATCTTAGGCCCTGACCTGATTCATTGAGCGATAAGAAAAAGGCGGAGCCATTTTCTTACTCCGCCTTTTAACGCCTGTTTCTTTTTGATTTTCTATTTGTTTTAAAGCCGGTTCTTCTTCAGTTCAGATTTTGCACTCAGCCACAGTTTTGCTAACAGAAGCAATCGTCTTGGCGAATTGAGCTTTTTCTTCCTCAGTCAGCTTAATTTCAAATATCTTCTCCACACCCTTAGCGCTAATCAGGCAGGGGACGCCGATAAACAGGCCCTGAGCACCATATTCACCTTCGCAGAGAGCAGCGCAGGGGAGGATACGTCTTTTATCCTTAAGATAGGCCTCAGCAATGACAATGGCACTCCAGGCCGGGCTAAAGAAGGCTGAACCCTTGCCGAACAACTTAACGATTTCAGTTCCGGCTTCTCTCGTCCGGTCAATCAAGCGGTTAATTTGTTCCGGGGTAGCTATCTCCGTCAGGGGAACTCCGCCGACTGTTGTTAAACGGGGCAGGGGAACCATATCAGGACCATGCCCTCCGAGAACTGTACCGGAGATATCAGCCACTGACACACCGAGTTCCATCGAGATAAAAGCCCGCCAGCGGGCAGTATCAAGAGTCCCGGCCATGCCGACTACCTGATTCTTCGGAAAACCGGTAATCTTATGGAAAACATAGACCATAGCATCCAGCGGGTTAGTGACAATGAGGCAAAAGGCTTTGGGGGCATATTGCTTAACGCCATTGGCTACTTCAGATATAATTTTTATATTGATGTTCAATAAATCTTCTCTGGTCATGCCTGCTTCCCGGGGCTTGCCAGCGGTGACGATGACCACATCGGCACCTTCAATATCTTTATAATCTGAAGTGCCGGTAATGTTAGCATCATAATTACCATGGGGAGCCATTTCCATCAGGTCCAGGGCTTTGCCTTTGGCCACATTAGCATACTGAGGGACATCCAGGATAACTATGTCCCCGAACTCTTTCTGGGCAGCCAGCATGGCCAGAATCTGCCCGATTTGACCGCCTCCAATTAAAGCTATCTTTTTTCTCATAAACAACTCCTTCTAATGAGAATTTTTGCTAAGTTATAATAAAGTTATCTTTTAAGCTTCTGATCAGCTCTTAACGTAACCTTCCCAGGTCTCTTTCAATTTTGGATTTCTCAGCCAGTCTAGTAGATAATCAGTAAAGTCTTTACCGGTGGCTCCAGTCGGGCGGCCGGTAATCACTAACTTCTTTTCATATTGCCCGCAGACATCAAGAGCCATCTCCAGCTGGCTGGCTTTTTCCTGATAACCAATATGGCCGGCGAGCATGGCTGCCGCTCTGATCATACTGCAAGGATCAGCGTATTGGGCCCGGCCTTCTTTGACCATCCTGGGAGCTGAGCCATGAATGGCCTCAAACATGGCATATTGTTTGCCGATATTGGCGCTACCAGCCGTACCTACTCCGCCCTGAAATTCAGCGGCTTCGTCGGTCAAAATGTCTCCATAGAGATTAGGCAGAACGAAAACCTGAAATTCCCGGCGCCTTTTTTCATCAACCAGCTTGGCGGTCATAATGTCAATATACCAGTCGTCAGCCTGGATTTCAGGATATTCTTTCGCCAGACGGTAAAAGTTTTCAAGAAAGCGTCCATCAGTGGTTTTAACCACGTTGGCTTTAGTCACACAGGTGATTCTGGTCTTTTTGTTTTTCCGGGCATGTTCAAAAGCCAGACGGGCGATGCGGTCGGCACCGGGGCCGGTTATAAGTTTAAAGTCAATGGAGATGTCTTCATCCACATCTATTCCATACGGTCCCAGGGCGTACAGGTCTTCGGTGTTTTCCCTGAAAAAAATCCAGTCAATACCCTGTTTGGGAACCCTGACTGGCCTGACATTGGCGAACAGGTCGAGTTCTTTTCTCATGGCGACATTGCAGCTTTCAATATTCGGCCAGGGATCACCTTTTCTGGGCGTGGTGGTTGGGCCCTTCAGGGTAACATGGTATTTCTTTATTTCAGCCAGAACATCATCCGGGATGGCCTTATGATGGGCAGCCCGGTTTTCGATGGTTAAGCCTTCAATCGTCGCTATAGAAACTTTCCCGTTTTTCAGCTCATCCTCGAGCATAAAACGAAGGACCCGTTCGGCTTCGGTGGCGATATAAGGGCCGATACCGTCTCCTGGCAGGATCCCTATTTTGATCGGCGAGATCTGGCCATAATCAAGCCAATCAGGGGCAGACTTAATTCTCTCCATCCTTAACATCTGGTCTTCCAGCAAGCGGCCAAAATGGTCTTTGGCTTTCTGGATAGCTGTCGCGTTAATCATTTTACCTCCTGATTAATTAATTGGTTTATAAATTATTAGTGTCTAAAAATTGTATTATTTTGACCCGCTAAAATCAATAGTTTTTAAAGGCCTGACCGGATGTTTTAATTCTGGAAAGGAATAGCTACGGATCCGGTAAACCAGGAGTAAAAGTTTTGACAATCTTTTTTAGAATTCATAAGATATAGGCCGAAATCTTTTTTGATTGATCAATTTAGGATTTTTAACAGGAGAAAGTAAAATGCTGGATAGTTATTATCAAAAAGCTGAGGACAGGAAAAAAGCTGGTTTACCACCTCTCCCTTTAACTCCGGAAGAAACCGGCGAATTATGTCAATTGCTCGAAAATCCGCCGGCCGGCCAGGAACAGGAACTGGTTTATCTTTTAGAAGAGAGAGTTTCCCCCGGCGTTGATCCAGCAGCCAGAATTAAAGCCAGCTGGCTGGAAGAGCTGGCTTTAAACAAACGGCAATCACCGGTTATTAATCCATCCCGCGCAGTCTTTCTCTTAGGGACCATGCTGGGCGGTTACAATGTCGGGCCTCTTGTCTCTTTGCTTCAGGAGGCTATCCTGGCCCCCCAGGCGGCAGAAGCTCTGGCTAAAATCATCCTGGTTTATGGGGCTTATGATAAAATTATAGCTCTTAGCCGGACGAATAGATATGCCAGACAGGTGCTGGAAGCCTGGGCTAAAGCTGACTGGTTCATGTCCCGTCCTGAATTTCCAGAAAAAATGGTTTTGAAAGTCTTTAAAGTCGAGGGGGAGATTAACACCGATGATTTTTCTCCTGCCAAATATGCCTGGAGCCGTCCCGATATCCCGCTTCATGCCCAGAGTATGGGTGAAACCCGTTTCCCGGGTGGAATTGAAACCATCCGAAAATTCCGGGAAGAAGGCTATAAAGTAGCCTTTGTTGGCGACGTGGTTGGAACCGGTTCTTCCCGCAAATCGGCCTGCAATTCGCTGATGTGGCATATTGGTGAAGACATACCATATGTTCCCAATAAAAGGCGGGGAGGGGTGGTGATCGGTGGCTTGATTGCACCAATTTTTTTCAATACTACTGAAGATTCTGGCGGCTTGCCAATTCAAGCCGAAGTCAGTCAGCTCAAAACAGGCCAGATCATTGTAATTGAAACCCGCTCAGGCCTGATCAAAGACGAAGCGGGACAGGCCTTGAGTAAATTTGACTGGAAACCGGTAACGATAAAAGATGAATTCCGGGCTGGTGGCCGTCTTAACCTGATTATCGGGCGCCAGTTAACCGGCCGGGCCAGGAAAGACCTTGGCCTGGGCGAAGCTGATTTCTTGGCTAAAGCCAGGAACCCCGAGGTCAAACCAGATCAGGGTTTTACTCTTGCTCAGAAAATCATCGGCCGGGCCTGCGGCCTGAAGGGAGTTTTACCTGGAACTGCCTGCGAGCCTAAGATGACTACAGTCGGCTCCCAGGATACAACCGGGCCAATGACCGCCGATGAGCTTAAAGAACTGGCCTGCCTTGAGTTCCAGACTGAACTTTTCATGCAATCCTTCTGTCACACGGCTGCCTACCCGAAACTGACCGATGTCAAAATGCATCAGAGCTTGGCCGCCTTCGTCATCGACAGAAAGGGAGTAGCTCTGAAACCAGGAGATGGCATTATCCATTCCTGGCTGAACCGTTTAATTCTGCCTGACACGGTTGGAACTGGCGGAGATTCACATACCCGGTTTCCGGTTGGCTTGAGCTTCCCGGCCGGCTCCGGTCTGGTCGCTTTTGCCGGGGCCCTCGGCTTTATGCCTCTTGATGTCCCCGAATCAGTTCTGGTCAAATTTTCGGGTAAATTGAATCCGGCTATTACTCTGAGGGATGTGGTTAATGCTGTTCCTTATTTTGCCATAAAGAAGGGCTTATTGACTGTTGCCAAGAAAAGCAAAAAGAATATTTTTAACGGCCGGATACTTGAAATAGAAGGTCTGGAAGATTTAACTGCCGAGCAAGCTTACGAGCTAACCGATGCTTCAGCTGAAAGATCCGCGGCGGCCGCGATCATTTCACTCCGGGAAGAGAGGGTGGTTGAGTATTTAAAGAGCAACATTGCCCTGATGAAAAAAATGATTGAAGCCGGTTATCAGGAGGCCTCAACTCTCGAGAAAAGAATAAAAGCGGCTGAAGACTGGTTAAGGAATCCGGTTCTTTTAAAGCGGGATCCTGAAGCTAATTATGCCGCTATTCTGGAAATAGACCTGGCCGAAATTAAGGAGCCAATTCTGGCCTGTCCCAATGACCCGGACGATGTTAAGTATTTGTCAGAGGTTGCCGGGGACAAAATTGACGAAGTCTTTATCGGCTCCTGTATGACCAACGTTGGCCACTTCCGGGCAGCGGCCCGCCTGTTTGACGGGGCTCCTTACCCGGCCACCAGAGTCTGGATTACTCCGCCCACCAGGATGGACCAGCTGCAGTTAAAGAAAGAAGGACTGCTGGCTACTTTTGCTCAGGTAGGAGCGCGAGTGGAAATACCTGGCTGTTCTCTTTGTATGGGTAACCAGGCCAGAGTCAGGCCAGGCAGTACGGTTATTTCTACCTCCACCAGGAATTTTGACAACCGCCTGGGAGATGGAGCCAGGGTTTATTTGGGATCGGCCGAGCTGGCGGCCATAACAGCCATCAAAGGGGAATTGCCCTCAGCCGCAGAATATTTTACCTTGATGAAAAATAAAATTTTGCCTTATGCTGGTGACATTTACCGTTATCTTGAGTTTCATAAGATGAGTGATTTCAGTTTAATTCAAAACTAAGGGAGCATGAACCGGGAAAGGTTGAAAGTGGCAGGTGACAGATGAGCCTAATTAATTTAAAAGGGAAAAAGGCTTTAGTTACAGGGGGTTCCAGAGGGATAGGGCGGGCAACAGCCAGGTTTCTGGCTGAAGCCGGAGCGGAGGTAGCTGTCCATTATAAGAGTAACCTGGAGGCAGCCCTCGGGATCAGGCAGGAGATTGAGGGTCAGGGGGGAAAATGCCTGGTCGTTCAGGCTAACATGGCTAACAAAAAAGAAGTGGATCGAATGGTGGCTGACTGCCTGAAAGCCTGGGGAACAATAGATATCCTGATCAATAATGCCGGCATCTGGACCTACGGGGAAATTGGCCGGATGACCGAAGAAACGTGGCGGGAGACAATGGCAGTTAATCTCGACGGCGTCTTTTATGCTACCAATGCTGTTGTTCCGGCCATGAAGCAAAGCAGGCGCGGCTGGATAGTCAATGTGGCTTCGACGGCCGCCGTCAGGGGTGAAGCTTTTCATTCCCATTATGCTGCCAGCAAGGGTGCCATGGTGGCTATGACCAAATCACTGGCGGTTGAGCTGGCTCCCTATAACATCCTGGTTAACTGCGTTGCCCCTGGCTGGGTAGAAACCGAGATGAACACCGAAGTTTTTAAAGATCCTGGCTATAAAGAAAAGATAAGACAATCAATACCGCTCAAAAGAATTCCGGATCCAGAAGATATAGCCGGGCCAATATTATTCCTGGTCTCTGACCTGGCCAGGCATATAACCGGTGAGACTTTGAATGTCAATGGGGGGGCAGTTTTAGCCGGCGGTTAAAAATAGTTGCCAAGATTCAATTTTTTTGCTATTTATAAGACAAAAATAAAGGAGGGACAAAATGGAGGAGGTGGAAATTGGGCGAATTAGCCATTATTTCTCAAAAATTCAGGTCGGAGTAGCCAGGATAACAGGCCAGAGGTTAAAAGTCGGAGACGTGGTTCATATTAAAGGCCATAGTTCAGATTTTTTTCAGAAAATTGAATCAATGCAAATTGAGCACCAGCCGGTGGAAGAAGCCCGGACCGGGGAAGAAGTGGCTTTCAAGGTTGAGATGCCGGTCAGGGAAAACGACCTGATCTTTAAAGTTCAGGAATAGCCATTGAGGGGAGAGACGGAGCTTAATTTATCTTCAGGGTTGACAGCCGGAGGCCAAATATGATATTTAAGGTAAAAGAAAATGGCTAAAAAGTATGTTTCGATAGTCATCGTTCCGAACTGGAAGACCCATTTCAAGACTGTAAATATCTCTCAAAAAGCCATCCGGGCTATTTTAGGCGCCAGTATAGCCTTCGCCGTTATCTTTGTCTTCTTTCTTCTTGATTACTTTTCCATGACCATGACCAAAGCCAAGTACCGGGAACTCCTCAAGGATACGGCTGCTCAAAAAGAAACCATAGCCGGTTATGAAAACACCATTGCCCAGATGAAAGAAACCATTACCAATTTTGAAAACTATGCGCGCAAAATTAACGTTCTGGCGGGAATTCAATCTCCTAACAACATAGAAGGGGAACCGGGTATTGGCGGCGGGGAAAGAGTCGATCTCAATTTGACCAGTAAGACAAATAAAGAAGTTACTCCTGGAGCTATTCAATCTATCAAGCAGAGAGCTGAATCGGTGGAGAAAAACCTTAATTACATGTACCAGTTTTTTGAAAACCAATCGACCACTCTGGCCACTACTCCGACCATCTGGCCAACTGTCGGCTGGGTTTCCTCCTCTTTCGGTTCGAGAATTGATCCTTATACCGGCCGGAATGCCTTTCACACCGGTTTAGACATCGCCACTAATCTAAATAATCCAGTGGTGGCTACCGCCAACGGAGTTGTTGTTCAAGTTGGTTTTGATAAGTTCAAGGGAAATTTTATCTGTATCAGTCATGGCAACGGGCTGTCAACTGAATACTGGCATCTCCAAAAATATGCGGTCAAAGTCAGTCAAAAAATTAACCGGGGGCAGGTTATAGGTTATGTTGGCCAGACCGGAAAAGCCCTTGGGCCTCACCTTCATTATGAAGTTCATTTAAATAGCAAGCCGATTAACCCGATTGATTATGTAATTGAAGAATAGCCTTCCAATTCAGGGCAGAACGGTAAAATAAGACAGATGGCTAAAAGGGCCCTGGCAGATTGTTTCAACCAAGCTTGCTGCCGGTTTTGATTTTTCCGTTCAGGCTAAAAGCATAAGCAAGCATTTCTTTCTTGCTTTCCGGTTTTATCTTTTCGATCAGATAGATGGTGTTCTGGCCGCAGGCCACATAGATACCGGGCTTATCAATTTGAATGATTTCAGCCGGTGATGAGGCTGTATAGGCTCCGGTCAGAGGCTGTCCTGATAGGATTTCAAATTTTTTGCCAGCCAGATAGCTATAAGCACCAGGCCAGGGGAAAAAGGCTCTGACCTTTAGATCAATGGCCTGAGCTGGTTCCAGCCAGTTTATTTGCCCTTGCTCTTTGGTTAATTTTGGAGCGTAAGTAGCCAGTTCAGCTGCCTGAGGGACTGGCCTGATTTCACCTATTCTGGCCAGCGTATTGACTAAAAGCCGGGCTCCAAGATAAGACAGTCTAATCTCCAGTTCACGGGCATTTTCCCCGGGCAGGATTTCGACTTCTTCTTGAGCCAGGATTGGGCCCTGGTCCATTTTTTCATTCAGTTCCATAATGGTGACGCCGGTTGTTCTGTCTCCATTGAGAATAGCCCACTGGACAGGAGCGGCTCCCCGGTATTTAGGGAGAAGAGAAAAATGGACGTTAAGAGTTTTAAAAGGAGGCAGGTAAATGACCGAAGCTGGTATGATTTGACCATAGGCCACGACCACATTAACTTCAGGTCCAGCCTGCTTAAGGGCGGTCAAGACCTGATCATCGGCTTTGATTTTTTCAGGTTGAAGACAGGGCAAGCCATGGTCCTGAGCAAAGACTTTAACCGGCGGAGCGGTTACTTTTTTCCCCCGGCCAGCCGGCCGATCAGGCTGGGTAATAACCAGCTTTATTTCATGCCCGGCCTGAATTAGGCTATTCAGGGTTGGCAGGGCGATGGTTGGACTGCCAAAAAAGGCAATCTTCATCTCTTCGGACCTTTCTCCTGCTCTTTATTCAGCCTGTTTTTAATCAGGCTTTTTTTCAAAGGAGAAAGCCGGTCGATAAACAGTTTGCCTTCCAGGTGATCTATCTCATGAGCAAAAGCCCTGGCCAGAAGATCGCTGGCTTCGATAGTTACTTCCCGGCCGTTGAGATCATAACCTCTGACCACCAATCTCTCCGGCCGAACGACTTTCTCATATATTCCGGGCACAGACAGGCAACCCTCCTCAGCGGTATTTTTTCCCTCTTCTGCCAGTATTTCAGGATTGACCAGAATGAATAATTCATCCTGGTTTTCACCCACCGACAGGTCAACCGTGATCAGCCTTATTCCCCGGCTGACTTGAGGAGCAGCCAGGCCCACCCCTGGTGCCCGGTACATAGTTTCAACCATATCAGTAGCCAGGTCCACAATTTCCTGGTTGATATCTTCAACTGGCTTTGCCTTTTGGGCCAGCAGGGGATGACCAATCTTGATTATCTTAAGTACCGCCATAATTATTTCATTTTAGCCCAGAAACCAGGTGCTGGCAAATACCTGGTTTCTGTCCATTAGCTGCTGGTTATCCTGAATTAACACACTTTTTTCTCAGACTACCGCTGAGGGCGGTGGCGGTTCATCAGGAGCCCCGGCATTTTTCATCGGGATGGCTACCAGGTAAAGTCCAATTAAGACCAGAACAGCTATCCCCAGGATATAACTCGGATGGGCAAAAATGATGGGTATATCCTTACCCACCACCCCCTGGAGGAAGAAGAATTTCCAGGCGGCGCGGATGAGACCGGTCAAGGCTTCGCCAGCGATTAAGCCGGCAGCCAGGAGAACTCCAACATTCTCCACTCTGGCTTTTTGAGCTGGATTAAGTTTTTTCCTGCCTGTTGTTCGATCCAGAATTCCCTTAATCATGCCGCCAACAAAAATGGCAAAGGTCGTCTCCAGGGGCAGATACATGCCTACCGACACCAGCATTGGCGAGCTGACCCTAACCAGAATGAAGGCAAAGCCCATCATCATGCCGACAATAACCAGTGGCCAGGCCATTTCACCACCGACAATGCCCTGAGTTATGGTGGCCATTAAACCTGCCTGGGGAGCCGGCAATTCTTTGCTGCCAAAAGTAAAGGCTCCATGCAGAATCATCAAAGGAAAATAAAGAACCAGGGAAGCCACCAGAACACCGAGTATGTCGCCAACCTGCATCTTCCAGGGTGTCCCTCCCAGGATGTGCCCAACTTTAAGATCCTGAAGCATTTCGCCAGCCACAGCTGAAGAGACGCAGACAACTGAAGCCACACCTAAGACGGCAATAATTCCGCTTGTTCCTCTGGCCCCAATAAGAACCATTAACAGGCCGGCAATAATCAAGGTTGACAGGGTTAACCCCGAAATCGGGTTATTAGAAGAACCAATGGTCCCGACCAGATTTCCGGAGACAGCTGCAAAAAAGAAGCCAAAGATGGCCATAACCACGGCCGCCAGAATAGCCGGAACATAACTTCCAATGAAAAGTTTGTAAACAAAAACCATCAGGACCACGGTTAAAGTCATTAAGAACAGAACCAGCTTGATATTGAGGTCTTTTTCCACCCGGCTGGTAACTTCAGTCTGGCCGGCTGCCTTTTTGACATCTCCGATTGATCTCTTAATCCCGGTCATCAGGTTTTTTCTCATTTTGAACAGGGTGTAGCCGGCACCAACCAGCATTCCTCCGACGGCAATCGGCCTGATGATGAATTTCCAGACATTGCTGATCAGGTCAGGCCAGGGCACACTGGCCATGGCTACCGACGGGCCATAAAATTTTTCGACCAGCTGAGGCCCGAGAAAGTACATCAGAAGGGGAGCAAATAATCCCCAGGCTAAAACGCCGCCGGCAAAGTTAAGGGAAGCCAGCCGTGGTCCGATAATATAACCGACGCCGATATAAGCAGGAGAAATTCCTGGGCCGGCTACGCTGACTACACCGCCGGTCCCGACCGTGCCCGCTTCTTTGGATGGACCGAGACGAACAAAGCTTGAGCCAATTTTTCCCAGCTTGATAATGAATTCTTTAGAGGCAGAGAAGAGCTGAACTACGCCCAGTGAATAGATCAGGGCACCAACTCCCATGGCTTGGAACAAGAACTTTGCCCCGGCGCTGCCTTTTTGGCCTGCTTTATGTATTTCGGCTGCAGCCACTGATTCAGGAAAAGGCAATTCCGGATCAGTAACCATAATTCGCCTTAAAAAGGTAACAAACAGAATTCCCAGCAAGCCGCCGACAAACATCAAAGCGGTTGACTGGAGATAGGCGCTGATGGTGTTGAATTTAGTCCAGACGCCGGTAATCAGAAAGGCTGGAATAGTAAAGATAGCTCCAGCTGCGACTGATTCACCAATTGAGCCAACGGTTCTGGCAATATTTTCTTCCAGAATAGAGCCTTTCATTATCTTTAGCAGGGCCATACCTATGACTGCAGCCGGGTAGGTGGCAGCAATGGTCATGCCGGCTCTCAGGCCCAGATAGGCATTGGCTGCTCCGAGGATAATGGTCATCACCAGTCCCAGCAAAATAGCCCGCAGGGTGAACTCTCTTTGATTAGTTTTTTCAGACACAAAAGGTTTTTGATCCATCCGCCTCTCCTTTCTAACCTTTTTCTTAATGTATATTAAAAAATTCTAGACCAAGTCAAGCTAATTTTAACCTTTGGTCAGAGGCTAGAATTTGCCAGAGGGACGATTTTATGCTAAATATCTACATTGTTTAAGTTCTAATAATAAGTGAGGACAAGTATGAGCCTCTGGAGCTGGGTAAAAGACAGGCTGTTTTGTGATTTGGCGGTTGATCTGGGTACGGCTAATACGCTGGTCTACCTAAAGGGGAAAGGTATAGTAGTTCAGGAGCCATCAATTGTGGTCATTAATGTCCAGACCGGCAAGATTGAAGCGGTCGGAGGACGGGCCAAGGAAATGCTCGGTAAGACTCCGAATAATGTGGTGGCCATCAAACCGATGAGAGACGGGGTAATAGCCGATTTCGAGATTGCCGAACGGATGCTTGATTACTTTATCAGGCGAGCTATGGAAAATCGCGGCTTTTTACTTCGGCCAAGAATTGTTATTGGCATTCCAACTGGTATTACCCAGGTGGAGAGAAGGGCGGTTAAAGATGTGGCCCTTCGAGCTAAAGCCTCTGAAGTTTACATTGTCGAGCAGCCAATGGCGGCTGCGGTTGGGGCTAACCTGCCTATTGCCGAGCCGACCGGCAATATGATTGTTGACATTGGCGGCGGGACAACCGATATCGCCGTCATTTCCTTAAACGGTGTGGTTTTTAATCATTCGATCAGAATCGCCAGTAACGAGATGGATGAGTCTATAATTCAGTATCTGAAAAAGAAATATAACCTGCTAATTGGCGAAAGAACAGCCGAACAGGTTAAATGGCAGCTGGGCTCGGCTTATCCTCTCGACGAATCATTGACCATGGAGATTAAGGGCCGGGACTTGAGGGAAGGCATTCCAAGAACTATTGTAGTTGATGACCAGGAAATTAGAGAAGCTATAGAGGAAGTAGTGGCCAGCATCATTAATGCAGTTAGGATAGCTCTGGAAAGGACTCCGCCGGAACTATCGGCTGATATTATTGACCGCGGAATAATTTTAACCGGCGGCGGCGCCTTGCTCAAGAACCTGGACAAACGATTGAGAGAAGAAACTCAGCTGCCGGTTTTTCTAACCGAAGACCCGCTGACCTCGGTGGTCATGGGAGCGGGCAGGCTGCTGAACGATCTTGATCTCCTGCGCAAAATTTCTTTGGAGTGATCATAACTTTAAAGACGGATGTCACTTTCCCGGCTGGCTAAGAATAAATATCTGATCGGAGGCTTGCTCCTTGTTTTTAATTTGATTCTGATTTCTGTCCAGATCCCGCTGGGCAGTAAACAAACCCTGCTCGAAAAATTATTCTTTACGGCCTTTTCACCGGTGCAAAGGGCAGCTGTTTCGGCTTTTAACTATGTCACTCAGGGGTGGCACAATATCCGGTCTTTAAAAGAGGCTCAAAAAGAAAATCAGGAACTTAAGAACCAAATCTTTTTTTTAAACCAGGAAAAAGAGCTTTTACTGGAAAAATTGCGGCTCAGTCTGGCTCAGCTTGAACTTGAAAAGAATTTCCAGTCACTTGAGTCTTCTATTCTTCCGGCCAGAATCATCGGCCTGGATACTGCTAATTATTTCCGGTCGGCGGTGATAGACCGGGGATCAGATGATGGAGTGACCAAGAACTTAGCGGTCTGTGACCGGTTCGGCCGCCTGGTAGGCAAAACGGCTGAACCAATTTCAGGTCAGACGGCTAAAGTTATCCTGATTACTTCGGAAGAAAGCGGGGTCGCAGTCATCTCGGCCAGTGACCGGCTGCCCGGAATTCTAAGTGGAGATGGCCAGGGGAAATGCCTGGTTAAATATGTCATGAGCTCGTCTCCGGGCGGGGTTGTTGGTGATGAAATACTGACCTCTGGCTACGATCAGATCTTCCCGCCAGGGCTAAAAGTCGGGAGAATAGCCTGGATTACCAGTCAGGCTGGACTGTTTAAAAAAATTGTAGTCAAACCTTATTTCGATTTTAAAGAACTTGGCCTGGTTGCTGTCCTCCGAACCGGCCAGGCTTCGAAGAGGTGAGGACGGTGAGAATCAGGAAAGGCTTAGTTCTGCTTTTAATGCTGGTTCTGGCTTTTGCTTTCTACAGCTTGCTGGGACGGCTGAATCCCAATCTGATTGTCTTTATAAATACTTTCAGCATGGCGGTTCTTCTGGCCGCCATAATTTACGGGGAAATAGAAGGGGCAGTCATGGGGACGGTGGCCGGGCTGCTGGCCGATGCTTTTTCAGACGGTGTTTTTGGCCTGTCCGGCTTGAGTCTTACCATTACTGGCTTTTTAGCTGGCTGGTTTGCTCAGAAGATTAATCTTAATTCTCTGGGGAAGAGGAGTGTTATGTTGTTTTTTTTCAGTCTATTCCAGCTCCTCCTCTGGGTAGTACTTTATAATTTTATTTTTAAAAATAGCCTGCTTTACAGCCGGCCTGGCCTTTATCTTCAACCGGTCATAACTGCTATAATCACCAGTTTACTGGCTGGTCTACTCCGCCCGGTCAAAAAAGCGGTTGACTGAACGAACTTAAAATGGCCAAGATTTATGAAGATCTGAGCTTACTGATCAAAAGGTCAAAACTGACCTTTATTATTCTAAGTGTCATCCTGTTTCTGGTTCTGGCTTTCTACTGGAAAATCCAGATCTGGGATCATCAAAAATACTGGAAGATGGCTGAGGCTAACCATTTGCGGTCCCTGCCTATTCCGGCTCCCCGGGGCCTAATTTATGACCGCCAGAAAATTATCCTGGCCGATAATCAGCCCAGTTTTAAGGTTTCCTGGTTGAAAGAAGCGATTAAGGCTGACCAGCCAGTTATCGAGCCGGTCAGTCAGTTATTAAATTTAGGACCAGAAGAACTCAAAAGCAGGATTGAACGTTACCGCTGGCTCCAGCCCTTTGAACCGGTTGTCATCAAGGATAATCTTAAGCTGGAAGAAGTGGCCGTTATTGAAGCCAGAAAAGAAGAATTTCCTGAACTCCAGCTTCAGGTAGAACCAAGACGATTTTATTCTTTTGGATCAACCGCTGCTCATGTTCTTGGTTATCTTCAGGAAGTTTCACCGGAAGAGCTCAAAAGTAACTCTAACCGGAAATGGCGTGGCGGAGAAATGATTGGCAAATCAGCTGTTGAAAAACAATATGATGATTATTTAACCGGTCAGGCTGGCCAGCTGATAGAAACTGTTGACAGCCAGGGCCGGTCGCTGGGTGAGGTAAATAGAATTGAGCCAATTAAAGGTCAGGATTTGATCCTGTCGATTGATTTAGATCTGCAGAAGAGAGCCGAAGAACTTCTTCAGGGCAAGGAAGGGGCTGTAGTAGTTCTTGACCCGAAGACCGGAGAATGTTTGGCCTGGGTCAGTTCTCCTTCTTACGATCCCAACCGTTTTATTACCCGATTTTCTCCTGAGGAATGGCTGTCTATTATAAGTGATCCTGCCAAGCCTCTTGAAAACCGGGTGATTCGCGGCCTGTATTCACCAGGTTCAATTTTTAAGATTGTCACCGCCCTGACTTCTCTGGAAACAGGAATAATTTCTGACCGAACAACTTTTTTTTGTTCAGGCTCGCTCAATCTGTATGGCCAGGACTTTGCCTGCTGGTTTAAACCCGGTCATGGCAGTCTGAATTTGCCCGAGGCAATAAAAAATTCCTGTAATGTCTATTTTTACCAGCTCGGCCGCCGCCTGACGGTTGATACCATCGCCAGGTATGCCAGGACCTTAGGGCTGGGGAAAGCGACTGGAGTAGATATACCCGGAGAAAAGGACGGGTTGGTTCCTTCCACCGATTGGAAGAGGAAGGCGCAGGGGGAAGCCTGGTTCCCTGGTGAAACTATCTCGGTCTCTATCGGCCAGGGACCGGTTCTGGTCACACCTTTACAGGTGGCAGCTTTGACAGCCTGTGTGGCCAACCGGGGAATAAAGATCAGGCCCCGGGTGACCAGAGTTGACGGTCAAAAGACCCCTGAGCAGGAAAGAACTGGCCTTGATTCTGATCTTTTTGAAAAAATAATTGAAGGCCTGTGGCGTTCAGTTAATGAGGGCGGCACAGGCCATGGAGCTTATCAACCAGGTTTTGAGATCTGCGGGAAAACAGGCTCTACCCAGGTCATCAGCCGGGAAAAGGCCGAAAAAATGATTGAGAGGGGAGAAGTACCAGCTAAAACCCATAGCTGGTTTTCCGGATTTGCCCCTCGAAATGATCCCAGGATTGTCGTTACTGTTCTGGTTGAATTTGGAGGAATGGGAGGTCAAACGGCTGCTCCTTTAGCCGGAGAAATTTTCAAAGTTTACCGGGAAAAGTATGTTAGACAGGCGAATCTTTAGGGAAATTGACTGGACGACCATTCTGTTAATGGTCCTGATTTCGGTCATCGGCATTATCTTTGTCCACAGTGCGATATATTATCAGGCCAGCCAATATGTCTGGAAACAGGTCCTGTGGCTGGCGGTCAGTCTGGCAGTTTTATCTGTTTTGCTCATGATCGATTATAAAGTCCTGCTTTCATTTGCTTTCCCTTTTTATATTTTGATGAATGTTATTCTGGCCGGGCTTTTAATCTTCGGCCGGCGAATAGCTAACACCCGCAGCTGGCTGGTCTTTGGACCATTTCAATTTCAACCGTCCGAACTGACCAAGCTGGCTGTGATCCTTCTACTGGCCAGACTCTTTTCAAGCTACAAAGAAGAGCAGATGTCCTTTAGAGCTTTCCTTTTGTCTTCAGGCCTGGTAGGTTTACCCTTTATTTTAATTGCTCTTCAACCTGATCTGGGAACTGCTCTGACCTTTATTCCGGTTCTGCTCGGAGCCTACATTCTGGCCGGCTTGCCTAAAAAATATGTTATTTTGATTTTGATTGTTTCTTTGCTGGCCGGTCTTGTTGGCTGGAATTACGGCCTCAAGGATTATCAAAAAAAGAGAATTGAAACCTTGCTGGTGCCTGGCCAGGATCCGCGAGGCGCGGGTTATCAGCTGCAGCAATCAAAGATAGCCCTGGGCTCTGGCGGATTGACTGGCAAAGGCTACCATAAGGGAACACAGAGCCAGCTCCGTTTCTTACCAGCCCGTCAGAATGATTTTATTCTGGCTGTGGTTGGTGAGGATCTGGGATTTCTGGGTATTCTGATGGTTTTTGGCCTCTTTTTTATTTTTCTGTACCGGCTATTTATGGCTACCCAGGTCTCTCCAGACCGGGCTGGCGTTTATATAGCTTTTCTGGCCGCGATGCTTATTGGCTGCCAGTTTTTGATCAACATCATGATGATTGTCGGACTTTTCCCCATAACCGGCATTCCTATTCCATTTTTAAGCTATGGCGGATCTTCTCTGCTGTCTAATTTCTTAATTGTTGGACTGGTAATCAATGTTAAAATGAGAAGATTTGCCTATGTCAGATTCTAATCTCTGATAACTCGAAAGGGAATAAAGAATAAGATGACTGCCAGACAAAAAGGATTACCGATCGAACAACTCGAATTACTCTGGCGCCAGGTCCAGAAGCCGGGCCGGTATATCGGAGGTGAATCTAACCAGATAAAAAAAGACCCTCAGTCAGCTAAGATCAAAATCGCCCTGGCCTTTCCTGAAGTTTATGAGCTGGGCCTGTCATATCTTGGGCAGAAAATTCTATATTTTCTGCTTAATCAAAGTCCGGATATTCTGGCCGAAAGAGTCTATGCTCCCTGGCCTGATTTCGAGCTTCAGCTCCGGAAACACCAGCTTCCTCTCTATTCCCTCGAGAATAAGATTCCACTCAATAATTTCGAAATCGTTGGTTTTTCCCTCCTTTATGAACTAAATGATACGAATTTGTTAAATATGCTGGAACTGGGTCAAATCCCCAGGAAGACGGCTGACCGCCAGCTGTCTGATCCCCTGGTTATAGCTGGAGGACCGGCAGCCTTTAACCCGGAGCCGCTGGCCGATTTTATTGATTTCTTTGTTTTTGGTGATGGGGAAGAGGTCTTTTTTGAAATAATAAAAAGATATCTCGAAGTCAGGCCTGAAGCCAGCAGCCGCGAAGAATTACTGCGAAGTTTTCTTAAGATTAAGGGTGTTTATGTACCTTATTTTTACCAGGCCGAGAGACAGGAGAAAAGCTTTTTGCTGGTTCCCCGGCCCGAAGCCGGCCTGCCTGAAACTATTGACAAGAGGTTAATTTGTCCCCTGGATAAAATCAGCTCAGCCGAAAAAGCAGCTGTTCCTAATATTCAATCCGTCTTCGACCGCTGGCAGGTAGAAGTGGCCCGGGGCTGCCCTCAAAACTGCCGTTTCTGTCAGGCTGCCAGCCTTTATTTTCCTTATCGCTACCGCTCCGGCCAGGAGGTTGAACATCTGGCTTATACCGGCCTGAAAAAGACAGGCTATGAAGAGCTGTCGTTTATTGCTTTATCGGTGGGGGATTATCCTTACCTTGAACAATCAATCAAAGACCTGCTGCCCTTTCTGGAAAGCCGCAAAATTTCAATTTCCCTGCCTTCCCTCCGGCCTGAAACCCTTTCCAGCGAACTAGTTGAAGACATAGTCAGGATTAAAAAAACCGGCTTTACTTTGGTGCCAGAAGCTGGAAGTGAACGGCTGCGCCGGGTCATTAATAAGAGGATTACCGATGAACAATTAACGGTCGCGGCCGGTTATGCCTTTGCCCATGGCTGGCGATTGCTTAAGCTCTATTTTATGATAGGTTTACCAACCGAAAGACAGGAGGATCTGGAGGCTATAGTTGATCTCCTTTCCCGTCTGATTGAATCGGGGAAAAGAGTGATTAAAAACGTTCCTGCTATTAATTTGACTCTATCCTCATTTATTCCCAAACCACATACACCTTTCCAATGGCTGGCCATGGAGGAGGCGGCCAGCCTGCAGGAAAAGCAATATTATTTAAGAAGTCGGCTGCGGCGCTGGAAAAAAATCGAGATTAAAGAATCTAAAGTCGAAAGCTCCATCCTGGAAGCTGTTTTTTCCCGCGGGGACCGGAAGCTGGGACGGGTTCTGGAAGAGGCTTTCCGGCTTGGAGCCAGATTTGATGGCTGGACAGATCAATTCAATTTTAATCTCTGGCAGCAGGCTTTTGATCACTGTCAGATTGATTATCAGAACTACCTCCAGGCCATTGACCCAGAGGCTATTCTGCCCTGGGAGATAGTTAAGACCGGGCTTAAAAAAACTCATCTCTGGCAGGAGTACCTGGCCTCTCTGGAAGCCCGGCAAACCCCCGTCTGTCAGGAGAAAACTTGCTCAGATTGTCAGGCCTGTTACTGGCCCCAATTTAAGCCGGCTGGACCAACTATTTCGACCATAGAAGCGGACTCCTGGCCTGCCATTAATTTGAAGAGTAATGGCGACAAGGAAAATAAGAGAATTCAACCCGTCTATCGCTACCGGGCGACTTATAGCAAAACCGGGCTAGTCCGTTTTATTTCGCATAATGATTTATTAAATCAGATAGACCGGAGCTTCAGAAAAGCTGAAATTGAAATCAGCTTTTCGCAGGGATTTCATCCGAAAATGCTCATTACCCATGGTCCGGCCCTGCCCCTCGGGATGGAAGCTAAGGCTGAAGTGCTGGAATTTAAATCGCCTGAAATACTTAGTTCTTCAGAATTTATAAATAAAATTCAGGCAGGGACGCCAGAAGGTTTGTCTTTTATCGGTTTAAAAGCCTGTTCAGCTGAGACCAGGCCGCTTTTTCAGGATATAAAGGGATTGGTTTATTCTCTAAACCTTGGAGACCCTGTAATCCGGGCGGCGGGTCTGGCCCCAGAAAAATTAACTGAAGGTTATCTGTTTGATTATTCTTCTCGATTCGAAGGCCAGGTGAAGATTGAACTGGAATCGCTCCAGGATCGCCTGTTTTTTTATTTAGCTTTTAATCCCCAGAAACCGCTTAGAATTCAGGACATAGTTGAGGCCTGGCTGGGGATCGAAAACCCGGTCTATGCTTTGACCAGAGAATATCTGATTTTCAGCCAGGGAACCGACTCGAGACAAATTTAATGGCCACCATCCTTAAATTATTATTTTATAATTCTGGAGCTTTTTTGAATAATCTGACGGCCTTGGGGTCCACAGCACAAATAGAGGTCAAGAGCTGATAAATTAGCCAGAAAATCTCCCCAGAATTGCGGATAGGGCAGCTGATCATATTTTAAAAAGACGAGTTTCAGCCCGGCTGCCTTTAGTCTGGAAGAATCAAAGTGACGGTCAGCCAGATAAGGAAAGAGTATTTCCGAGGCTTTGACTTCTTTAGCCAGATCAATTAAAAGCTCCGGGCCCCGGCCGGTGAGACCAAGCTCTGATTGGAGAAGTTGGGGGCTGCCAATTTCCAGCCAGCTTTTTAATTTGCTTATTAATTCCAGGGCCAGCTCGGGGAAATTGTCCCGGACAGCCTCCAAGACAGTTTTGAGCTCAGCCGAAACAGATTGATAGTAAAGCGAATGACCATAATAATGTCTGAGCAAAGCCAGAAACCTGGCTGAGAATCTTTCTGGCTGGTGAAGCCGGAGTTGCCTTATAGTTTGCCGGCCCAGGTTCTTTTTTTTTACCGGTACAGTTACCCGGATTTCTCCTGCCGGCCCTTTTAGACGGTTGCGGTTGACAAAAGTAAAGCCGCGAGCAAATTGAGTCTGATCAAGGATAATCATCAGATCAGAGTTAAGCTGCCGGCCAAAAAAGCCTCCATAGGGAATAAAAACCGGCTGGCTAAAACTGATCCGCATGGCCTGGACCTCTGCTTATTACTATTTTAATCCGGGCCGGGGGAGAAAGAAAAGCCAGAGCCTGAAGGATGACCAATATTTATCAGACCAAACTATTTTCCAGTCAAACAAAATTCGTTGACAGCCTATCTGCAATTTTTGATAATGGAAAAGATTAGATTCAGAAAAGACTTTGAATGGAGGCTATGTGATGAAACCCAGCTTAACTAAATATCGCCTGCGGCCGGCTGTTATTATTATTTTCTGCCTGTTGCTGGCCAGCTGGCAGCTGACCGCAGCCGGGGACAGGAAAGTTAGCAAGGCTGAAGCCGCTGATGGCTCGGGCTGTACCAGTATTATGGTCGGACGTTTAGCCACGGTTGACGGCTCGGTCATTACCTGCCATACCTGTGACGGCAATTACCGTCAATGGGTAAATATTGTGCCCCACCGGAAAAATGCGCCTGGCTCGACCAATAAAATATATGACGGCCGGCTGCACACCGAAACTCCTGATGATCTGAGGCGGATGGTTCTCAAGGGCGAAATCCCCGAGGTGGCCGAGACCTTTGCTTTTCTCAATACCGCTTATCCGGCTTTGAATGAAAAAGGGCTGGCTATAGGCGAAACAACTATTGAGGGCCGGCCTGAGCTTTATAATCCCGAAGGCCTATTTATGATTGAAGAGCTGGAAAGAATTATGCTGGAGCGGTGCCAGACTGCCCGGGAAGCAATAAAGTTAGCTGGCCAGCTGGCCAAGCAATATGGATACGGGGATTATGGTGAATGCTTGACAATTGCTGATGGTAAAGAAGTCTGGCAATTTGAAATCTTTGGAGCCGGCCCCCTGGAAAAAGGGGCTGTCTGGGCAGCCGTCCGCATTCCGGATGATCAGGTTGGCATTTCAGCCAATATTCCACGTATTGCCGAAATTAATTTGAAGGATCCGGATCATTATCTGGCTTCTGACAATGTTTTTGAGCTGGCTCAGGCCATGGGCTGGTATTCACCTGACAAGGATAAAACCTTTAAATTCTGGAAGGCTTATAGCGGCCGGAAACCATTCTCTATCAGGGAATATTTTGTTTTCAGCCAGTTGGCTCCTTCTTTGAAGCTCGATTATCAGGCCGAAGAACTGCCTTTTTCCATTAAGCCCGATAAAAGAGTCTCGGTTAGAGATATACTGAAGTTTTACCGGGAGACCTATGAGGGAACCGATTTTGATCAAAGCCGGAATTTGCTGGTCAAAAAAAGAAACTCTGACGAACTGAGCAGGAGCCCGGTAGCCAGTAACTGGCTCTCCCGCGACTGGATTAATTTGATTAATACCCTCAAGCCAGGGACAATTCAACCCCAAAGAACGATTGCGATTATGGGTTGTTCTTATGCCACCGTTATTCAGATTAAAGGCTGGCTGCCGCCAGCGGTCGGAGCAGTTTGCTGGTTCGCTTTTGATAACCCGGCTTTGAGCCCCAGAATTCCGATTTTTGCCGGAACAACCGAGTTGCCTCCAGGTTTTGATATTTGTGCCCAGCACCGCTATCGTGAAGATTCAGCCGCCTGGATATTCAGGCGGACCAACCGCCTGGCAGGTTTGAGATGGGGTGAGAACCGCCAGTTAATGGAAGAGACTGTCAGGGTATTTGAGGAGAAAGGTTTTTCCGATCTGCCGCCGATAGAGAAAAAAGCGCTGGAGATTATAAACAGTAAAAATCCAGAAAAAGAGCCTTTTAATTTGAACCAATACCTGACCGCTTATACTGGCGATTTTGCCCGGGCCGCCCTGCAGAAATATCGTGAGCTTTATGAATTATTCTGGACCCGTTATGCCCGGGGAATTTAGACCTGACTGAATCGACCGAATGGTTCGGCTTGTCGGACCGCTAAACCTGGTTTACTTTATTAACATCAGTTCGGTTTGAGGCTGACTGAGAAAGTCAGCACCAGTTTCGGTCACCACCACCATATTTTCGATGGTAACGACACCGCGGCCAGGAACAGTCAACCGAGGCTCAACAGTGAAGACCATTCCAGGTTCCAGAGGATGTAAAGGTTTATCGGTATATTTTTCCCAGGTTGGTCCGAGAAGAGCTGTGCCATCATGGGCGAACCGGCCGACCTGATGGCCGAGGGCATGGGGAAATTCATCATAGCCGGCTTCAGTTATAATTTGTCTGGCTAACTGATCAATCACCAGCCCCTTAACTCCTGGCTTCATAGCTTGCCGGCATTTTTCTATTGTTGTGATGATGGTTTCAAAGCCTTTTTTAACTTCAGCCGGAACCTGAGTTTCCCCTTTATCCATAACGTAAAATGTTCTTTGCAGGTCAGAACAGTAGCCATCAACCTTAAGGCCGAAATCCATATTAAGAACATGGCCGGGTTTAACCTGCCGGTCAGTCGGAGAATAATGAGCCTGAGCTGTTTCCGGCCCGGTAAAGACCGCCGGACAGGTGGCTTCGGCCCAGGCCGTCTGAAGCTGGCGCTCTCTGACCTGATTTAACATGAAAGCTGCAATTTCTTTTTCAGTTTTCCCGGGAGCAATAAATTTCCAGACCAGCTGGAAAATTCTCTCTGTTTCTGCGCAGGCTGCTTTCATCGCCTCAAGTTCAGACGGCGTTTTCCTTTCCCGGAGAGCAGAAGTAATCCGTTCGGCCGAAACCAGACGATTTTCATAGCCAAGGTCTTGAAGAAAATCAGATAGAACCAGGTACAGGCCGTGGGTCAAACCATCGCTTATTTCACTGTTCTTTGAATAGTTAATAGCAATTGTTTGTGGCTGAATTTCCTTCAGATAACCCTGTAATAGCTCTTTGATCCCGGTTATGTAACTGTCCACCGAATCATAAGCTCCGGTCTCTTCAATTCCTTTTTGATCATAAAGGCCAACAATAGCTTTTTTCCGGCCAGAAGAAGTAATAATGAAAGCCGAATGCCAGGTGACCTGACCGGGGGCCAGAAAGACCAGTATCGGGTCACCGCAAATCTCACTCTCTCTGGTAAAGGTTAGCCAGCAATCGATTCCTGTTTCTTTAAGTATATGTACAGCCTGTTCCGTTTTTTCTCTGATCAGGGCCTCTTTTTTAAGCATTTTTACCCTCCATGCTTATTTTTTTTGATTATGTTTATTGACCGTATTTTTCAAGTTTCCTCATAGACAGTAAAACCAGGCCGGCCGCCAGGGCCAGTAATCCGGCCAGAAGCAGGAAATATTGATGATGGGGAAACTGGCTATAGAGCTTTCCGAGTAATCCGCTGCCGTAGCTTCCAATAGCCGTAGCCACAAACCAGCCGCCCATCATCAAGCCTCTGATTTTATCGGGAGCTACTTTGGAAACATAAGATTGGCCCATTGGTGAGATTAAGATTTCAGCTATGGTGACTATAAAGTAAGTCCCGATTAACCAGAAAGGCGACATAATGTTGAGATCTCTATTGCCTCCCTGGCCGCAGGCCAGAACCATAACCAGCATGGCGGCCATCATAAAAATCATACCATAGAAGATCTTTTTAGGAGTTGACGGTTCTTTTCCCCGCTGGCTCAGTCTGGTAAAGAAGGAAAGCAGGACAGGAGTTAAAATCAAAATAAAGAATGGTTCAAAAAATTGATAAGTTTCAGGTCTTAGCCAGCTTTTTAAAACCGTGGAGCGGGCAGCAAACAGAGTCAGAGCAAAGCCATTTTGATAGAAAGCTACCCAGAATAAGATAACGATGGCAAAAAGAAGGCCAAGGGTTAAAATCCTGTCAGAAAAGTCTTTTCCCTGACTGCCCTGACAGGCTGCATCGGTCGCGGAGAGCTGGCCCACCTGGTCTGAATTAGAACCAGAATAGCTATGGTCACTGTCGTTTTGAACTCTGGCTTCAGCTTTTTGTTTATCTTCTGTTTTTCCAGCCAGCTTTGATTTCAAATCGTCAGCCGGGATCAGCAGGGATTTCCCTGCCTGAAAGATAACCAGAGCCAGGACTAAACCGCCGGCCGCCACCCAGAAAGAAAGGTGATAACTGTGAAAAACAGCGCTGTTGACGGTGGCTATAACCGGAGCAATCATTGCCCCGAGATTTACACCCATGTAATAAATATTAAATCCGGCATCCTTTAATTCTGGCTGCTGTTTGTAGATGTTGCCAACCATCACAGCCATATTGACTTTAAAGATGCCTGTGCCAACGGCAATCAGCAGGAGACCAAACAAAAATGAGGTGGTCTGTCTGGCGGAGGACAAGGCCAGGCCAATATAACCGGCAGACATCAGGATGGCGCCGGTCCTGATAGTTTTCAGACGGCCTAACAACCGGTCTCCTAAAAAGCCGCCAACCAGCGGGAAAAAATAACAGAGGGCCAGAAAAGCTCCATACCAATCACCCTTTTTCGAGTCTGGCCAGCCAAGGACTTTATCCATATAAAGAACTAGAATAGCCATCAGGGTGTAGAAGCCAACTCTTTCCCACATCTCAGTAAAGAAAATATATCTCAGGGCTTTAGGGTGTTTTTTAAGCATAGCGGCCGGATCCTTTGGTGTCGTTTCCTTTAATCAGAATAAACAAAACCTTTAAGTTCAACCTGATGTATTTCAAGGCTTTAATCCCTTTACCGGACGGGACTGCGTTTTAAAACAGGAAGAGACCTGAGTTTCAATTAAGGCCTGTACGCTGGTCAGAAATTAACTCTCAACCGATTTCGTATCTGAAGACCTTTAGTCCAGGTAAAGGTTCAGCCTTTCCGCGGTAAACATCCCAATAGTAATCACGAACTTCTTTTAACTTGTCATAGAGAGGATGAGTTTTTACCGGAATATGCTGGGCGATGATTTTCAAACTATTATCAACCAGAACCAGTTTTTCTGCCCGGTTAAGAATGCCGGCTGTTCCAACACTGGCTACAGCTACCAGCTCATTCTTCTTAACCCGGTCGAGCAGCTCGCCAAAAGTAAAAGGTCGCTCTTCGACTTTAATTTTCTGGCTTTTGAGAATGGCTACCATACCTTTAATGGTGATAGAAGGCAGGATTAACTTACTTTCAGGTATTTTAACTATGGTGCCGTCCTGGAGGCCCAGCAAGCAACAGGACGAATCCCATTCTGTAATTTCTCTTTGTTCAATCGGGAGGTAAGGCTTATCATCCAGGAAAAGAACTGCTGCTGCCTCGGGAGTAATACTTTTGGCCTCATCTATGGCCTTAATACTCATTGAGTAATTTACTCCGAGCTTCAGGCAGCCGGTCCCGTTGGCCCCGATTGCTCTGATTAAATTGGGTATAACCACTCCGGTAAATGGTTCACCAAGATAACGGTCATACATGCAGGTTACGGCCCTGATAGCCGGATAATGAGGAAAGCTCACACCCATAGAATGCTCTTCATCAAGGGTAAACGGCCGGAGGTAACCCTGAACTCCCTTGGCGGCCATTTCTTCCAGATAAGGTCTGAGAGCCGGGTTAGAAAAATATTTATTGATAAATAAGTCTTCCAGTTCTTCTTTGGTCGGGACGATAGACTGCTGCTCCCGGCTGAGATTAAAAGCCATACTCTGGCGGAACCGTTCCAGGTTTTGATCCCAGTTGACCAGAACCAGCTCGAGTTTTCCGTTTTCTTTCCGGTGACAAAAGTAGCGGATTCCCTCAAAACAGAGGAAACTGGCATAATAGGCAGATCTGGTGGCCGCATAAGTTTTAGCCTCGGCTTCAAACAGATCAAAGCTCTTATTATGAAGAAAATAACGCATCTGACCTGGAGCCCATTTAGCATTTTCAAAGTTAGCCATCTTTAACTCCTTTAAGATTAATTATTTTAAAATGAACATGTTTTCTCTGCAAAGATAGTCATTAATTAGACTAAAGCCAGCCCGGGAGGAGAACTATCACCCGGATGGTCAAAGTCTCTTGGCTTGAGACCCTTAACTGGCCTGACCTGGTTATGAAGGTTAGCTAATAGCCGGAGTGTTGCCAGCCGGCAAATGAGCCAGGTTATTTTTCCGGTTAACAGACAAAAAACTCTGCTCCGAGCGAATTCTCCGGTCAGATTAAAGTTATATATAATATCAGGCTCAATCATGACCTTAAGATATATTATTATAAATTTTCAGGAAAAAATTCAAATAAAAAATAGAGCCCGGCTTTAAAGTTTAAACTGCCTGCCAGTAAGGATAGCTGGTTTAAAAAGTTTTAGCTTTTAAGTAAAATGTCTGACTTGTGGAGATATTAAAACTTTAAAGGCTGACTAAATTTGAGCGGAGGACAATAAATGAGAAGAAAATCTGGCCTGATTTTGATGGCAGTAGGCAGCCTGGCTGGTCTGCTGGCTCTGCTTAGAGCTGACACTTTATACCGGGTGGATGAACCGGCTATTTCACCGCAGCTAAGATACTACCTGTGTTACCGGACACCTCAGCCATTGAGCATAGACGGCCGGCTGGAGGAGCAAGCCTGGAAGAAGGTTTACTGGTCGGAAGACTTTATGGATATTCAGGGGAAAAGTAAGCCAAAGCCAAGGTTTAAGACCAGGGTAAAAATCCTCTGGGACGATGATTATTTATATATCGGAGCTGAACTGGAAGAACCGCAGGTCTGGGGTACTCTAACCAGGCGGGATGCTGTTATCTATTTGGACAATGATTTTGAAGTCTTTATTGATCCAGACGGTGATACCCATCAATATTATGAGCTGGAGATCAATGCCCTGAATACTGTCTGGGACCTGTTGCTTATCAAGCCCTACCGGGATGGTGGTCCAGCCATCCATAGCTGGGACATTCAGGGACTGAAGACGGCGGTGGCCGTTAATGGAACCCTAAACAATCCAAATGATAAAGACAAAGGCTGGACGGTTGAAATCGCCCTGCCGTGGGAAGTCCTCAAAGAAGCTGCCCCTTTTAAAAAGAAGCCGGAACCTGGCGATTTATGGCGAATGAATTTTTCCCGGGTGGAATACCGGGTAAAAGCGGTGGAAGGGACTTACCAGAAAGAGAAAGACCCTAATTCCGGTCTGGATGTGCCCGAAGATAACTGGACCTGGGCGCCTCAGGGGCTGATCAATATTCATTATCCTGAAATGTGGGGCTATGTTCAGTTTACCGGTACCGAAGCCGGTAAAGCCAAGGAATATTGTCAGGAAGATGAGGAAGCTCCAGTCAAATGGGCTCTGCGAAAAATATATTACCGGGAAAGAAAGTCATATGCTGAGCAGGGAAGGTGGGCCGAAAAACTGGAAGATCTTAATTTAGCCAAGGATAAGGAGTTGAAGGTTTCCGGTTATACCTACCCGCCGGTCATCCTGGCCACTCAAAATTTATTTGAGGCCAGTTATACAGGCAAAAATGGACAGCAATGGCATATCCGTCAGGATGGTTTAGTCTGGAAAACCAGCCCTGACCAGAAGTAAGAGAGGTTAAAATGAAAAATAAATTTAAATGTTTGGTTATTTTCTTAATGGCCATGCTGATTTCAGGGGTGGCTCTGGCCGAGCTGCCCCTGCCGGTTGCCAAGCCGGAACAAGCAGGTCTTGACTCTCATAAACTGGCCGCCTTAGAGCAGCTGATGGCCGACAGTTTAAATCATAAGGATTTTCCAGGAGCGGTCATCTTGGTCGTGCGCCAGGGAAAGATTGTCTGGAGAAAGGCCTATGGACAGAGCCAGCTCGTTCCTTCGGCTGAGCCAATGAAAATTGATATGCTTTTTGACCTGGCTTCTGTTACCAAGCCGGTAGCTACGGCCACGGCAGTTATGATTCTGGTTGAACAGGGTAAGCTCAGGCTCTGGGATAAAGTCAGAACATACATCCCGGAGTTCACTCCATATCTTAAAGAGGGCGGTTTGCCAGGAGAAGAGGCCAGACTTTTTCACCTTCTGACTCACACCTCTGGTCTGCCGCCTTACACTGACCCTAAGGAAGTAGCGGCTAAATATGGCGATCCATGCTCGACCGGGGATCTGGTCAAACATATTGCCGGCCTGAGAAAAGAGCTGCCACCCGGCCAGGAATTTGTTTATAGCTGTTTGAATTATATCACCCTGGCCCAGATAGTTAAGCTCGTCTCTGGCGACAACCTGGCCGATTTTTCCAGCAAAAATATCTTTGCTCCCCTCGGGATGAAAGATACTATGTTCAACCCTCCGGCCGAACTGAGACCCAGGTGTGTGCCCACCGAAGTAATCGACGGCCAGCCGTTGCGCGGGATAGTCCATGACCCGCTGGCTCGCCTCCAGGGAGGCATCTCAGGCAATGCCGGCTTGTTTTCGACGGCAGATGACCTGGCCATTTTTGCCCAGATGATGCTCAACAAAGGGGAGTTTAAGGGAGTCAGAATACTCAGTCCCCTGACTGTGGACAGGCTGACCGAAATCTTCCCGCTGCTGCCTTCTTCCGGCCGGGGCTTTGGCTGGGATATCAATACTGATTATTCAACTGTTCGGGGCGACCTATTTAGTTATCAATCCTATGGCCATTCCGGTTATACCGGAACTTCTATCTGGATCGATCCTGAAACTCAAACAGCTGTTATCTTTTTAACCAACCGGGTTCATCCCGACGATAAGGGTGAAATTATTGCCGCCAGAAGCAAAGTCGCCAACATCGTCGCTGGTTCGATCATAAAAAAATAATATTTTAAAGTAATATTATTTTGAATTTATTAAGAAAACTTGCTATCCTTAGGGAAAACCGGGCTACCGGAGGGAATAATGTCCTTGATGAATTTTAATTTTGAAGTGAAAATAAAATCAGCTTATGAGGCCCTGTCTCAGTCGGTTAATTTATTTCAGATTTATCTTAATGATAAAACACCGGCTTCAGCCACCGAGTATTACCGGGCTAAGAGTCTGCTCAAAGAGGGAAAACTTTTTTTTGAAGAAGCTCTAAAAGAGGCTAAAAAGCTGGTTGGACCTCTGCCGCCCTATTCCACTCCAGAATATGAACACTGGCGGGAGGAAACGGCTAAGGATGTTAAGTTAATTCTTGGTGATAAAGTTGACTATGAAGAAATTAAAAAAATGATGCTGCTTGATTCCTGCCTGCCGAGGCTTTTTTCACCTGAGGAATTGGAAAGTTATCTGTCCAGATATTATGAAGACCAGCAGAAGGGCAAAAGAAAGCTGGAAAATTTGAAATGCCGCCTGGCCATTGCCCGGCTTGATGACCTCATCCACCAGGGTGAGGAATTACTCCTCCAGGCTCAAAAAAAACTTCAGGCTTCTCTGGTTTAAAGCCAGCTATTTATCCTGCCTGTTTTCCCGTTTTTAAGGTCAGCCAGCCGGTTTTTTTAACGTTTTCTTTATTCAAAGACCTTTTTAAAGACTTCAACTACCTCGAGAGCATAATCAACTTCGGTTAGAGGGATATTCTTTTTCCTGGCTATTTCAGAAAAATGGCCGTCTTTGTTGCCGTCTTTAGTCACAATCAAATAATTAACATAGGGAGCGACAGCCTCAATCATCCGCTCATTGTCGCTGCCAGGTGCTCCTCTTTTTGACTCGCCGCCGATATGAACACCAATAGTAAAGATTTTATTGACCTGGCAGTATTCCAGCAATTTTTTTAGCCTGGCTTCCTCGGCTTCAACTGTCAGACCAGAAGCTCCCATGCCCTTTAAACTGGCGCCGATAGCGAAAATGACGGTCTTAAAGGGAGTGCCTTTTGGAAATTTGGCCAGGTCGGAATAGACTTCAGCATGAAAACCAGCACCTGACTGGCGGTCGCCCAGGCCAACACCTGAAGCCAGGACCTCCACTGTCGGGACATCGCAATAATCATAGCCAAGTCCTGCTTCTTCCAGAATAATATTGACCGTGGTCACATCTGGGCTCTGGCCCGCAGAAGTGGTTAGAATTGGCAATCTGGCTTTAGGCAATTCCTGGCTGCTGGCCTCCAGGCCAAAAAATAATAAAAATCCTAACGATAAGGCTAAAACAGGCAGAGTTTTAATTTTCATGAACCTGTCCTCCTTTACTTTTTCCCTTCTGGCTCAAGCATAATATCAATGGCTTTGACCGCTTTCTGCCAGATATCGGGAAATGATGGAAAACGCCGGTTGTAACTTCTTTTTTCGACATCATACTGGTAAAGATGATCATATTTCACCAGTAATTGATCCCCGAGGGCCCACCAGGCTTTAACCACTGTCTGGGCATTGTTAAGGCAAAAGCCGGTCAGGAATCTGGCCGCTTCTTTCGGGCTTTTTTTATAAATCTCGGCAGCCTGACGGTCGAGCTCTGGAATCTGGTCAATAATAGCTTTTTCATACTTTTGCTGGGCGGCCTGAACATCTTTTATCGCCTCCGAATAGGCAACCTGAGTATGATAATCCACATAATCAAAGGCCCAGCGGGCGGAATCCCGGTTTAAGACCCAGTGGTCGCCTATCGAGAAAGACTTAGGCAGATCTGTTATCCCAGCGTAGAAAGGCATATAACAGGCTGTATCCTGGGCACCAAACGAAATCCAGACCAGACCCCCGACCGCATTGGGCAGCCAGCCCCGGCTCTGAGTAACGGTGGTATACTCCGCCCGGCTGTCACCGATGGTTCTGGTTTGGCGGTAATAATTGGGGTTTTTAAACGGGCCACCGCGAATGCCAGTGGTCGGATCGTAAGGCGTCCCATAGCTTTTATCTCGAGTAAAATTAATGATGTCTTCGACTGAAAGTTTCCGGTCAGGCTTAACTGAAAAGGGAAGATCCATATTCGGGGTAGAGGGAGAAAACTTAAGGGAAGGAGCCACTAAGTCAAAAAACCTCCACAAGCGCTGATATCTTCCCTGGGAGCTCTGAGCACTTTCATTAATCGGTGAATAAGCTCTTTTCCAGTTAAAAGGCCGACCGCTCTTCGGATCATAGAGGCCATTTTCAACCGCACAGGAAATTACATTGGGAGAAGCCATAAAATAATCAGGCCGGTTAAGCTCAATTTCGCCGATTCTTGATTCATTCGGGCAAACGCTAACTTCGTCATCGGGCACTCTCTGGGCACACCAGACTGCTCCCGGCTTGCCGCTTTTGGGCGTCCACAGTGGACCGACCGGCATGATTTCAAAGATCCAGACTTCATTCGGGTCAGCTATGGCCAGCATTTCGCCGCTATCATGAAAGCCATAGCCATATTTTTCAGCCAGTTCACCCATAATCTTAATAGCTTCCCGGGCAGTGGTGGCTCTTTCCATGGCAATAATGGTCAGCATGGTAATGTCAAAGGCCGGAGTAGGTGTCTGATTTTCCAGTTTTCGGACCGTCCCGATAGTAGATTCTCCGATTGCCACCTGATTTTCATTCAGGTAGCCAAACATCCCGTGGTGATAGGCATAAGTATGAGGAACCTCAGGGATTTCCAGGCCGGTAAAATCTTTTTTATAAAGATCCCATTTTAAACCTTCAACTGGGGGCCAGGTCTTAAATTGAGAAATGTGATAAATTTTCCTTTTCTCTCCGGCTTTATGATCAGCTGCCGGAATGTGTCTCCAGGTCCAGTCGCACAAGCCGCAGTCGCAGGTATGCGTGGTCATGGTCGAACCATCGGTTGAAGCCAGCTTGCCAACCAGAATCGAAGTGCAATTATCCTGAGGCAGAATCAGCTCAAAACCGGTCTGGCTCTTTTCCGCCCGGGCGGCCAGCAGGAAGGCGACTAATCCGGTTAGCAAAACAGGAACAAGCAATAATAGAAACCACTTGCCTTTTTTGGTTCTTAAATTCATCTTACTTACCTCCGTCATCTTTGGGGATTCGTTATTATTCAATATCAGCCATTTCCGTATTTATTCCAGAAGGGCATCAATGGCTCTGACCGCCTTTTTCCAGATATCCGGGAATTCCATCGGTTTCCTTTCCACGGTCCGGCGGTCAGTATTATAGTAACCAAAATGGTTGAATTTAACCAGAAGCTCGTCTCCTAACTGCCACCAGGCTTTTACCACCTGATCAGCATTATTCAGACAAAAAGCCGTCAGGAAATCAGCCGCCTTAGCGGGATTCTTTTTATACAGGTCGAGTGCCTTTATGTCTATATCTGGAATTTGATTTAAGGCTCCATCTTCCCAGATGGCCTGGGCTTTCTTGATTTCTTCCAGGGCCGGGGCATAGGAGACCTGAGCATGAAAATCAACATAATCAAAGGCCCAGCGGGCGGAGTCGCGGTTAAGAACAAAATGGTCTCCGATTCTGAACGAACCAGGCAGGGCCTTAACACCGGCATAAAAGGGCATAAAACAAGATGTATCCTGAGCTCCCCAGGCTAACCAGACGATGCCTCCGATGGGGGCCGGCAACGAGCTCCGGCACTGAGTAATAGTCGTATATTCGGCCTGCTTTACACTTATCAAACGGGCCGAGCTGTCATAGTTTGGATTTCTATAAGGGCCGCCTCTTATTCCCCGGGTCGGATCAAAAAAAGTGCCATAGCCTTTATCACGGCAAATATTCATGACATCCTTAACCGACAGCTGACGGTCAGGCTTAACCGAGAAAGGAAAGTCCATATTGGCCAGAGAGGGGCTGAATTTGGCGGAAGGAGCGACCAGGTCAAAAAAACGCCACATTCTGGACCGCCGCCAGTTGGAGGCGGCACTGCCTTCAGCCGGCGAATAAGCTTTTTTCCAGTTGAACGGCTGACCGCTTTTTGGGTCCCACAGGCCGCTTTCCTCAGCATAAGAAAAAACATTAGAGGAGGCCAGGAAAAAATCAGGTTGATTTAAATCTATCTCGCCGATTCGCGATTCATTCGGGCAAACACTGACCTCATCGTCGGGGACTCTCTGAGCACACCAGACTGCTCCCGGCTTGCCGGTTTTAGGATTCCAGAGAGGCCCGACCGGCATGATTTCAAACACCCAGACTTCTTCAGGATCGGCTACGGCCAGCATTTCACCGCCATCCTCGCCACCATAGCCATATTTTTCGGCCAGGGAACCCATCAATCCTATGGCCTCTCTGGCTGTCCGGCATCTTTCCATAGCTAACAGGGTCAGCATGGTCAGGTTCAGGGCAGGAGTCGGTGTCGGGTTAGACATTTTAGGCCGGTTGCCGATAGTAGATTCGCCAATGGCCAGTTGCTGATCATTCAGGTAGCCGAAGACCCCATGAAGATAACCAAAAGTGTGGGCAACCTCCGGTATTTCCACTCCGGTAAAGTCTTTTTTTATTAAATCCCATTTGAGACCCTGGCTGGGCGGCCAGGTTCTAATCTGAGAAATCCGGTACAATTTCCTCATCTCACCGGGTTTATGATCAGCCGGCGGCACATAGCGCCAGGTCCAGTCACACATCCCGCAATCGGCCGTGTGAGTGGTCAGGGTAGAGCCATCCACCGAGGCCTTCTTGCCCACCATAATTACGGTACAGTTATCTTGAGGGATAAGATAATTATCAGACGGACCGGCTGATCCTTGATGGCTTACCGAAAAGAACATCGCCAAAGAAAAAATCAGTCCAGTTAATCCAGCCCAGAACCATATTTTTTTCATTAAAGCCAGACTCCTTTTGGAAACGGTTTTATTCTCTAAATGGAGGTGAATCATATTCTGATATTTACTGCTCTTAAATCTCACTCCAGACCTGATTGTTTACCTTTCTCTGCTTGTTCAGTCAATGATTATCTTGTCCTGATCTAAAGTGGCCGGGTTGTGGAAATAATAACCAACACCATTTTCCAGAACCTGGCGGTAACGCGGTATATTCTTGATAATAATAGCCCGCTCGGGTGACTTTTTAGAAAATTGCCTGATAATCTCCAGGCTGACCGATAGATGTTGGCCGATACGTTTCTCGAGGGGCCAGCCAGACTGATCATAGGGCACAAAGAGCTTCTTCTTTTTAGCCAGGCTTAATAGAAATTCATCCTGGCCAGTTAGAAACAGGGCTTCAGTCTTTGGCCCGGTCGGCTGGTCAAGGAAGGGCATAGGAGCCTCCAGCAAAAAGGGCAGGGTCTCAGAATAGTCGCCAATTTCCCGGTGAGACAGGCCCCGGAATTTTACCGGTGAAGGCTCAACATGATTTTCAAACCCTTCCATTGATTTGACTGTCAGGGAAGCCAGGGTAGCCAGCCTGATAGAATTTTCCGGGGCAACAATGCAATTGGTAACAGGAAACATTGTTTCGGCCCCATGGAGGTCAATAGCCAGATCAACTTTATTCTGACGAAGGAGTTCCATGGCAGCATAGGTGACCTGTTCCATAGGCAGGCCATTTTTCCGGCCCGGCCAGGTCCGGTTAGTGTTTCTGATATCCAGGTTGGAAAGCAGCTGTTTTTCCGGGTAGTGGATATAGACGTCAGGGTCTGGCCACTGATCAAGGGGAGAAGCGTCGCGGTTTCCCATCCGGATGGTTTTTTTACCCCAGGAAGTAGGCACCGAAAAATAGAGCGGATAACCTTCTCCCGGGCGGGTATTCAAGCTGCCACTGTGATTGAAAAAGGGAATTAAATACAGTGTGCCCTTTTCAACTACCGCCTTTTCAATCATGATCAGGACTGAGAGCAAGCCTTCCGGCTCGTTAGAATGAGTATTGCCCATAATCAAGGCCTGGCCGCCTGGCTCTTTTCCCCTCAGAACATAGACATTGGTATCAGCCTGGCTGCCTTTAATGGCCGGAAAGAAATCACTGAGCTTTTGAACCTGGCTGACGCCCGGCCCCAGAACCACCTTAATCTGAAAGTGACGATGGTGCCAGAGAGGGAGGCCGCCGCTGATAATCAAAAGGATAAAAACTACCGCCGCCACTAATTTAAATTTAAATAAACCAGTTTTCATGATTTACCTTTCATTTAAAGCGGAGCAGGCGAGCTATAAAGGGGACCAGAGTAATCAGGTAAAGCACAACTTTGTCCCGGCTGGTCTTTTCTTCTATCAAATTTTTGATGGTTATTATGGTAAAAAACAGACACAGGAGGTAATAAAAAATCATGATAATTTTAGCTATCATTCCAATTTCCCCTATCCGGTGACCAGAAAAGTCAGTTTCGAACTAAAGATGATCATCAAAATGGCGGCCAGGGTAATTATTATCCAGGGCAGCCAGGCTTTTTTAATAGATGACCAGTAAGAGCCTTTATAGCCGGACACAATCAGGCTGAGCCGTCCAATCAGGGCCGTCGGCGGCAAACCGTCGCCAAGAGGCCAGAGCAAGCTCAGGGCCGAGATAACTATGGTCGCATGGTAGCCAAGAGAGTTTAAATACCAGACCAGAGGAATGCCGATGATAGCTGCTCCGCCATAGGTGAGGACACCTTCCGAAAAAGGAATAATTACCGGCAACAGGCAGAATAAAAGGCCGAGAGGAATAATTAAGACCGAATAAGAAATCAAACCCTTGACACCGGTAGCAGCCAGGACCTGCTGGAGCATGCCAACTATCACCATAATAGAGAGAAGCGGCAGCAGTTTGTTGACCGTGCTGCTGGCCACCTTGACCAGATTGATTTTTACCGGGCTGAGAAGATAGGCGGCCAGTGAGGCAATGATAAATTCCAACGGCAAGCCCAGAACCGGAAAAGAAAAGGGCCAGAGGCGATAAGCTATGACCAGGGCAAAAAAGACGGCAAAGGGCAGCAATAATCGAAGCCAGTTCATACCTGGAACCGTTTCGATTCTGTCTGCAAATTCCTTTTGTTCTGACTGTTTTCCGTGCCGGCGGCCAAGAATCAGAATGGTGGCTGTACCCAGAACCAGAACCGGCAGGCCAAGAGGCAGTTCAAAGCCGACATAAGGTATAGCTGTGCCGGCACATAAAATCATCGCCCAGATATTGACCGGTGGAGCGGCGGCAGCCAGTCCGGCTAAAATAAAGAGGATAGCCGGAATCTTCTTTTCATCCACCCCCAGCCCTTTTAGAGCTAAGGCAACCGGAGCTCCAACTACTAACAGAGAAACACTGCCGGCTCCGGTCAGGGCCCCGGGAATCAGGACAATGATCATCAGAAGGAAGAGGGCCAGGAATCTAAAGCGGGCAAAAGCAACTACTGTTTGTCTGACCGCATAATTAATTCCGCCTGATTCCTGAATAATGGTGATAAACAGGGTGGCCGAGAAAAAAACCAGAATAACATCAAGGTAGGTAAAGCTGCCTTCCAGTAAATGCCTGGGTATTTCACTCAGGGCAGGGGTCTTGAACAGAGCTCCGGCCAGGACCCCGGCTAAAGTCGAGATAAACAGGCTGAGTTCAACTGACAGCTTTTGCCACTTGGCCAGGACATAACCAATAATGATAATGGCCGTGATAAAAATAGTTTTAGTTATCATTTAACAAAATCTTACTGATTTGTTTTCACCAAGGCAAATAATTTTTCAAAATACTTCTTCCAGCTCAAAATTATATTTCTGACTGGCTGTTTTTATCTCAGCTTTAACCTGCTCGAAATACTCATCGGTAGTGTAAGCCTCGAGGCCCTGCTGGCGGTAAAAGTTGATAAAATAACCGGGATAATTCAACCGGTCAATGAAAACTTTATCAACCAGCCCCCCCAATAAAGATATTAACCGCCCCGGGTTTTGAGGCAAAATAGGTCCGACAAAGGCAAAAGTTCTGAGGTTTAACTGTTTTATTTTTTCCAGGGCATTAAGCCGCCGGCTGATAGAAGGAGCTCCCGGTTCGAACAGCCTGGCCACCCGGTCACTATCGGTAGCGATGGAAAAGCCAATTTCGGCTTCTTTTATATCCTGGAGCAAATCCAGATCCCTCAGGACTAGATCCGATTTTGTCTGGATGAAAACAGGAAAATCAAAGTGCCTGATTTCGGCCAGGCATTTTCTGGTTAACTGGTATTTAGCTTCAACCGGCTGATAAGCATCACAGACCGAAGCTATCCAGATGGTCCCGGGCTTGGCCCGGACCAGCTGCCTTCTGAGCAGGTCAGGAGCATTAATTTTGACCTGGACCCACTGGCCCCAGGGTTCAGTCTGCCCTGAATAACGGGGCATAAATAAGGCAGCATAACAATAGCGGCAGCGATGGCTGCAACCGGTATAGGGATTAAGGCAATAGTCAAATACTTTAGATTTATTCAGGATACTTTTAGCCGTTTTTTCCGTTATTTTCATTATTTATTCATATGTTTACCATAAGCCTGGACTTTATTAAATGTTAACAGGATCATAAATTACCTCAAAACTGTTTAACGCATCTTTTTTTTGAAAAAATAGTTTATAATATAAACGAAATTGAAGTCTGCTCAAAAAGGAGGCAAGAATGGTCTCTATTAAAAATAAAAGAATTATTGGTACCTGCCTGATTTCTATTTTTCTCAGCCTGGGGCTGGCGGCAGGACTTCAGGCCCAGTATTTTGGCCGGAACAAGGTCCAGTATAAGAAGTTCGACTTTAAAATTATGAAAACCAAGCATTTTGATGTCTATTTTTATCAGCAGGATACTGAAGTCGTCAAACAGGCGGCTGAGATGGCGGAGCGCTGGTATGCTCGTCACAGCCGGATTTTTAATTATGAACTTAAAGGTCGTCAGCCGCTCATCGTCTATTCCAGTGGGCCAGAATTCCAGCAAACAACCGTCATCCCCGAACTGATGGGTGAGGGAACCGGGGGAGTCACCGAATCTTTTAAAAGGAGGATTGTTGTTCCTTACGGTGTTTCCCTGGCTGAGACTGATCATGTCATCGGCCATGAGCTGGTTCATGCCTTTCAATATGATATTGCTGGGCAGGGGCATTCAGATGAGGCCAGATATACCGGGGCCGACTTAAGAATTCCTCTGTTTTTGATTGAAGGCCTGGCTGAGTATCTGTCTATTGGCCCTTATGATCCGGAAACATCCATGTGGATGAGAGACGCCTGGAAGAGGAAGTTCCTGCCCCCGATAAAGAAACTTGAAGATTCCTATAAGTATTTTCCTTATCGCTATGGCCAGGCTATCTGGGCTTATATTGGCGGCCGCTACGGTGACGAAATGATTGGTAAAATCTGGCGGATGCTGTCAAGAACCAATGATTACGAATCTGTGCTCCAGGGCGTGCTGGGAGAGCCGTTGAAAAAGTTATCGGAAGACTGGCAGAAAGCTAACGAAACAGCCTATTCTCCACTCGTCGCTTTGACTCAAACGCCTGATAAATATGGCCAGCTGCTGCTAAAAGGTACAGACGAAAATGTCTATAATGTTTCACCTGTTCTGAGTCCCGATGGCCGCTACTTAGCTTTTTTATCTTCCCGTGATCTTTTTTCAATAGATCTTTATCTGGCTGAGGCCAGAACCGGTAAGGTTATCAAAAAACTAACGTCGACAGCTATTGATCCTCATTTTGAGAGTATCCAATTTATCCGGTCAGCCGGTTCGTGGGAAGCCAGCGGTCAACGTTTTGTGCTGGGGACAATTTCTCAGGGCCGGCCCTTTCTGACCATTATCAATATCAATAAAGGAAAAGTCGAAAAAGAAATTCCTTTTCCTGAATTGGGAGAGATCCTCAATCCTTCCTGGTCTCCGACCGGGAAAGAAATCGCTTTTTCGGCTCTGGCTGGCGGGATCAGTGATATTTACATTTATAATCTTGAAGATAACACCTTGAAAAAAATGACCAATGATAGTTACGGCGATCTCCATCCAGTCTGGTCGCCGGATGGAACGAAGATTGCCTTTGTCACCGAGCGGTTCAGCGCCAATTTGAACTGGCTGGATAGTGGACATTATGAACTGGCCCTGTTAGATGTGGCTTCAGGTGAAATTACCAGAGCCCTGGCCTTTCCGTCAGGTAAGAACATTAATCCCCAATGGTCAGTTGATGGCCAGAGCCTCTATTTCCTGTCAGATTATCAGGGGAAGACTGATCTTTTCCGGCTTGGTCTGGCCGACGGGAAAATTTACCAGATAACCAATCTATTTAGCGGCATCGGCGGAATTACCCAGCTAAGCCCGGCCATTTCTTATTCACCTCAGGCCGGATTAATAGCTATGTCAGTTTATGAAAATGGTTGTTATTCTATCTATCTGATTGAATCTGCTGACAGCCTGGCTGGACAGGCGACCCTGGCCCAGCTGACTGAAAGACCGGTTGGCCTTCTACCTCCCCGCAATCAGCTGGAAGGGGCTCTATTAGGCTTGCTCCGCAATTCTCTTTTTGGCTTGCCTAAGGAAACCGATTTTCCAATCAGCAATTACCGGCCAAAATTGAGTCTGGATTATATAGCCCAGCCGACGGTGGCGGTTGGTGTTGACCGCTATGGAACCTACGCCGGGGGAGGAATCGCCGCTATCTGGAGCGACATGCTTGGCTATCATACTCTGGTGACGATGGCTCAGACTGATAATCAACTGATTGATAGTTATATGATGGTCGGCTATCAGAACTCTAAAAAACGTTTAAACTGGGGCCTGATTGCTCAGAGAGTTCCTTATGTTTATGGTTCGTATGGCGCCTACTATGATGAGCTAGAGGGTAATCCTGTTTATGTAGAAGAAGAATATTTAAACCGTCAGATTAATTATGAGGTAGGCAGTTTTGCCTATTATCCTCTTAACGCTTTCCAGCGGCTGGAGTTTAGCGCTGGCTTTAATTACGTTGATTTCAATAATCATCTTTACCGTTATATTTATGATCCCTATTATTACGATTTGATTAATTATTACAATCTGTCTTTGCCTTCGGCTCCCAGTATTAAATACGGCTATGTGTCCGCCGCTCTTGTCTATGATAGTTCGCTATTCGGGGCTTGCAGTCCGATTATTGGCCGGAGCTATGTCCTCCAGGCTGAACCGAATTTTGGTAACTTAAACTTTGTTTCGGTTCTGGCTGATTATCGCCGTTATTTTGCCCCGGTCAAGCCTTTTACCCTGGCCTTTAGAATCCTTCATTACGGACGTTATGGAGGCGGTTCTGATGATGAGAGGCTATGGCCACTATTCCTCGGATATGAGAATCTGGTTCGCGGTTATGATTATGGCACTTTTGAATACAGTGAAGTTGACAGCAGCAATCCTGAGGCTTTTGATTTTAACCGGCTGATGGGAAGCAGGATGCTGGTCGCCAACGCCGAATTGCGTTTTCCGGTCTTCGGCTTGCTTGGCCTGGGCAAAGGCTACTATGGTATCTGGCCGCTGGAATTTTTAGCCTTCTATGATATTGGGACGGCCTGGTACAATGGCGAGAAGCCGTCTGTCTTCGGCGGTGAAAAAAAGCCGGTGTCCAGTGCTGGAGTAGGGCTGAGGACAAATCTCTTCGGAGTGATTGTTCTCGGCTTTGATTATGTTTATCCTTTCGAGCGGCCAATTAAAGGCTGGCACTGGCAATTTACCATTTCACCGGGCTTCTAAGCCCCAAGATCATCGGCCGCCGGCTAGCCTCAATTATTTATCTCTTTGAGAAAAATATTTTTAAAGTAAACCGGTGACTGGCTATCATGGTTTTGAAGGCCGAGGTAACCCTGACGGGCAAAATCTCTGACTTTACCCCGGGGCTCAGCCTGCCAGTCAAGAATACCCTGGCCGTTTAACTCAATTTTAATCCGGTCTCCGATAAATGTAATTTTCAGGTGATTCCATTCACCGGCTGGTTTAAAAGCCCTGGCCGCCGGAGCCTGGGCATCATAGACAGCTCCGGTCTGGTGAATTCCTTCCCCGGCATCATAAATTTGAATTTCAAAAGAATGATAGATATAGTCATCACTGGTTGGCACCTCAGGCACTCTCAGAAAAATACCAGAGTTGGTTTCAGGTTTGGAACATTTATAATCAACTTCTAAAATAAAATCTCTGTATTGTTTCCGGCTGTACCAGAGCAAACCCATACCACCCTGGGATTTAAGGATGCCGGTCCTGTTATCAAGCTCGAAATAGCCAGGTCCATAGTGGTTCCAGCCGTGTTTTTCATACCAGCCATTTTCTTTTTTTAGGAGTTGTTCATAGCCGTCATAGTAAGTAATACTTTTGATATAGGCCAGTCCCTTTTTGATATCGGGTTCAGGGCTCATAAGATTTTTTTCGTTTTCGTATTCAATAGTCAGATAGCCGTCATAATCCTGACGGGTTAATTCAGCCAGAATGTCTTTTATCCTGGCCGGCCCGCTCCCAAAAGCTACATCCTCGACTCCTTTGGTTCCGAAGCCACTGCGGTCTTTAAGGTGAACATCAATGATCCGGCCCTGCAGCAACCGCAGGCACTCAACCGGATCAAGGCCGCAGCGCATCCAATGCCCGGTATCCGCACAAACCCCGATTCTCCAATCAAGATCTTTAATATGATTCAAGGCAGTCAACGGATAAGCATATTTGGCTGGTTCGGGGTGATTATGAATGGCAATTTGAATATTGTATTCTTTAACCAGTTTTTCCAGCAGGGGATAATCCTGATCCTGGGGCTCAGTAACTATGGTCCTGATGCCCAGTTTTCTGGCCAGATCAAAGACCTGCCTCATCTGGCTTTCCGTCCGGCCGGTATCAACCACTCCGTAGGCAACGATCTGGAGTCCTGAAGCCTTGAGTTTTTCCTTGATCATCTCAATTTGCTGATCGGTTAGCCGGTGGTCAAAGACCACTCTGTCCGGCCAGTCTTTAGAAATTCTTTGACCGGGATAAGCCTGTAGATAGCTCAGGCCCAGGGCTTTAGTCCTGTCAAGAGCTTCAAAAAAGGTATAGCCGCGATAGGTCCAGCCCTGCACGGCTACCGGGAAGGATTTTATTCTAATCTCGTTGTAATTGGTTTCCCTGACCTCTTTTTTGACTGACTCTGGAATTATTTTTTCTTCAGGCGGAGTCTGCGAATAACCGGCCGCCGCTATCAGGATCAGAATCAAGCTGGAAATAAAAACTTTCTTTAATTTTTTAATCACCATTTCTGCCTCCCATATTTACAACCGGAGTTAGCCTTAAGTACCAGGCTTTATTTCTTTTTCGGATTCCACTGGCCCCTGGCTACCGCCGGGATAAAAGTTTCAAGGCCGGCCGGCGGAAAAGTCAGGGTTTTCCCTTTTTCCAGACTCAGATAAGCGGCCATCAGCAATTCTGTCACATTTAATCCATCGCTGAAATTTTCCTCTGGCCGCCGTCCTTCCAGGAAAGATTCGACCATATGCCTGTTCTCACCTGTGTAGCCATACTCAAATTCTTCGCAGGAGACAACTGGCATCTGGCCAACCTCGGCATTCTGTTTTTCCACCAGATCTTCTCCAGCCCGGCCTTTCACCTGGCGGCTGAAAAAGACTTTTAAGCCGGAATCAAGTGTATTATATTGCAGCGAGTATTCAGGTCCGAGCAATTCCAGGCTCAAGCGCAGGCCTGCCCCGATATAACACCACGAAGTAGTAGTTTCGACCACCAGAATATTGCCTTTTTTATCTTTATATTCAATTATTGACCGGGCAAAATCCTCAGCCGGCCGGTGCTGGTAATCGAGCTGACCGCCGCTCGTCATCTTTAATTTTTTCGCATAATCGGGTAACTGCCATTTGAGACAGGTTGCATAGGCTGAAAGCTTAACCGGCGTCAAATCGTCTCGCCGGGCGCCGGGCGGAGTCAGCATGAATCTGGCTTCCTCGACTGAATGACACATCATGTCATTCAGGACGCCTCCTCCCTGGAGTTCTCCTTCCCAGAACCAGGGGCGATGAGGCCCGCTATGTTCCTCAGCTGCCCGGGCTAAATATGGCCGGCCGCATAAACTTGCCCCCCGGGCCCAGATAATTTCTTTACCTCTGACGACCGCCGGAGCAAACAGCTGGTTTTCTAAATAGCCGTCGAGCAAATTAGCCTTTTGGGCCAGTTCCAGCATCCGGCGGGCTTCTTTGACATTTCTACCCAGCGGCTTTTCACAGCTAACCCCAATCAGTTCGCCTTTTCCCCTGATAACTGCCTGGCTGATTTCTTCCATAACTTCAGTCCGGGTGAAATTCGGGGAGCAGATCCAGACGGCATCGATAGCCGGATCAGCTACCATTTCGGTTATCGATTTATAAGTCTTAGCCTGGCCAACTTTTAGTTTCCGAGCCAGGCTGGCTGCTTCTTCGGCCTGTTTCTGATCAGGATCAAAAATACCCAGAATATCAGCCCCGCGAACCCCGACCCAGGATCTTATATGGAAACGGGTAATAAAACCCCCGCCCACAAAGCCAATACCCAAATTACTTTTTTTGGCTTTCATCTCTTCCTCCTCAATCTAATCTGATTTGTTATCTTTTATTCATTAACTGGCTACGGCTGAATTTTCAACCGTTTTTTTCTCCCGGAAAGTAAAAACAAAAGCAATGGCACAGACAATGGTAATGATGGTTGGAATCAGGAAAACATTTCCCCAGTTGGTACCGGCCGGAGTGGTAAAAACCTTCTCGATCCAGCCAGAAAATAAACTGCCTACGAAATTGCCCAGACCGAGAATAATGACCGAGATCAGGCTCTGGGCCGAAGCTCTGATATCTTTGGGGGCAATCATATCAACATAAATGAATGAAGCGGTAAAAAAGAAAACATAACAAAAGCCGTGAAGAGCCAGGGAAGCGATCACCAGCCAGGCCGGATGCCCGATCATAAAAATAATATAGCGGATAGGCCAGGCCAGCACGCCAATAACCATAGTCCTCTTTATGCCATATTTGGGCAGAAAATAAGGCAGCAGCAGGCCCATGACAAATATCTCGGCAAACTGAGCTATGGTCATCACCAGAGGCGTCTGGGCTTCGGTCAGCCTGATGACGGGAGAAGTCAAAAAAGGAGCAGTCAGCACATAATAAAACTGAAGCTCAGTCGCTACGATGAAGGCAATGACGGAAAATATTAAGAAATCGCGCTGCTTCAGCATTTTCAAAGCTTCCATAAAGGCATAGGGATGGCTGGCCTCTTTTTTGGGCGGAGTATGAGGCAGGGAAAAAGCCTGTATCCCCATAATGATGGAAAAGATACCAGCCAGAAATAAAGTGTCGCCCTTTAAAGCCAAACCAGGGGCTTTTTCTCCCAGCAGTCTCCAGCCGGTTAGTCCCCAGCCGGCCGCAATCCAGCCAATTGTTCCCCAGACCCTGATTTTGCCAAAGTCTTTTTCAGAGTCCTTCAAATGGGCGAAAGCGATGGAGTTGGTCAGGGCCAGAGTGGGGGCAAAAATCAGGCAATAAACAAGCATTAGCCAGGCTAAAGACTGAAAGGAAGTCAGCCTGGCTCCGAGCAGCAGGATGACTCCGCCTGAGATCTGCAGCCAGGCAATAACTTTTTCAGTCGGAAAATAGCGGTCAGCCAGCTGCCCGCCAATAAAAGGAGCGACAATTGTAGCCAGGGGTAGAAGGCTATAAATCAGTCCGACCTGAGTTCCAGAAAAATGCAGGGTGTTGATAAGATAAGAAGAAAGGACAGGAGCCCACGAGCCCCAGATAGCATATTCCAGAAACATCATCGCGCTTAAACTAGTCTTAACTGACATCTGGCTTCTCCTTTCCGGATAGGATTAGAAAGCAGAATATTTTTTTTAAAGTTTTTTGTCAAATATCTCTGGTTATTTACTTCCGGTCTCACCGGATTACCGGCCGGATCGGGAATCAGGCTGTCTCGCCCGGCTAAGGCTTGAAAATGAGGGTTAAGAAAGCCAGGCAGGAAATTCTGGAGAAAAAAGAAAATATTTGCTATTTTTTTAGGTCTGTGTTATTCATAAGCCAAACGGAGGAGCCAGGTGCTAATTTCAGCCATGGAGAAAAGAAGGGAAAAAAGGCTAGATGAAGAGAATAAGGTCGTTCTGCATGTTTTAGCGGAGGACGGCCAGGAGAAGCAGTCATTCTATTCATTTTCGCGTGACCTGTCGGTCGGCGGACTGCGAATTATGACCGATTCTCCTTTGCCAGTCAAAACCAGGCTAAAAATAGAAATTGCTATTTCAGAATCAAAGAAAGTAATTGCCGGTTTAGCTGAAGTCCGCTGGGTGAAAAGCCTGTTTGAAGATGAAGTTTATGAAATGGGGCTGGAATTTATTGAGCTTGATCCGCCAAGCAAAGTTTTCCTTCTCGAGCATATTTATAAGAGGACAATTGCTCGCTGAGCCTTCTTGCCGGCGGCCAGGTTTTACAGCTAATAAAACCAGGCTAGTTCTCTTCAGGCTTTAATTCAAACCAAGGGATCAACAGTAAAAAGCATAGCCTTCAGGAGGGATAACTGGATGAAAATTGAGAAGCGGCTTTTAAATCAGTTGACCGCCCGGGTTTTGTTTTTCCTGATAATTATTTCCTTCACTCTGCCCTCAGCGGCCAGAGAAAAAGATTTTTACTTTCCAGAGCTTAGAGCTGATCTCTATGTTCAAAAAGATGGCACTTTTCTGGTGGAGGAGTATCTGACTTTCGAATTTCAGGGAGATTTTTCCTGGGCCTCGCTCTGGATTCCCTTAGCGGCCAGAAAAAATGGAGGCAACTCCAAGAATATTGAGGTGATTGATTTCCGGGTTGCTGATGAACAAGGCCAGCTTTTAGCGGTTGAAACGGCCATTAACGGGGAAAGATTTGAAGCCCGCTGGCGTTTCCGGGCTTCTGATGAGCGCCGGACATTTCATCTGTCTTACCGGGTGAGGGGAGCTATCCTGGATTATACCGATATTTCAGAGCTTTTCTGGCAAATTATTGGCAGTGAGGTTGACCGGCCGAAAGCCAGAGCAGAAATTCTGGTTCATCTGCCGGAGGGAATTAATAACCGCGGCGATCTGCTGGTCTACGGGCATGGTCCGCTGTCCGGGCAATCAGAAATAATAGACTTGCAAACAGTTAAATTCCAGGCAGAAGCTGTCCCGGCTCATCAATTACTGGAAATCAGAGTAGTCTGGCCGGCTGGCCTGGTTTCCGGGGTGTCGGCCACCGGTTATAGCCGGGAAAAGATAATAAAAGAAGAAGAGCGGCTGGTCATCGACACTATCAATAGAGCCAAACAGGCCAGAGAAGCGGCTCAGAGGCAAAAGCAGATTTTTCGCCGCTTAGGACTGGCCTGGGCTGGCTGGCAAATACTGGGACCGCTTATCTGGCTTCTTTTTTATTTTTATTTCTGGAAAAAAGTTGGTGAAGACTATCGCTTCGATGATATTCCTGAATATTACCGGGAAATTCCATCAAATCTGCCGCCAGCTCTGGTCCAGGTGCTGAGAAAACAGGGTGGTAAGCCTGATCCGGTGGCTTTAACCGCTACCATCTTTGATCTGGCCAGGCGTGGATATCTGGAAATTATTGATGAAAAAATAGAAAAAAAAGGACTCTTCGGCCATAAAGTCAAAGATCAGACCGTCTTCATTCTGAAGAAAACCTATGAAGGTGAGGCTGATCTAGAACCTTTTGAACATCAAGTGCTTGATTTAATGTTTGACAGAGCAGGCAGCAATAGTCTTAAGGAAGGAGCCAGGTTGAGTCTGGAAGAGTTCACTGGTTTTCTTAAGAAATCTCCGGCCGAATTTCAGCGATGGTTTCAAAGCTGGTCTAAAAGTCTGGCCGCCGAAGGTAAGGAACGGGGATTCATTGAACCGGCCAGCCAGCGAGCCTCTCAGCTTTTTTTATTAATCTCTTTGCCTCTGGCTTTCATCACTATTTCTCCAGTGTTAATCGTTCTGGTCCTGCTTCTTTCGCCAACTCTCCGGCGCCGCCGGCCAGACTGGGCCAGGGAGAATGAGCTCTGGGCCGCTCTGGAAAGATTTTTAAAAGACTTTTCCGATTTTAAGGAGATTCCGGCTGAAGCCTATAAGCTCTGGGACCAGTATCTGGTTTTCGGCCTTCTGTTTGGCCAGGCCAAAAGGCTGGTCAAAATGATCCCTCAAATTCTGGCTGATGACCGGGCAGTCCGTCCCGGCTGGCTGGGAGGGATGATGGCGCTGTCGGCTTCCAGTCAAAATATCAGTTCAATTTCAGCGGTGATTAATTCGATTGAAAGAACAGCGACAGCCATTAACCAGGCCAGCCTGTCTGCGGCCCACTATTCTTCAGGCGGGGGAGGCGGTTTCAGCGGTGGGGGAGGTGGAGGTGGCGGCGGCGGGGGGGTCTCAGCCGGCTAAGGTAATTAGTTTATGAGAAAATAACAGGAAAATAAGAGGAGAAAAAATGGAAGAAAAAAAGACCAGAACTGAGGAATTCAAGGTTTCAGGGTCCGAAATCCTGGAAAAAATTAAAGAAATTATAAAACAGGGCAATGCTCATCGAATTATCTTTAAGACAGAAGAGGGACGGACTTTTATGGAAATTCCCTTGACGGTTGGTCTGGCCGGGACTCTGATTGCTCCCCTCTGGGCAGCCATAGGCGCGATAGCAGCTTTAGCCTCTAATTTGACTATTGTCGTCGAGAGAGAAGAGAAAAAAGAAAAGGAAGATGATAAGGGCTAAAAAAATTTGTCTTCCAGCTGATTTAATCAGTGATGTTTATAGCCCGGCCGAGGTCATAGATTTCCTAACAGGCCTTAAGGTTTTGATTATCAGTTGAAAAAAGTTGTTGGCTAAAAATCAGGGATAACTTAAAATTGAGATATCTCAGAACCTGGCTGAGCCACGAAGGAGGCAAGAATGAAAAAAAACATGGGTGCGGCTGACAGAACCATCCGGACAATTCTGGGCATTATTCTGGCTATCCTGGTCTTGACCGGAGTGGTAAAGGGGATACTGGCTTATATTCTGGTGGTTTTAATTGCCATTTTGCTTATTACCAGCCTGCTTGGTTTTTGTCCACTGTATGTTCCGCTCGGTATTTCTACCAATAAGCGGCCAAAAGCCTGAGAGCAGGGTTTTAAAGACGGTCAGATTGGGAAACCGGTTATTGCTTTAGTTACCAGAAGAGATTGGCCGGCAGTAATAGAGGAGCTAACCGGTCGCCCTACCCGTCGTCTAACAGAAATCGGTAAAAAATGTGCGAAGGGCTAGTTAAATAGATAGGCCTGAAAAAGGAGATGACTGATGCTTTTAAAATTTAAGGAAAATACGAGTTCGGGCTGGTTTGACCCACTGCAATTTAAAGTGAATTTTAAAGTTTTGGTAATTTTTCTAATCATTTTCGGTTTTAGCCTGTCAACCAGCCTGGCCGGGGATCAACCTGAAACCTCCAGTCTTAATCTTATGCCTTATCCGGCTAAAGTTGAGTTAGCTCCTGGTCAATTTCGCCTGAACGAGAAATTTTCAGCAGGAGGAGAAGTCAAACCAGGCCACCGGGTTTTTAAAGCGGCTTCACGTTTTATGTCAAGATTAAGCGGACGGACAGGACTCTTCTTTGAACAGGATTATTTAGCTGACCAGACAGCCACTGACCGGACAGGATTGGTCTATCATTTTGATCAACCCGGCCGGCTCATCCCGGGTGAAGATGAATCATATCAGTTAAAAATCAGTTCGGAAAAAATTAAATTGACAGCCAGAACTGATCTGGGCCTGTTGCGCGGCTTTGAGACTTTGCTGCAGCTTCTGTCAGCTGACAAAGATGGATATTTTTTCCCCTGTCTGCAGATAGAAGACAGCCCCCGGTTTAGCTGGCGGGGATTGTTAATTGATTGCAGCCGGCATTTTATGCCGGTTGAGGTAATTAAAAGAAACTTGCTGGCCATGTCGGCTGTCAAACTTAATGTTCTGCACTGGCATCTGTCTGATGACCAGGGCTTCAGGGTGGAAAGCCTGGTTTTTCCCAGGTTACAGCAGCTTGGTTCAGATGGGCAGTATTTCCGGCAATCAGAAATTAAAGACATAATTCAACTGGCCTCTGACTTAGGCATCAGAGTTGTTCCCGAGTTTGATCTGCCCGGTCATTCGACCAGCTGGCTGGTTGGTTATCCGGAATATGGTAGTGCTCCGGGCCCTTATCAAATTGAAAGAAAATTTGGAGTCAGCTCTCCTGTTTTTAATCCGACCATTGAGAAGACTTATAAGTTTCTTGATAATTTTTTAAAAGAAATGACCGCTCTCTTTCCTGATCCATATTTTCACATCGGAGGAGATGAAGTAGATCCTAAACAGTGGAAAGAAAATCCTGATATTCAGGGATTTATGAAAAAAAATAACATCCCGGATGAGGCCGGCCTTCAGGCTTATTTTAACCGGCGGCTGCTTAAGATTCTGACTAAATACCACAAAAGAATGGTTGGCTGGGATGAAATTTATCAGCCCGGCTTGCCCAAAGATATTGTTATCCAATCGTGGCGAGGCCAGCAGGCCCTGGTCGAAGCGGCTAAGAACGGTTATCAGGGGCTTCTGTCCAATGGCTATTATATTGACCTGGTCGAAAGCGCAGAAAGACATTATCTTAACGATCCTATTCCGGTTGATTCGCCTCTGACGCCGGAAGAAAAAAGAATGATTCTGGGCGGAGAAGCTACTATGTGGGCCGAGGTGGCTACGCCTGAAACCATAGATTCAAGGATCTGGCCCCGGACAGCGGCTATTGCCGAAAGATTCTGGTCGCCCCAGGAAATCAGGGACGTTGACGACATGTATAAACGTTTAACGATAATAAGCCTCGGGCTGGAAGAAAATGGAGTCCAGCATCTTAAGAATCAGCCGATGATGCTTCGTCGTCTGGCCAGATCCTATGAGATCGGTTGTCTGGAAGTGCTGGCTAAGATTTCTGAACCGGTCAAAGGTTATGCCCGGCACAGTCAGGGTAAAGCTTATAGCTCTCTGTCTCCCTTAACCAGGTTTGTTGACACCTGTTATCCTGAGTCGTTTGAAGCCAGGAATTTCAAGGAACTCGCCGGAAGATTCGTCGCCAGCCGTGATTCAAGACAAGCCGAGGAGCTTAAAAGCTGGCTCCAGCTCTGGGTGGAAAATCATCAGAAAATAATTGATCTGGCCGAGACCTCACCGGCTCTTAAAGAAATAATCCCCTTATCTGAGTCACTCAAGGATGTTTCCTTAACCGGGCTGGAAGCGGTCAATCTGATTATAGCCGGCCAAGCGGCTGATTCCGCCTGGCTTCAGACAAAATTTCAGTTATTAGAAGAAGCCAGGAAGCCGGTAGCCGAGTGCCTGCTGGTTATCTTACCGGGAGTCAAACTTATACTCGATAGCCTGAAAAAATAAGCCCGCTGGCTGCTATTTTAATTTTTCTTCGCTGACAAACTGGCGATATGGGGAAAGATAAGAAAGAATTTCCTCATCAGCCGGTTCGGTCTTTCCCGAGACGATTCTGGTTAAAAGCTCAGCTACTCCCGGTCCAAGCATAAAACCCTGGCCACACATGCCGGCCGCCTGCAAAAAACCATCTACCTCTTTTGACCAGCCAACAATGGGGAAGCCGTCAGGAGTCATAGGATATAGTCCGCGCCAGGTTCGCCTCACCCTGATATTTTTCAGCCTGGGCATAAGATCAATCATCCTTTTAGAAACCATAGGAAGGAATTGACTGGTCTCTCTGACATCAAATCCCCACCGGCTGGGGCTGGGAGTAATGCAAAAGATAATTTGCCCGGTGGCATGCTGATAAAAATAATAATTAGCCGAGCCCTGAACCGGGCGAAGATCAACAATCATCGGCTGAAAAAATCTCTGGACAGGTTCGGTTACGGCTGCTTCGTGGGAGTCAGGGGTGACAGGAATATCGATTCCCGCCATTTTGGCTACCCCGGCTGCCCAGGCTCCGGCGGCATTGATAACGACCTGGGCGCCATAGTTACCCCGGTCAGTAATCACCCCCTTAATTTTTCCGCCTTCAATTTTGAGACCGGTAACAGTCTCCTTAAATTTGAAATCAGCTCCTGCTCTTCTGGCCTGACGGTAAAAAGCTTCATTGACCAGCAAAGGTGAAGCCTGGCCATCATCTGGAGATAGGGTGCCGCCCCTCAGGTCCTGCGGATTAAGGTCAGGTAACAGTCGCCTTAATTCCTCAGCCTCCAGCCAGTCAGTGTTTAGTCCCAGGCTTTTCTGAAGAGGCAGAACTTCTTTCAGAGTCTTTTCTTCTTCTTCCCGGTAAGCGACAAAACAGTAGCCGCCTTTATACCATTCTAGATCATCGCCATATTTTTCTTGCCAGCCGGAAATAATATCCAGACTTCTCAGGCCAAGACGAATCTTGGCCGGGTCGGAATGAGTGGCCCGGAGGCCGCCAATGGCTCTTTTATTTGAACTCTGGCCGGTACTTGGATTTGGATCAATAACCAGAACTTTAAAGCCGGCTTGAGCCAAAAACATGGCGGCCGGAGTGCCAACACTGCCAGCCCCGGCGATGATTACCTCATAGTCGTTATTTCCGCTCATCGGCTTGATTTCCTTTCTTGCTTCCTGGTTGCAAACCAGCCAGGATACCCATTGGTACCTCGATAAACAGGGGCCTTTTAGTTTGATCGATAATTTCTGCTTCCGGCACTCCTTCTTCCTTGAAAAGGCGGTGGATAAGGGGAGTACAGGTCTTGGCTCCACAAGGGCCCATGCTGGCTCTGGTCATAGTTTTAATTTCGTTAATATCTCTGACTCCGTCCCTTATCAGTTTTCTTATTTCTCCGGCTGTTACCCGCTCGCAGCGGCAGATGATAGCTTCATCCGAAATTTTTTCTATATATTTTTCTTCTGCTCTTTCTATTTCAGTTTGAAGCCTCAAGCCGCTAACTTGTTTGGCTACTTCCTTTGGTACCTGAGCCTTAATGAGAATGGTGCGGTCATTAGCCTTAATGGATTTGACTGAATTCACCCGGGAGCGGGCTAATTCCCGGCCCTCGATATCAACCAAAATAATTTCCTCCCCTGGATTGAGAGTATCTTTTAGAAATTCAAAAGGAATAGTTACTTCCGGCCAGTCTGGATTTTTACGGTAATCAACTAACGTAATGGCCAGGCCGGGGCAAATGACCACACAGCGTTCGCAGCCACTGCAGCCCCGGGCATCATTTTCTTCCTGGTAAGCAGGCGTTTTTCTGATATCAGTTTTATCGACTTCAATCAGTTTCCGGGGACAGACGGCTGAACAGGGATCGCAGGGAATTTCCTGGAGACAATGAATGACCGGCAAGACTCCAGTCTCCTTCTCCGGATAGCCTGCCTGATAAGTCTGACCGGGTTTTGATTTAAGAATTTCAGCCGTCTTTTGCCAGGTGTCTGGAATTTCTCCGAAATACTGGCCGAGATCTCTGGCTATTTCCAAACCTCGGATTTTGCCGGAAAAAATAGCGGCCGAAGCTTCAGCGATTTCTTCGGCGTCACCGGCGGCATAAGCCCGGAAACCAAATTCCTTAGCTTTTATATAAAACTCATTTACCGGATCAAGCCCGACGGCCATCAGCACTGTATCGCAGGCATAAGTCTTTTCTGTTCCTCTGATGGGTCTGAATTGTTCATCTACCCTGGCAATAGTGACTGATTCGACTGATTCCTGGCCATTGGCGCTTAAAATCGTATGAGAGGTTAGAATGGGAACGCCCAGGCGGGCCAGCTTATCTTTGTGGACTTTATAACCTCCAACTTCAGACATGACTTCGATCAGCCCGACGACTTTGATCCCGGCTTGAAGAGCATGATAGCCAGCTATCAGGCCAACATTACCGCCACCGACAATGAACAGTTTTTCAGTTGGCCGGACAAGGTCACGATTGACCAGGGTTTGAAAGGCACCGGCTCCATAGACTCCAGGCAGGGTATTACCTGGAAAAGCTAAGGATTTTTCCCGGGCCCCAGCTGCGGTCAGAATAATTTGAGGCTTGACCAGTACGTATTTTTTCCCTTCTTTCAGAACGCCAACCTTCTGATCACTGAAAACGGCCAGGGCAGTAGTTTGGAGCCAGATCTCAACCGAGGAGAACTGTCTGACTTCTTTTTCAAGCTTAGTGGCCAGGTCAATTCCCCTGGTTCCAGCATAAACAGCCTCTACAGAGCCGAAAAACCGGTGAGTCTGAAGGACCAGCTTTCCACCCAGACGGTGCTTATCATCAATCAACAGGCAATTGATCCCCCGGCTACCAAGCTCAATAGCTGCAGCCAGGCCAGCCGGGCCGCCGCCAATAATAAGGACAGTAACTTCCACTTCCTCGACAGGTTCAAAGTCAATCTTGTCTTCGGGGTTAACCGACGGGAGTTCAGGGAGGCCAATGAGCGGTTCGATCTTCATTCCGGGTTTGATCATTTCCATACAGGATTTAACCGGGAAGCCATCAGCCAGCACCAGACATTGAGCACACTGGCCGTTGGCGCAGAAAATGCCCTGAGGGGCGCCGTCCCGATGATGATAGCTAAAAATTCTAACCCCATTGGCAAAAAGAGCTGAAGCGATAGTTTCGCCTTCTCTGGCCGTTAGCTCCTGACCGTGCCAGTAAAAGTTAAACAGGGGCCGGTCTGAAACTGGTAAAATCGGATGTTTATAAAGCCGGTTATTGATCAAAGGAGACTCCTCTAATCCAGATTACCAAACTCAAATTCAAAATCAGCTAATCAAAAAACAATCTGCAAATTTAAGATTCGGATTATAGCACAACAGAAATTTAGATAAAAATAGCAGCCAGGAAGAAGTCAGGTCAGTCAGCTGCCGCTGATAGAAAATTAAAATAGAATATGATTAAATAAAGAACGTTTGGAGCTAGAATGAAACAAATAAAGCTATTGGCAATTATTTGGTTAGCATTTTCTCAGGTCATATTTTTGGAAGGGAAAACTAAGGTGACAGATTTAAAGCTCAAAGACGCTCCTCCCGCCGCCGGGATAAATAGTTATTATACCGGCAACCGGCCACCCCTGAAGCCAAACCCGTTGATTAAATTGCCTGTTGGTCAGATTGAAGTCAGAGGCTGGTTATTAAGTCAGCTTCAACTGATGCGTTCGGGCTTTACCGGACATCTGGCCGAAATCTCCAAATTTCTTCAGGAGGATTCCGGCTGGCTAACCCGTCGGGGGCGGGGCTGGGAAGAAATGCCTTACTGGCTTAAGGGCTATGGCGATCTGGCTTATTTACTGAGGGATGCCCAGATGATAGCTGAAGCCAGAAAATGGATTGAAGCCATTCTGGCCAGCCAGCAAGAGGATGGTTACTTCGGCCCGGTGGATAACCGGCAAGCTAATGATCTCTGGCCAAATATGGAAGCCCTGATTTGCCTCCAGAGCTATTACGATTATAGCCATGACCGGAGAGTCTTGGATTTTATGTCTAAGTATTTTCGCTATGAACTTAAGATACCGGAAGAGCAATTCCTTCCCGGCAGCTGGCAGAAACTGCGGGGAGGCGAAAATCTGGATAGCGTTTACTGGCTCTATAACCGGACAGGAGAAAAGTGGCTGCTGGACCTGGCCAGCAAAATTTACAGACAAACGGCTGACTGGGCCTCTCCTATTTTAACCGCTGAACGTGACCGCCGCTGGGAAGAAAGCTCATTTTACCATGGAGTAAATATAGCTATGGGCCTAAAATATCCTGCCCTTTATTATCAACAGACAGGGGAAAGACAACTGCTGGAAGCCGTAGAAAGAAATTATCAGCAATTGATGGCTGCCTATGGCCAGCAGCCTGGCGGGATGTTTGCCGCCGATGAAAATATCAGACCGGGTTACAATGATCCCCGTCAGGGGGCAGAGACCTGTACCATGGTCGAATTAATGTCAACTTTTGAAAACCTGTTGCGGATAACAGGGGAGGTCAGGCCAGCTGATCGAATTGAAGAGATTGCTTTTAATTCTCTGCCGGCCTCGATGACTCCTGATCTTAAAGGATTGCATTATCTGACTGCTGCCAACCTTATTGCCGATGATAAAAGCGGTGAACATGATTTTCAGAATTCTGGAACTCTGCTATCTTATGATCCCTGGAGTTATCGCTGTTGCCAGCATAATGTTGCTTTTGGCTGGCCTTATTTTTCAGAACATCTCTGGCTGGCCACTTCTGATAACGGAGTAGCCGCCCTCCTTTATGCCCCCTCCACAGTCGAGGTTAAAACTGGCCGACAGGGCACGATGGTCAGGATAGTTGAAGAGACTTCATATCCGTTTTCAGGGAAAATTAGCCTGACAGTGTTTCCCGAAAGCGAAGTAGAATTTCCGCTTTACCTTCGCCTGCCTGGCTGGGCAGAAAAAGCTTCTATTGCGGTTAATGAAGAAAAGGCAGCCGAGGTTAAAGCACCCGGTAAGCTGGCTGTCCTGGAAAGACGATGGAAATATGGCGACCAGGTCAGCCTGTTTCTAGACGAATCTATCCGGGTCAAATTCTGGCCTGGAATCGGACAGGCGGCCTCAGTTTCACGCGGCCCGTTATGGTTTTCCTTAGAAATCAAAGAAATCTGGAAAAGTTATGGGGGAACAGAGACCTGGCCTGCTTATGAAGTTTGGCCTGGTTCTGACTGGAACTACGCCCTGATCCTTGACCAGGATAATTTAGCTGAAAATATTAGACTGGTGGAAAAAAAAGAAATTAGTTATCAGCCTTTTTCGCTGGAAAATACTCCTATTATTCTTGAAGCTAAAGCCAGGCAGCTCCCAGAGTGGCAAGCCCAGGGGCAGATGGCGGGCAGGGTGCCGGCCAGCCCCGTTAGTTCGAATTCAGCCAGGCCGGAGGAAATTGTCCGGCTCGTCCCGATGGGTTGTGCCCGGTTGAGAATCACCTGTTTCCCCTGGTTTGAGAAGCGAAAATAACTTAGAAAGGCATTAGATTATGAACCCAGTGAAGAAACTTTTAGTTGTTTTTCTGATTACAGCCATCTTGTTAATCACAGGTTCGGTTGGCCTGGTTAAAGCTCAAAAACTACCGGAGAGCCATCTGGTTTCCGCTGACTGGCTTCAAGCCAATCTGGAGACGCCCGGAATTAGAATTATTGATATGAGAGCTGATATCCGAGATTACTGGTCCGGTCATATTCCACCAGCGGTCTATCTGGATGAAACAGCTTTGCGCTGGCCACAGGCAGGCCTGCCCGGAAAATTGATCCCGGTTGATGTCCTGGGCCGCCTGCTGGAAGAAATGTCCATTGATCAAAACACACTTATAGTAATTTATACCGAAATAAATAATTACCGGGCAACCTACCTGGCCTGGGCCCTGGATTACGTTAAACACAATAAATGGGTTATTCTGGCTGGAGGCTTTAACCGCTGGAAGAGCGAGGGGCGTCCCATTTCCCGGGATTGTCCAGCCCTCAAAAGAATTCCTTATGGGAGAAAGCTGGAAGTAAATAGCGAGGTGAGAGCCAGTTTAGACCAGGTTAAAAACCGCCGCCCGGAGGAAACAGTCCTGCTGGATGTCAGGCCGCCGGAGATGTATGCTGGTGAACGGGGCAACTGGAAAAGAAATGGTCATATTCCCGGTGCTATCGGTCTGTTCTGGGCTTCCTTTTTAACCGAAGACGGGAACTGGAAAAACCTTGACCTGATCCAGAATAATTTAAAGGCTTTAGGCCTTAACCCGGACAAGGCTGTGATCCTCTATTGCGGACAGGGACTGATGTCCTCCCATACTTATTTGACCTTAAAATACATCCTGAAGTTTCCCAGAGTTGCCATTTTTGATGGCGGTTTTAACGAGTGGACGGACCATGATGATCTGCCAGTTGAAACCTCAAAGCCAAAGGAAGTAAAGTGAGCAAAAAAAAATGGTGGTTCTGGGCTATCCTGAGCCTGGCCGTTATCTTGATTTTTTTAGGTTTGAGAGCAGGAGAATTTCAGGCAGTCTGGCAAAAAGCTAAGACAATTTGCCTGGAATGCATCGGGCTTGGTTAAAAACTGATGGAGAAATCACCTATGCCCTTACAACGAAAGAGAAGATGGTTTCAGATCCTGGCTGCCCTGGGTTTCAATTTAGATATTCCATCGCTTTTCAAAGGCCAGATCAGCCAGGTTAAAACCAAGGGAATCTGCCTGCCCGTTCTTAACTGTTATTCCTGCCCGGCAGCTATTGGGGCCTGCCCGATTGGCTCGCTTCAGAATGCCCTCGATTCTTTAAGATATAATCTGAGCCTTGGTCAGAAAAAACTTGGCCTGTATGTCGCTGGCAGCCTTGGTCTGATAGGCGTCATCGGGGGGCGGTTGCCCTGTGGCTGGCTTTGTCCTTTTGGCTTCCTCCAGGAACTGGTTTATAAAATCCCCGTTCGAAAACTAAAGATACCTGCTTTTTTAACCTATTTGAGATATGTCATCCTGCTGGTTTTGGTGATCCTGCTGCCACTCTTAATAGTTGACAGCCTGGGCCTGGGTTCTCCCTGGTTTTGCCAGTGGGTTTGTCCGGCCGGAACCTTGGAGGCTGGTCTGGTTCTGGCTTTAATCAACCCGGGGGTAAGATCTCAGCTCGGCTTTCTATTTGCCTGGAAGATGGGGCTTTTAGTGCTTTTTCTCGTCTGGATGACCCTCAGTGAACGGCCATTCTGCCGGACAATCTGCCCGCTGGGAACGATTCTCGGATTTTTTAATAAGATTAGTGCCTTCGAGATGAGAGTTGATCTCAGCCACTGCCTTCGCTGTAATGCCTGCCAGAGAGATTGCCCGGTTGATATCAGGATTTATGAAAATGCAGCCAGTTCGCGCTGCATCAGATGTCTTAAATGCCAGAAAGTCTGCCCCACTTCTTGCATTTCTTCAGGCTTCTGGCTGAGTGATAGCAGTTGCGGGGAAACCAAGACTGAAACCACGGCTGAAGCCAGATAAAAACCGGAAATAATTAAAATTTTTATTACCTGGAATAAAAAGAAAGTTAAAAAGCTTCTCCCGCATTAACATAGATTCCAGAAGTGCCGTTTGGTCCAAAGGCAAAATCAATCCTGATATTCACTTTTTCCCGAGGAATAATTTTAAATCTCAAGCCAAAACCGGCTGAATATTGCAGGTTATCCCAGGAAAGATGTTTGAAGCTATCAGCCAGGCTACCCATTCCGGCAAAAGCTACACCGCTCAATCGCTTCCAGAGTGGAAATCTGTACTCTGTTTGTAAAGCCATTACGATCCGGTCGCGGAAGCGCCCGCCATAATAGCCTCTAAGCAAATCTCCGCCAATTTTAGGCAATTTGTAAAAAGGAATATTACCGCCGGCCGTATCTATGATTCCCTGTAAAACCAGAACCTGATCTGAAGCTACGCCAATATATTGACGGGCATCTAATTTGATGTTGAGGTAATTAAAACTGCTGCCAAAGATTTTATTATTCCAGTAACCAAATAACTGAAGATATTGCCCGGAGGAAGGGGAGAAAATGTTATCCCGGCTATCATAATTTATAATCAGGCCCGGGCCAGAAATCCAGCCCCCCTGGCTCCCCGCTACCAGGCCCTGATCGAGAATCTTACCAGGGTCTTTATCGAAAATAAGGGTTTTCTCTAAATGATATCTAAGCCCGAGGTAAAGCGGCAAATGCTGAAAGTATTTTCTCTGGTAACCCAGTTCCATAAAATAAGTCTGGGGAGTATAAGTCTCCATTTGTTCTTCGGAGGTATCCGGCCCGACGCCCCAGAATTTGGTCGGGAATCTTTCCGCCAGAAAATTTCCCGTCAGGAAAATAGAATTGTTCTTCAGATAAATTTCAGGTTTCAGCTGTAAGGTATACTGCTTCATCTGAGTATAAACTCCGGCAAAAAAGAGGGTGCTGGGCCTGGCCTCTTTGAAAACCAGTCCCAGGCGAAAAGTCAACAACCCTCCAGCTCCAAAAGCCAGCCTGGTTTCAGGTGTATAGTACAAAATGGGCAGGGCCGTAAGACTGATTTTATTTTTTTCCAGCTGTTCTAATTGAGCTGGCTGGCCGGTTTCTTCTTGAGCCCGAAGAAAAATAGAAGATGAGAAAAGCAGAATAATTGAAAGAATCACCGGGAGACTAATTCCAGGGGAATGTCTTGAACCTCTATCTGACTGAAACATAAGAAATTATGTTAGATGGATTTTAGCGGGCTGTCAATCTTACCTGGCCCAAAAAATTACTTGCTTTTATAACTGATCATAATTTTCCTTGACAGGCCCAGGCTGGTGAGTAAAAGTATTTTCTGAAGCCCGGAAAAGGAGAATAAGATGCCGACTGAAAAAAAGAGTCTGAGCCGCCGAAGTTTTTTTAGCTGCTGCGGCCGTTGTGCGGCCTGGCTGGCTGGCAGTTTTGTCCTGGGAAAAGAGCTTGAGCCTGCCAGCCGGTTTTCGCTGATAGATTTAACCGCCAGTTCGAAAAAAGAAAAAGTCAAGCTGGCCTTGATTTTTGCCCTTCACGGGTTAAAACAGGACAGGCCGGATTGGCCAAATATTGGTTTTGATTTCAAGCCGGTCATTGAACAATATACCCGGGTCCTGCGTCAAAGGTTTCCTTACTATACGTTTCTGTTTTCGCTGGCCAGCGGGCCGGAGGAGGCCGAAAAAGTAATCAAGGCTGATGAAGAACAGAAGGTAGATGGCTATGCTATTTTTCAGCTTAATTGCTGGAATCGACTCGTTCAGCCGGCGGTAGCCACCGGTAAACCAGTTCTTTATGTTGATTTTCCTTATGCCGGCAGTGGTGGATTTCTGGTTTATACAGCCAGTCTAAAGAGAGAAAACCGGAGTAATTTTGGCTTTGTGTCTTCAAGTAGTTTAGATGATGTAGCCGCTGCTTTTGAAGCTTTTGCCAGGATCAAAGAACCCCAGAACCGGCGTTCCTTCAGTCAGCTGGTGGAAGAAATAAGAATAGACCGGACTCCAGCTCCTGGCTATTTGAAGTGTTATCCCGACGATCTGAGAGTTCTATCCGCTGAAGAAACTCTTGCCCGTTTACCGGACTCACCAATCTTGCTTTTCCGGGATGAACGCGGCGGTGAGCCATTCAAGCTAATGAATATCCCGGTCTTGAATCTCCCTTTCTCTGAATTGAACCAGGCCTGGGCCTCGGCTGACCGGGACCAGGCAACCACCATAGCCAGAAAGTGGTGGAATGGGGCTTCTCTTGTCCAGGGAGTTAACCTCGCCGAAGTCGTCAATTCGGCTGCCATGTATTTAGGTATGAAGTCCCTGCTGGATAAATATCGGGCCAGAGCCATAACGGTAAATTGCCTGGGCGGATTTTATGGCGGCTACATCCAGGCTTATCCCTGTCTTGGATTCCATGAATTAAATAACCAGGGATTGGTTGGGGCCTGTGAAGCTGATTTGAGGTCAACGGCCACCATGACCGCTTTCGGGCTGATGACTGGCGGCCGGCCCGGTTATATTTCTGATCCGGTTATCGACACTGCCCATCGCCATATTATTTATGCTCACTGTGTCGCCTCCAACCAAGTCTTCGGAGCCAGCGGTCCAGCCAATCCCTATGAGATTTTGACTCACTCAGAAGACCGGCAGGGAGCGGCCATCCGTTCCATTCTACCTGCTGGTTACCTGACGACCAGCCTCCAGATAGATGAGAGCCGGCAGGAAATTCTTCTTCACCAGGCCAAGGCCGTTGGCAATGATTTCAATGACCGGGCTTGCCGGACCAAACTGGTAGCCAAACCAATTGGCGAACTGGAAAAATTGTTCTCTAACTGGGACCTCTGGGGCTGGCACCGGGTGACTTTTTATGGTGACCTCAAAGATGGTGCTTACCGGCTGGCAGAAGCCATGAACTGGAAGGTAGTTGAGGAAGCCTGAGGCCAGTAGATGAAGACTTATACCCTCGGCCACTTGAGAAAGAGAATTGACAGATTCCCCTCTATTAAATTGATTTCCGGTCCTACGCCTCTTTATTCGCTTGAAAGATTGACTGAGAAACTGGGCGGCCCGGAGATATGGATAAAAAGAGATGATTTGACCGGGCTGGCTTTAGGCGGCAATAAATCAAGAAAGCTGGAATTTATCGTGGCCGATGCTTTGAGAAAGGGCGCCGATACCATCATCACCTGGGGTGCTTTACAATCTAACTGGTGTCTGCAGCTGGCGGCAGCTGCCAGGAAAGCCGGGCTTAGGCCAGTCCTGCTTCTGTTTAAAAGCTATGACTTGCCATCGCTCTACGAGGGCAATGTCTTTTTGGAATATCTACTTGAGACTCAAATCGAGATCAAAGAATCAGAAGAAAAAGGCAAGTCACTTAATCAGGCTAAGGCTTTTGAACTGCTGGAAGAAATGGCAGACCGGGAAAGAGCTAAAGGTTATCATCCCTATCTCGTCTCGGTCGGTGGTTCGGCCCCGGGAGGGCAGCTGGAACAGCCACTGGGTGCTCTGTCCTATTTTCAAGCGATGCTGGAAATATATGAGCAAACAGCTGGCCGGGGAGGCCCGCCTGATTGGATCGTTATTGCTTCTGGCTCAGGCGGAACTCAGGCTGGTCTGCTGGCCGGAGTCAAGGCCCTGGGGCTTAAGACCAGAGTAGCTGGAATCTGCGTTTCTGATTCAAAAGAAGAATTTTCCCCGGTGGTTAAACAAATAACCCTGGATCTGGTCAAAACGCTTGGCCTCGACCTTCAAATTGATAACGATGACCTCATTCTTTTTGATCAATATCTGGGAGCTGGTTATGGGCGGATAACGGCTGAAATAACCGGAGTTATAAGAGAACTTTTTAAAGAAGAAGCTCTGGTTCTGGATCCGGTCTATACAGCTAAAGCCATGCTCGGGCTCATTGACCTGGTCAAACATAAATATTTTTCGCCTGCCGAGAAAATCTTATTCATTCACACTGGCGGTACGCCAGCTCTTTTTGCTTTTAAAGATTATATTATGTCCTGCCTGGCTGGCTGCTAAGCCTGGCCGCTGTTCAGTTCATAATCTTCTCAAACAGGCTATCAACTTCTCCCAGCCGGGCTTGATAATAGTCCTGGCTTCTGGTAGCTGGAAGTTCAGCCGCTTTAAGACCATGGCCGGTCAGGATGAGAACGCTCCGGCCAGAAAATCTTTCTTTTAATTTGAGATAGGCGGCCAGGGTAGTAGCGGCCTCGGGCTGAACGAATAGGCCTTCTTTTAGAGTCAGTAATTTTTGAGCTTCAAACATTTCCTGATCGCTAACACTGACCAGCTGTCCATTATTCTCTTTGATGATTTTTAAAACCAGATTACCGGCCGGCGGTTCCGGGTTGGAAATGGAATGAGCTAAGGTTTTGACTGATTCCAGCTTTTTGACCAGAGTTTCACCCTTAACCCAGGACTGGACAACAGGTGAACAGCCTTCAGCTTGAACTCCAATGAAGAGAGGGCAAGTCTCAATCAGTCCAGCCTGTTTTAGCTCGAGGAAACCTTTATAGAGTCCAACCAGGTGACCGCCTGAACTCAGGGGGACAAAAATGAAGTCCGGAGATTGTCCTAATTGCTGGCAGATTTCGAAGCTGGTAAGTTTGTAACCTTCAATCCTTAAAGGGTCAACGGAATTGGCAAAATATATTCCATATTTTTTCCCCAGCTCATAACTTTTATAGAACAGCTGCCCGTAATCACCCTCAACTTCAATTATAACCGGCCCGAAGACGGCTGAGGAAATTAAGGCTCCAGCTGAAGTTCCTTTTTTCACCAGTAAAAATGTCTGCAGGCCGCTGCGGGCGGCATAAGCAGCTGTTGAGGAAGCCATATTTCCAGTTGAAACAGTGCCTATCTTTTTTATCTTCATCTCAGTTAGTTTCTGAACCACGACAGCTGTGCCTCTATCTTTAAAGCTCAGGGTAGGGTTAGCCGCTTCTAATTTAGCAAAAAGATTTTCCTGACTTAAGTATTTTTCCAGCCTGGACAGGCTGAGCAGGGGAGTGGAACCTTCCTGCAGGCTTAAATGTGGATCAACTCGTCGAAGAGGCAAAAACTCCTGATATTGCTGGAGAGCCAGCTTTTCACGGGGAAAAAGCCGGCTATGAGCCATCTGAGCCGGATCAAACACCAAAGGTTGATGGCATAGCGGGCATAAAATGTCATTTGGCTGGAAGGTACCCTGATAGGAGCAATATAAGCATTTCATCTCGTTCATGATTATTTCCTTAGGCTTCTCACTAAAAAAAGTTTAGTTAATTCAGGAGCGGATGTAAAGATGACTGATCTCTTATCCAGCAGACAGTTGTTTATGGTGCAGATTAAGCATAGAATAATTTTTCCAATGTTACCTGACAAAGACAGATATTTTATGAAAAAGGCTCTGGAGCAAGCCCACCAGGCCGGGAGTAAAGGTGAGGTCCCGGTCGGAGCGGTTCTGGTTAAAGACAGTATGATTATAGCTCGAGCCTATAACCAGTCTATTTGCCGCTGTGACCCGTCCGGTCATGCTGAAATTATGGCCTTGAGGAAAGCCGGGCGGAAACTTAAAAATTACCGGCTGACGGGCCTGACCCTTTATGTGACGGTTGAGCCTTGCCCGATGTGCTTGGGAGCTATCCTTCAAGCTAGAATTAAGAGACTCGTCTATGGGGCGGCCGACAGGAAGCAAGGAGCAATTGTTTCAAGATTAGCCATTCCTCTGGAAAGAGCCAATCACCGGATTGAAATTCAGTCTGGAGTTCTGAGCGATGAGTGCAGTCAGCTGATAAGCAATTTTTTCCAGAGGAGAAGGCAACTCAAAAAAAAGAGGAAAAGAAAGGTTGAAAACCAGAAGGAGTTAAAGTAAATTACTGAAAACGGAGAGGTGGCCGAGTGGTTGAAGGCGACGGTCTCGAAAACCGTTATTCCGGTTAATTACCGGAATCGCGGGTTCGAATCCCGCCCTCTCCGCCAGTTAAAGGTAATTTGCCTCGGTTTGAGGTTAAAATGGATAAGATAAATATTGTTCTGGTTGGCTTTGGCCGGGTCGGCCGGGCCTTTTTTGAGCTGCTCAAAGAAAAATATGATGATTGCCTGGATCGCTATGGTTTACAACTTGAGCTGAGAGGAATTGCCCGTCAGAAGGGGATCGTCCTTCTTTCCAGCACTCAAAAAGTTCTTTCGCCATCATATTTTACCGAAGGCGACCTTGATAATCTGGCTGACTGGATTAAGGCCATTACTATTTCAGATTTGCTGGATGAGTTTCATCAGGGTGTCCTGGTGGATTGTACTCCTTCTAATCTGATCAGTGGCGAGCCTGGTCTATCCCTGGCCAAACTGGCTCTGGACAAAGGCTGGCAGGTAGTTACGGCCAGTAAGGGAGCTCTGGTCGTCAAACCGGATGAGCTAAAAGACCTGGCCAGAGAGAAAGGATTAATCATCAAAGCTAGCGCGGCGGCGGCGGCTGCCTTGCCCACCCTTGATGTCGGGCAGCGGTCCTTAGCCGGTTCTGAAATCATAGCTATTGAAGGCATTCTTAATGGAACTACTAATTACATTTTAACCAGGATGGCGGAAGGCCTGGATTTTGATCAAGCCTTAAAAGAAGCCCAGGAAAAAGGCATAGCTGAACCTGAACCTTCTATGGACATTGATGGCTGGGATACAGCGGCTAAAATGGTGATCATTGCCAATGAGGTCCTGGACACCCGGATCAAACTGAGTGAAGTTCAGGTCAGAGGGCTGCGCGGAATTAAAAAAGAATTAGCTGAAAAAGCCAGTAGTCTTAATAAGATTTTAAAGCTCTTCGGAAAATGTTATCGGGAAAAAACTGGCGGACCCTGGAAAATTGAAGTCGGACTGGCTTTGCTTGACCCGGTTCATCCTCTGGCTACAACTAATGGAACAAGTAAAGGCATTATTTATTACACTGATACCATGGGCTGGGTGGCTGTCACTGGAGGACAATCAAATCCAAAAGCAGCTGCGGCTGCCCTGCTAAAAGATATAATTTCTATTTACCGTCCTTAGTTTCTGGCGGCCGGACAAATTGATTTCCTTAATTGATTTTGATAACCTTTATTTTTAATTGACTTCTCAGCCGGAGAGGTGTCCGAGCGGTTTAAGGAGCACGCTTGGAAAGCGTGTGTAAGCCCAAAAGGTTTACCGCGGGTTCGAATCCCGCCCTCTCCGCCACTTAATTCTGGAAAAGGAGTTAGTTATGGACAGCAAAGATTACATCGTCATTGAGGACATCTACGGAGCCCATAATTATCATCCTCTGGATGTGGTTATCACCAAAGCCAGGGGCATCTGGATGTGGGACGTGGACGGGAAAAAATATCTTGATTTTTTAAGTGCGTATTCCGCTGTTAACCAGGGACACTGTCACCCCAGAATTGTCAAGGCCCTGCAAAATCAGGCTAAAAAGCTGACCCTGACTTCGCGGGCCTTCAGAAACGATCAATGGCCATTGCTGGCCAAAGAGTTGTGTGAATTTACCGGATTCAATATGGTTCTGCCGATGAATTCCGGGGCAGAAGCAGTTGAGACTGCTATCAAGCTGGCCAGAAAATGGGCCTATCAGAAAAAAGGCGTCCCGCCGAATGAAGCTGAAATCATTGCCTGCACCAACAATTTTCATGGAAGAACAGTTACCATTATTACTTTTTCTACCGATCCGCAATACCGTCAGGATTTTGGGCCCTTTACTCCCGGTTTTAAGATTATTCCCTTTGGGGATACTGAGGCTCTGGAAGCAGCCATCACCCCCCGGACCGCAGCTTTTCTGGTTGAGCCAATTCAAGCTGAAGCCGGCATCCTGCTCCCCCCGGACGGCTTTTTAAAAAAAGCCAAAGAAATCTGTGAAAGGAATAATGTTCTATTTATCGCCGACGAGATTCAAACCGGGTTGGGAAGAGTTGGTAAAATGTTTGCCTGTGAGTATGAGGGAGTAAAACCAGATATCATGGTCATCGGGAAATCACTGGGCGGAGGTTGCTATTGTATTTCGGCGGTCCTGTCCTCGGCTGAGATCATGGGCCTGTTTAAGCCGGGTGATCATGGCTCAACTTTTGGCGGTAATCCACTGGCCTGTGCGGTCGCCCGGGCATCCCTGCTGGTGATTAAAGATGAACATCTGGTAGAAAATGCAGCTGAAAAAGGCGCTTATTTTATAGAAAAATTGAGGACCCTGAAAAGCAAACACATTAAGGAAATCAGAGGCCGTGGCCTCCTCATCGGCCTGGAGCTTTATCCCGAGGCCGGCGGTGCCCGCCGTTTTTGTGAAGAACTGATGAAAGAAGGATTGCTCTGCAAAGAAACTCATGAAAATGTCATCAGGTTTGCTCCACCCTTAACAATTAACAAGAATGAACTCGATTGGGCCTTCAGGAAGATAAAAAAAGTTTTTAAGAGATTAAAGTAAGAAGAGCCGACCAGTCCTCCTCCAGAAGCACTGGCCGGATAAAACGCTGGCCATTAAGATATTCTTAGACCGGCAAACGGGAGAGGGATCTTGATTGGCTTTTGATAGTGATCAAGTCGGGAGGGAAAGATGAAGAAATCAATTATTTTAGCCCTGCTGGCTATCGGCCTCTCAGCCAGTTGTTTGGTTTATGTCCCGCCAGAAGATAATCCAGCCACTCATCCGGTTGAAGATTATTATTACTCTGAATCATCCTATACAAGCGGAGAAATAACTCTTGGCTACATCTATGATTATCTCAGCGGCTTCGGGCTTTGGGTTAATTATCCCCCCTACGGCTATGTCTGGATGCCAAGAGGCCTGGGCCCCCGCTGGCACCCCTATGTTCATGGCCGGTGGATCTGGACTGATTATGGCTGGACCTGGGTCTCGAATTATAGCTGGGGCTGGCTGCCATTTCATTATGGACGCTGGGGCTACGACCTTCGCTTAGGCTGGTTCTGGGTACCGGACGTGGATTGGGCTCCAGCCTGGGTCATCTGGAGATTCAGCGATATTTATATAGGCTGGGCACCGGTTCCGCCTGATATTCCATTCAGGTCAGGGCATGGCTATGATTGGAGGAACAGGCATGTTGACGACGGGCTGTGGATTTTTGTTGAAGGCCGTCACTTCCATCAAGGCCGGCTGGATAACTGGGTCATTCCGCGGGAAAGGTACAGGACAATAATTAATATTACAGTTCTGGGGGATCAGGTGACGGTAAGAAATAACATGATAATAAATAACGGGTTAAGCCCTCAGCAGGTAGAGAGGATGAGCGGCAGACCGGTGACTAAGGTAAAGCTAAAGGAAATAAAGCAGCCAGCCGGGGAAGGGGTCAGCCGGACTGAAGTCAGACTGTACAGGCCGGTTATCAAGAAAGAACAGGCTGCCCCGAAAGTGGCCGTGCCGAGAGAAGAAGCTGAACAACAAATAACTCCGGGTAGGCTCGGACGGGATGCTAATTCGCTTGAGTCCTATCACCGGCGGGAACAATCTTTGCTGGAGAAGACTCAGAAAATGGAAATAGATAGATTGAGACGGCAGACTGAAAAGGAGGTTGAAGTTGCGCCTCCCCAGGAAAGACAGAGAAAATTAAATGAGCTTCAAACCAGAATTGAGCAGTTAAAACAACAGCATCAGGAGGAAAAACAGCAGCTGAGCCAGAGGCAGGAGAAAGAAAAGCAGACAATCAGACCAGAGAATCTAAAGAAAAAAGATAGCTGATCACCGGCGACTTAACTCGGCCTTTTTGGCTTCTCTGGCACTCTGCCAGGAAAGCCAGAGAACGGAAGCTAAGATGAAGCCTCCTCCGGCCAAGGTTCTAACATCGGGCTTTTCCTTAAGTATCAGATAGGCCAGAATCAGGCCATAGACTGGTTCGAGCAAGCTAATCAGGCTGGAAACCTGGGCCTCTATATCTTTTAAGCCTCTAATAAAAAAAGTATGGGCCAGAGCGGTGCAAAAGATCCCCAAGAAAAGAATCAGGCCCCAGCTCTGTAAATTTCCCGGCCAGCTGAACTTTTTGACCAGAAAAACAGGCAGCAAGAAAAACATAGCCAGCCCATCTTGGTAAAAGGCGAGAATCAGACTGGAATAGTGTCTGGATAGCTTTCGATTAATAATAGTCAGCAGGGCAAAAGAAAGGCCGGAGGCCAGGCCCCAGATGACGCCAATAAAGATGGTATTTCTAAAATTGAATTCAGGAACGAGCAAATAAAGGCCTGAGAAGCAGATGACTGCTAACAGCAGATTCAGGCGCTGGAAGCGGGTGCCCAGAAGCCAGGGTTCAAGAAAAATAGTAAAGATAGGGAAAGCCGAATAAGAAAGCAACCCGGTGGCGACAGTTGAAACCTGAATTGATTGGAAAAAGGCTGTCCAGTGAAAAGCCAGCAGCAGCCCGGTGGCGAGGATCAACCAGGAGTCCGGAAGAGGCAAGGGGCAGGGTATCTTTTCAGCTTGAAGTTTGAGGATCAAAGCCAGAGTCAGGCTGGCCAGAGCCACCCGCCAGAAGGTCAGGGAAAAAGAGGGCAGGTTGACCAGCCGGCTGATAACGCCGGGAAAACCAAATAGAAAGACAGCTAAGTGAACAAAGATCAGGCTTTTTTCTCTCTGGTTCATTTTAGCCACATTTTAATCTCTTTCTGGCCAAAATTCATCCCGCTGGCCGCCTGACAGGCTTTTCTTCCGGTTGAATTTTAACCTGATTATGATAAGATAAACGAGATTTAATTGTTGAGCTTGAAACATGCCAGATCAATCAATTAATAACAATAATCAGGCTTCCTATCTGGTTCTGGCCAGAAAATACCGGCCAAAAAAATTTGCAGAGGTCGTTGGCCAGGAAGCGGTAGTCAGAACGCTGCAGAATGCCATCAAAGAAAACAGGATCAGTCATGCCTATCTTTTCTCAGGAATGAGGGGAGTGGGCAAGACCACTGTGGCCAGAATTCTGGCCAAGGCTCTTAACTGCCAGGCCGGGCCGGCGCCTGAACCCTGTAACCAATGCGACCTGTGCCAGGCCATCAACGAAGACCGGTTGATTGATTTTATTGAAATTGACGGTGCCTCGAATCGGGGTATTGAAGATGTTAAGACCTTAAGAGACAGCGTTCAATATGAACCAATGCACAGCCGTTACCGGGTAATTATCATCGATGAAGTTCATCAGCTTAGCCGGGATGCCTTTAACGCTCTGTTGAAGACCCTGGAAGAACCGCCAACCAGAACCATCTTTATCTTTGCTACCACTGAATTTCACAAGGTGCCCAGAACGATTATTTCCCGCTGCCAGCATTTTGTCTTCAAAAGACTGTCGGCTGAAGACATTGCCAGTCACCTCAAATATATCGCCGGCCGGGAAGGGCTGACGGTAAGCCCCTATAGCCTGAAACTTATTGCTGAGGCAGCCGACGGTAGCCTGCGTGACGCTGAAACTCTCCTCGACCAGGTCATTTCTTTCAGCGGTTTGAAGGTCCAGGACAGGGATACAGAGGAAATCCTGGGTGTAATTGATTACCGGCTATTCGAAAACTTTTCTAAAGCCATCATCGGCGGCCAGAGTGAGGAAATCTTCCAGCTGACTGAGGAACTGGTCTCAGCCGGCCATGATCTCAGATATTTTTATAATGGCTTGATTGAACATTTTCGCCAGCTTCTTCTGGTTAAGATAATTAAAGATCCGGCGGGCCTGGCTTTTTTACCGGCTGAAGAACTGGGGAGGCTAAGGGACATCGGCCAATCATTGCGGCCGGAAGATCTTCTCCGGTATTTGACTCTTCTACAGGAAGGTGAAAGCGGCCTCAGATATTCAGCTCAACCCAGAATATTTCTGGAAGCCCACCTGATCAAGTTGTGTTATCTGTCCCGGCTTAAACCTGTGGAGGAGGTGATCGGGGAGCTGGAGGAATTAAAAAAGGGCCTGGGAAAAAATCAATCACCGCCAGCCGGTTATCCTGCCCCCTCAGCCCGGCCTGGCGATAAAAACCGCGGGGCTGTCCGCAGCCCGGATTTTCAGAAAGCCAGCAGAGAGCAGGCTGGAATTAAAAATGGCGTCCCTGTCCTCGGTCACCCGGTTGCTGATGAATTTTATTTCAGGCTGATGAAGGACAAGCCGGCGCTGGCCCCGATTTTAAAAGTGGCCAATAAGGTTGAGGTCAAAGATAAAACTATTCAATTTGCCTTCAGCCAGGATAAAAAGCACTTTGCTGTTCTCATCGAACAAAACCAGGCTTATCTAAAGCGGCTGGCGGCTGAGCTTGATGGCCACCAGTTTGAATTAAAAATCGGCGATGAAGACCAGCAGCCTGCTCCAGAAATTAAACCTAAGACTGAAAATAAAAAAGCGGAAACCACCGCCAGGTCAGAAGCCAGACTGGCCGTCGCAGATCCAAAGGTGAAGACCGTCCTGGACAGTTTAAGAGGGCAGGTGATTGCGGTTAAAAAGAAGACCAATAGTGATAAATCATCATAAAGAAGAGGAGCTCTGATGAAAAATCTGGCTGAACTGCAAAAAATGATGAAAGCCGCCCAGGAATTTCAGGAAAAGATGCAGAAGGAACTGGCTGAGATGCAAGTTGAAGGCTCAAGCGGTGGCGGCATGGTCACCGTGACTCTTGATGGTCATAAAAATTGCCTGAAGGTCAGGTTAGAGCCAGAAGTGGTCAACAGAGAAGATATTGATATGCTTCAGGATCTGATTGTCTCTGCCTGCCGGGAAGCTGCGGCCAGGGTGGATGAAGAAGTTTCCAAAAAGATGTCGGGTTTTACCGGCGGATTGAAAATTCCCGGGTTATGACTGATCAGAAATGTTTGAATACGCTCAGCCTCTCCATCAATTAATTGAACAATTAAGAAAGTTCCCGGGCATCGGCCAGAAATCTGCCCAGCGCCTGGCTTTTTATATTCTGGGCCTGCCGGCCGAAGACGTCGAAAAACTACTGGAAGCCATAACCCAGGTTAAAAATAGCCTTTTTTATTGTTCGGTCTGCAACAATATTACTCAGGTTGACCCCTGCCTCCTCTGCACTGATTCGCAGAGAAATGACGAGCAGCTGTGTGTCGTGGAAGAACCCTTTAATGTTGCCTCCATTGAGAAAACCGGCATCTACAATGGGAGATATCACGTTCTTCTTGGTTCTCTCTCACCGCTAAAGGGCATTGGCCCGGATGAACTCAGACTGGAAAAACTGATTAACCGGCTGAAGAACGGCCACTTTAAAGAATTGATCATTGCTACCAATCCGACCACTGAGGGGGAGGCCACGGCTGCTCTTATTTTACAGCTGGTCAATGAGTTGCCTGTCAAAATCAGCCGTCTGGCCATGGGCTTGCCGGTTGGCGGAGACCTCGATTTCGCAGATCAACTGACCATCAAAAAAGCTCTCGAGGGCCGGACTGAAATAAAGAAATAGAATATAAAACAGGTTCGATCTAAAGAGAATTTTTGGTATAATAAATTATTTAAATCAATAAGGAGCGCGGTTATGTCTAAAAATTTTAAGGCTATCGATGGTAATACTGCTGCTACCCATGTAGCTTATGCTTACTCGGAAGTAGCTGCTATTTATCCTATCACTCCATCTTCGACCATGGGTGAAATGGCTGACGAGTGGTCAAGCCAGGGTAAAAAAAACATTTTTGACCAGACGGTTGAAGTAGTAGAAATGCAATCAGAGGGAGGAGCGGCTGGAGCTGTTCATGGCTCTTTGAGTGCAGGCTGTTTGACCACGACTTTTACTGCTTCCCAGGGCTTGATGTTGATGCTGCCCAATATGTACAAGATAGCTGGTGAGTTATTGCCGGCAGTATTCCATGTCTCGGCCAGGTCTTTAGCCTGCCAGTCTCTGTCCATCTTTGGAGATCATTCTGATGTGATGGCCGCCAGAAATACCGGCTTTGCCTTGTTGGCCTCGGGTTCAGTCCAGGAAATTATGGATCTGGCCACAGTTAGCCATTTAGCCAGTCTGAAAAGCCGGATTCCATTTCTTCATTTCTTTGATGGTTTCCGGACATCGAGTGAGGTCCAGAAAATAGAACTTATTCCTTATGAAACACTGGCTGAGCTGTTTGAACCGCAATATCTTGAAGCTTTCAGAGGAAGAGCCCTGAATCCCGAAAAGCCGGTGATGAAGGTTGGTGCCCAGAATCCAGACGTTTATTTTCAGGGCCGCGAAACGGTTAATAAATATTATGAAGCAACTCCGGCCATTGTTCAGGAATACATGGATAAAGTGGCTAAAATCACCGGGCGTCAGTATCATCTCTTCGACTATTTTGGCGCGCCCGATGCTGACCGGCTGATAATCATGATGGGTTCTGGCGGGGAAACAGCCGAAGAAACTATAAATTATCTGATCAAGCAAGGCTATAAAGTTGGCCTGGTCAAAGTACGGCTTTACCGGCCTTTTGAAGCGGCTGCTTTAAGATCAGTTATACCGGCTTCAGTTAAAAAAATTGCCGTTCTTGACCGCACCAAGGAACCAGGAGCCCCGGGCGAGCCACTTTTTCTGGATGTGGTTTCAGCCCTGGCCGGGAAAGATATTAAAATCATCGGCGGACGCTATGGCCTCTCCTCCAAAGAATTTACGCCGGCTATGGTCAAAGCGGTATATGACCACCTGAACGGGCCGGCTTTCCATGGTTTTACCGTCGGCATCGAGGATGATGTCAGCGGTAAATCGTTGCCGGTTGGACCAATTCTGGAAACTGAGCCTGAAGGAACAGTCCGCTGCAAGTTCTGGGGTTATGGCTCGGATGGGACGGTCGGAGCCAACAAGAACTCCATTACCATTATCGGTGATAATACTGATCTCTATGCTCAAGGTTATTTTGAATATGATTCCAAGAAATCAGGCGGGGTTACCATTTCTCACCTGCGGTTTGGCCGACACCCGATCCAATCTGAATATCTGGTCAATATCGCTGATTTTATTGCCCTGCACAAGCCAGCTTATATCGGCCGTTATGATGTTCTGGAGGGAATCAGGCCGGGCGGAGTTTTTCTGCTTAATTCAGTCTGGAAAAAGGAAGAAGTCTTCGAGCATTTAACTGAAGATCTGCAGAGAACCATCATAGAGAAAAAAATTAAAGTCTATAATATCGATGCTTTTAAGATTGCTCAGGAAGTTGGCCTCAAGACCAGAATCAACACCATCATGCAGGTTTGCTTTTTCAAGATTTCAGGTGTTTTGCCCGAGGCCGAGGCTATCGATCTGATCAAAAAAGCCATTTATAAGAGCTATCACAAAAAGGGTGACGAGGTGGTCAAAATGAATCTGGCGGCTGTTGACCGGTCGCTGGAAGCCTTAGAAGAAGTCCCGGTGCCGGATAAAGTCACCAGACCGGCTCCTGTTCCCAAATTAATTCCTGATGAGGCGGATGATTTCGCTAAAAAAGTTATTGAACCGATTATGCATTTTAAAGGTAATTCTATCCCGGTTTCCAGTCTGCCCGATGATGGCCGGATTCCAACCAATACCGCCAAGCTGGAAAAAAGAGGAGTGGCCGAACTGGTTCCTCACTGGCTGCCCGAGCACTGTATTCAGTGCAATCAGTGCTCTTTCGTTTGCCCCCATGCGGCCATCAGGCCAAAACAGATTTTGCCGGCTGACCTGGAAAAAGCCCCGGCCAGTTTTGTTACTCTGGTCGCCAATAGTAAAAATGATAAAAATTTAAAATACCGCCTCCAGGTTTATATTGAAGATTGTGTTGGCTGCGGAGTCTGTGTCGAAACCTGCCCGACCAAGGAAAAATCCCTGGTTATGGTACCCCTGGAAGAAGAAAGAGCTGCCGGCCAGAATGATAATGAAAGCTTCTTTGAGAAGCTGCCTGACAGCTGGCTGGATGGAAATAAAATTGAGACTGTCAAAGGTTCTCAATTCCTGACCCCTCTGTTTGAGTTCAGCGGAGCCTGCGCCGGTTGTGGTGAAACTCCTTACATCAAACTGGCTACTCAGCTTTTTGGTCCCCGGATGATCATTGCCAATGCTACCGGCTGTTCTTCAATTTATGGCGGGACTTTTCCGGTGTCGCCCTATGCCAAAAACAAAGAAGGGAAGGGCCCGAGCTGGGCTAACTCGCTTTTCGAAGATAATGCTGAATATGGTTTTGGAATGAGATTGGCCGTAGATACCATCAGAAAAGAGCTGCTGGCCAATATGAACGCTGCCCTGGCTGCCGGTCTTGAGCCGGAGCTCACCGAGGCTTTTCAGAAAATGAAGGAACTCTGGAATGACCGCGGAGATGAGGCGAAGAAGCTGGCTGAACGGATTCAGACTCTGCTGCCTGCCGCTCTGGCCAGGAAAGATGCTGCCTACCCCTACCTGACCAAGGTAGTCGAATTCCAGGATTATTTCGTTGACAAGAGCATCTGGTGTGTCGGTGGTGACGGCTGGGCCTATGATATCGGCTATGGCGGACTTGACCATGTAATAGCTATGAACCGGAATGTTAACCTGCTGGTCCTCGATACAGAAGTTTACTCTAACACTGGCGGTCAGGCTTCAAAATCCACCCCGACCGGCTCAAGAGCCAAGTTTGCTTCATCTGGCAAGAAAACAGGCAAAAAAGATCTCGGCCGGATGGCTATGAGTTATGGCTATGTCTATGTAGCTTCAGTCGCTATGGGAGCTAATATGAATCAATGCCTTAAAGCTTTTATGGAAGCTGAAGCCTACCCTGGCCCGTCACTGATCATTGCTTATTCACCCTGTATCAATCATGGAATTGACATGAGCAAGTCGCAGCAGGAAGAAAAGCTGGCCGTCGATACTGGCTATTGGCTTCTTTACCGCTATAATCCACAACTGGCTAAGGAAGGAAAGAACCCATTCAGCCTTGACTCCAAAGAACCAAAACTCGATTATGAAACCTTCCTGAAAAATGAAATCCGTTATCGTTCTGTCCTTCAGGATTATCCGGATCTTGCTACTCAGCTATTTGCTCAAGCTAAAGAAGAAGCTAAAAAAAGGTTTGAATACTACCAGAAGCTGTCTCAAGGCTGATGCCGGGCTGGCCAGCTGGCTGCTAGATCAGAGCAATTATCGTGAACAGGAAAAGTACGTTTTAGCTCGAAAGCCTCAAATTAATCTGTATAAACTATCCCAGGCTGCTGGTTGAGCAGCCGGTAAATTTTAGCTTGAGCCAGGTTAGTTGTGTTAAAATAAATTTATGAGCGCCAGAATAAGAAGAAACCGGATTCTGATCGTCGATGATGAGGAAAATATCCGGAAATCTTTAAAAATGATTCTGGAATATGAAGGGTATACTATTTATGAAGCGGCTGATGGAGTTGAAGCCCGACAGCGTCTGGATGAACATCCAGAAATAGACCTGGTTCTTCTTGATATAAAATTGCCTGACATTGATGGTCTGGCTCTTTTAGCCGAGATAAAAAAACGGCCGCTGGCCCCGGAAGTCATTATGATTTCCGGGCACGGGACTATTCCCATGGCGGTTGAAGCCACTAAATTGGGGGCCTTTGATTTCCTGGAAAAGCCGCTTCACCGGGATAGAATCATTCTAAGTTTAAACCATGCTCTTGAATCCAGAGAGTTAAAGTCGGCTTTTCAGGACATCAAGAAGAAATCAGAAAAAAGATACCAGATTATTGGCGAACATCCTGCCCTGAAAACTCTTAATGAAGAGATCTTAAAAATTGCCCCGACCAATGCTACGGTTTTAATTCAGGGCGAGAGCGGAACAGGCAAAGAACTGGTAGCCCGGGCTATCCATAGTCATAGCCTGAGAACTGACGAGAATTTTGTCCAGGTTAATTGCGCTGCCATTCCGGAGGAGCTGATTGAGAGTGAGCTTTTCGGTCATGAAAAGGGAGCTTTCACCGGAGCAACCGAAAGACAGACAGGCAAGTTTGAACTGGCCGATGGCGGGACGATTTTTTTAGATGAGATCGGCGATATGAGTTTGCGGACCCAGTCCAAGGTCCTGCGGGTGCTGGAAGAGGGAGAAATCCAAAGAGTTGGTTCAAACAAAATCATTAAAGTTGATGTCCGGGTGATAGCCGCCACCAACAAGGACCTCAAAAAAGAAATGAAAGAAGGACATTTCCGCGAAGATCTTTATTTTCGCCTCAATGTTGTCCCTCTATATGTTCCTCCTTTAAGAGACAGGAAGGAAGACCTGCCGCTTCTCGTTGGCTATTTTTGCCGCGTATTCTCCGAAGAAAATAACTTCAAGCTGAAAAAGTTTTCCCCGGAAGCCCTGGAAGTCATGATGAAATACCCCTGGAAGGGCAACGTCAGAGAATTAAAAAACCTGGTCGAGCGGCTGATTATCATGAATGACCGGGAAGTCATTACCACCAATGATTTGCCTGATTACTTAGTTGAAGGCCAGGAATTCTACCTGCCTGACTTAAAGAAGGCAGCGACGCTCAGGGAATTCAGGGATGAAGCTGAAAAAAAATTTATCCTTTACAAACTCAAAGCCAATGACTGGAATGTCTCCAAGACGGCCAGAGAGATTGATACTCCCAGAAGCAACCTCTACAAAAAGCTTGAACAATATGGTATAAAAATAATGGCCGGAGCCGGCGAGGCGGTCGCTCCTTCTGACGATGAAGAAGGGGAGGAAAGTCCGAACTCCACAGGGCAGGATGGTCGCTAACAGCGACTCCGGGCAACCGGGGGAAAGTGCCACAGAAAAGATACCGCCTGCTTCGATTCGAAGTCAGGTAAGGGTGAAATGGCGAGGCAAGAGCTCACCGCTCTGGAGGTGACTTCAGAGGCAAGGCAAACCCCATCCGGAGCAAGACCAAATTAACCCCGGAAATGGATGGCCCGTCCAATGGGGTGGGTAGGTCGCTTGAGCTGTTAAGCAATTAACAGTTGAGACAAATGACCGCTGCAGCTTCAGGCTGTGACTGAATTCGGCTTAGGTCCGGCTCCGGCCTTTTTGACAAAGACGATTTTTTTGATATAATCTTAATTGATCGCGGGGTAGAGCAGTCAGGTAGCTCGTCGGGCTCATAACCCGGAGGTCGCTGGTTCAAATCCAGCCCCCGCTACCATCCTTTTTTTAACCAGCCTTTAACTGAATTTAGTTTAGCCCGCCCTTTCCTTACTGGTTACGGTTTCCCCAATCAGCTGTTCTTTTAGCTTTAAATCAGGCTGAAATTGATTTATGATAGAGTCTAAAATTTATTAGTTCAGGAGGCGATCCGATGTTCAAGCCTGAAGTTTATCAAGCCAGAAGAAAAAGTTTAAGAAAGCTGGTTAAAACTGGCCTTTGCCTTTTCCCGGGCAATGATGACAGCCCGATGAATTATCTGGCCAATGATTATCCTTTTCGCCAGGACAGTACTTTTCTTTATTTCTTTGGCCTGGATTCTCCCGGCCTGGCCGCTGTTATTGATCTTGACGAGGGAAAAGAAATAGTTTTTGGAGATGATGTTACTCTTGAGGATATTATCTGGGTTGGTCCGCAGCCTCCGTTAAAAGACAGGGCCAGGTTCTCGGGGTTGAGGCTGGTTAGATCCTCAGCCAGCTTGAACGATTATCTGGAAGAAGCCCGCCGGGCCGGCCGCCAGATTCATTATCTACCGCCTTACCGCGGAGAGACTACCTTGAAATTAAGTTCCTGGCTGAAAATAGTGGCTGCCCGGGTTAAAGCTGGAGCTTCAACCGAATTGATCAAGGCAGTTATCAGCCTGAGGTCGATAAAAAGTAAAGAAGAAGTAGCTGAAATGGAAAAGGCTCTAAGGGTCACCAAAGAAAGCTATTTGACGGCTATTCCTGAAATCAGGCCCGGGGCTAAAGAGCAGGAAATTCTGGCCCTAATGGAGCTGGTTATCCGGGCCAATGGCCTGTCTTTTGCTTTTCCGCCAATTATTACTATCAATGGCCAGATCTTTCACAAAACCAGCTATGGCGATGAACTGCGGAAAGGCCGTTTTCTGGTCATGGATACCGGGGCTGAATCAGAGCTGCATTATGCCTGCGATGTTACCAGATCGGTGCCGGTTGGCGGACGCTTTAATCAGAGGCAAAAGGATATTTATTCAATTGTTCTTAAAGGACAGGAAGAAGCTATAAAAAGTATTGCCCCCGGTATAAAGTTTAAAGAGATTCATCTAAAGGCGGCTAAGGTCATGGCGGAAGGATTAAAATCCTTAGGGCTGATGTCTGGCGATACGGAAGAAGCTGTCAATCAGGGAGCTCATGCCTTATTTTTCCCCCATGGCCTCGGGCATATGGTCGGGCTGGATGTCCATGATATGGAAAATCTGGGAGAAGATTACATCGGCTATGATCAAACAGTCAGCCGGAGCCAGCAGTTTGGACTAAATTATTTGAGGATGGCCAGGGCCTTAGAGCCGGGTCAGGTCATGACTGTCGAACCTGGTCTATATTTTATTCCCGCCCTCTATGAGCAATGGAGGAAGGAGAAGAAATTTGAGCAGTTCATTAATTATGACCGGGTAGCAAAATTCCTTGACTTTGGCGGGGTTAGAATTGAAGATGATGTTCTGGTTACAGAAGATGGTCACCGGGTTCTTGGACCACGGCCTGGTATACCTAAAAAAATCTCTGAGGTTGAAAGCTTATTCTGATCTGACTGATGATTAAGGCCGGCTTTTTTTGTTATAATTTTTCAAGATAAAAAGGGAAAAGGACAGGCAGGCAGGCTAATGGCTAACTGGTACGTGGTCAATACTAAGCCCAGAAAAGAATCACAGGTCGAATCAATCCTGACCCAGGCTGGCTTTACTGTTTATCTGCCGCGCTATAGTCAGGATTCAACCATTAAGCCCTTTTTTCCCGGTTATCTTTTCTTGAAATTTAATTATCCCAAGGAATATCAAAAAATCGTTTTTACCAGGGGAGTTAATAAAATAGTCGGAAACGGTCAGACCCCAGTTCCGATGGGGCCGGAGATTATTAACTGTCTTAGATCCCGTGAAAAAAATGGCCTGATAGAATTAATGAAGTACGGAGAAAATCCTGGTCCCGGTGATGAAATTCTGGTGATGGAAGGGCCCTTAAAAGGGCTCAAAGGAGTCTTCAGCCGGGAATTGAGCGATGGCCAGCGGGTGATGATTCTTTTAAATTATGTCTCTTATCAGGGCTCTTTGTTGATTAAAAAGAACAAGATCAAAAAAATCAAATCTCAGCAAACACCTGATCAGAACCAGAAAAGGCCGTCAAGGGCTGAAGGCTAAACTTCTCAGGGGGAAGTGATGTGCGGGATTTTCGGAATTGTTTTTAAGGATAGCCGCCCGGATCTGGGCCAGATTCTGGTTTCAGCCGGGGAACGCTTGACCTATCGCGGCTATGATTCAGTTGGCCTGGCTGCCTTTGAAGGTCAGACCGCAGAAATCAGAAAAGATGTCGGACCGATTGAAGAAGTAGCCAGAAAACTAAACTTTCAACAACTGACCGGTTTTAAAGGGATTATCCAGCTCCGCTGGGCAACTTTTGGTTCACCCCGGCCTGAAAATGCCCAGCCTCATTTTGATTGCCAGCAGAGGCTGGTTGGGGCTCATAATGGTAATATCGTCAATACCCGCGAGCTGATTAACAGCCTGACCGGATCAGGCCACCGGTTTCTCGGGGAAAATGACGGCGAGGTTTGTGTTCACGCCGTCGAAGAAGCTTATAAATCGACCCCTGATCTTGGACTGGCCATAGAAAGAGCTAACCGGCTTCTTCAAGGCGATTATGCTCTGTGTGTGACGGAGAAAGGCTCGCCGGTCATGTATGCCGTCAAAAAGTATTCATCACTTTATCTTGGCGTCGGTCACGACTTTATCTGTTGTTCTTCAGATTTGCCCTCTATTCTGCCCTTAACCAGAAAAATAGTTACTATCAAAGATGGGGAATATGTTGAGTTTAAGGCCGATAGCTATGAAATAAAAAACCTGATGACCGGCCAGCCGGTAAGTAGAGAACCCTATGAAACCAATCTTGATCTTGAACAGGCCAGAAAAGGCAGTTATCCCCATTTTATGATTAAAGAGATCAATGAGCAGCCAGAGAAAGCCAGGGCTCTTATTAATTATCTTGAGCAAAAAGAAAATATTAAGCCGCTTAGCCAGACAGTACTGGCCGCCAGGCGAGTGTTTTTAATTGGCTCCGGCTCTTCTTATAATGCCTGTGTTCTTGGAGCCTTTTATTTGAACTCAATAGCTGGAATTGAAACCTTTCCAGTGGTGGCCGGGGCTTTCAACGAATTTTGCCGCCATTTAGACCTGAAAAAAGAAGCTTTTATTCTGGTCTCCCAGAGTGGTGAAACCAAGGACGTCATTAATGTCCTTAATAAACTGGAAAAGCTCGGAGCTCAAAATGTAGCGGCCATAGTCAATGTGCTTGGCTCTTCTCTTCAGCTTAGAGTTAAAAGTTTCCTGCCCTTATTGACCAACCTGGAAATCTCGGTTCCAGCTACCAAAACTTTTCTTAATCAGGTAATTGCTTTCCTGAATCTGGCCTGGGAAGTTGGTCAGGAAAAGAAGATGGAAAGGCTATTGACCCGCCAGGAGATAAATTCTCTCCCCGGGCTGATAGACCAGACGATAAAGCAACAGCTTGGGCTTATTCGCCAGCTGGCCAAAATCTTGAAAGATCAAAAGCATCTTTATTATCTGGGATTTGGACCATCCTATCCAGTCTGCCTGGAAGGGGCTCTAAAACTCAAGGAAGTAACTTATCTTCCCTGTGAAGCTATGTACTCTTCGGAGTTCAAGCATGGGCCCTTAGCCACTATTTCCCCGGGTGACTGGGTCATATTTATCAGTACCAGCCAGGATGCAGCCATGACTATATCTCATCTGAATGAAATAACCTGCCGCGGCGGCCAGGTGGCTCTCCTGGCTCCCGAGAAAGAAACCTTCCGGCTCAATGCCAGCTTCCTCGTTCCGCTTTTGAGCGATAATTATTATCTTAGTCCCGTTCTGGGGGCAGTTACCGCTCAACTCCTGGCCTATGAACTGAGCCAGGAATTGAACCTTGACCCGGATAAACCTCGAAATATAAGCAAGACCTTAACTGTTGATTGACAGACTGTCTGATTACCAAAACCAGCGGCTTATTGATGGCAGGTAGAACAACTGGAAGATGAACAGCTGGAACAACTGCCCGATCCGCCCTTAAGCCGGCTGCTATTTCCGCCGATGCCAAAAGAGGAAATAAGTTTTTTGACCTCCGGGCTCTGGCAGCGGGGGCAAATTACATTTTCTGACCGGGCTTTAACCAGGGCTTCAAAGCGGTGCTGGCAATGAAGGCAAACATATTCATAAAGCGGCATGCTGTTTTTTTACCTCTAATTAATTATACCGTCCGGAACTGATTTGTTAAGTCCCTGAGTGGAAAATGTTATTTTTCGGCCGCTCAGGTTTGAGTCTCAGCCAGGGCTATAACCTCGACTTCAATTTTTGCCTCCCGGGGCAGCTTAGCTACTTGAAAAGCAGCCCGGGCCGGATAGGGTTCTGAAAAATATTGAGCATAGACGGCATTCATTCGGCTGAAATCATTCATATCGGCCAGAAAAACTGTGGCTTTGACTACTCGGTCAAGAGAACTGCCTGCCGCCTGCAAAATAGCCTGGAGGTTTTTAAAAACCTGATGAGCCTGCTCTTCTATAGTCTGCCCGACAATTTCTCCACTGGCCGGATCAAGGGGGATCTGCCCTGAAACAAAAATAAAGCCGCCGCCAATTATGCCTTGAGAATAAGGCCCGATGGCCTTTGGGGCTTTATCGGTCTTAATTGCCTTTTTCATGTTGCCGCTCCTTAACTTGATAGCTGTCCAGGCTTTCTGGCTGGCCACAGTCAAAAAGCCAGTCAACAGCCCGATGAAATTTCTTCGGCGCATATCTTTTAGCCCTGATTTCAGGCTAATTCCTTTAGAGCCTTGACTACCAACCGCCAGAATTTCTCTACCGACTCGATATTAGCTTTTTCTTCAGGTGAATGAGGGTAACGAATAGTCGGCCCGATGGAGATCATGTCCAGACCTGGATATTTTTTGCCGATAATGCCGCACTCCAGCCCGGCATGAACAGCTTTGACCTCGGGCTCTTTTCCAAATAGCTGCCGGTAAATCTCAATCATTCTTTGCAACAAAGCTGATTTCAGGTCGGGAGTCCAGGCCGGATAGCCATCAGGCTGAAGAATTCTGGCTCCAGCCAGGCCGGCATTGGCCTTGATAACCAGCCTGACTGCCTCCAGGGCTGTGCCAACCGAACTGCGGGTATTACAGATAATACTGACTGTTTTTTCCCTGGTTTCGACGATAGCCAGGTTAGATGAAGTCTCAACCAGACCGCTGATCTCCGGATGCATGGCCACTACCCCGTGAGGAAGAGACAAAATCAAATTCAGCAGTCTGGACTGTGATTCAGCTGCCAGAGGATGACCTGGTTCTTGACTCTTTTTGATCTCCAGCTTCATCTCAGGATCAGTCACCCGGTATTCGAATTTGATGGCTCCAAAACCCTTCTTTAATTGCTGGCTCAGTCCTTTTTGCCTGCCCGGGTCAACGGCCAGAACTGCCACTGCCTCGCGCGGAATGGCGTTTCTTTTGCTACCACCGTTAAAAGAAACCAATTCAAATTTATATTTAGCTGCGGCCTCAACCAGCAACCTGGCCAGCAGCTTGATGGCATTGCCCCGGCCGAGGTTGATATCCAGACCGGAATGTCCACCCCGCAGACCCTTGAGGGTGATGACCAGCAGGTTTCTGGCTTTCCTGTTCTGGCGCTGAACAGGCAGGGTAAGTTCAGAATCGGCGCCGCCAGCACAGCCGATGGTAAAGGTTCCTTCATCTTCGCTGTCTAAGTTGATCAGTATTTTTCCCCGTAAAACACCTTTTTTAAGCTGATAGGCCCCGGTTAAACCAGTTTCTTCATCCACCGTAAACAGGCATTCTACCGGGCCATGAATCAGACTCCGGTCTTCCATAACGGCCAGGCAGGTCGCCACCCCGATCCCGTTGTCGGATCCCAAGCTGGTTCCAATGGCCCTGACCCAATCACCGTCAATTACGGCCTGGATCGGCTCACACTCAAAATCATGTTTGACCTCTGAATTTTTTTCGCACACCATGTCGAGATGAGCCTGCAGAATAATACCTGTTGCCTGTTCATGGCCTGGGGTAGCCGGCAGGCGAACAAGAACATTGCCAACCCGGTCTTGTTGATATTCAAGTTTCCAGCCGGAGGCTAACTGGCAGATATGATCAGCCACGGCCTGTTCATGACCGGAACAGCGCGGAATTTTAACCAGTTGAGAAAAATGTTTCCAGATAATTTCTGGCTTTAAAGACGTAATCTCGTTTGGCATTTTCAACTCCTTTGCAAATTTACTACTATGTTATAATATCTTTAAAAAGCGGACAGTTTCAAGATTTTTAAATAAATCAAGTAGTGGCCGGTCATGAGAAGAATGCTTAGTCTGGTGATAGTGTTTCTGTCAGCCATTTCGCTGGCTGCCGGCCAGCAGTCAGCTATCAGTTCCAGCCCTAAACCGCTAATAGTGAGCACCATTTTCCCCTTAAGTGAGTTTTCCCGGGAAATTACAGCCGGCCGGGCCGGGATTTACCAGTTAATCCCCACTTCTGCTGAGATTCATGATTTTCAGCTGCGCCCCTCGGATCTGAAGACCTTGCTGTCGGCTCAGGTCCTGGTCAGAATCGGAGGCCAGCTGGAGCCCTGGCTGGATAGAATTCTGGCCGGTTTAGATTCTGACCAGCTGACCGTTATCAGTTTTGTGGAGGTACTAAAAGACAGCCATTATTCCGCTTTAAGACTTGAAGATCCCCATCTCTGGTTGGATTTTGGAGCCGATCAGCTACTGGTCAGAAAATTAAGCGAAGTCCTGTCTGATCTAGATCCAGCCGGGGCAACCGCTTATAAAAACAATGCTCAGGCTCTCACTGAAAAATTAAAGCAGCTCGACGGGCAGTATCAGCAAAGATTGGCCAGTTGTAAATCTTCTGATCTGGTCATTGCCGGCCACCGGGCTTTTGGCTACCTGGCTGCCCGTTATGGACTTAATCAGATTTCCCTGACCGGACTCAATCCCGAAGCTCAGCCGACTCCCCGGAAACTGCAGGAGGTTATCAATCTCATCAAAGCCAGGCAGATTAAAGCCATATTTTATGAAAGCTCGACTCCTCCTGCCTATGCTAAGCAAATTGCCAGGGAAACAGGCACGAAGCTGTACCGGTTATCTACCGGGGTTGATCTGGCCAAAAAAGAAATTGAGGAGCAAAAATCTTTTTTAAGCCTGATGGAAGATAATCTTAAAATTCTAATCGAGGGGTTGGGCTGTGACCAGCAAGATATCTGAGGATATAGGCCAGCCGGCAAAATCTCAGGAAATTGTCAGGGTTGAATCTGTTTTTTTCAGTTATGACGGGCCCCCGGTCCTTGAGAATATTAATTTCACCATCAACCGGGCTGACTTCCTGGCTATTATCGGGCCGAATGGTTCAGGGAAGACCACTCTTCTCAAAATCATGGTTGGGCGGCTAAAACCTCAGGCCGGCCAGGTTTTTCTTTTTGGCCAGAAGATTGAGGATTTCCGGGACTGGTTCAGAATAGGTTATATCCAGCAAAAAGCCACTCATCTTGAGTCTAATCTTCCAATTTCAGTTGAAGAGGTTATTACTTCCAGTCTTTATGCCGGCCGGAAAATGAAAAGCAGGCCGCCTGGCTGGCGGAAAGAAAGAATCTGGCAGGTTCTCCAGCTGGTTGGTCTGGCAGGCTATGAAAAAAAGCTAATGGCGACTTTATCAGGTGGCCAGCAACAGCGGGTGCTGATCGCCCGGGCTCTGGCTACCGAGCCTGAGATTATGCTGCTGGATGAACCGACTACCGGCGTTGATCACCAGACTCAGGAAAACTTCTATGATTTACTGGGACAGCTAAACCACGATTACAGGCTGACCATTGCCGTAGTTACCCATGACTATGGACTGGTTAATAAGCATATCAATCAGGTAGCCTGTTTAAACCGAAGACTAATTTACCATGGCCAGCATGAAGAATTCTGCCAGTCAGCGGCTTTTAAAGACCTGCTGGCCGGTGACCATCTGGTTATGCATCAACATTAAAAAACAGGAAAGAGGGAAGATGCTATCAACTGTCCTGGCCTCTGGTTTTTTCTGGCGGGCCATCCTGGCTGGCAGCTTTCTGGCCGTCGCCTGCGGCCTGCTGGGGGTTTTTCTGGTTTGGAGGCAGGAAGCCATGATCACCCATGGCCTGTCCCATGTAGCTTTTGCCGGTATAGCTTTAGGCCTGGTCCTCAATTTTCTGCCTTTAATAGTTTCCCTTATTGTCTGCGTGCTTGGCTCGCTATACATCTTAAAGTTGAAACAGCAGACAAAATTACCAGGTGAAACTGCTCTGGCTATTCTTAGCAGTGCCGGCATGGCCCTGGCTATTTTCCTGGTGTCATTAAGAATGAATTTCGGCGTGGAATTGATGGGCTATCTTTTCGGCGATATTCTGGCTATCTCGCCGGTTGAAGTCTGGTTGTCAGTTGTCCTGGCTTTGATGGTGACGGTTTTAATTTTGATTCATTATCATCAGCTGCTCTATATGACCTTTGACCGGGAAACTGCTCTGGTCGCTGGAGTCAAAGCAGACAGGCTGGATAAAATACTGGTCATATTAATGGCCATCACCGTTGTTCTTGGACTGAGAATTGTTGGCCTGTTGCTGGTCTCTGCTCTAACCGTCGTCCCGGCGGCTTCGGCTCTCCAGCTGGCCAGAAGTTTTCGCCAGGCTTTAATTTTAAGCACAATTTTCAGCCTGATCTCGATACTGGCGGGCATGGCCCTGGCTTATCTGGTCAACCTGCCAGCTTCGGCCAGTATTGTCTTCCTGTCGCTCATCATTTTTCTGGCTACCCTCGGGGGAAAAAGGCTTTCTCCAGCCCTTAAAAAATAATCCTGGCGATATTCAGGTTATTATTCTGTTTTCAGGCAGCTGGTCATTATCCTGTCGATCTTAGCTGTTTCTTTTTCCAACCTTTTCTTAAACTTTTCGGCTTGATTTAGAACTTTTTTCTTAAAAACTTCATCCTTAATGCCGGGCAGGTTGATTTTGACATTATAATAAGCTCCAGAACCGCAGGCTCTGGCCGTCAGGCCGGCCACTCCGGCATCACTGACAGAACTTTTGTGCCCATGGGTAGCCACCTCACCAGCCAGGACAGCCAGCTCGACTGATTTTTCCAGAACAGATAATGGCACCAGAGTTGCTTCCTTGTTAGCTTTTTCAAGGGCTTCCTCCCTGTCTTTGACCTGCTCCGGTGTCCCCTTAGGCAGGCGGATGGCTTCCATTACCCGGTTAAAAGCCCGGCTGTCCTGATCAACAGCTGTTAGCAGCTCCTCTTTCAGTTTCTGAGATCTGACCGCTGTTGATTTCATGATGGCAGCTACGGATTCATATCCCTTTTTCCCGGCGGTTAAATTGGCCACCATAGAAGATAAGGCCGCTGACAGGCTGCCACACAGAGCAGCGGCACTGCCACCGCCCGGAGCCGGAGAGTCCATCGACAGTTCATCGAGGAAGTCACTCAATTTCAGACTGCTGAGGCCGGGAGGGGAGGGGAATTGATATTCAATAATTTTCTTGGCTGGATCAAAGCGAACTATGTCATTTAAACCCAGTGACCTCACTGCCAGCCGGATCAATTCTTTTTCCGGGACTCCGGGACTTTTTCCCTGTTTCTCAAGATAATAACTTCCAGCCAGAAGCAGAGCCTCTTTGGGGATCAGACCGACCAGTTCACTGCCTGTCACCCGGACCCCCATTTTTTGAGCGACGAGACAGGCTTCATCAAAGACAACATGGGGCGGGGTAATTTTATAGTTGGTTAAGTTAATAGAAATTTGAGCAATCTGATATTCATCTATATACCAGCCAACTGCCTTGACTGCCTTAAATTTTCCCGGTATTTTAACTGGCTGGCCCTGCCGGTCATAAACTGTCTGACCGTTTTTATCTTTTTTTAGCCGGCCACTTTCCCGCAGGTAGGAGGCTATTTCCTGAGCAATTTTTCTATCTCTGGTATTTAAATTTATATTATAAGCTATTAAAAATTCACGAGCGCCGATGACCGTGGCACCGGCTGAGGAATTAAAAACCGGCTGGCCGTAATCAGGTGCCCATTGGGGGTCTTTCAATTTTTCAGCCAACCCTTCATATTCGCCCTGTCTGATATTAGCCAGGTTTTCCCTCTCGGGCTTCTTAGCCGCCTCTTCATATAAGTAAACTGGAATATGCAACTCTTCTGCCACCTGACGGGCCAGTTCATTGGCCAGATGGACACAATCTTCCATTGAAACTTCAGATACCGGAACAAAAGGACAGACATCGGTTGCCCCTAACCGGGGATGGGCTCCCCGGTGTTGTCTCATATCAATCAATTCGGCTGCCTTCTTAATAGCCTTGAAAGCTGCCTGTTTGACTCCTCCCGGGGAGCCAATAAAAGTGACAACTGTCCGGTTGGTAGCCTCTCCCGGATCGACATCCAGCAGTTTGACCTCGGGGGTGCTTTCGATTTCTCTGACTATGGCTTCAATCTTTTGCCGGTCACGCCCTTCACTAAAATTGGGAACACATTCAACGAGTTTCATTCTTAACCACTCCTTTTTCGCAGCTGGCGGTCAGCTGGCCTTTTTGGTTATAGACTTCAATCCTGTCTATTTCCCGCAAAGAATCAAGACAGGCCTGGAAATCACCGCTAATGACAATGAGAGGCTGCCTGGTAAAATACTGGCGGGCCACTTCCTGAACTTTCTCGCTGCTGACCATCAGCAGATTTTCATAATATTTATTCCAGAAATCAAATGGCAACTGATAAATAAACTGAAAGCCGATTCTTTTGGCCCTTTGTTCTGGCAGCTGGTTTTCCAGCGGAAAGTTTCCAGCCAGGTAGGCCTTAGCTTTCTCCAGTTCCAGAGGATCGATTCTCGCTTCCAGCAGTGAGTTCAGCTGCGACATAACATCCTTGACCACCTGACCGACTGATGGCGGAGAACTTTTCACTCTGATCCAGAATAGCCCATTATTCTTAAAAAATGACAGCTGACTGAAAGCATAATAGGCCAGACCTTTTGATTCTCTAAGATTAAGAAAAAGCCGGCTGGCGGGCGAACCACCGATAAGCTGGTTCAAGACTAAAAGAGCATGATAATCGCTACTTCCCAGGGGAGAAACGGCATTGCCGATAATTACCGAAACATCGGGTGAGGGCAGATCAAGGAAAACTATAGACTGATAATTCAGATTAGTTAGATGGGGGGCAGGGGTCGGCTCAACCGGCCGTGGAATCCAGCGGTAAAAAGCCTGACTTATCTTCCGGCTGGCATTATTCAGGTTTATATTTCCATCCAGAATAACCAGGGAATTGTTTGGACGGATAAAACGCTGATAAAAAGATATCACATCTTTCTGACTGATATTTCTGATGGACTCTTCATCAATGACCCCGGGATTGTAGCCGCTACCGGCAAACAGTCTGGTCAGAAAAAAATCATAACCTGATTTTTCTGGATCTTTCTTGCGGGCTAACTGCTGATAATAAAAATCTCTTTTAACCGCTGACAGCTCAAGCGGAGAAAAAATCGGATCGTAAAACAGAGAACCAACCAGCCGAAGGACATCTTCCAGGTTTTCTTCGAGGAAAGAAAAGGAATAAATAATATAATCTGCGCTGACCTCAATATTTCCCCTGATACCGAGTCTTTCCATTTGCTCTTCTATAGCCGAAGAGCTTAAAGACAGAGTTCCTCTCAGAAGCATTTCGGCCGTGACCGTGGCCAACCCCGATAGTTGACGGGGGGAATCGTTTTCTCCGGCTTGAACAATGACCAGCAGGTCAAATAAGGGCTTATTAAGCCTGGTCATGGTTACTATTCTTAAACCGCTGGACAGGACACCAGATTCAACTGGTGGAAATTTCATCGGATTTAAAGGTTCCGGGTAGGGAGGATTTCGCCTGAATCTCTCCTGTGGTTGCAAATTAAGGGAGCACAAGGCCAGTAACAACAGGCCGGTTAAACAATGTCTTAATTTACGGTTTCCTCCCAGCTTCATCGGCTTACCTCGGCAAGATAGTCACAAAACAATACTTTCCTTCCTGGAGATATTTTCTGGACAGAGAGAGAATAGAATAGGGTGTAATTTTGTTAACTGCCGCCAGCTCATAATTTAGATCTGGCAACTGACCCCAGCGGAGATAAAATTCTGATAGGGCCAGGGCCCGGTCCAGGTTAGTGGCGGTCAGCTGGCTCAAGAAGTCGAAGCGGTGTTTGCTTTTAGCTCTGACCAGCTCGCGGTCTGAAACCAGCTCCAGTTTAAACTTGTTTAATTCATCAACAATCAGTTTTTTGGAACGATCAATCATAATTTGATTGTTGGCCAGGAGAAATAGCTTAAGTGACATAAAACTTCGGCGGTCTTCCAGATTACCGCTTAAATAAAGGGCTACCCTTTCCCGGCTGACCAGAAGTTTATACAGCCGGCTTGATTTTCCGTTAATGAGCAGATATTCAAAAAGCTTGAGAGCCGGCCGCTCTTCTGACAGAAGCTCGTCCAGCCTTAAACCAAACTCCAGAGCCGGCGTCGAAACCAGAGGATCAATAATCGTTTGATCTCTGGAGGAATAAACATCACTGAAATCTGGCTGTGGATAAGAAGGCGGCTCGTCTCCCCGGGGAATAGTCTCAAAATATTTTGTTATGAGTTCTTTAGCTTTTTGAGCTTTGATATCGCCGCTGAGGCAGAGAACGGCATTATTCGGGACGTAATAGCGGCGATAGAAAGCCAGGACGTCACCAACCGTGATATTGTTCAGGTTATCTGCATTCCCCAGAGGTGAATGTCCATAGCTAAAATCGGGATACAGGATCTGATCCATCAGGAAAAAATAGCGGGCATAGGGCTCCTGCAGGCTCCTTTGCTGTTCATTGGCCAGCATCAGTTCCTTTATTCTGGCTATTTTGGCTTCGTTAATTTCAAGGGAATTCATTCGGTCCGATTCCAGCCAGAGAACCAGGCTTAACTGGTTTGAAGGGACTGTTTCATAAAAAAACGTCTTGTCAAAAGTGGTAGAAGCATTAAGCTCGCCGCCAGCATTCTGGATATACATCAAGTGCTGCATTGGACCGACATTCTGTGAACCCTGGAACATCAAATGCTGCATCATGAAAGCCAGACCGGCTTTGTTTTCGGGGTCGTTAATTGAGCCAACGGCATAGGTGACCACGACTGAAATCAGAGGCAGGGAAGAATCCTCACAGACTATTACTTCCAGACCGTTTCTTAATTTAAACCGGCTAAGGGGATAGGGGAATCCAGTTTCTTGAGCCTCAATGGCTTCAGCCCCTGACCCAAAAAATAAAAAGACCAAAATGGCCCCAGCCAGCCAGAGTCGTCGGTTTTGTCTTTTCTTATAAGCAATCATAGCTAAAATAACAGCTAAAAAATATCATAAAAGCCTAAAAAATAAAACCGGAGTTATTGCAATTAAAGTCTATTTATGCTAAAACATCGGACTAATAAGGTTATAATTAATAGCAGGAAAGGAGGTGACTGATGGCCAAAAATGGTAAATATTTTTTTACCTCTGAATCTATCACCGAAGGTCATCCAGACAAAATCTGCGATCAGATTTCTGATGCTGTCCTGGATAATTTGATAGCTCAGGATAAAAAGAGCCGGGTTGCCTGTGAAGCTTTAGCCACCACCGGCCTGGTTTTAATCGCAGGTGAAATCACCACTAAAGGCTATTGCGATTTTCAGAAACTGGTCAGAGAGACCGTTAAAGAAATTGGCTACACCAAGGCTGATTATGGCTTCGATTACAAGACCTGTTGTGTTCTTTCCTCTATCCATGAGCAGTCAACAGATATAGCTCTGGGCGTGGATGAAAAACCTGGCCATGAGCAGGGGGCCGGGGACCAGGGACTAATGTTTGGCTATAGCTGCCGTGAAACAGAAGAATTGATGCCTTTGCCTATAGTCCTGGCCCATAAACTGGCCCGGCGCTTGAGTGAGGTCAGGAAAGGAAAAATCCTGCCTTATCTCCGGCCCGATGGTAAAACCCAGGTAACGGTTGAATATGAAGGTCCGAAGCCGGTCAGGGTTGACTCTATCGTGATTGCTGCCCAGCACAATGCGGCCATAGATATAGAAGAACTAAGGGATGATATTAAGAGAGAAGTTATTAAAAAGATCGTTCCAGCCAGTTTACTGGACAAAAATACCTGGAAAAAGGTTTATATTAATGGCACTGGCCGGTTCGAAATTGGCGGACCTCTGGCCGATACCGGTATGACTGGACGCAAAATCATTGCTGATACTTACGGTGGCTTCTTCAGTCATGGAGGAGGATCATTCTCCGGCAAAGATCCAAGCAAAGTTGACCGTTCAGGCTCCTATATGGCCAGATATATCGCTAAAAATGTGGTAGCCGCCGGCCTGGCGGAGAGAGTAGGCGTTCAGCTGGCTTATGCGATTGGTATTGCTGAGCCCGTTTCGATTATGGTTGATACCTTTGGTACAGGACTGGTTAAAGAAGAATTAATCGAAGAATTGATCAGGGCTCACTTCAAAATGACACCCAAGGGAATGATTGAACAGCTGGATCTACTCCGGCCGATCTACAAGAACACTGCCTGTTATGGCCACTTTGGCCGGACAGAGCCGGAGTTTACCTGGGAAAGAACAGATCAGGCTGACATTATGAAGCGAGAAGCTGGATTAAAATAGTTATTCAGGCTTATTTTAACTTCCTTCCTAAGGAGATAGATCATGGATTGTGATGTTAAGGATCTGTCCCAGGCTGAGGCTGGCCGGTTAAAAATCGAATGGGCTTC
>JAGOPD010000030.1 GCA_017992175.1 Candidatus Saccharicenans sp.
GGCAACTTGGTCTTTTCTTCCCACATGTGGAGCAAGTAATCCTTCTGGTCTTCAAAAATTTGAGCCTGGGCCTCAACGATTTTCTCGGCCTCAATGGAATTCATTTCCCAGGTTGCACGCACAAAATCTGCCAGACGGCCGTAATAAAGCGGCGTCACCAGCTCGATAATTTTGAAGCGGTTTCTTGACCAGGCGTGGAAAGTCGCTGCCAGTTCGTATAGAATCTTAACCCAGTTTTCAACCGGTAAAGAAAATTCTTCGACCGGCAAGCCGGCTGCCTTCTCAATGGCCTGAAAAACCTCATCTGAAAATATCTCTTTCCACAAGGGGGAGAACTGCTGATAACCAATTCTAAATCTGGATATCAATCCCGGCAAAGTGACTTCTATTTTCTCTGGCTCCGGGGCTTCTATTTCTCCCAGGGTTGGTACCGGCTGGCTGCCTTTGATTATCTTCCAGTAGCTTTCATGTTCCTCCATCAGGGTAAAAAGCACCCAGAGTACCTGCCTGAACATTGCTCCAAGATGTCTGGCTGGATCCTTAACATCGTGAATTTTGACACCCAGATTGGCCTGGCAGATTTTAAATTCCTGGATGATAGCTTTGGTTGTCATCCAGATATCTATGCCGTAGCGGGCGACATCGGTTTCCCAGACTTCCTGGTTCATATAAAAATTAGCCACCGGCAAGCTAAAAGCAAAATCACCGCCGATTGGTTGTCTGATTCTTTTTCCATAAAGAGTCCTGGTCAGATTATAGACGATGTTATTGGTAATGGTGCCGTCGTACTTATGCCTGACATAAACCGGAGCGACAAAGTCATAACCTTTGTCAAGCACCGGATCGAGCAGGTTCAAGACCCAATCAGAAGTAATGCTTCTCAAATCAGCATCAACGACTGCACAGGCTTTAACTTTTAACCGGCAGGCAGCTTCAAAGACAGAACGCAGGGCCGAACCTTTGCCGCTCACCCCCCGGTAGATAGAAACCAGCTTTTCCTGCCAGGGCTTGATTTGAAATTCTTTAGCCTCTTCCCGGGTATCATCGGTTGAGCCGCCATCAGCTATAAAAATCAGATTTCTGGAATCGCGGTAAAACTTGTCCAGCCCGTGGCTGACCATCTGGATGACATGAGCGATGGTCTTATCATTATTAAAACATGGTATACCGACTATGATATCAGCCTGGCCGATTTCTTCCAGCCGTTTGAGAGTATAACCACGAAGGGAAGTTGTGTAAGCCATAAGCCTATTATCTCGAGGCTTTGCCTATTAGTCAAACTTTATGATACTTGAGGCCTCAGCCAGGCCGGGCCGCTAAGACCGCTGAAATCATTTCCCTTAATTCAGGTAGCTTTCTGTCAATCGACAGGGTATTAGCTTTCAGCCTTATTACTCCGCCTTCAATCAGGACGACAGACGGCAGGCCGTCTATCCGGAGAAGCCGGTGAAGTTGACCGCTGGAATCATGGGCAATGGGCATGGGCCAGTTTCTCTCAACGGAAATCTCAGCCAGCTCCTGGGCTGAATTCCGGCTGACTGAAATAATTTGCAATCCCTTTTCTTCAGACTGGCGAAAATCTGAATAAACATCCAGAGCTACCTCTAAGCAGGCCGGACAGCTGGTGCTGATGAAAATTAGAAGGCAAGTTTCAGTTAGCTCAAGATTCAATAACCGGCCATCGAGCAAAGGCAGATCAGGGGGAGCAGTTAGCCTGTCTCCCTCCTCCAGAAAACGATGCTCCGTCTTCGTCAGGCTGCTGGCTTTCTTTAATTCCTGCATCAGTTCTTGATTGGCCTGCCGGCAGCTGACAAACTGGCGGTGGTTCTGATAACCCCAGAAAACTGACAGGAGTAGAGGCGGCATCAGGAGAGCCAATATCTTCAGATTCTTCATTGGTCTTCTTCGGCCTTCTCAACCCAGCTTGAATTTTCTGAGGCAGTAATTACTATCTATAAGATACAATGAATCACCGGGACCAAAGCTGATCAAAATCGCCTTTTCAGGCAGAATGATAGTTGCCTGGTATTTTCCCTGGGCATTATATTTATAGATTTCCCGGCCTCTTTCTGGCAGTCCATCAGGCTTCAGGCCGGTATTCCCGGCCAGAAAATAATAGTTGTTCTGTGAGTCAATAGCCAGGTCTGTTACCAGATAAGCGATTTTCTGGGCATCGAGATCACTTCTGACCGAGAGATCCAGCCCGGGGCTGGCGACACTATTGCCTTTATAGATTATTTCAAAGTTCTGGTTGAGCTGACCGTTCTCGTCATAAACCTGGATCTGGTTCAGGCCGAATTGCCGGGCACAAACCAGCTGGCCGGCTCTGTCTTTTTTAAGGATAAACTGATTGACCAGGATGTTTAAAGTCAGATCGCTGGTTTTAGAGGGCTTCAAACAGGTGGCAACCGGGCTGAAACCGGGTCCAAAGATTTTTATCAGCGGCTCATCTTTCATAATGAGAGAGTTGCTGGGAAAGGCCAGAAGATAAATTTTGTTCTTTGAAACGGCTACCCCGACCGGAGGGAAAGTCAGCTGGAATGTTGAAATTTCTTTTCCTTCGAAGTCTAAAACCTGCAGTCTGAGGTTTCTGGTATCAGCCACATAAATATTTTTTTGGCGGGGCTCAATAAACAAGCCTTCCGGGCTGTTGAATTCAGCCGGCCCCTTGCCCCTTCGCCCGATTGATTTTACATATCTTCCCTCGAGATCATAGACTTGAAGCCGGTGATCCAGGCTATCCAGGACATAAATATTCTCATCAGTTATTTCCAGGCGGGCAGGTGTATTGAACAGGTAGTTCTCATCTTCACCGAACCGAAAAGATTTATCCTCGGTAATGGGAATAAGCTTTTCTACTATTTTCCTGTCTTTAGCTGCCGGTTGCAGGCTAACCGGGCCAAAGACCAGAAACCCAAAAGAGACCAGCGCTAAAATAATTACGGCTGGAGCAATTACGGCAGCAATTGGTGCAGATATCCTGCCCAGCGACCGGAGAGAGGGCCCGCTACCGGGCCCTCTCCTCTTAGTTTCTTTACTTTTGATGATAGAGCTTGAGTTTTTCATGATAGTTGTGAATCAACGAATTAAATAAACTGGTGTTTGAGGCAGGCGGCCAGAGCTACCTCGCAGTCAAGGTAATCAACAAAGCCGCCCCAGAAGCTGGTCCGGACATCTTCTTTAGTGCATCTTTCGAACTCAGCGAAGCACTTGTCCTTGGCCGGGGCCGCAGCCTGGGCCAGGGCCGGCAGGAGACTGTAAACAGCGGCGATGACCAGAGTAATTACCATGATTTTTTTTAGGGTGTTGTTTTTCATCTTGACCTCCTTTTAAATTTGTTCTGCCCCACGGGCAGCACCAGGAAAAGGTGCAAATCCGGTGCCAGAATCCTTAGCTTAAAACTCCGGGACTGACCTGCCTCATTTTCTGGCTTAAAAGCAAACATAATTTAACACCTGGCTGCTGATAGTAAATATTACTTTACAAATAAAGACGCCAGAAATGACAATTTTTCTCAGCTCATGAGAAAATTCGGGTCGATTGGCCGTCTTAGGTCTATAAGTATTTTAGAGAGTTTAAAAAACTGAACTGGAGCTCTCTGCCTTATGACTTATCAGGAGGTCAAAATGGCCAGGCCAATATCCGGCAGATTGGCCGCCCTGGCTCTTGATATCTCCCTATAAATTATTATATAAGCCTAAAAGGAAAGGAGACGGGCTGATGATCGGTGAAGTCATTAAAATAACCTGGAAAAAGATCCTGAGAACGGGAGAGATCCAGGTCGTCATCCTTCTGGCGTATCTCTTCTATGGCCTTTATCTCATCTTTTTTGCCCGCTCGCCAGAGCAGGGAGCGGCCAGCCTGGGTATTACCTTTGCTCTTTTATCGGTTTTACTGAGCGGCGGTTTAATGCGGGACGAGTTTGATTTGAAGCAGATTGATCCCTTAGTGGTGCGCTTCAGGATTTCAGACTTATTCTGGGGAAAGTTTCTGGGCGTGGTCAGCCTGATTTTACTGGCCTATGTCTTAGTGGGGGCTGCTTGCCTTCTCGGCCTGGCCATCAATCATGAATGGTCAGCCGCCGGCCAGATTCTTAAAATTCTGGCTTTGGGCCTGACGATAACGCTCTATGTGAGTTCGGCCGGTTTCTTTTTAGCCAGTTTCCTCAAGGGCGTGATGAATTTTGTTGGCCTGCTCTTCATCTTCACTGGTCTAAGGCTTCTTTTCGAAGAGCTGTTTTCGACCCAGGACATTTTGGCCAGCGGCCAGTTGCGTCAGCTCAATCTAAATAGCCTTTTCTTTCTGGCTTTTGCTCCGGAAGGAACGGAGGGGCTGGCCTGGCAGCTAATCTACTTTCTCCTCCTTTCAGCCCTGCTGGTTTTCCTGTCCTGGGTGGTTTTTAAAAGGATGGCTATCAAGAACAAGCTGATCCTGGCGGCCAGCTCTAGAGACTCAGGTGAGACTGCCCTCAGCATCCGTGGTTTGAAAAAGACCTATAAAGAAGGCTTCCTGGGCAGGAAGGGAAAAGAGGCTTTAAAAGGTGTCGATTTTTCAATCAGGAGAAATAAACTGACTGGCTTTCTGGGACCTAACGGCGCCGGCAAAACCACCACCTTGAGAATCATCTTAGGCCTGCTCAAGCCACAGGCTGGTGAGGTAGCTTATATTCCGGAAAAAGAAAAACCTCTCCCGGCCGCCAGCCCGAAAGTCGGTTATCTTCAAGAATCGGCCAGCCTCTATCCCTTTCTGACGGTCCGCGAGATTTTCCTGTTAGCCGCCAGAGGGGCCGGTCTGAGCCGCCGCCAGGCTTCTGAGCTGGTTCCTGCTCTGGCTCAGAAACTTGGGCTCACCGAGTATCTCAGCAGAAGAATCAAGACTCTCTCCAAAGGCACCATGCAGAAGGCTGCTTTTGGGGTGGCCACCATTGGCCAGCCTGATTTGCTTATTTTTGACGAACCTTACACCGGACTCGATCCTCTGATCATGTATGAAATAAGAAATCTCATTCTGGAACTCAAAGCCCGCGGCACGACTATTTTTCTGTCTTCTCATCTCCTGCCTGAAGTTGAACGGGTTTGTGATGAGGTGGTCTTGATTAATAACGGGAAAATTGTCTGCTCTGGAGAAATAGAAAAGCTCAAGACCAGCTGGCGGGTTTATCAGCTGCTGAAAGGCCAAAGCGAGCTGGCCGCCAGACTGAGCCAGAAGCTCGGCGAAAATCTGGAGGGGCTAAGCTTCAACTATTTTACCAGTCTGAATCTTGAGCCGGTTCTTCAGGACCAGGGCCTGGCTGAGGAGCTCAAGCAGATTCCATCTCCAGATATGGAAAGGATTTTTCTGGACAGTGTGATCAACTCGTGATTTTTAGAGATTGCTCAGCCGGCAGGACTGCGGATATTTGGTTTCTAAGCTGGCAGCCGCCAGAGCCGAAAAAATATAAAGGTGAGGGGGAAGAAAACGACCCGGTAATAAAGCAGAAAAATTATCGGTCACCAAGGCCCTGAAATATTTTGTTGACAATTCTTCTTAGCCCCTGCTATCTTAAAAACAGAGCCAGCTATAAAAGGAAGCCAGCCTGTTAGTTAGCCATAAAGCCTGGAAGGAGTGGTTTATGATTGGCCGTTTTGTCATTTTCACTGATCTGGATGGCAGTCTGCTCGATGCCGAGACTTATAGCTTCCAGGCGGCCAGGCCGGCTTTACAGAAGCTTAAAAAGAAACAGGTGCCAATCATCCTCTGCACCAGCAAGACCCGAGCCGAAACCGAAGTTATAGCCAGAAAGCTTGGCTTGAAACATCCCTTTATTGTTGAGAATGGTGGAGCAATATTTATTCCACCGCGATATTTCACTCCTGAGCAGCTCCGAAACTCAGGCTATAAGACAAGCCGGAAGGAAAAATATTTAGTCGTTCAGCTTGGTCTTCCTTATCGCCAGTTGAGGCAGTTTTTGGTTAGCACCAGAAAAAAGTTCAAATTGAAAGTCAAGGGTTTTGGCGATTGCCGGCCGGAAGAGATTGCCCGAATGGCCGGACTCAGCTTAAGGGAAGCCAGGTTAGCTGCCCGGCGCGAATATGATGAACCGTTGTGGTTTGAAGACCCGTCCCGGACCAGGTTTCTCGGCGAGAAGGCCCGGGAAGCTGGTTTGAAGCTGGTCAGGGGAGGCAGGTTTTTTCATTTAACAGGAAAGAACGATAAAGGCCAGGCAGTCAGAATCTTGAAAAATCTTTACCGGCAAAAACTTGGCCAGCTGATAAGTTTGGGTTTAGGTGATGCCGATAACGATTGGCCAATGCTTAAAGAAGTCGAGTTGCCCGGGCTGATAGCCAGGCCGGGCGGTCAGCCGGTCAGGCTAAAAAAAATTCCGGGAAAAATCTATAAAACTAAAGAAGCCGGTCCGGCGGGTTGGGCTGAGGCTATAAACTTCTGGCTGAAGTCAGGTTGAGCTGAAGGGCGATTCTGAGAGCTAAGTTTTTTAAGTTTAATATATTTAAGTAGAAGCTGTAGAGACAGTGAGACGGGAATGTTCATTCGGAGCAAGCAAATAGAAGCGAATAAAATGAGTAAACAATGAATAAATTCAATCGGAAAGGAGACTGACATGGCTGATTTCTGTCAAACCGGAGTGGTTCCTACTTTTCACCGTCTGGGTGAGCTCAAACTCGAGATGATGGAAGATAATCTGCGTGAATTCAACCGCCACCGGCCAATTGCCCTGGTCTTGCCGGTGACACCGGCTGAGCTTGGTTCGCCCGCCCTGGAAGGGATACTGAGCAAACTTAAAGATATAGATTATCTGCATGAAATAGTTATTGTCCTCGGGAGAACGGATAAGAAAGAAGATCTGATCAGAACTAAACAGAAATTTTCTGTTCTGCCGCAGGAACACAGTGTCATCTGGGCTTCAGGGCCGCCAGCCGGTGAACTCTACCACATCCTCGAAGAGGCAGACCTGTCGGCAGGGGACGACGGGAAAGGCCGTTCAGTCTGGTTAGCTTACGGCTACATCTTAGCCCGTGATGAAAGTAAGATTATTGCCCTTCATGATTGTGACATTGTCAATTATTCCAGAGAACTTCTGGCCAGACTTTGCTATCCGATTGCTTCTCCCCGAATTGAATATGCTTTCTGCAAGGGTTATTACGCCAGGGTAACTGACCGGCTTCACGGCCGGGTGACCAGATTATTTTATTTTCCCTTAGTCACCAGCCTGATAAGAATCTATGGTCATCTGCCGTTCCTGACTTACCTGGAAAGCTTCCGCTATCCGTTAGCCGGTGAGTTTTCAATGATCACCGAGCTGGCCAAAATTAACCGGATACCGGCCGATTGGGGGATTGAAGTTGAAACCCTGGCTGAAGTTTACCGGAATTATACCCTCAGACGGATCTGCCAGACAGAAATTCTTGAAACCTATGAGCACAAACATCAGCCGCTGTCAGCTGAGGATCCGACGACGGGTCTGATGAAGATGTCCATTGACATTGCCCGGGCGATTTTCAGAAACCTGGCCATGGAAGGAATAGTCATGTCTGAGTCCACCCTGCGAACCCTTATCGTTAATTATCAGCGGACGGCCAAGGATTATGTCAAAAGATATCAGGATGAATCAGAGATGAATGGCCTGGTCTTTGATTTCCATAAAGAAAGCTTGATGGCCGAGGCTTTTACCCGGGCCTTGCAAATAGCTGGCCAGAAATTTCTGGAGGATCCTCTGTACTCACCGCATATTCCCAACTGGAACCGGGTAGTAGCTGCTATCCCTGATTTTCTGGATAGATTGCGGACGTTTGTGGACAGGGAAAGATAGACCTTCTTTTTTTAAATTGCCGGCAACCTTTTTGCCCTGTCCTGTGTCTCCTATTTATGAGGTCAGGGCAGAATGACGCTTTGGGATGATTCGCCGGTATTAGAATTAAGTCTGAAAGATAATAAACACCCGGCCCGGCCTGTCAGTCCGGTTGATAGGGAGAAGACAGCAGAAGTGAACCAGGGTCAAAAGCAGGTGAGCGATTCAAATTTAGATGAGCTTATCGGGGGTTCACAGCAGGGACAGCTGGAGGCCTTCGAAGGGCTTTATAATCTTTATAAAAAGAAGGTCTATGGGCTGGCTTATAGTCTGACCCGTAACCAGCAGACCGCCGAAGATTTAACCCAGGATATATTCATAAAAATATTTTCAACTATTCAGGATGTCAACCAGCCGGATTATTTTCCAGCCTGGGTCTATCGCCTGTCGCTTAATACCTGTTATAGCTATCTTCGCCGCCAGCGAACCTTAGATGAAAAACTCAGCCGGCTCACTCCAGCCGAAGAAAGTCAAGACGGGCGGGACTTTGACTCACGACCGGGCGATCTGGCCAGAGCCGTCCAGGAAGCGCTGTCTTATTTACCCGAAAAGCTCAGAATGGTTTTTGTTCTGCATGAGGTGGAGGGGTTAACCCATGAAGAAATCGCCGGGCTCCTTGGCTGCCAGGCGGGGACCTCTAAATCTCAATTGTTTAAGGCCCGGCTCAAACTCAGAAAAATTCTGAGGAAAAAGAATTTGGTCGGAGGGAAAAACCATGAGATGCCATAAAGCTCAGCTTTTAATAAATAAACTCCTCGACGGCGAAATAAAAGAAAAAGATTATCACCAGCTGGAAGCTCATCTGGCAGGTTGCTCTAAATGCTCACGGATTTATGAAGAATGGCAGGCTATTAGCTCTGGAGCTAAAGCGGAGGCAGCCTCAACGGGTGAACTTGAACCTTCCGCTGCAGTCTGGGAAAAGCTAAAAAGCCAGCTGGAGGCAGAGATTATACCCGGACTCAAAGAAAAGTCAGAGAATAAGAGCAAAAGAGAGCCGGGGAAGAAACCTTTCCAGCGGCTCCGGTTGCCGGGATGGGGCTGGAGATATAGCGCGGCTCTGTTTATCATGCTGATTATGATGGCGGGAGCTTTTTTCCTTGGCCGCTACCATCAGCAACAGCTGGCCGGGCCAAAGTCTCAGCTGGCTAATGGGCAACAGGTACTGGAGAAAATAGAAGAGGCCGACTTTTACTATCGCCAGGCCATCGAATCTCTGACTGAAGCCATGAAATTAGCTGCAGCTGATAAAGGGTTTCCGCCGGAGATGGCAGAAATTCTTCAGGCCAATCTCCAGCTTTTAGACCGGACCATAGATCTGTGCCAGCAGGCCATTAATCGGGAGCCAGATAACCTGCAGGCCCGGGATTATTTGCTGAGTGCTTACAACTCCAAGCTTGATTTTTTAAATAATATGCTGGAAACCAGCCGGAGTTTTAATAACCCGGTGGCTGGAAAATTATAAAAAATAAAAAATAAGAAAAAAGGAGAAGGAATCATGAACAGGAACCAAAAGAAAGCTCAAAACCAGCGTGGCTGCCAGTTGGCGTTAGTTTTAATTCTCGGTTTGATGCTGATCAGGCCTGTGGCCGCGCTGGCCGGCGACCGGTTTGAACAGAAACTGGAGAAGGTGGAAAGCCTGGCTAAGGACGGGCAGGTTATGATCAATAATATTTCTGGTGATATCAGGATTTCTGTCTGGAAAGAAGATAAGGTAAAAATAGAGGCCATTAAACGGGCAGAAGCCAG
>JAGOPD010000031.1 GCA_017992175.1 Candidatus Saccharicenans sp.
ATTATTGGTTTCCTGGCTGCTCTTTTTACCTTTTTCGGGGTCAATTACCTGCTGTCCGGGCTCCACAGTTATGTCTGATCAATAATTAATAATCACCACTCAACAATCAGACTGTCATTTTCCAGCCAGGCTCCTGGAGCAGTAGCCGGCCGCTATCAGCTCTTTTTATTGAATGGTTCTTTCTGCCGCCTCAATGGTATTCATCATCAGCATGGTGACGGTCATCGGTCCAACGCCGCCTGGAACTGGAGTAATAGCGGCTGCCTTTTCTTTAATCGGTTCAAAATCGCAGTCCCCTACCAGCCTGAAGCCTTTAGCTGCCGCTGGATCAGGAACACGGTTAACGCCAACATCAATCACCACGCAGCCCTCCCTAACCATGTCAGCCGTAATAACTTTGGGAGCACCCATGGCCGCTACCAGGATATCGGCCTGCAGGGTATATTTTTTCAGGTCCTTAGTGCCGGTGTGACAAACAGTCACGGTGGCATTAGCTCCCGGTTTTTTTTGCATCAGCAAGGCGGCCAGAGGTTTGCCGACAATATTGCTTCGTCCGCAGATAACTACATGCTTCCCTTCCGGGCTATAGCCGCTTCGCACCAGCATCTGCTGAATCCCATAGGGAGTACAGGGCAGCGGGCAGGGCTCGCCCCGAAGCAGCTTGCCGACATTGACCGGATGGAAGCCGTCAACATCTTTTTCTGGAGAGATAAAATTTATAACTTTGTCCGGATTGACCCATTTAGGCAGGGGCAATTGAACCAGCACGCCATTAAAACGCCGATCACTATTAAGCCGGTCAACATTTTTCAAAATTTCGTCTTCAGAGGCATCTCCGGGAAGGCGGACAGTTTCTTCCAAAATGCCTATTTCTTCAGCGGCTTTGGCCTTAGCCGTAACATAAGAGACTGAAGCCGGATCTTCACCAACCAGAATCACCCCCAGGCCGGCAACCACTCCTTTTTCTTTGAGCTTTTGCGCTCTCAGTTTTAATTCTTCTCTAATGGCTGCTGCCACTTCTTTCCCGGATATTATTTTTGCCGGCATTTTTTCTCCTTTCTAACTTATAGATAATTAATAATTAAATTAGCTGAAAAATAATCTGAGGTCAACTGCCAGTTCCAGCCCGGTCAAACTGAACCAGCCGCTCTGATTTTAGCTTCAGCCTGTTCAGGCTTCACCCCTGGCTGCTGATTTTATTCCGGCGGTTTTTCTTTATTTCTTTCCCGAGAAAATACCAGTTGATCAAAAATATTAAGACCAGGCCGGCAGCGGTTATAATGATTTTAATTATCATTGTTTCTTCCCTTTATTTGACCTCGCCTTTCTCTCCTATTTTAAGCCGGTGGAGCCTCAGTGAGTTGGAAACAACCGTGACTGAGCTAAAAGCCATGGCCAGCGAAGCAATCATCGGATTAAGAGTTATCTGGAAAAAAGGATAGAGAACTCCGGCTGCCACCGGCAGCCCGATCAGGTTATAGAAAAAAGCCCAGAAAAGATTTTGCCGGATGATGCGCCTGGCCTGACGGCTGAGTTTTAAGGCGGTGGTCACCTTTCTTAAATCGCCGCTGACCAGATTAATATCAGCCGATTCGATGGCCAGATCGGTGCCTGAACCAATAGCCAGACCGACATCGGCCTGAATCAAAGCCGGGGCATCATTTATTCCATCGCCAACCATAGCCACCACTTCGCCTGATTCCTGAAACTTTTTAATCAGGTTGAGCTTTTCTTCAGGCAAAAGTCCGGCATAGACCTCGTCCAGGCCCAATTCTCTGCCCACGGCCAGAGCTGTTTTTTCATGGTCTCCGGTTACCATTGCGGTTTTGAGCCCCAGGTCTTTAAGTTCTTGAATAACCGGAGGCGCTTCCTCCTTAAGTTCATCAGAGACAGCGAGCAGTCCAAGAAGCTGGCCGCTTCCGGCTGAAGCCACTCCCACCAGAGTTTTCCCCTGATTTTCCAGCTCTTCAATTTCCCGATTGACCGCCTGGCTCCAGTTGATGCCGGCCGAGCTTAAAAAACGGAAATTACCCAGCAAGATTTTCTCTCCGTTGACCTTAGCCTTTAGACCCTGCCCTTCGATATTAGAAAACTCCTCAGGTTCAGGAATGGGCAAGCCCTTTTCCTTAGCTTTTCTGACGATAGCTTCTCCTAAGGGATGTTCTGAAGCTTTTTCCGCCCCGGCCGCCAGCTCTAACAGCCAGTTGCTGTCAACACCGGGTCTCTCCCGGAGGTCGGTGACCTGAGGCTGGCCTTTGGTCAGAGTACCGGTTTTATCAAAAAAGACCAGGCTAACCTCGGCTGCTTTTTCCAGGGATTGACCGCTCTTGATCAGGATACCATTCTCGGCCGAACGGCCGGTAGCCACCATGACCGCGGTCGGGGTGGCCAGACCCAGAGCACAAGGACAGGCAATAATTAAGACTGAGACGAAGCTTAGCAAGGCTCTGGTCAGAGCCGGCTGAGGGCCAAAATCAAACCAGATGATAAAAACCAGTACGGCCAGTGACATTACCGCCGGCACAAAATAGCTGGCTATTTTATCGGCCAGGCGTTGAACCGGGGCTTTGCTGGCCTGGGCTTCCTCCACTCTTTTTATGATCTGAGCCAGAACAGTCTCTTTCCCCACTTTGGTTGCCCTGAATTTAAAATAGCCTGTCCGGTTAATGGTGGCTCCGATCACCTCATCTCCCGGCTGTTTAAAGACAGGCAGGCTTTCACCACTGATGACTGATTCATCAACTGAACTTTGACCTTCAACTACCTGCCCATCTACCGGGATTTTCTCACCGGGTTTAACCACGACCAGCTCACCGGCTTCGACTTCCTTAGCTGGAATTTCCACTTCCAGTCCGTTTCTGATCACCCTGGCTGACTGTGCCTCCAGGCTGGCCAGTTTTCTTAAGGAAAAAAGCGTCCGGCTTCTGGCCTTAGCTTCAAGATACCTCCCCAGCAGGACCAGAACAATAATCACCGCCGAGGTATCAAAATAAACGTCCGGCTTGAGCCCTGCCCGGTAGAAAAGGCCGGGCCAGAGAGTGGCTGCTATCGAATAAATATATGCTGATAGGGTTCCGACACTGACCAGGGTATTCATGTCGGCTGCCCGGTGACGGAAAGATACCCAGGCCCCCCGCAAAAAATTCCAGCCAGAATAAAATTCAACAATTGAAGCCAGAAACCAGAGTAAATAGTGATTGGAGAAAAACGCCGGCAGCCAGGGAAAGATGGATTTAAAACTGCCTAACAAAATAGGCAGGATCAACACTGTCCCCACTGCCAGCTGGCGTTTTAACCAGGAGAGTTCCCGGGCAGCTTGCTTCTCAACCTGGCTGACTGGCTCTTCACTAACCACAGCCGGAACTTCATAGCCGGCCTGCTCGATGGCTTTTTTCATCTCAGTCAGGCTGACTTCGCCTGGAATAAACTCAACTGAGACCTTACCCAGGGCCAGATTAGCAGAAGCTCCCACCACGCCTTTCAGTTCCAGGAGGGCCGTTTCTACCCGGTTGACACAGGAGGCACAGGACAGACCTTTGACCGGAAGCTCAGCCCGGTCAGTGACAGATTTATAGCCAAGCCCGTCAATTTTTTTGACCAGGTCAGACTCACTCACCTGCTGCCGGTCAAAGACCACCAAAGCGGTATTGCTGGCCAGGTTAACTGATGCCTGCTTCACTCCGGGGGTTTCGCCCAGAGCCTTTTCTATTCTTAGAGCACAGTTGGCGCAGTGCAGGCCGGAAACAGGCAGATTAATTTTCTCCAGTTCCTGGTTCTGGCCTTTTTTATCTTTTTCTTCTTGTTTGGTTTCTTGGACTCCGCTCATCTTTTGCCATTCCCGGTTATTTTTAATTTATCATCCACCTAATCTATCATCTGCTCAGAATTTTCATAAGTCTCAGGATATTATACACTATTCATATCGGCTTAATATAGTTTAAGCCGAAGTTGATTGACCGGTTGATAGCTGGCAGTCAGGCCGGTCAAACTGGCCAGCCCGGCCGCTCCAGTCACGGCGGCGGAGGGGGCCGCCCGCCCCCTGGCTCTGCCTGGTTGGAGGCAGTTTGCTTGCCTGTTTTAATTGTGATAAAATTTTGACCGGATTCGATAAGAGGAGAAAAGCATGTCTGGACATTCAAAATGGCATTCTATAAAACATAAGAAGGCAGCCATCGACGCCAAGCGCGGCAAAATGTTCACCAAGCTGATCAGGGAAATCAGTGTGGCCGCCCGCCAGGGAGGCGGTGACCCGGAGAAAAACCCGCGCCTGCGCAAGGCAATTACCGAGGCCAAGGCAGTCAATATGCCGGCCGATAACATTAAAAGGGCGATTATGAAGGGCACTGGCCAGCTGGAAGGAGCCTCTTATGAAGAGGTGGTTTATGAGGGCTATGGACCGGGGGGTGTGGCTATTTATATCACGGCTTTAACAGATAACAAGAACAGAACCGTCGCCGAGCTTCGCCACATTTTTTCCAGGCTCGGCGGCCGAATGAGTGAGTCCGGCTCCGTCGCCTGGTTATTTAAGAGGCAGGGCTATGTTGATATTGAAAAAGACAAGGTCGATGAGGAAAAGCTGCTGGAGATTGCTCTGAACGCCGGGGCGGAAGATGTTAAGGCCGATGGCAGCAATTTTGAAGTTATTACCACACCTGAAAAATACGAAGCCGTCCTGGAGGCTCTCAAGCAGAATAACATTGAAATTGCCGATTCTAACGTTGGCTACCTCCCCCAGAATTATGTTAAGCTGGAAGGCAAACAGGCTGAACAATGTCTGAGACTGGTCGAAGAGCTGGAAGACCATGACGATGTTCAAACAGTTTCAGCTAATTTTGATATTGATGAGGAAGAAATCGCCCGCTTCTCGGCGGCCGAATAATTCTGAAATGGCCTGATCAATGAGGTTGCTCGGGATTGACCCCAGTCTTCAGTCTTCGGGCTTCGGTATTATTGACGATGGGGCAGAAACTTTGGCAGCAGTTGTTTATGGAGTTATCAAGCCGGAGCGAACAGCCAGTTTTCCTCAAAAGTTGAATGACATCCGAACTGAACTGGAAAAGATCATTGACCTTTATGGCCCGGAGGAAATTGCCATTGAAAATCCTTTTTACGCCCGGAATGTCCGGACAGCCATCTCCTTAGGCCAGGTCAGAGGAGCAGTTTTGATTGCCGCCGCTTCCCGTCAGTGTGAACTTTTTGAATACTCGGCTCTCGAAATAAAAAAGGCTGTTACCGGCTATGGCCAGGCCGAAAAAGACCAGGTTCAGCGCCTGGTAAAAATATTACTTAACCTGGAGGATGAGCAAATGCCCTTCGATGCCTCCGATGCTCTGGCCGCGGCCATCTGTCATTCCTACCACCGGCGGGCTAACCCTGGCTTGAAACAGGGGCGGAAAACAGGCAAGTCATGATTTCATATATCAAAGGAAAAATTCTGCACAAAAAACCGGGAGAGGTGGTAGTCGAAGCCAATGGCCTGGGCTTTTCTTTGCAGATCCCCCTTTCCACTTATTTTAAGCTGGGTGAAGCTGGCTCACCGGTTGAGCTGCTGGCTTACACTCATCTAACCGAAAACGCTTTATCGCTCTTTGGCTTTGCCAGCCAGGAGGAAAAAGATATTTTCTTGAAGTTGATCAGCATCTCGGGAATCGGGCCAAAGCTGGCTCTGAATATTCTTTCTGGCATTGAGGCTTCAGAGCTGGAAGAAGCGGTCAGGAATACCAATGTCAGCCGGCTGTCCATGGTTCCCGGCATTGGCCAGAAGACAGCTTTGAGAATAATTATGGAGTTGTCGGATAAACTGGATAAAAAAGAAAAAGTTCTGAGCAAGAAAGGCTCAAAGGAAAGGGAAGACCTGGTCTCGACTCTGGTCAATCTCGGTTTCAGGCGAAAAGAGGCCGAAGAAGTCGTGGATCAGACTCTGGCCGCTACCGGCCGGGAGGCTGGCTTTGACCTACTGCTCAGAGAATGCTTGAAGAGAATGTCAAAGATATGAGAACCAGCGCTAAGAATCAGGCCAGAGGACAAAGATCGGCAGACAAGGAGCACCCATGCCGGCTATTCTGACCCCGGTTAAAACCAGAGAAGATATTCTTTTTGAAGATAGCCTCCGGCCGGAGAAATTTGAAGACTTTATTGGTCAGGAAACCATCAAAGCCAACCTGAAAATTTTTATCCAGGCAGCTAAAAAAAGAAATGAGAATCTGGATCATGTTCTGCTGTACGGACCGCCCGGGCTGGGCAAGACCAGCCTGGCCTATTTAGTCGCCAGAGAGCTCGGAGTTGGGATCAAACCCACGGCCGGTCCGGTTATTGAAAAAGCTGGAGATTTATCAGCCATTCTAACCAGCCTGCAGGACAAAGAGCTGCTGTTCATTGATGAAATTCACCGTCTCCATCCTTCTCTTGAAGAGATTTTATATTCGGCCATGGAGGATTTCAGCCTGGATGTAATTATCGGCCAGGGACCAGGAGCCCGCAGCCACAAACTTAAAATCAAACGATTCACCCTGGTAGGAGCAACTACCAGGGCGGGCAAGATAACTGCTCCCCTCCGGAGCCGCTTCGGTATTGTCCACCGCCTCGATTACTATCAACCAGAAGATTTAAAGAAGATCATTTTAAGATCAGCCAGAATTTTGAAAGTTAAAGTGGAAGAAGGCGGAGCCGGGGAAATTGCCCGGCGGGCGCGCGGCACACCCCGTATCGCCAATCGCCTGCTCCGGCGGGTGCGGGATTTTGCCGAGGTTAAAGGAGATGGAAGGATTGACGATAAGGTGGCCAGGCAGGCTCTGGATCAAATGGAAGTTGATACCTTAGGCCTGGATGATGTTGACCGGAAGATTCTTTATACCATTATGGAAAATTTTAACGGCGGGCCGGTTGGGATTAACACCATAGCGGCGGCTATCGATGAGGAAAAGGAAACAATTGAAGCTATTTATGAGCCTTATCTTATGCGGCTCGGCTTTCTGGAAAGAACGCCCCGCGGCCGCCAGCTGACGGCTAAAGCCTATGAACATCTTGGTTTTAAGCCGCCCGCCCGCCAGCACCAGAAGAAGCTATTCTGATCTTGACTGATGACTGACAAAAATCTTTTATCAGATTACGATTTCGAACTGCCCCGGGAGCTTATTGCTCAGGAACCCCTGCCCGACCGGGATGCTTCGAGGATGATGGTCCTCAACCGTCAGGAAAAAAGCTTTGCTCACCGCCGCTTCCGGGATCTGCCTGAATATTTTGGCCCCGGAGATGTTCTGGTTATCAACGATTCAAAGGTGGTGCCAGCCCGGGCCTGGGGCCGGTTAGCTGACCAGCCGGAAATCTCTATCGAATTCTTATTTGTTAAGGAAATCGAGCCCGGTGGGTGGGAAGTCCTCTGCCGGCCAGCCCGGAAAGTTAAGCCCGGAGTCAGGCTGATTTTTGATTCTGAACTTGAGGCTGAAGTGACAGCCTCAGGCCAGCTGGGACACCGCTTTCTCCGCTTCAATTCCAACCGGGTTAGAGATAAACTCAAGGAAATTGGCGTCCCTCCCCTTCCACCTTATATCAAAAGGCGAAAAAATGATCCGCGTTTCAAAACCATTGACCGTGAGCGCTATCAAACAGTCTATGCTGAGCAGGAGGGCTCAATTGCGGCGCCAACCGCCGGTTTACATTTTACCCCGGAAACCCTCGAAGCTCTGAGAACCAGAGAAGTGGACATTCTCCGGATTACCCTTAATGTCGGCGAAGCTACTTTCCAGCCAGTTAGAGTCCAGGAAATAACTCATCATCAGATGCTGACCGAGTCTTTTTATATCCCGGAAAAGACAGCTGAAGCTATTAACCTGGCGAAAAAAGAAGCAAGAAAAGTTACTGCAGTCGGGACCACCACCGTCAGAACCTTAGAAGGCGCCTGGTCAGATGGCCAGCTGCCAGCCGGAGCCGGCAGTACCAGCCTTTTTATCCACCCCGGTTTCAAATTTCATGTTGTTGACCGGTTGCTGACCAATTTCCATTTACCCAGATCGACCCTGCTGATGCTGATCAGTGCCCTGGCCGGCTACGATCTCGTTATGGCTGCTTACCGGGAAGCGGTAGCCGAAGGCTATCGCTTTTTTTCCTATGGCGACTGCCTGCTCATTCTTTAAAAAGAAGGGCCCGGCCTCAAAGCAGCCGAGCTTATATTTAACCTTCAATAATCCCGAGGGGTGGCGTTGTTGGCCAGCGGCCCCGGGTAAAATCAGGAAAAGGTACCGGCTCCGATTTCCGGGCTACTGATTTCTCAGTTAGAGCCGAAACGACGCTCCAGGCGGCGGCGTCATAAACATTCATATCGGTCGGCTGGCCGGTGCGCAGGCATTCGATCAACCGGTAATCTTCAATATAATCCATACCGCCATGGCCTCGCCCCTCTCCTTTCTGGGCTAATTTTTTCCAGAGAGGATGTTCAAATTCAGCTGCATATTTTTCGATATCTTCCCAGTCATCATTGGGGCTGCGGCCTTCGACATAAATCCGGTCAGGCCACTTCTGTAAAAGGCCTTTGGTTCCCTGCAAAAAATGAATCCGGCTGTAAGGCCGGGGCAGATTGGTATCATGAATCAAAATAATTGTCTTACCATGCTTGGTCTTGATTAACGAGCTATTGACATCGCCCAGCGCGAATTTCTCTTTAGCCTGAGGCGAATCAGGCCCGAATTTATTTTCGGCATAAAGATGAAGCCCAAGAGAAGGCGAACTCATTGAGACTAAATAATCAAAGGCATCACCCCGGTTGATATTCAGACACTGAGCAACCGGGCCGAGGCCATGAGTGGGATAAAGGTTCCCGTTCCGCTTCCAGGAGTGCTGCCGCCGCCAGAGTCCTTCACCTTCAGTGGAGAATTTCACGCCCCGCAGGTCATGAAGATAACCACCGGCGGCCTGAACAATTTCACCGAGAAGACCCCGTCTCACCATATTAAGACTCATCAATTCTACCCGGTCATAACAGCAGTTTTCCATCATGACGCAATGCTTCTTATATTTCTCAGCAGCCTCGACTAATTGCCAGCTTTCTTCCAGAGTCACCGCCGCCGGGACTTCGGTGGAGGCATGTTTACCGTTTTTCATAGCAGCCAGACAAACCGGCACATGCCATTCCCAGGGGGTAGCGGTCATAACCAGATCCAGGTCCTGCTCCTCGCACATTCTCTTAAAATCCCAGGGACCAGCTGAATAACCTCTGGGCTTAGGAAAGCCGGCCGCCTCAACCCATTTTTGAGCTCTGACCACTTTTTCTTCGACAATATCACAGATAGCTTTTATTTCTACGCCATCAATATTCAGATAGTTCTGAACATGAGCCGAACCCATTCCGCCAACTCCGACAAAACCCACTTTTACTACCTCCAGCGGTCTGGTAGAAAAAAGCGGCCCGTAATCAGCAGGTGGTCTGGTCTGAGCTTTGAGGTCATGATCTCTGGCTGTCAGCCAGAGGCCGGCCGTCCCGGCCAGACCAATTTTTAAAAATTCACGCCGGCTTTTGAGGCTGGCCTGGGATTGATCTTTTTCGTCCATAACTTTCTCCTTTC
>JAGOPD010000009.1 GCA_017992175.1 Candidatus Saccharicenans sp.
CGGTAATAACACCATCCTTGCCAACCTTTTCCATCGCTTCAGCGATAATTTTGCCAATAGACTCATCGTTATTAGCCGAAATGGCTCCAACCTGAGCAATCATTTCCCCGGTTACTTCCCGGCTCATCGCCTTCAGCTCTTTAACCACTTCTTCAACTGCCCGTTCAATCCCTTTTTTAATTAAATTTGGATTCCGTCCGGCCGTCACATGCTTGATCCCTTCAGCATAAATAATCTGGGCCAGAACGGTGGCAGTGGTCGTTCCATCTCCAGCCACGTCAGAAGTCTTCGAAGCGACTTCTTTGACTAACTGGGCACCCATGTTTTCCCAGGGGTCCTTAAGATCAATCTCTTTGGCGACGGTCACTCCGTCCCTGGTGCTGGTTGGAGAACCAAATTTTTTATCAAGAATAATATTTCTCCCTCTGGGGCCAAGGGTGGCTTTAACCACATTGCTCAAAGTATTAACGCCTCTCAAAAGGGCTTGTCTGGCTTCATCTCCAAGCATTAATTGTTTAGCCATTTTTTACCTCCTTTTTCACTTGCTAATAATAGCCAGGATTTCGTCTTCCCGAACAATCAGGTGCTCAACACCATCAATGGTGACCTCAGTTCCGCTATATTTACCGATTAGCACCCGATCACCCTTTTTAACACTCAAAGGGATAGTTTTGCCGCTGTCATTCACTCTCCCGCTACCAGCTTCAATCACATCAGCTTCCTGCGGCTTTTCTTTGGCTGTGTCGGGGATAATAATGCTTCCACGTTTGACTTCCTGTTCCTCGACTCTTCTCAAGAGAACACGGTCATATAAAGGTTGAATTTTCATGTTTACCTCCTTTCTGGTAATTTAAATTAGCACTCTGACCGTTTGACTGCCAAATTATAAATTATGACGAAAATCTTGTCAAGACCTGTGGGAATCAATTTTAGCAGGCGAGAACAGAGATTGCTATTTTTTGGATTTTATTTTTAAGGCCCTGTACCGGTTATGGAGGGTATTCCGGTGAATCCCTAAAGCATGGGCAATCTTAGTCTTATTTCCCTTATAGCAGGCGCTGGCTGTTTCTATATAAATTTTCTCAAATTCAGTCTGGGCTTCCTTCAGATGAATTTCCTTTTCAATCATCTCGGCGATGACATTTTCTAGCTTTTGGTGGATGTTAAGCTCCTCAAATTTTTTGCTCATTCGCCCCTCCTTTCCCCTGAAATTTCCTCCAATTCTCATTAAATTTATTCTTTAAATCCCCGGGAATCAAGCCGACCATGGCTTTTGAAATCCGGAGGCAGCCCGGAGCCAGCCTGGAACTGATCAACGCCTCCCGTTGAAAATCAAAAACAAACATGGCCATGACGATTACGGCACAAATCAGCAGGCCCTTAATCAGCCCGAAAACTGCTCCACTGACATGATTGAACAGGCTGAGTGGTCCCTTCATCAACTTCCCCAGCAGAACACCGAGGAGCCAGCTCAGCAGGATAATAAAGATAAAAATCAACAAAAAGCTCAGACAATTCCGCCAGAAATCAGATTCTACCCAGGAATGAATCTTCCAGGAGAGCCAGGCATAGTTTCTAGAGGCCACGACCAGGCCAACAATTACCCCGGCCAGACCCAGGACTTGCCGGATCAAACCTTTGACCAGACCCAGGATAAAGGTCAGCCCTAAAATGATTAGCAGGATGACATCCAGCCAGTTGAAATGCATCAGCCCTTCCTTCTCTTCAATTTGTTGACCATTTCATAGTTGCCTTCGGTAATCAGCCCGAAGTAAACCCGCGGCTTAATCTGACCATGAAAATCAGAGCCCGCGGTTATCACCAGATCAAGCTCTTCAGCCAGAGAATGGTAAAGTTCGGTCTGTTCCGGCTGATGATAGGAAGTATAAACTTCCAGACCCTGAAGTCCAAGAGATTTCAAAAAAATCAGATCTTCCTTAGTCGTTTTCTGGAAATAAGCTCCGGGATGGGACAGAACCGGGACCCCTTCTGTTTCAGGGGCCAGGGCTAAGACCTCTTCCAGGGAAATATGGTTTTTCGGCACAAAAGCCGGTCCCTCTTCGGTAAAATAATCCTGATAAAAGAGGTAAGGAGCAAAAGCCTGGCTCCGGTCATCATAATACTTTTTGAGAAGAGGATGCTCGCGGTTTCCAGGCTTTTCCAGCAAAACCCTGGCTATTTTCACCCCCAGAGGCGGAATGCCGCTGCATTTCGACCAGACTTCATCCCAGTCGAGATCAAATCCCTGCTTTTTCAATAATTCCACCCGGTTTCTGGCTTCTTTTAACCGTGATTCGGCTACATAATTAATTATGTAGCGAATAGCCGGGCTGCCCCAGTTAACAAAAGGGAGTTGAAGGTGAAATTCTCTGCCGTCAAAGACGGTAGTAATTTCAATGCTGGGAATAACTTCAACCCCGGCTTTGTCTCCGGCCTCAATCGCCTCCGGATAAGCTTCGACGGTATCATGATCAGCAATGGCTATGGCTCTAAAGCCATGATCCTTAGCCATCGAGACCAGCTCCTGGGGTGAAAAATCGCCGTCGCAACTAAAATTTGAATGAAGATGAAAATCAACCAGGCCCTCAGCTTCCATTTTATTCTTCTTATCTAAATAGCTCTTAAGTTAATTAACTTTTTTTATTTGAGGCTGTCAGTCAGGGTAAATCATTTTTGCCGGTTAACAGCCCGTAAATCTCCAGGTATCGCTTAGAAGTCTGCTCAATAACCTCAGCCGGTAACGGGGGAGGAGGAGGCGTTTTCCTGTCCCAGCCAGTGCCGATAAGATAATCCCGCACATATTGTTTGTCCAGACTCGGCTGAGATTTACCTGGAGCATAGGTGGCCAGCGGCCAGAAACGGGAAGAATCAGGGGTAAACAGTTCATCAATCAGAATCAGTTCAGCATTTTCATCCAGCCCGAATTCAAATTTGGTGTCAGCAATGATGATCCCTTTAGAAATCGCATAAAGAGAGGCTTTTTGATAAAGTTCAAGGCTAACCTTCTTGATTTTCTCAGCCAGCTCAGAACCGGCAATTTTTTCCATTTCTTTAAAAGTTATATTCTCATCATGCCCGACCTCAGCTTTGGTGGAGGGAGTAAAGATTGGCTCATCCAGGCGAGAAGATTCCTGTAAGCCTTTGGGCAATTTTATTCCGCTGACTTTGCCTGTCTCCTGATATTCCTTCCAGCCTGAGCCGGACAGATAGCCGCGGACCACGCATTCAATTGGCACCACTCTGGTTTTTTTAACCAGCATTGAGCGCTTGTAGAGAAGATCAGCATAGGGGCGCAGTTGAGCTGGAAAATCAGCCAGCTCGGTTGAAATCATATGATGCCGGCAAACCAGAAAAGTGAAATCAAACCAGAACTTGGACAGCTGGGTTAAAACCTGGCCCTTATATGGAATTAAAGACGGTAGAACAAAGTCAAAAGCCGAAATCCGGTCAGTGGCCACAATTAAAAGCTTATCTCCAAGATCAAAGACATTTCTAACTTTACCCTTTTTAAAAACCGGGAAACCTGGCAACTCCACTTCACCCACTGCTACCTGACTTTTATCCATGCTAAGCTCCTTAAATAATAAGTTAGAAAAATATCCTTTTTATTTTAATATCTTAATTTAAAGCTTGATTTAAATCAACCTGAGGAGGCAGCCCTGTTTCCAGATTAGATGATCAGGCCGGAACAGAAAAGTCACACCGGCTAACGGTTTAGAAGAGCTCAGTCTTTAATCCCGACAAAGTTCAGCAGGCGGGCTTTTTCGGCCATATTCCGCCGGTAGGAGAGCAATTCTGGCTGGCAGAAAGTACACCAGTCTAAAGAAAAAATATTGTCAGCCGGCAGTCCAATCACTTCGGTCAGAAGCCAGAGGTTAGCCGCTCTAAGGTCAAGAAAATATTTGCCTCGCCTTTGAGCTGAAGAAAAGGTCATGTCTGATGGAAAGCCCTGACTGGAAAATGAGTCATAAACTTCCTGGCCAACTTCATAACAGCTGGCCTCAATAGCCGGGCCCAGGGCAACCAGAATACCGGCGGGACGGCTGGAAAAAGACCTCCTCATCAAGTCAAAAGTAATTTCAGCCAGACGGCCGGCTGTCCCCCGCCAGCCGCCATGGACAGCAGCCACCACCTGATGTTCGGCATCAACTAAAAACAGGGGAAGACAATCGGCTGTTTTGACCAGCAGCAGTAACCCCGACCGGGAGGTGATCAGGGCATCAACAGCCGGTTTTCGGTCAGGGGCCCGGTCAATCAGCAGAACTCTGGCTGAGTGCTCCTGCTTCATCTCCACCGGTTGAAAGGCAGACAGCTCTGGATCGTGTCCAAGGCTGTCCCGATCGAAACCTTTAAGGCCAAAGCCATGAACCAGCCATGGAATCCGGTTGAGTTCTTCCAGGGTTAAATATTTTTCTTTCTTAACCATCTGTATCTTCATCTTCCCGTCTGTTTTTCTGATTTCACCTTAGGTTATATATTTTCTATTCTCAACTGGCTCCCGGCCTGTCTCTAAATAAATCCTATCAAGGTTCTGACCATTCTTCTTCTGATTTATCTTTATAGCTGACCACCGGGCAGACATCAAGTCAAAAAATAATCCTGAGGCCGGTTAGAGCTTCCCAATAATATCAGCAAGTGTTAATAAAAAGTAACCAAAAAGGATTTAACCCTTCTAAAGAAAAATATAAAATGGGAATTGACCAGGCTGAAATAAAATAGCAGGCGATAAAGATTTAAGTAAAAAATTATAAAAATGGCTAATTAAGATAACAAAATAAGATAACGAAAATAAAAGAAGCCGAGGAAAGACGATGAGATTAATACCTGTCTTATTTTTGATTTCTCAGGGTTTGCTTTTCGGCAGTCTCAACGGGCAAGAGGCCAGGCCGCGCGTTCGCGATCTGGGTTTAAAGGTTGGAGTCCTGGAGACAGGTCAGGTCAATGCCATCACCGATGTGCCTGGAGTCAGAGTTGGCCACCAGACGACGATCAAAGGTTCGAACATCAGAACCGGGGTGACCGCTATCCTGCCCCATGAGGGGAATATTTTTCAGGAAAAAGTCCCGGCAGCCATCAGCGTGGCCAATGGTTTTGGCAAATTAACCGGTTCAACTCAGGTGGAAGAACTTGGTTATCTTGAAACCCCCATCATTCTGACCAACACCCTGAGTGTCCCGGTCGCCAGTCAGGCAGTTATTGATTATATTCTGGCTCTGCCTGGTAATGAGCAGGTGGAATCGGTCAATCCGGTGGTCGGAGAGACTAATGATGGCTGGCTGAATGATATCAGAGCTATGGTCATCAGCCGGGAGGACGTTCTGGCTGCCATCAATCAGGCTTCTTCCGGTCAGGTTGAAGAAGGTTCGGTCGGGGCTGGCACCGGCACCATGTGTTTTGACTTTAAAGGTGGCATCGGGACTGCTTCCAGAAAGCTCCCGGCCAGCCAGGGCGGCTATACCATCGGGGTTTTGGTTCAAACCAACTTCGGCGGGGTTCTGGAAATAAATGGCCTCAGGATTGACAAGATCTTAAGGAAGAAAGTTGATCTAAGCCAGCATCTGGCGAAAAGCCAAACTGATGGCTCCTGTCTGATGGTCGTAGCGACTGACGCCCCTTTAGATAGCCGGAATTTGAAGCGGTTGGCCCGGCGGGCTTTAGCCGGCATTGCCCGGACAGGAGGTTATTATGCCAATGGCAGCGGCGATTATGCTGTGGCTTTTTCGACCGCCCAGCAGGTAAGATACCGGGCCCGTCAGGCGGACCAGACCATGGAGATCGAAGTCCTTCGTAATGAAGCCATGTCGCCCCTGTTCCAGGCTGCGGTCGAAGCTTCGGAAGAAGCTATCCTTAATTCACTCTTTAAAGCTACAACCGTTAAGGGCCAGAAAGGACGGACCGGTTATGCCCTGCCGGTTGAAAAAATAAGGCCTTATCTGGAGACAGCCAGAGATGAGTGAGAAAACAAATACTACTAAAATAGTAGGAATTGTGGGCGGGTTGGGGCCTGAAGCCACTGCCCGTTTTTTCCAGCTGATCATAGAAAATACAGCCGCCAGCCGGGACCAGGATCATCTGAAAATAATTATTTTCAATAACCCCTCAATTCCTGACCGGACAGCTGCCATTCTTTACCAGGGCGAGAGCCCGCTGCCGGCTCTGCGGGAAAGCTTAAAATTTCTGGAAAAGGCTGGAGCTGAGCTGGCGGCCATCCCCTGTCTGACCGCCCATTATTATCTGGATGAACTCAAAGGCACAACCCGTCTCCAGCTGATCAACCTCGTTGAAGAAACAGGTTCTTATCTTAAGAAACTCAAGCCACCGGTCAAAAAAGCTGGTTTACTGGCCACGGAGGGAACAATAGCTACCGGTCTTTTTCGACAGCCTTTTCAGAAAAAAAATATAGAAGTGCTCAACCCTTCAGTCAGCAGTCAGAAAAAAATTATGGAAGCTGTCTATGGAGAAAAAGGAATAAAGGCGGGATTCAAGGGAGCCCGGCCCAAAAGGCTTTTAAGGGAAGCAGCTACTGACTTGATCAAAGCCGGAGCCCAGGCGATAATCGCCGGCTGCACCGAGGTTCCGCTGGTTTTGAAGCCGGAGGACCTGTCTGTCCCTCTAATTGACCCGCTGGTTATCGGAGCTAAGGCTGTGATCAAAAAAGCCGGGGGCCGGCTAAAAGAGAACTCAGGTTGATGATTGGCTGTTTTTCTTGACAAGACGGTGATAATCGGGTATAAAAATCAATGACTTTCCAGATGTAAGGAGGTGACAGTTAGTGGCTTTTGTGGTAGTTGAAGAAGGAGAAAATTTAGAATCAGCTCTCAGACGGTTTAAACGAAGAGTTCAGCAGGAAGCAATTATCAAGGAAATTAAGAAACACTCCGTTTATTTAAAACCTGGAGAAAGACGCCGCTTAAAGGATGCTCAGGCCCGGAAAAGAATGCGCCGGCGGCTAAAAAGAGAAAGAGATTTCGAGTACTAAACCTTACTGACCTTACTTACGGAAAGTTTTCCTTTTTACCTGAAAAGTTAAAAGACGAGTCGAAGGGTTGGATTATCTTAGAAAACCAGACTGGCTTAAAGCCAGGCTACCTTCTCATTCTGATTATTTTCAAGTAGCCGGCCTGCTAAAAAAAGGCGGGCTCCATACTATCTGCGAGAGCGGGCGCTGCCCCAATATCGGGGAGTGCTGGGAAAGGAAGACTGCCACTTTTTTGATCCTGGGTAATATCTGCACCAGAAATTGTGCCTTCTGCGCCGTTGATAAGGGCCGGCCTCAACCGCTGGACGAAAACGAGCCGGAGCAAGTCCTGGCAGCAGTCAAGGCTCTGGGTCTCCGTTACGTAGTGATTACCTCCGTAACGAGAGACGATCTGCCAGATGGAGGAGCTGGAATCTTTTTTAGAACTATCAAGTTGATCAAAGACAACTGGCCAGAAACTAAGGTTGAAGTTCTTATCCCTGACTTTAAAGGAGAAGAAGGCCCGGTCTTGCAAGTGCTTGAGGCTGGTCCCGATGTTTTGAGCCATAATCTCGAAACGACGGTCAATCTCTATCCAGAAATAAACAGGCCAGCCAGCCATTATTACCGGTCGCTCAGGCTGCTGAAGCTGGCCAAAAAGCAAGGAGCGGTGACCAAGTCAGGCTTGATGGTTGGTCTGGGTGAAACCAGGGATGACCTGGAGCGAGCCTGGCTTGATCTCCGGCAGAGCGGCTGTGATTTACTGACCATCGGCCAGTATCTCCAGCCGGGACGGCACCAGGCTGGGGTTAAACGTTATTATACCCCGGAGGAATTTGAAGGCCTGCGCCAGCTGGCCCTTGACCTTGGTTTTAAAGAAGTGGCCAGCGGTCCCCTGGTTAGAAGCTCGTATTTCGCTGACCGGTTATACCAGGCCAGCAGGAGTTAAGGCTGATGCGCTATTTAGTTTTTTCTGATATTCATGGCAATCTTGAAGCTCTTTTAGCCGTCCTCAATGAGGTTAAGAAGAAAAGAATTGATTATTATTTGTTTCTTGGTGATCTGGTCGGTTATGGTGCCTCACCCAATGAAGTTCTTCAGCAGGTCCAGGCCCTGGGCCGACTGTCCATGGTCAGAGGTAACCATGATAAAGCCGTCTGCGGACTTGAATCCATTCAGACTTTTAACCCTATCGCTGCTGCCGGTATAGACTGGACGAGAAAGGCCTTGAATAAAAGACATCTTCATTTTCTGTCCGGCCTGGCTAAAAGCCCTCTTATTGTCCACGAAACCATTACTATCTGTCACGGCGCACCCTTTGATGAAGATTATTATATTTTTGGCGAATTTGATGCGGTTGAAGCCTTCAGCTACATCAGTACCCCGGTTTGCTTTTTTGGCCATACCCATTTCCCTTTTCTCTATGTCGAAAAAGACGAAACAGTCGAAGGAACCTTTATTGAGAAATTTCCCTTCGAAGTTAAATTAGAAAAGGGAGCACGTTATTTAATTAATCCCGGTTCTATCGGCCAGCCGCGTGACCGGGATCCGCGGGCTGCCTATGCCATCTACGATTCTAAAAATGGCCGTCTTAAATTTAACCGGGTGGAATACGATATTGCTGAATCCCAGAGAAAAATTCTGGCCACTGACCTGCCAGCTGCTCTGGCCGAGAGATTATCACTCGGAATTTAAACCGGGATTTAAATCAGATCATTCTTCACTATCGCGAAACAGGCGGTCACCGAGAGTTTCCCCAATAAAGAAATAGAACAGGAAAAAGTAAATAGAAACCAGGATCAGTAAAAAAAGAAGCAGGCTCGAAGCGGCCACTCCCAGCAATTTGAAAATGGTGACCTGCATCGAGCTAGCCGCCAGCCAGATGGTCAAAAGCCAGAGCAAGGCGATAAACAGGAGGTCAAAGACTTTGGCTTTAATAAAAGCCCCGGGACTTAAAGGAACAGCCCCGCGGGTTTTAGAGGCCGTCAGGCTGCCGGTCTCATCTTCCCCCAAGCTGCCTTTCCCGGTTTCTGGCTCGTAAAGAAAATCAGTTCCTTCCTCTGCCTCTTGCTCTTCTATTTCCATTTCTAATTCTCTTTCCTTCTCCTCTTCATCGCTGTCTTCTTCCTCCAGTTCCAGCTGGCTCCTGGTTACTTTTTCCGGAAAACCCATAGTTGGTGAAGATGAATAGGGTTCTTCTTCTGTCTCTTCCAGCTGTTGCAATTCGTCGGGACCTGGCTCGAGGAGTTCCGTTGAATCTTCTTTGAGGTCATGAACCCAGGCTGGGATACTGCCTGATTCCCCTGTTTCACTTTTAGTTTTATTAACTTCTACTCTTTCTTTTTCTTTCTCTTCAAGTATTTTAAAAAAATCCTCGACCTGCCTTTGACCAACTTCAATTGTTGGGCCAAGTCCTTCCAGTTCACCGGTGTTGAACGTACCGTCTATTTTTTTCTCTTCAGCTCCCTGATTCTCGTTTTTACTTTCAGCTTCAATTTCCTGGACCAGCTGAGTAACCAGACCGGGCCCCGGTTTTTCCGGAGGTGAAGGCTCGGCCTGCTTAATTTCCTGCTCAAGCTCTTCGACTATTCTGGTTACCAGGCCAGGCCCTGGCTTTTCCAGGCTGGCGGAAGAAGCGGCTTCATCTTCTTTTTCAGTCTGAAGAATTTCTTCTCCCGGATTTTCTAATTTTTCGGCCCAATCCTCATCTTTTTCCCGATAGCTGGCCTTAACCGCTGGTTCAGTTTTCTCTTCTTTTTCTTCTGGAAAGGGCAAGTCATCTTCAACCTGAGAAAAAATCAACTCTTCCGGCGTCTTTTTAGTTTCCATCTTTCGAGCTTCTAAACCGCCAGTTTCAGTTGTCACTTTCTGGCCAGGGCTGGCTTCTTCATCAATTACTATAACTTCTTCCAGGTCTTCCTGGCCCTCAGCCAGTTCTTCTTCGAGTTCAGCCTCTTCATTAAACGGAGTAGATTCTTCCGGGGTGAAATCTTCTGCTGGTTTATCCCCGCTTTCAGGCCAATTTTCATTTTTGGCCTGATGGCGATCGTCTTCAATGATTTTATCGCCGGGAATTTCCTCTTCTATCTCTTCATCTTCGGGAAAAAGGAGCCTGGTTCCGCAGTTTTTGCAGAATTCATCCTGATCGCTGATTAAAGCCCGGCAGTAAGGGCAGCGTTTTATAGCCATTATTTTTTCGCCCTTTTATTTATAAAACTAAAAAAAATCGCTGTCAAATAAATTTTCTCAAGCAGGTCCTGTCAGTTGAAAGCAACCAGCCTCAGCCACAAGATGATTATTCAATTATTTGAATAATATCCATATAAATGGATTTAAGGTGACTGTTCTATTTTGCTAACTTATTGAAATTAAAACAATTAGTGCGGCTGTCAGATTGGCACATAAATTGCAGGCCCTGAGAGTGGGTAAAAGGGTTAAGTCTCATTAGAGAACTCATCAAAGAAAGGAGGCGATAAACAAAAAATTAAATTAGACTAACAGTAAGTCTGGGGGCGGGACAGAATTAATTTTTCTGTTCTGGGGCGACTTTAATTTGCTGAGAAAGCAACTGTTTTCTTAAAGAGGGGAAAAGAGAAAAAATGAAAAAGAAAAGATTCTTGTTAGCCGGTTTTATGCTGGTTTTCCTGGCCTCCCTGGCCATGGCTCAGGTTACCCAGCAAAGCGGCAGGTTTGAAGGGAGAGTGGCTGATGATCAGGGAAATCCTCTCCCCGGAGTAGCTGTTCAAGCTACCAGCCCTAAATTGGTCGGTAAAGCCACCACTGTCACTGATAGCAATGGCGTTTTCAGGTTACTGGCTCTTCCTTCAGGAGTTTATGAAATAACGTTCACCCTGGCCGGATTTAAGCCTATAGCCCGCCGGGATGTAGTTTTAGGCTTGGGGCAAACTCTGATCATTAACATCACTATGGAACCAAGCGCCATTGAAGAACAGGTTACTGTTATGGGCGAGGCTCCTCTGGTTGATGTTAAAAGCACAGTTAAGGGTATGACCATCACCAAAGAAGTTTTTCAAAATCTGCCGAGGGGACGTAACTTTGATTCGCTGGTAACCACTATCCCCGGCGTTTCCAATGAATACCTGCTGGGCGGGACATCGGTTGACGGCGCTTCTGGCCTTGAGAACATGTATTATGTTGATGGAACCGATATCACTGATCTGACCTATGGAAGGTCAGCCCAGAGCGTCAATTTTGACTTTGTCGATGAAGTTCAGGTCAGGGCTTCTGGCTATCAGGCAGAGTTTGGAGGCTCATTAGGAGGGGTGATCAGCGTTATTACCCGGTCGGGTGGAAACCAGTTTTCAGGCGAGCTGGTTGGCTATTACAGCGGTTATAAACTTCGTGATCAATACCGCGACACGCTCAGCTTGAAGATCGATGACACTTCCAAAGCTGTCTATTATCCTTACACTTTTCTCACCGGTAAAAATAGGGATCACCGGTACGAGTTTGGGGGAAACCTTGGCGGATATTTGATAAAAGACAGGCTATGGTTCTTTGGTTCTTTCATGCCTGTCATCTACCGGAATAACAGGCTGGTAACACATTCCGACGGTACCACCAAGAATTGGAGAAGAGATGAAAAATCCTGGAACTATTCCTTCAAATTGACCGCCCAGGTTTTAAAAAACTTTAGAATGAGCGCTTCCATCGTCAACAATGAATGGAAGTATAGAGGTGACCTGGCTGCCCGTAACAGTCCGTCCAATCCTACGGTTTCTTTTGATGAATACGGATTTACCTATCCAAACTATTCTGCCGCCTTCTCGGCTGATTGGACGGCCAGCAACAGTCTGCTCATTTCCGTACGAGGCGGATACTTCAAGAGCGACAGAACCGGCCAGCTGGTTCAGCCGCCGGATGAACCTTGCTTTCAGTTCTTAACCGAGGCTCCAGGTGGATATTTCCAGACAACCAACGTTGGCCTCCTGGATGTGCCGGTTTCTTACCAGAGGCCGACAGGTTACTATAATTATTCTCGAGCCAATGCTTCAGTTGTTAAGAAAAACCTGAATGAGAGATACAGCTTAGCCGGTGATGTGAACTATTTTATCAGCGCCGCCGGTGAACACTCGATCAAGCTCGGTGCCCAGTACGTCCGGCAGGGCCAGAATTATGATTCAACTCCGAGGTACGCCATTCTGTTTTTCGCCTGGGATCGTGATTTTGTGGCTTATGGAACAAATTACGGCCGCGGGACTTATGGTTATTACGGCGTCCGTAACAACAGTGTTACCGGTCCGTATGGCAGCTTCTATAAAGCCTACAGCAACCGCTGGGCCGTGTACCTTCAGGATTCCTGGACCATTGGCCAGCGTCTGACCATTAACTATGGAGTCAGAGCCGAATCTGAATATATTCCATCCTACGCCACTGGTAATCCCGATTTTGAAAAACTGAAACCAATTGATTTTAGCCTTGGAGATAAAATCGCTCCCAGGATCGGCCTCGTTTATGACGTCTTTGGCGATTCCAGTCTTAAACTTTTTGGTTCATTCGGGATATTCTATGATGTCATGAAACTTCAGATGGCCTCCGGTTCTTACGGCGGTTTTAAGTGGAAAAGCACTTATTACACTCTCGATACCTACGAGTGGGATAAGATTGGCAGAGTTAGTGATGCGTATCCAGATGGCTATTTCCCCGGAGACTTCTTGCTTCCCGATCCTCCTCACACCTTTGATTTCCGGGCTCCTTCGTTTGACAGTACCGATCCAAACATGAAGCCAATGAGTCAGATGGAATTTAGCCTTGGCGGCGAGAAGAAGCTGAGTGAAAATGTGGCTTTGTCCGTTCGAGGTGTTTACAAACACCTGTTGTGGGCTATTGAAGATATCGGCGTCCTGCTGCCGGAAGGCGAAATGTACTATACTACCAATCCAGGCGGTGACTTTATTAATGAAAAGTATGCTGAAGCTCGGGCGGCAGGCCTGATTCCGTCCACTGCTCCGGATTGCCCCAAGGCCAAAAGGGAATATTATGGCCTTAACATTGCCATTGACAAACGTTTCTCCAACAACTGGCTGGGTGGCTTCTCTTACACCCTGAGCCGCTTGAGCGGGAACTACAGCGGCCTGGCTTCTGGTGATGAATATGGCCGTGGCGACCCGAATACTGAACGCTATTTTGACCTCTGGTATCTGGCCTTCGATTCCCAAATGAAAAAGGTTGATGGCCCGATGCCCGGCGACCGGACTCACTATTTCAAACTCTATGGTTCATATATTTTCCCCTTTGGCCTGACCGTTGGAGCTGTAGTCAATGCTATGAGCGGAGTCCCGACCTCGACTGAATGGGCACTGGATGTCCAGGGTTACCTGCCTTATAACCGGAACAATCTCGGCCGGTCTCCTTTCTTATGGTATGCCAATGCTTATGTTGCTTATGATTTCAAGCTGGGTGGAAAGACCAAAATGCAGATTAACCTCAGTGTTGACAACATTTTCAACATCGATACCGCCCGCCGGGTATATCAGATTTACAATCAGGGCGCTGTAGCTGTTTCCGATGCAGTTATAGCTGCGGGCAACTGGAACATTGATGATTACCACCCGGTTCTTGACCCCCGCTACAAGAAGAATACCGATTACTATCCGCCAATCTCTGCTATCCTTGGGCTTAAGTTGATGTTCTAAGACTCACCTCAGTTAAAGCTGCCCAGAGCCCGCTCCGGTCAAAGCCGGGGCGGGCTTTTTTATTCTGAAAAAAAGTTTAAGGTTCTTTTATTTATGATAAAATTAAAAAAGTGGCCAACAAAAAAGGTAAGAGATTTTTTCTGTTAACAGCCATCCCGACCGGCAGTCTGTTAGCCTTTTTTATATTCTTTTCCCCCGGTCTTCAGGCTGTAGCTCAAAAACCGAATATTCTTTTGATTACCATAGATACTCTGCGTCCCGACCGGCTGAGCTGTTACGGCTCTACTCTGGTTAAAACTCCTAATATAGACAAGCTGGCTTTAGCCGGGGTCTTGTTCAACCGGGCTTTTGCCCACAATCCTTTAACTCTTCCTTCCCACGCCAATATTCTTCTGGGAACAACCCCGCTTCAACATGGAGTTCATGATAACGGCTTATTCCGAGTTCCCCAAGGCTTGCCCAATCTGGCTGTTTATCTTCAAAAAGCCGGTTATAGAACGGGGGCTTTTATTGGTTCTTTCCCTCTCGATGCCAGATTCGGATTGAAGGCTGGGTTTGAAATCTATGATCAGAGTTATCCGGCTGGCTCCGGTCTGGAATTCATTTACCCGGAAAGAAAGGCTGGAGCGGTTATCAAAGCTGCCATTGACTGGCTGACCAGCCTGGCCAACAGCCCGGCTGATGACCGGCCCTGGTTTCTCTGGCTCCATTGTTTTGACCCCCATCAGCCTTATGAACCGCCGGAGCCTTTTACCAGCCAGTTCAAAAATGACCTTTATAGCGGAGAGGTAGCTTATGTCGATCGGGAACTTGGCCGGTTGTTTGATTATCTGGAAGAAACCAGCCAGTGGAATTCGACTATAAAAATTTTTACCGGTGACCACGGCCAATCCTTAGGAGAACACGGCGAGTCCACTCACGGCTATTTTGCTTATAATTCAACTCTCTGGGTGCCACTGATTATCTCCGGTCCCGGCTTAAGACCACGGCGGCTGGATGAGAACGTTTGCCATGTTGATATTTTCCCAACAGTCTGTGAGCTTCTCGGGAATTCTCCCCCGGCTTATTTGCAGGGCCAATCTCTGGTTAAAGTGATGAAAGGTAAGAAGCTCTCGGCCAGGAAGATTTACTTTGAATCACTTTATGCCTATTACCGGCGGGGCTGGGCCCCTGTTAGAGGTTTCATAGAAAGCAATAAAAAATTTATTGATTCTCCGCTGCCTGAGTTTTATGACCTGAAAAATGATTTTAGCGAAACCAAAAACCTGGTTAATCCCGGTTTGAGCCAGGAAAAAGAAAAACTGAACGAATTGATCAAATCCTTGAGCCGGGCAGCGGTTGAATCCAGATATTATCCCGAGGCTGAGACTAAAGAGAAACTGGCTAGCCTGGGCTATCTGGGTGGATATCACCGGCCGGCCAGAACCGCCTTTGGCCCTGAAGATGATTTAAAAACACTGCTGGTCTTCAATAATCAGTTTGAGCAAGCTCAGGATCTATATTTTCAGGGAAAGGCAGAAGAATCAGAAAAGCTCCTTAAAGACCTGATTGCCAGACGGCCCGAATTTGATAATCCCTATCTTTTTCTAATCAGCATCTATGAAAGACAGAATCGCCTGAAGGAAGCCGAGGCTGTGCTCCAGGCCGGTCTGGCTGCTAATCCCGGGAATTATCAGCTGGCAGTTGACTACGGGAGAGTACTGGTTTCACTCGGCAAAGAGGACCTGGCTGTTGAAGTTCTGAACCGGGCCAGAGAAATAATCGACTGGGACCCAGAACTCTGGAACAATCTGGGAGTGATTTACTGGAACCGGGGTGAACTGGAAGAAGCCATCAAGATGTATGAGCATTCCCTGCTCTTATTTCCAAAGAATCCGGTAGCTCTGGCCAATCTGGGAGCAGCCGAGACTTCTCTGGCTTTAAAAAACAAGGATAATAGCTGGCTGGTTAAAGCCGAAGAACATTTTAAGGAAGCTATTGATTATGATGCCGGCCAGGTCGCCGCCCATAACGGTCTTGGAGCCGTTTACAGGCTTACCGGCCAGCTGGAGGCGGCCATAGACTACTGGCAAAAGGCAGTGGAACTTGACCCGGATCATCAGCAAGCTCTTTTTAACCTGGGAGCAGCTTATTTTGATCAGGGGGATAAAAATCAGGCCCTAATTTATTTTAGCCGCTACAAGAAGCTCTATTATCAAACTTTACCAGAAGGTGAAAAAGCTGAATTAGATTCTTTAATTGAAAAGTGCCGCCGATAATTCACCAGGCTAAAATTTGAATTTTAAGGTCTTTTGACTGCTACCGCCGCCAGTCCGGTTGGATATTTCAGCTTGAGCTGTGTATTCTCCTGGCTGCAAATCTGGCTTTAAGATCAGGCCATAGATTTCATCAATTAATTTGAGCCCCTGTTCCCGGGAAACAGACAATTCCGGACTCTCCTCATGTTTCCAGGCTGTTTGGCCTGACTCATCTAAGACTTCCAGTTTGATGTCCAGGGTGGTAACAAAATTATTTCCCGCCAACTTGAACCAGATAGCCTTATAAGGGATATCTATAATCAGCTGGCCTTGCCCATCTTTGGTTTCAAATCTAAGAGTAAAATCCAGAGGGGGCTTTCCGGTTAATGTAACTTTCCCCTGGTCCTTTATTTCTTTCTGAGCCTTGGTTATCTCAGAGATTTGATAAGCACTTAGCGGGGTCAGGGTGTAGTTACCTGTCGAGTTTTCATCAGTGAAAACTATAGGGAAAAAGCCATAATACCAGATCTCGGTCGGCTGGCCGTAAAAATCCAGGCCGCGGGGATAGGTTATCCGCTCAGAGGGCGGGCCAAACAGAATATAGATTCGTCCTCTTTCCTGCAGCCAGCCGGCAGTGGTACCTTCCTTGAAAAGGCGATTGGCTTCCTGAATACGTTGAAAGTAGCTCTCTTTGAATTCATTAACCGTCGTGCCGGGGGTAGGATCTCTTCTGGTCCAGAATTGTTCGATGAATAGAGACCTTTTGGCTGGTTCCAGTTCCAGGAAGGCTTTTTTCTCTTCCTTGGAAATTATGTACCTGGTTTTAGAAATGAACTCTTTACCCTCTGGATCTAAGTTCTTATTATTTGGTAAGTGGCTGCAAAAACAAAAGCCAAAAATTATAGCCGCTGCTAAGAAATAAAAAGCAACTGACTTTTTATTCACGTTTTTTCTTTCAATGATTTAACCAGGACCCTTATCTTATCCTGTTTGGGGTTAAGCTCTAAGGATTTCTCAAAGGCCTGAAGAGCCTCTTCCTCCTGGCCAATAGCCAGATAGCATTCCCCGATGGCATTGAGAGCGCTTAGGTTAGTCCCGAATCTGGCCAGATAAGTTTTGAAGGCGTTGATGGCCGGCTGGTAGTCCTTCAGGGCCTGCTGGCTCTGTCCCAGAATAAGCAGAAAGGAAGGCTCCTGGCTGTCGCGGAATTTTTCAGCTAATTCTTTAGCCCGGGAATAGTTCTCCTGATAGAGATAAGCCCTGGCCAGTTCCAGAGCAAATCTCTGATTGCCAGGTTCACGATTATAAGCTGATTCCAGCCGGGGTAAAGCCTGGCCTAAGTCTTTCTGGTTAAAGTACTGGAGGCCAAGAAGGTGAATGATTTCAGGGCTGTCAGGTGAAGTATAAGGAAGAGATAAGACCCAGGGCCTGGCCAGTGATTCCAGAGGTGTTATATAAAAATTTTCTTTCCGGGAAAGAAGAATCTGATCAGAACCATCGAGAAGCGTCACTTCCAGAATATAATAGTCAGGAACCAGTTCCTTCAGGCTGAACTCCTCCAGGAGGCTGGTCGGGTCGGCATAGTCGCTCAACTTTTTACTGACCGATTTAATGACTTCATTCTCTTTAAAAATGGAAAATTTTACTGAGCCTTCTTCTCTGAGCTTCTGACTAAGCCACCGGAGCTGGACAAAAGCAGTTAAGGTATCAGTCTGAAGGAAGTCGTTTCTGGGTGAAGGCCGGAGTAGAACTCCTTTAAAGGAGAAAGGTTTAATCAGGGCGCCATGTTTTGGGTTTCGGTCAACAGCGTTAGCCAGGAGAAGATTACTCATCCAGAGACTTCCTGGCGGGGGAACAATCAGGCTGGTTTCCAGGGTGGTGAATTCTTTGGAAATAGTATTTTTTACAATCACATTGATTTTATATTTCCCAGAGATTAAAGGGAAAATATCCTGAAAACTGAACAGCCTATTCTTGACAGACTCAATCTGACTGGAATTCATTTCGATGGGAACTTTTCTTTCAAACTGATAAATCAGGGTATTCTGGCCGTCAACCACACTTCCATTGACCTCGAGGACGGCCGTAAATTTGTCTCCGTACTGTTCAAATGACAGCCGGCGCGGTTCGACCAGATAATTAACAAAAGCCGTGTTCTTATCATCAATAAAAACTTCAGCTAAGAAATCACTTTCTATATAATTAGCCGTATAATCAACATCTATGATGTCTTTATAAGCCAGGAGCTTTTCCGCATAGGAATCGCTGACCTTATAACCAGGCGCAAGCGGAATTTTAGAATAGATGAGCAGATCAGAAGCTAAGGAAGGGCTGGTACCGAGAGTCATCTCATTGGGAATGAGGCTGACTGAAACATTGGCCAGGGACGGATTAATTTCAGCCAGAGCCCGGTAAGCAGCCAGGTAGTCAGTCGGGTCTCCGTCGTAATTCCACATTAAGCTGCCGGAGCCGTCTTTTACTGGCGAGTAAAGTATATAATCTCCAGCATTGTTTTTTTTGAAAAAAACGACATAAAAGGCCGGGGGTAATCCGTATTCTTGCAGACCATCATAAAACCAGACTTGAGTTGGATACAGTTCGCTCTCATTTTCCAGCCGGTCAATCTGTCTGGGCTCGCCTAAGATGATATAAATTCTGCCCATTTCAGTTCTCCAGCCGGCAGTGGCTGTTTCCCTCCCGAATCGCTCATTGGCATATTTGATCCGCCGGTAATGCTCGGTTCTAAATTCATTGTCAGGAGTATTGGGGGTTGGATCACGTTGTTTCCAGAAAGCTTCAATAAAGATATCCCTTTCCCGGTCTGTCCCCAAGCTGAGGAATACCTGGCGTTCTTTGGGGGTGATAATATAGACTACTTCCTCTTCTAACCACTTTTTGTACTTGAGTGGAAGATCTTTGACTGAAGTCCCTGTTTTTTTAGCCTGGGGCCAAACTGTTGCCCCCATGGCCAGTACCATTAATAAAACCAGAATAATAGAAACCACGCCCTTCTTCATATAAAAAAATATAACAACGGCTGCCATGAATGTCAAATCAGCAGATTTGGCCTTCTTAAGCCTGAGCGAATTTATTTTTGAACTGGAAGTTGAGAGCTGGTTTTGATTAGAATATTGGCCAGAGCCATCGCCTAATTTTTTCAGGTTGACAGCTAAACTTTTTTCAATAAAATTAGAAAGACAACTGAAACGGGCGATTAGCTCAGAGGCAGAGCGCTACCTTCACACGGTAGAAGTCAGAGGTTCGAATCCTCTATCGCCCACCAGTTTTGGGTCATTTTGTCTTCTGTGACATTTCTTAAAATCACCCACTATCCAAGTTTTTGGATTACTATTCAAAATAATGAATAATTCAGACCTGGTTTGATTTTATCTTATTGATAATAAATTAATTATAGCCATCTTTTTTCTGGCATAGAAATTGCATGTATCTTCCTGAAATGAAGATTAAAATCCTTAATTAAGGAGGTGATAAAAAGGAGAAAGGAATTATTTAAGGAAATGTCAGGACGGGATGGTCGTTAAAATCATCCCAGGGCAAAGGGAATAAGAATCATTCGAAAGGAGATTTGATTCGAATGAAGAAAAAAGCTTTAGTTTTAATGCTTGCTCTCGTTCTCATCGCCGGCAGCACCGCTTTTGCTCAGATCATGCCTGAAGGCAAGATTACCGGTAAGGTCGTTGATGACCAGGGTAGTCCGCTCCCCGGCGTGACGGTCGAAGCTACCAGCCCGAAGCTGGTTGGTAAAGCAGCCACGGTGACTGACGCTACCGGCACTTTCCGTTTGATGGCTCTGCCATCCGGAACTTATCAGTTGACTTTTAGCCTGCCCGGTTTCAAGACCTTAGTCAGGAAAGACATTATCCTCCAGTTGTCACAGACTCTGGTGGTCAATGTTACCATGGAACCGGCAGCCATTGAGGAACAGGTAACCGTTGTTGGCCAGAGCCCGTTAATTGACGTCAAAAGCACCGTCAAGGGCCAGGTCATGACCAAGGAAACCTTTATGAGCCTGCCCCGTGGCCGTTCCTTTGATTCACTGATTGGCATTATGCCTGGTGTTCAAAGTGAAGGCATCACCGGCGGTTTGTCCGTTGATGGCGCTACTGGAACCGAAAATATGTGGTATGTAGATGGCGCCGATGTCACCAATGTCCACATTGGAACCAGTGGTCAAAACGTAGTCCTCGAGCTGGTGGATGAAGTTAAAGTCACCGCTTCCGGTTACAATGCTGAATTCGGCGGCTCGATGGGCGGCGTGGTCAATGTCATCAGCCGTTCTGGCGGAAATACCTTCCATGGCGATATCATGGGTTATTACAACAACAACGAAATGTGGATGCAGGGCAAATCCCGTGATTATCTGCGTGAAAATCCTTATACTTATGACCTGTATGAATATGTCAATGATGATGACCTCTATTTCGGCGGCGGCCATAAGCGGGACAACTACTACCGGATTGAAGGCGTTTTCAGCCTGGGTGGTTATATCCTGAAAGACAGGCTGTGGTTCTTTGGTTCGTTTAACCCCATTTATTATCAGACAACAGCTCTGAGAGATTTCAACCGGAGGACCGGTCCCTGGTATCAGTTCGTCAACAAAAATACCTATTATAATGCTTCGATCAAATTAACAGCTGCCCCAATCAGAGGCTTGAGAGTTTCAGCCAGCTATGTCAACAACTTCTATAAGTACACTGGAAACATTCCTTCTGTTAATGGAACTGATAATGCCGCCACCGAATGGTACAAATACGGTTATTGGTATCCCAACTGGACTGCTGCTTTTACGATTGACTATACAGCCAGCAACAACCTGCTGTTAAGCTTAAGGGGCGGATGGCACCGGCAAAACCAGAACCACCCTGGAGTTAAGGCACCTGATCATTCGATGTATGCTTTTTCGGTTGGTAATATCAATGCCGGCTATTCATCTGATCCTTTCTATGTTGCTAATCCGACTTTGCTGCACAATTCCGGCTGGACCAACTACTCCACCGCCTGGGATTACAAACAGAGACTCTATGACAAGGTTAGTACCAACTTCGATGCCACTTACTATGCTAACTTTGCGGGTGAACATGCCTTCAAATTTGGCGCCCAGTGGATTTATCTCCATGAAAATGTTGACCAGACGATTCCCCATCCTCTGGTTAATCTTTATTTCGGCCGGACCTATAACGGCTTAGGCTTTCCTGTTGGCGTTGGCGCTCCCGTCGACAGCGAGTATTACGGTAAATATGGCTACTATATGGTCAGAAGCTCCTTTACTTCCCCTTATGGCTACTACTGGAACATCCACAGCAACAACTGGGCTCTCTATCTCCAGGATTCCTGGACGATCAACAATAAGTTGACCATCAACTTCGGTCTGAGGACAGAATCTGAATACATTCCATCCTTTGCCACTGTTGACCCCGAGCTGGCCGGCATTAAACCCATCAAATTCGGTTTTGGTGACAAACTGGCTCCAAGAATTGGCGCTGTTTATGATGTTTTTGGTGATTCCAGCCTGAAGATTTTTGCCAGCTTCGGCATCTATTATGATGTTATGAAGTTGTACATGGCTGAAGGTGCCTTTGGCGGATTCAAGTGGATCAGTGACTATTATGCTCTGCAGGATCCGGACTTTACCAAGATTGCAGCCAGCGGACTGATTGATGATTTCGAAAGCCAGCAAAATGGCAACACCTACGCCGGCAGCATCAACTATCGTGAAGTTTCTTTTGATACCGTTGACCCTGACCTTAAACCGGTCGGCCAGAGAGAAATTTCCTTCGGCGTTGAAAAGAAGTTGATGGAAGACCTGTCTCTGTCTGCCCGTTTTGTTCAGAAGCACTTGATCAGAACGATAGAAGATGTGGGTGTTTATGTTAAAGATCCTGAAACCGGTATTGCTTCTGAAGTTTACTACATTACTAATCCCGGTTTCGGCTGGTCAAGACCTGAATCTGAGGGTGGAAAATTTGCTGATTCCGTGATCGATCCTGATACTGGACTTGAATACGATTACTGGCCAGAGCCCAAAGCCAAAAGAGAATATTATGGCTTGAACCTGTCCTTAGAAAAGAGATTCAGCCATAACTGGCAGGGCGGTATCAACTATACTTTAAGCCGGGTTGAGGGCAACTACAGTGGCTTAAGCTCGGCTGATGAAAGCGGACGTAATTCACCCAACGTTGAAAGATTCTGGGATTACTGGTTTATGCAATATAAACTCGACGGTAAAGTCCTGGATGGGCCGCTGCCTCAGGATAGAACTCACTATATCAAAGCCTATGGCTCCTATGCTTTCCCCTTTGGTCTGACCGTCGGTTTAACTGCTTATGCCAGAAGTGGTTTCCCACGCAGCAGCTGGCTCAATATCAACAACACCTACATGTATCCTTATGGCTACGGCGACCTCGGCCGTCTCCCCTGGAACGTCTGGGCTGACCTCTACTTAGAATACACTCTTCGTTTTGGCGGCAAGTACACCGCAGCTATTAACTTCCAGGTTAACAATGTGACCAATACCAAGTCGATAACCGGCAAGAGCAACACCTTGAACAGAGTTTCCATCTGGGCTGAAGATTGGGAGTTCCTTAATGGTACCTTAACCGAAGAACTACAGGAAAGACTTGACGCCAGCGATGCTCCCTATGCGCCAAATCCAGCTTTCAACATGTGGACCAGCAGATTTGGCACCTGGTCAACTAGACTGGGCTTCAGATTCTCCTTCTAACTTAGCTCCAAGCTGAATTCAAAACCCGTTCTCCCCGCCCGGGGAGGACGGGTTTTTTATTTCGAGTCAAATCCTAATTCAGGAGCTAATCTGGTTAGTCGCTGGACAGAGTTTTGCTTTTATTGCCAGTCTTAGAATGAAAAAAGAAAAAGTTTCTATTTGACCTGCCCTGATTGTTTTTCCAGCCGGCTGAGCTCGGCTTTAGCCTGGGCAATACTCCGGGGATTATCTCCAGCTGAACTTTCGAGATAAAGGCGAAAATATTTTATAGCGTTTTCTCTATCTCCACTTTTCTCATAAGCTACGGCCAGATTGAAAATGCCAACCGGTGTTGGTTTGATGGCTACAGCCTGACGCAGGTAAAAAATCGCCTGACTGTAATCTCCAAGGTAAGAATAAGCGATACCGGTGTATTGATAGAAGGCCTGATCCCCCGGATAATCATCTATCAGCTTCTTATAGACTTCAATGGCCTGGCTGAGCTGGCCGCTTGAAGCCAGGTTACCAGCATAAGACATTCTGAGAAACTTACTTTCTGGTTCGATGGACAGAGCCTGTTCATAATATAGTCTGGCTTCTTCCTTCCGGCCGGAAGTATCAAGAATGCCGGCACAAACTGTCAGGGCATCAACATTTCTGGGATTTAACTTCAGCACCTGGTTCATGGTGGAAAAAGCTTCAGCCAATCTCCCGCTGACCAGATAAGTATGACCAAGCCGGACCAGCAGGATTTCAGAATCAGGAAGACGGGCCAGGCCTTTATTTAGCGTCTCCAGAGCTTCATTCATTTTTTGCTGCCGGGCCTGAGCGATGGCCAGATTGACATAACTGGCTGGCGAATCCGGCAATTCTTCCATAATCTGAAGATACATTTGCTCGGCCCCGGCATATTTCTCCTCATATTCAGCCGCCTGGGCCTGCTGGATGAGCCTCAAAAGGTCAATCTTTTCCTTTGGATCAGGAAAGGTAGAAACACCTTTGGCCGGAGCAAAATTCAGATAACCAAGAGAACGTAATTTTTCGGTATCGGCTGCATCCGGGCCCGGAGCAGGCTCGGAAGATGAACCGGCCTGCTTCCCGTTGGCGGCCAGTAGCAGATCAGCTTCTAATTGTTTTTTCAGTCTGGCGGTCGCTTCGGGCGAGGAGTCAAACAAATTTTTCCTTTCCTCTGGATCCGACTTAAGATCATACAGTTCTGGCCGGGGACATTGAATATATTTCCACTTATCAGTTACCAGAGCTACCAGCTCTGACCAGCTAAAGTTCTCCCTGGGATAAAAGGTTTCGATCAGAGCCTCTCTATCTTTTCTTTCTTTCTTTTCGATGACCGGCAGCAGGCTTTTCCCCTGCGGATCCACTCCCGGCTCCTGAGCCCCGGTCAAATCCATAATAGTCGGAGTAATATCCAGTAACCGGACTGTCTGGTTGACCAGACCGTTCTTAGGAAATATTTTTTTATTCCAGATGATTAGAGGGACCCGGACAGTTTCCTCATAGAGGAATAAGCCATGCCCTCTTTCGATTTTATCTCCAAGTCCTTCCCCATGGTCACCAGCTACTATAATAATAGTTTTATCCAGCAGGCCTTTGGCCTGGAGGGCCTCCAGTATCTTGCCCACATAAAAATCCATATAGGCAATTTCACCATCGTAGGGCTGGCGGGCAAACTCTTCCCTGTAGGGCGACGGAGGATCATAGGGAAGATGAGGGTCATAATAATGGACCCAGCCAAAAAACTTGTTTTTATAATTGTTTTCCAGCCAGGTAGAAAAACGGGCAAAAGTGGCCTCAGCCCGCCGTTCGGCATTATTGGTTTTAAAAGGCAGGTCAGCCTGGAAGGTATCATCATAAACTTCAAATCCGCGGTCCAGCCCAAATCTGGAATCAACAGAAAAAGACGAGACGAAAGCAGCGGTCTTATAGCCCTTGCCGGCCAGCAGTTCAGTGATAGTTTTGACTCCGGCTGGGAGATAGTGGCCATTATTACGGATGCTATGAGCTACCGGCTCCAGCCCGGTTAAAATGGTAGCATGAGAAGGCAGGGTAAGCGGAGCTGAGCAATAGACCCGGTTAAAACGCCAGCCTTCTGCCGCTAAGCGGTCAAGATTTGGAGTCCTGGCCTCTTTATCTCCATAACAGCCAAGATGATCTGCTCTGGTCGTATCAAGAGTGATTAGCAGAAGATTAAAGGCAGGGGCTGATTTTAAATCGAGGCGGGGAGATCTTAGCCGGATCAGAGCGGCCAGTCCGGCTAAAAGCAGGATTAGACAGGCTATTATCCAGGGTGAAACTCTGGCTTTCCTGGCTTTTCGTCCCGGTGGAGCTTCCCCTTTTTGTGGCTGCCGTTCAGTTTCTGACGTTACCAGCCGGCGGTCAGATTTATTTTTAAGCCGGACCTTACTCTTCTGTCTTTTCTTCTTGCTCATCTTCTGTGGATTTCCATTATCAATTCAACCTGAGCCGGACACTCTTTGCCCCTGATCCGGGCTGATTGTCTTTTTCCTGACCGGTTTAAAACTACTGTTGTTTCTTGATGGCCTGGAGAATCTGTTGAACCATGTTGACCCGGGGAGAATCCTGTGGCTCAAGCTTCAAAAATTTTTCAAAATATTCTGTCGCCTTGGGAATATCATTTCTGTTAAGAAAAACGTAGCCAAGCTTGAGCAGCGGGTCAGGCCAATCGGGCTTGATGCTTGAAGCCATCTCATAATATTTCTGAGCTTCATCCAGCTGCTGATTATTGAAATAGACCTCAGCCACATTAAAAGCTACAAATTCATCCTGGGGAGCTGTATCAACTGACTGCTTGAAATACTTGGTGGCTTCTTCCAGGTTATCTTGCTTGAGGTAAACCAGCCCGATAGCGGCCAGGGCTTTAGCTTTCATGGTAACACCCATGGCCTGATCATCTTTGGACCTGTCAATGACCTGCTGGTAAGTTTCCAGGGCTTTATCCAGCTCGCCTTTCTCCCGGTAGCAGTCGCCAATATTGAGTAAGACCTGATAGGCAGCCGGATTTTTCTGCAGAAATTCCTGATACATAGCCAGAGCAGTGTCATACCGGCCTTCCTGATAAAAAGCATTACCTTCGTCCAGAAGCTTTAGCGCCTCTTCATCCTGAATGATTGACATCCCGCCACTTATCTTTTTTAACTGGATCGTTATTTTCGGGTTTTTTTCCAGCTGACTGACGGTAACGTCCACAATGTGAGGAGAATAGCCATCAGCGGTGGCTTTTAACGTCCATTTGCCTGAACCAAGACCGATAAAAGACCACTCTCCTTTTTTATTAGTTTTAGTTTCAAGCTGCAAGCCGCCGGCCGCCTCCTGGACAAAGCTAATCACCACTTTTACGCCGGCTATTGGTTGATCCTTTTCATCCAGGACAACCCCGCCGAGCCGGCCGACACCCCGGCCAGCCTGGGCCAGGAGCCCGGTTTGGCCAAGAAAAAATAATATAGTCAGTAAAGAGAAAAAACGCCAGAAATTCCTTTTCATCATTACCTCCATTCTCTTTATTAAAGAGGATAACCACGGGCTTTATCCCGGGCCATCCTCTTAATTTTTCTTTTTTTCCTTCAGAGTTTTGATCTGAGCCCTGATTTTTTCCTGGTTTGGTTCAAGCTGCAATGACCTTTCCCACGCATAGAGAGCCTCATCGGCATTGCCCAGCTCAGAATAACATTCGCCGATGGCATTGAGAATATTAATGTTGGTGCCAAAGTGAGCCAGATATTGCTTGTAATAATTAATAGCCTGCTCATACTGGCTAAGAGCCTGAGCGGCCTGGCCCAGAATTTCCAGAAAATCATAATTTTGTTCCTGACTGACGAAGGGACCGGCCACCGCTATTACTTCCTGATATTTCCGGGAGGCCAAAAGCAGGCGGCAATAATCAAGGGCATAAGCAGGCTCTTTGGGATTCAGACGATAAGCCGCTTCCAGGTATTTGACAGCCCGGGCCTGATCCTGGCGATTCCAGTACTGGAGCCCCAGGGCATGCTGAACTTCCGCCGAGTTGTCGCCTTCAACCGGTTGGGTCATGACCCAGGAGCGAGAGAGAGCCGGCAGATGACTGATAAAGAAATTTTCTTTCTGGCTAATCACCACATTATTGTTGTTATCAGTCAAAGTAACCGTCAACATATAATTAGCCGGCGACCAGCCCTCCAGGTAAATTTCTTCATAAAAAACCGGACTGCCCTGATAATCAGAGATTTTTTTCGAGAAAGACTTAACCTTATCACCATTTTCCTTGACGATCTCATAGTTGAGGCTCCCGGACTGTTTTAATTCCGGCGTTAAGCCCCAGAGCTGAAAGACAGCATAAAGCCTGTCACCCACCACAAAATCATTGCGGGGAGAAGGTACAAATTGAAGATCGTCAAGAAGAAAAGCCTTATTCAGCCCGCGATATTGATTGCTTCTGGTCAGACGGTTAGCCAGGACCAGCGGACTCATCAGTAATCCCCTGTCGGGAATGCTTATAGAAGCCTCAAAGGAAGTAAATTCTTTGGAGACGTAATTTTTAAGAAGAATGCTCAATTTATATTTGCCCGGCACCAAGGGAAAAACATCTTGAAAGCTCATCAATCTGTCTCTGATACTATCAACCTGCTCGCTCCGGAGATTGAGAGGCAGCCGGCGGTCAAATTGATAGACCTGCTGACCGTTCTCATCGGTCACAATCCCATTGATGACAATAGTTGTCTGATAATTATCTCCATTCTTTTCGAGGGAGAGTTTCTTCGGTTCGATTAGATAATGGACATAATAAATTCCGCTTCCAGACTTATAGACACTGACCAGGGCGTCACTGTCCAGATAATTGGCAGAGTATTCAACCTCAATGATATCCTTGTATTTAAAAAGCTTATCCGCATAGGTATCTCGGACTTTATAAATCGGGGCATCAGGAATTTTCTGATAGAGGAGAACATCGGAGGCAATCGTTGGTCTGAGCTCCATCAGAGTCTCACCCTCAATTAAGGACAGCGAAACGTCGGCTACAGTCGGCTCAATACCAACCAGTGCCTGAAAAGCTGCGGTATAATCGGACATATCACCGCTATAATGAGGCATAAGCTTTTGCGGCCCATCTTTGACCGGAGAGTAGAGGACATATTCATTGGTGCCTTCCGGCTTATAAAAAACAACAGAAAAGGCATTGGGCAGGCCATACTCGGCCATTCCCTGGTAAAACCAGACAATAGTCGGATATAAATCATACAGGTTCTCATATTTTTCAGTATATTGGGCCTCCCCCAGAATTATATAGATCCGGCCCATATCTGACCGCCAGCCTGCGCCCGGGGACTCTTTGCCAAAGTTCTTATTAGCATATTGAATCCGGCGGTAATGCTCGTCTTTAAACTCATTTTCTGGAGTATTGGGATTTGGATCCCGTTGTTTCCAGAAAGCTTCGACAAACATCTCCCGCTGCCGGTCATTTTCCAGGCTGAGAAAGACCTCTTTTTCCTTAGGAGAGATGATGTAAACTACTTCTTCTTCCAGCCATTTTTTATATTTTTCTGGCAAAGCTTTAATCAGTTCCTTGGTGGAGGGAGCTTTGGTCTTGGCTTTATTCTGGGCAAAATCAGGTGCGGCCAGGCCCATCAAAAAACAGGCTATCAAGGCAAAAATCAACAGGCTTTTTCTTTTCATCAGTTCTCCTGAAGTGTATATTATAATATATAACTCGTTGGTTCAAGATTAGATGCACTAAAAACAACTTGACAAAAAAAGATTGGTGACTTATCTATATTAAAGAATTTCACAGATTTAATGCCCTCTTTGAGTTTCAGACTTAAGGACGACATTTAGAGGGGTTCAAAGTGACCAGGCAGATTAAAAAAGAAGCTGTTAAGTCTAAAAAAAAGCAGGAAAAAGCCCGGCCGGAAAAGACTGAGTTTATGACTCCCGAACAGACTTTGCCGACGGAAATGCTGGAAACAACTCTCAATCCGCTCTTTTTGTCCAGGGCAATTGAGCCGGAAATCTCGCCGGCTAACAAATTGAAAACTATGCCGGAAGATTTCGACGAATTAGAACTACAGGATATATTACCAAAAGCTGCCAGGCCGGAAGCTCCGGCTTCTCCCGAGGTGATTGAATCGGACCATGACCCGGTAAAAATTTATTTTCGCGAAATGGGCAAAATCTCCCTGCTTTCCCAGCAGGATGAAATTGATCTAGCCCGCCAGATGGAAAGAGGCCGGAAAATTCAGCTCAGAGCCCTGCTTAAGACCAGATTGGCCATTAAAGATATTCTGGCTTTAAGGGATATCTCCGAAACTGAGCCCGACCGCTTCTTGCGCATCTTCGACGAAACAGATGATTTTGAAGATGATGCCGCCAGGAAAAAGGTTAAAGAAATCAGGCAGACACTCGATAAGTTCCATAAACTTTCAGAGAGGCTAAAGTCCATGAAACCCACCGCCCGCCTGGCTTTTTCCAGAGGGCGGTTGATTGTAGAGATGTACCATATTCTGGAAGAACTTCATCTGTCGCCGGAAAAAATGTCTTCGACCATCGACAGATTGCGGGAAATCCTGCATTTATTGAATGAACTTGAAGAAAAACGGGAAGAGATTCAGCTATCCGGGCTGAAGGCTAAGAATAAGGTGCCTCCGGCCAGTTTTAAAAATAAGTTAAAGTTAATCCTGGCTGAAGAGAAGATTTACCGACAGGAAGCCGGGCTCAAGGCACCAGAGTTGAGGAAGATTCTGCTTGATGTCAGCCGGGGTGAAAAGATCCAGAAACATGCTGAAAACAAGCTGATTGAAGCTAATTTGAGACTGGTCGTCTCTATTGCCAAAAATTATGTTAACCGCGGCTTGAGCCTGTCTGATCTTATTCAGGAAGGTAATTTAGGGTTAATGCGGGCCGTTCAGAAATTTGATTACCATCGTGGTTTTAAGTTTTCGACTTATGCTACCTGGTGGATAAAACAGTCTATTACCAGAGCCATTGCCGACCAGGCCAGGACCATCCGGATCCCGGTCCATATGGTTGAGACCATTAACCGCCTGAAAAAAATTCATCAGGAGCTGGTCCAAAAGACCGGGCACGAGCCGACTGTCCAGGAAATCGCCGAAGCGGTCAAAATGCCCGTTCAAAAAGTAACCAAGATTTTGCAGGATAGCCAGGAACTTCTCTCTCTGGATTCTCCGATTGGCGACGATGAAGAAAGCTTCCTTCGCGATTTTGTTCAGGATATTTACAATCCCTCACCGGCCGATATTGTCATCCGGGCTAATTTAAAAGAGCAAATCACCCGGGCCATCAATACCCTGACCGAAAGAGAAGCGACTGTGATCAAAATGAGATTCGGGATTGGAGACGGTCAGGAACATACCCTGGAAGAAATCGGCCAGAAGCTGAAGGTCACTCGTGAAAGAGTCCGCCAGATTGAGACTAAGGCTTTGCGTAAACTGGCCGAATCCGCCCTGAGAGATAAATTAAAGTCCTTTTCTGATACTCCATCTAACCAGGTTTGAACCCGCCGCCCAGGAAGGTAACCCTGCTTTTTTAGCCAGCCGGTTGGTTTAGGCCCATTTTTTCCAGAGCTTCATCACCTCTGGAGCGGGATGGAGCTTCTCCTGCCAAATAAAGCAGAACTCCACCTTTAATTGGCCTGATTTCAATCTTTTTGTCCTCAGCCAGCCTGTTGGTGGCCTGAACCGGATCCTGCCCAAAGTATTTTTTAAAAGCCTCATTAAACCCGCTGTAAACAGAGTGAATTCCCTTAAAATCACCCATCCTAAGCGATTTGATGGCCTGAATGACAAATTCTTCAACGGTCAGTTTACCATGGGCTTCCTGGTTTGAACGTTTATCGGTCATGATTATTCTCCTTTCTATTTTAATGACGGCTGATTTTGGTTTTTTACTCATTTTTAAAAACAGATTAATGCTGTATAATTGATTTTTTATTAGCCACCAAAGGACAAGATGTCTGATTTATTAATTAACCTGGCTGGCTGGTCAGGGGCAGCCCTTTTACTGCTGGCCTACCTTCTGGTTTCTAACCGGAAGCTAGCCGGAGATTCTCTGGCCTACCAGCTCTTGAATCTGATCGGCAGCTTCTGCCTGTTATTAAATGCCCATCACTTTGGTGCCTGGCCGTCAGTCGGAGTTAATGCCGTCTGGATAGCTATTGCCCTGCTGACCGTAGCTAAAAGCAGGCCGGACAATAAAAAGGAGGAATGACCAGCATGAATAAAGAAGTCTTAATCTTTACCGGCAGCCCGAGAGAAGACAGCTATGGAGCCAGTCTGGCCCGGGCGGCAGCTCGGGGGGTAAGACTGGCCGGTGGCCGGGCCGAAATCATTAACCTGGCTGAGTTGAAGCTGAATCCCTGTCAGGCCTGCGATCGCTGCCGGCAGCGAGGTCCAGGCCAGTGTATTCAGGAAGACGATATGATTAAACTCTACCCGCGCCTCAAAGCGGCCAGAGCCATAATTCTGGTCCATCCGGTTTACTGGTTTAACATCAATGCTCAGACCAAGATATTTCTTGACCGCTGGTATGCATTTGGCGGCGATGATTATGCCACCTTTAAAAACAAAAAAATTGGTTTAATTCTGACTTTCGCTGACCGGGATCTGGCCAGTTCAGGCGCGATCAATGCCATTCAGGCTTATAAAGATATGTTTAACTATCTTGAATCCGAGCTGGCGGGCATAGTCGGGGCCAGCCTTCAGGCTAAAGGACAGGCTAAAAAAGAAGCCAGCCATCGCCGCCAGGCATATGAACTCGGTCGGGAACTGGCCGGGTAAACCTGAATTTAAGAAAAGCTAAATAAGATAAGATTAGAAATAAGAGTTACAGCTTAAGCTGAAAAAAGGATGGAGGTTTTAATGAAAAAATTTAGTAGCTTCTTAGTTTATTCCATTTCGAGCTTTTTATTGGCTTTAATTGCCATTTTAGGCCTCACAATTTTTTCCCCGTTGAACCTGGCAGCTAAAGTCCAGACTCAGCCGTCGAGTGGAGTTGATATCCCTTATGAAAAACACATTTTGCCGAATGGTTTGACCGTCATTCTCCATGAAGATCATAAGGCTCCGATTGTGGCTTTTAATATCTGGTATCATGTCGGCTCCAAAGATGAAAAAACAGGTAAGACCGGTTTTGCCCACCTTTTTGAGCATCTGATGTTTAACGGCAGCGAACATTACAATGATGATTATTTTAAACCCCTCCAGGAAGTTGGGGCCACCGATCTTAACGGAACAACCAATGAAGACCGGACCAACTATTTTGAAACTGTGCCCGTTTCCTCCCTGGATCTGGTGCTGTGGCTGGAGTCAGACCGGATGGGTTTTCTGAAGGGCGCAATCAATCAGGCTAAACTTGATGAACAGCGCGGGGTAGTTCAAAACGAACTACGTCAATATGCCAATGAACCCTATGCCGTTACTGAAGAGTTAATTGCCAGAGCCGTTTTTCCGGCCGGGCATCCTTATTCCTGGACAGTTGGCGGCTCCATTGAGGACCTCAACCGGGCTTCCATCGAAGATGTCCACAACTGGTTTTCAACTTATTACGGCCCCAATAATGCTGTTATCGTCATCTCAGGCGATATTAAGCCAGCCGAAGTTCTGGCTAAGGTCAATAAATATTTTGGCCAGATTCCACCTTCCCCGCCGGTAGCCAGACAATCAGCCTGGGTGGCCAAAAGAAGCGGCCAGCATCGCCAGCAAGTGCAGGACCGGGTACCTCAGGCCAGGCTTTACAAAATCTGGAATATTCCTCAGTGGGGAACCGCCGAGGCCGACTACCTTGACCTGGCCAGCAGTATCCTGGGCGACGGCAAAACTTCCAGACTGTATAAACGGCTGGTCTATGATGACCAGCTGGCTGACTCAGTCTCGGTGGTAGTTGATCTCAGGGAAATTGCCGGCCTTTTTTATATTATGGCCGACGCCAAACCAGGGGTGGAGTTATCTCAAGTAGAAAGGGCCATTGACGAGGAGCTGGCCCGTTTTCTGGAATCGGGGCCAAAGCCGGAAGAATTAGAAAGAGTCAGGACCGGTTATCTGACCAGTTTCATTAAAGGCGTTGAGAAGGTCGGAGGCTTCTCCGGCAAAGCTGATATTCTGGCCAGGGGTCAGGTGTTTACCGGGCAGCCTGATTATTATCAGGAAAACCTCCGTCATGTCCGGGAATCCAGCCTGGAAAATATCAAAGAGACCGCTAAAAAATGGTTGTCTGATGGTGTTTATGTTTTAGAGGTCTTACCCTACCCTCAACTTTCGACCATCAAGTCGGATGTTGACCGCCAGAAGTTGCCCGAGCCCGGGACCCCGCCAGCTGCTAAGTTTCCCAAAATTGAGAAGACGACTTTGAGCAATGGCTTGAAATTAATCCTGGCTGAACGTCATTCAATACCCTATGTGGAAATGAGCCTGATAGTTGATGCCGGCTATGCGGCTGACCAGTTCGCCCTGTCCGGTACAGCCTCCTTAGCCATGCAGATGCTGGATGAAGGCACCGGAAAAAGATCATCACTTGAGATCAGTGAACAACTGGCTTTACTGGGAGCTGAACTTCAGACTGGTTCTGGCCTGGATTTTTCCTATGTCAATCTTGGTGTTCTCAAGGATAAACTGAGCCCGGCTCTCGACATTTACTCTGATCTGATTCTTCACCCAAGCTTTCCCCAGGCCGATTTTGAAAGAATCAAAAAAATTCAGCTGGCCCGGATTCAGCAGGAAAAATTTTCACCGGTCGGACTGGCTATCAGAGTTTTGCCCGGGCTGATTTACGGTGAAAATCATGCTTATGGCCAGCCATTAACAGGCTCAGGCTATGAAGCAACCGTTAGTCAGATCAAAAGAGATGACCTGGTAAAATATCATCAAACCTGGTTTAAACCCAATCATTCGACCCTGATCATCGTCGGGGATGTGACCATGATGGACATCAAGCCTGAAATTGAAAAGATCTTTAAGAGCTGGAAAGCAGGCGATGTCCCGAAAAAAAATATTACCAAGGTGCCGCTAAAAAAGCAGCCAGGAGTTTACCTGCTCGACCGGCCCGATGCCCCTCAATCAGTGGTCATGGCTGGACTACCAGCTCCTTCTTCCTCTGACCCCGAAGCTCTGGCCATTGATCTGATGAATTTTATTTTCGGCGGAGACTTTGTCTCCAGAATCAATATGAATCTCAGGGAAGATAAACACTGGAGCTATGGTGTCTTTTCTACTCTGGTTGAGGCTCGCGGCCAGAGGCCTTTTCTGGTAGTAGCCCCCGTTCAGGCGGACAAAACCAAAGAGACAATCGAGGAAATACTGGCCGAAATGAAAGGGATTTCAGGCAATAAACCTATCACCAATAATGAGTATTTGAATGCTAAAAACAGCCGGGTCAATCAACTTCCCAGCTTATGGGAGACAATGGCCGGTGTTGAAAATTCTCTGGTTGAACTGGTTAATTTTAATCTGCCAGATGACTATTTTGAAAAATATCCGGCCAGAATTAATCAGTTGAAAATTGAAGATCTTAACCGGGCGGCTAAGACTGTCCTTAAGCCGGAGAGTCTGATCTGGTTGGTGGTTGGCGACCGGGCCAAACTGGAAAAACCCCTGCGGGAACTGGGCCTCGGCCCAATCTATTACCTTGACCGTGACGGCCAGCCGATAAAATAGCAGGGTAAAGATGGTGCTGTTTGAACAATTGAAATACTTTTTTCAATTTATTTCAGACCGCTGCGACTAAATTAAACTTAGGGGAGCTGTTTATTTTTTGCGGGAGGAAAGAGGCTATGATCAGGGCCAGGACTTTATCTGTCCTCTTATTCATTCTGCTTTTTAGCCTGCTGGCTGCTGACTATCCGGTCCGGGCAGAACAGCAAAATAAAACGTCCGGGATTGACAAGGAACTGCTAAAAAAAGCCCAGGAAAGTAAAGTAGTTAAGGCTTACCGGCTGACCGGGCCGATTAACCTCGACGGGCAGCTGACAGAAGAAATTTATCATAACCCGGCCGCTGAGGATTTTCTTCAGACTGATCCGGTTGATGGCCAGGCTGCTTCTGAAAAAACCAGGGTCTGGGTAGCTTACGACCAGACCAATATTTATGTTGGAGCCTATTGTTATGATTCCAATCCCAAAGGCATCATCGGCCAGCTTGGCCGGCGGGACTATTCTGTTGACTCAGACTGGTTTATTTTTTGCCTTGATCCCTATCTTGACCGCCGGAGCGGTTATGCTTTCTGGGTAAATCCAGCTGGTTCAATTATTGATAAGGCTCTTTATAATGACATCAGTGAAGATAAAAGCTGGGATGGCCTGTGGGAAGCCAAGGTTCAGATGACCAGCGATGGCTGGACAGTAGAGATCAAGATACCTTTTAACCAGCTCCGTTTTCCTCATCAGGCATCTTATCTCTGGGGGGTTAATTTCCAGCGGGTCATTAAGAGAAAAAATGAAAAAGTCTCATTGGCCTGGGTGCCAAAAGAAGATAATGCTTTTGTCTCCCGCTTTGCCCGGCTGGAAAATATAGAGAACATCAAACCCGGCCGCCGGATTGAAGCTTATCCATATTCAGTCGGTCAGGCTCAATTCAGGCCGGCTGAGGCCGGTAACCCGTTTGAAACCGGGCATAAATACCAAGGAAATATTGGACTTGATCTTAAAGCCGGGCTTAAAAGCAATTTGAACCTCGACCTGACTTTCAATCCTGATTTTGGCCAGGTCGAAGTTGACCCGGCCGTTATCAATTTAACCGCTTACGAAACTTATTATGAAGAGAAAAGGCCTTTCTTTATTGAGGGTTCTTCTATCTTCAGTCACTTTGGCCGCGGTGGGGTTTATATCAGCGCTAACCTGAACTGGTCTAATCCCAGTCTTTTCTACAGCCGGAGAATCGGCCGGACTCCCCAGGGTTATGCCACCCATGACGGTTATGTTGATTTCCCTGACCGGACAACCATCCTCGGGGCTCTCAAGATGACCGGTAAAATAGGTTCTGGCTGGAATATAGGGTTGATCAGCGCTGTCACTGCTAAAGAGTATGCCACTGTTGACGATCTGACCAGCCGTTATCATGACCAGGTTGAGCCGCTGACTTATTACGGAGTTTTAAGAGGGCTTAGGGAATATAAGGGTGGTCAGCGGGGCGTTGGATTTATGTTCACCTCAGTCCTGAGGGATTTAAAGGACGAAAATCTCGACTCGCTCCTGGCCTCCAATGCTTATAGCCTGGCTGTAGATGGTTGGTCTTTCCTGGACAAAAAAAGAAACTGGGTCATCGGGGGCTGGGCTGGCGGCACCCTTATTACCGGCAGTCAGCCAGCTATTTACCGGCTGCAGAGATCGTCACTGCATTATTATCAACGCCCTGATGCTTCTTACCTGAATCTAAATCCAGAAGCTACCCGTCTTTCCGGCTGGGGAGGAAAATTCAGTTTAGCCAAGCAGCAGGGACATTCCCTGTTTCTTCTTTCAGCCGGTGTGCTTTCTCCTGGCTTTGACCCCAATGACGCCGGTTATCAGCGGACAATTTCAGATAAAATTAACTTACAGCTCATGTATGGCTACCAGTGGACTAAACCGGGCCGTGTTTTCCAGCAGTCGCTGTTAATCGGGGGGCTGGAAAGAACCTATGATTTCGGCGGTAACAAGCTTTTTGACGGCTGGCTGCTTAATTTTCAGGGAGTCTTCCGGAACTGGTGGTCGCTCCTGGCTGATGCTATCTATTATCCAAAATCTTATAGTAACACCCTGACCAGAGGCGGCCCGTTAGCTTTGATTCCTGAAGGTTTTTCAGTTGATTATGAGGTGGATTCAGACTCAAGAAAACCCTTTGTTTTTTACCAGACATTTAATTATTACTGGACTAAAGACAAAAGGAATCAATGGGATGTTGGATTGGGAGTCCGCTGGAAGCCAGCCCCAAATTTCAACCTGTCTTTTGGCCCCTCAGCCGGCCGGGATCGCAATGAGACCCAGTGGATTACTTCCCTGTCCGATCAACTGATGGCCGAGACTTATGGCCGCCGGTACATATTTGGCCGGATTGACCAGACCGTCGTGGCCAGTGAAATCAGGCTAAACTGGATTTTTAATCCCAGGCTCAGCCTTCAGGTTTATCTCCAGCCATATATTGCCGTTGGTAAATATGACCGGCTCAAGCAGCTTAACCGTCCCCGCTCTTACGATTATCTGATTTATGGCCAGGATGGTTCGACGATTTTTTATCAGAACAGTTATTATCTGATCGACCCCGATGGCAGCGGCCCGGCGGCTGCTTTTAGTATTTATGATCCCGATTTCAATTATAAATCGCTGCGGGGGACCATAGTTTTACGCTGGGAATACCGTCTTGGTTCCCTCCTCTACTTAGTCTGGACTCAGAACCGGGCCGATTATGCTCATCCTGGAGATTTTTCTTTGTGGCGGGATCTGGGTAACTTGTTCACGGCCCCTGGCGACAATGTTTTTCTGATTAAGTTCACCTATCGCCTTAATCTCTAAGTTATTCACTGCCGTCAATAGCCAGGCCACGGCCCTGACTAACTTGACCAGATCCAGAGATCAGCTGCCTGCTTTGATGGCCTTAACCTGCTGGTAGTATTTGGCTATATACGGTTCCTGGACTTCGTAAGACCAGTGAATATCCCGGATGAATTTGGCCGCCCCTTCTTTATCGCCCTGGCGCAGGCATTTTACTAACCGGGCATGCTCTTCGATCGAGGACTCTTCCCATTCTTTGACAAAACCCTGACGCCGCGGAAAATCATAAAGCCTTTTTTTCAAAGTGTTGACCAGCCTGATCAACTTTTCATTCTGGCATAAATCAAGGTAAACGCTATGAAAATTCAGGTTTTTTTCATAGTAGAGATCAAAATCGTTGGCGTCGATCGCCTGTTTCATTTCCTGGTTCATCTGTTCCATGAAATCAATATCCTTTTTGGTCAGGCGCTCAAAGGACTTGATGATGGCAATGCTCTCCAGAGCTCCAATGATTTCATAATAATTTTTTATGTCCTGGACGGTCAAAACATTGACGATAACCTTACGTCTGGGCAAAATAGCGACAAAATCTTCACTTTCCAGCTGAAGCAGGGCATCGCGCAAAGGGGTGCGGCTAACGCCGAGTATTCTGGAGGTTTCCTCCATATCAATTACTGAACCAGGCAGTATTTCTCCCCGCCGCATCTGTTCCCGCAGAAAATCATAGACCTGTTCTTTGAGAGACTTGATATTGAGAACTGGTTTTGGATTCATAGGTCTTTCTATCCTCCCTTAAAATTTTAACTCTGATAATAATCTACATTTTCGGCCATGATAATATCAATCTGGGTCATGATCTTTTCCCGGATTTTCTCTCCGAGGACGACGTGACGAAAGAGAGCATAAATACCTTCATATCCCTGACGCTCCGACTGCTGGCTGATCAGGAAATTAATGGTTCTGTCCTTGAGGAGCTTAATGTTCCTGGGAATGGGATCATAGCCGACCAGAATCAGCTGATGCTTGCTTCTCTTGGCTTTCCACCATTCAGCCACTTTATGGGTCATAGCATTGGTGACAAAGATGCCGGCCAGATCCCTGTTCTGGCGGTAAAAGGCTTCCAGATTCCGGCTGATGTCAAGCGGGGTAGCCTGACCATCTATTTCCACCACGGCTGATTCAAACCCGCCAAAATCACAGGTTCCCCGCAGAAAGCCGTTGATTCTTTCCGCAATATGATAATCTTCCGGCTGGACTTTCACCACCGCGATCTTTCCGGAAGTTTGATGAATGGTCTGCTTCATCAAACAGGAAGCTAACAGGCCGCTCTGGAAAGCATCCTGGCCGATAAAAGACAGAGGCTTTATCCCGGGCACATAAGAATCAAAAAAGACAATGGGCAAATTATCGGGCAAGTTCTCCAGCACCCGGCCAAAGCTCCGGGGTAAAACCGGAGCAGTCAACAAGCCGTCAAAATCTTCTTTTAGAATTTTTTTCCCGGCCAGCAAGACTGATTTTTCCTGGAAACGGTCAAAGAAGAAAAATTTAACTTCGATACGGTGGGAAGCCAGCTCGCTCCAGGCCCGCTCAATTCCCCGGACGGGCAGCGTCCAGTAATAGCTATCCTGTTCCGGGTGCGGGATAAGAACCGCGAACTTAAAAACTTTCTTGAGTTTCAGGTTCTTGGCAAAAATATTAGTCCGGTAACCTTCATCCTTCAGGACCTGCAGTATTTTTTTCTCGGTTTCAGGTTTGACCCGGCCGCGCTTATGCAACACCCGGTCAACAGTTCCGATAGAAACCTGAGCCTTTTTGGCAATATCTTTTATAGTAACAATGTTAAGCCCTCAACTCTGAATTTCCAAGATAAATACTTATCAGATTCCGGGCTGAAATACAATATTTTTGGCAATTTTCTGCTTAACCTCAATACCCCAGGCCTGTTTTCAGCCGGTCATACTCCTGCCAGATTTCATAAGGAATATGGCGGCCGAACTTATCCAGAAACTTCTTGATGTCTTTAAGTTCTTCTTTCCAGTCAGCCGGTTTTAGCCTGAAAAGTTCGTCTAAATTTTCCGGAGGCAGGGCCAGGCCGGAAAGATCAAGATCTTTTTTCTCCGGGATTAAACCGAGCGGTGTCTCTTTAGCTCCAGCCCGGCCATTGACCCGGTCTATAATCCATTTGATAATTCTGATGTTTTCGCCAAAACCCGGCCAGAGAAATTCGCCCCGCTCATTCCGGCGAAAGGCATTGATTGAATAAAGTCTGGGGGGATGAGTCATCAACTTGCCCAGGTTGATCCAGTGGCGGAAATAATCTCCCATGTTATAACCGCAGAAAGGCAGCATAGCCATCGGATCGCGGCGGAGGACACCTACCTGACCGGCCGCCGCCGCCGTTGTTTCTGAACCGGTCCTGGCCCCTAAGAAGACACCATGCTCCCAGGAAAAAGCTTCGGTGATGAGAGGAATCAACCTGGTTCTTCTGCCGCCAAACATAATGGCTGAAATGGGCACGCCAAGAGGATTATCATATTCCTTAGAAAGTGTTGGGCAATTATAAACAGAAACGGTGAACCTCGAATTGGGGTGAGCAGCCGGGTTTCCCTGACCTGGCTGCCAGGGCCGTCCCTGCCAGTCAACCATATGAGTCGGCACAGGACCTTCCAGCCCCTCCCACCAGGGAGACATGGTGTCGACATCCAGGCCAACATTGGTAAAAATAGTCGGATAATAATTAGAATTGCGGATAGTGCGCATCATGTTGGGATTGGTTTTCATTGAGGTCCCGGGAGCTACGCCAAAAAAGCCAAACTCCGGATTGATGGCATAAAGCCGTCCGTCCGGGCCAATATTCAGCCAGGCAATATCGTCGCCGACCGTCCAGACCCGGTACTCAGGCAGGGCTGACTCCAGCATGGCAAAATTCGTCTTGCCACAAGCTGAAGGAAAAGCGCCGGCAATATAGGTAATCTGACCATGAAGGTCCTCAACGCCAATAATCATCATATGTTCAGCTAACCAGCCATATTTCCGGCCAAGCCAGGAAGCAATCCGGAGCGAAAAGCACTTCTTCCCCAGCAGGGCATTCCCTCCATAACCCGAGCCCACACTCCAGACCAGATCCTCCTCAGGAAAATGCATGATATAGCGCCGGTCGGGATTAAAGTCGCCTACGGTATGAATTCCTTTGACGAAATTTTCAGAGCTGCCAATTTTGTCCAGAATCCTCTTTCCCAGTCTGGTCATAATCCTCATACTGACGGCCACATAAGAGACATCGGTAATCTGAACGCAGGCCTTGGCATAGGGAGAGTCCGGATTGCCCATCATATAAGGTAAAACATACATCGTCCGGCCGCGCATGGCCCCCCGGGACAGTTTGGTCATCAGTTTCTTAGCTTCTTCCGGCTGCATCCAGTTATTGTTAGGACCGGTTGTTTCCCGGTCTGAATGGCAGACATAAGTTAGCTGTTCGGTTCTGGCTACGTCAGTCGGGTGGCTGCGGTGGAGATAGGCTTTTGGCCAGAGAGTCTGATTCAGCTCTAAAAAAATATTTTTCTCCTCAATTTTTTCTTCCTGACTCCCGATCTCAATAATCCGGCGGGCCTCGCCCTCCGAGCCATCACACCAGTAAATGTTTCGAGGTTGAAGAAGCTCGGCCTGCTTCTCCACCCATTTTTCTACAGCTGTAGCCATTTTTTCCTCTCGATGCCAGTCTTCTTGAATTTTTTAAATAACATAGAGGGACTATTTTGTCAAAAAGCTTTAACTGAATTCTTCGGACTGTCTAAATTCAGAATATAGTAATTGTTTACAGTTATGAAGAGAGAGTTATAATAGATTATGAAGTCTTATGTTTTTATAGTTTTAAAATCGACTGGAAAAAAGGAGGTAAGGATGAGAGCCTTTCTAATTGTCTTATTAGCAACTTTTAATCTTGGTTTTAATCTCTTTCCAGTTTCAGGACCGGCCGGCCAGACAGACGAGACTCAGATCATCAAACTACCGGCCCCCCGGATGGAAGGCGGAAAGCCACTAATGGACTGCCTCAAATTGAGACAAAGCAACCGCTCTTACCGCCAGGAAAAACTTTCTCCTCAAATTCTGTCCGACCTGCTCTGGGCAGCCAATGGCATTAACCGCCCGGATTCAGGCAAAAGAACAGCTCCGACGGCTGTTAACTGGCAAAATATCGATGTTTATGTAGCCACTGCCGACGGACTTTTCCTTTATGATGCTAAGCAGTCGGCTCTTATTCAGATTCTCAAGGAAGATATCCGGGCTCTAACCGGGGCTCAGGATTTCGTCAAAACCGCCCCTCTTAATTTAATCTATGTAGGTGATTATGCTAAAATTCCCCGTGGTTCGGATGAAGATAAACTCTTTTACTCCGCCAATCATGCAGGCTATATTTCCCAAAACGTTTACCTTTTCTGCGCCTCTGAAGGGCTGTCAACCGTAGTCAGGGCTATGATCAATAAAGAAGAGCTGGCCAAGGCTATGAAACTCCGTCCGGAGCAGCATATCATGCTGGCCCAGACAGTCGGTTATCCTCAAAAATAAGTTTCAAGGCAAAATCGAGACAGGCTGATCTCAGGAAGTTTTTCTGATCAGCCAGACGGTCATTTCCCACGGTCCGCGGTTAGCCCAAACACAATAGGGTATGAGGAAAAGGTTTTGCTTCCGGCTTTCCCCGCCCTGTCCATCAACCGCCAGCCCGCTGCCGGTTATTACTCCAACCCCGCCCAGCAGATCGCTCCGATACCAGGCCTGGAGACGACTCGAATCCGGCAGGGCTAAATTAAGGGCAGTGCCTCCATTATCCTGCCCCTCGGCGCAATAAACGACTGGCCCCCTTTCCACTGCTACTTTGCCGCGATCTTCTTTGACCTGTTCGTTGGCAACGACCCTTTTAATCTCCAGCGGGAAAAGCACTTCTATGACATCTCCCATCTTCCATTTTCGTTTAAGACGCAAGTAACCGCGATCGACCGCAACCGGCACCGGTTTTCTATTCAACTTAACCACCACCTGGCCAGCCTGACTGTCGTGATAGTTGTAAAGGTCACCAGGCAGAGGACGGTTTTGAGCCCAGCCGGGTATTCTGAGACAAACCGTAAATTCCCTGACTCGTTTGGGATTAATACCTATTTGGATTGAACCAAACCAGGGATACCTTCCTTCCTGTACTATTTCCAGTTCAGTCTGACTGAAAGCAAAATTAGCTCTCGATTTAACAAACAGGTTGATAAAGACTTCGTCAGCTGAATGGGCATAAATATAGCCGGGAAAAGTCGCCAGAAAACGGGCGGCATTGGCCGGACAGCAGGCTACTTCAAACCAGCTGCTCCTTTCATATTTCCCTTTTGAGGCTAAAGGATTTTGATAGAAAAATTTATCACCGGACAGTCCTACCCCTGACAGCAAGCCGTTATAGATGATTCTTTCCAGCAGATCAATATACTGGCCATCTCCTTCGTACTGGAAAAGCCGCTGATTCCAGAAAGCATTACCCACTGCCGCACAGGTTTCAGCGTAAGCCTGCTCATTGGGCAGTTCATAATCAGCTCCAAAAGCTTCATATTCTCCGGCTGAGCCTATCCCGCCCGTTAGATAAAGCTTCTTATTGACTGTATTCTCCCAGATTTTTTGACTGGCGGTGGCATATTCTGACCAACCACCCAGAGCGGCCACCTCCAGCATGGCATTATACATATAAGCCGCCCTGACTGCATGTCCAACCGCTTCTGTTTGCTCTAAAACCGGCCGGTGGTTCTGCAAATATTCTTCTGAATTGTAGATATAAAAAGGTGAACTCCTGGGATAAACCTCGCCTCCATGATAGTGTCCCCGTTCGTCCAGGAAGAATTTGGCCAGGTTCAAATAATCTTCCCGGCCGGTTATCCGGTAAAGCTTAGCCAGGCCGATTTCGACTTCCTGGTGGCCAGGAAAAGCCCGCCGCTTATCCGGGCCAAAAGTCTTAACCAGTAAATCAGCGCTTTTAATGGCCAGGTTTAAAAGATTCTTTTCGCCCGTCGCCTGATAATAAGCCACGGCCGCTTCGTAGAGATGGCCGAGGTTATATAACTCATGACTGACTCTTAGATTAGACCACCTCTCCTGGCCAGCCCCGGCCGCTGGATTCTCAGGGTCAATTGTCCTGGCTGTAAAGAGATAGCCGTCCGGTTCCTGGGCCTGGCCGATAATGGCCACCAGGTCATCAATCTGCTGTTTCAACTTCGGGTCAGGATTGGTTTTTAAAGTATAAGCAGCAGCTTCAATCGCTTTGTAGATATCAGAGTCGTTATACCTTTTACCGGTGTGCTGGCCTGCTTTCAGACCGGCCGCTATCCGGAAATTGTCAACCCGGCCAGTTTCCTCATTCATCCGGAAAAGATAGGGGATAGTTACCAGGCGGTTGGTTTCCATCCTGGGTGCCCAGAAATCATCGGTGACCTTAACTTCCCAGTAATTGACAGGTTGAGTGGGAAAATCAGGCAGCTTTTTAGCTTGATCTTTATTCCGGTCAGGAGAAGTACAGCCGGCTATTAAGAACAAGCCAGCCATCAGCAGGATAAGTTCTTGTTTATTCATTCCAAACCTCATCTAAGAATTTAAGTTTATCTGAATTTCTATCTTTTTTATATAACTGACATATCTTGCCGGACAAAAATTAAGAAAATGATAAAGGCCCAATCATCAACTGAGTTTGGTCTGCCATCATCAACGGCCCGCCGCTCATGAATAAAATGGGCAGTTAATTTAAGCCCAACTTAAGCCAGGCCCTGTTAGCTTCGGTCAATTATCTCTATTGAGCGGGGCAAAAGGGGAAACCGCCTCTTCTTCCTGAAGGGAGAAATAAACAGCTCTCTTGATTCAGTCTCCATGAACTGAGAAT
>JAGOPD010000032.1 GCA_017992175.1 Candidatus Saccharicenans sp.
TGGAGGGGGCCAGTTCTTTAGTCAGCCGCTTGATTCCAGAGCCAACCAGGGAAGAAAAACTGGCGGCTCTGCGAGCCGGCATGAAAGAGGCCGCCCGCTGGGGACTCACCTGTGCCCATGGCCTGGGTGGAGAATTCGAAGAACTGGAACTTTTTGAGCAGATCAATCAGGAGGGCTCTCAGACCCTGAGGCTGGTGGTTGCCATGTCGATTGATGAACCTGGTCCGAAGGAAAAAGATTTTGAAGCTTATGCCCTGGCCAGCGCTAAACACCAAGATAACTGGCTGGCGGTCCGCGGGGTAAAGCTTATGCTGGATGGAGTAATTGATTCTGGAACAGGAGCCATGCTTCAGCCATACGAAGACCAGGGTGATAACCGTGGTAAACTTTTCTGGGAACCAGAAGATTATAAGAAAGCGGTCCTTGAGTTCAGCCGCCGGGGAATTCAGGTTTCGACCCATTCCATTGGTGACCGGGCTATCCGCCTGACCCTGGAGGCCTATGAACTGGCTGCCCGGGAAAGCGGTCATCCCGAGCTCCGTCATAAGGTGGAACATGCTGAATGCATTGCCGCCGATGATATCAAACGGTTTGGCCAGCCGTTTATCGTGGCCAGCTTCCAGCCGCTTCATGCTAATCCCGAACCGGCCTGGATGGCGGCCTGGATTAAAAACGCCGGGCCAGAGCGAGAGCAAAGAGCCTTTGCCTGGAACTCGGTGCTCAAAGCCGGCGGGCAGCTGGCCTTTGGCAGCGACTGGCCAGTCGTGACCATAAACCCCTGGCCCGGGGTTCAGATGGCAGTCACCAGAGAAGACTGGGATGGGAAGCCTCAGGGCGGGTGGCTACCCGGAGAAAAGTTAACTCTGGATCAGGCCATTTATGCTTATACCCTTGGTGGTGCTTATGCCTTGAATGAAGAAAGCATCCGGGGCTCGATTGAGCCAGGAAAACTGGCCGATCTGATCTTGCTGTCTCAGAATATATTTCAGATACCGGTTAATAAAATCAGGGAAACAACTCCGGTCCTGACCATGGTTGGAGGAAAAATCAGGTTTGAGGGCAGAGCGGGGGCCCTGGAAAACTAAAGCAGTTGATACAGTCCATTTTTCAGACCTTAACGGCCCGGTTCAGACAGCATGGAATTTATGAAGAATTCTATGAGCCACCGGGGCCAGGATGATGCCCATCATGGCAATAAAGGCCAGTCCGCTGAACAAGGCATAGGCTGAAGCAAATATCTTGGCAGATTGAGAGGTCAGAGGATTGACCGGTCCCATTCCTCCCAGAATCATCGAGGCCTCGAGAAGAGAATCTATCCAGCTAAAGCCTCCCAGCCAGTGATAGCCAGAAATCCCGATCGACAGGGCTACCAGCATCATCAAAAAAGCCATCATAAGATGCCAGGCCAACCTGCCAATGAAGGAGCGCCGGGAAATAACCCGGTCAGATCTTTTTTCATACATCCCATGTCCCTCCCTTCAAAATTATCAGCTATTCCAATTTATCAATGAGGATCAGGCCGCCGCCCGCGAGCTAATGAAGCAAAAATTCCCAGAACATTAAGCACCGCAAAAACTTCAAAAGTCAGGCGGAAACTGGTCATAAACAGTTGGAATTTATCGGGCGTGATCTTCACGTTGCCCATCACCACCGACATAATCATCATGGTCAGTCCGAGGCTGAACATCTGTCCAACCATTCTCATCGTGGCCAGGGTAGCAGAAGCCAGGCCATAATCCTTGGAACTGACTGAACCCATGACCGCATTGGTATTGGGAGAAGAGAATAGCCCGAAGCCAATACCCAGTAAAACCAGTCCGGGGATAATCCAGGTTAGCCCGGTTCCGGGCCTGATTAAAGATAGTGCCAGCAGGCCAGCCGCCGTCAATCCCATGCCGCCTGAAGCCAGCAATCGGGGGTCAATTCGGTCGGAAGCCCGTCCAGACAGAGGTGAAACCAGAGCCTGAAAGACAGGCTGGGAAATAAGAATCAAGCCCGCTGTCCTCGGCGAAAAATTATGGATATATTGAAGATAAAGGCTCAATAAATAACCAACCGCAAAGGTCGAACTGTAGTTAATGAGGGCCGCCAGGTTAGAAAAGGCAAAGACCCGGTTTTCCCTGAAAAGCCTGACCTCAAAGACAGGGCGGGCGGTTCTATTTTCTACCAGAAAAAAGACGGCTAAAAGGATTAGACCCAGGATTGTCAGCAACAGGCCGTAGTCAGCTGGCAGGCGGGAAAACCCCAGCATGAAGCAGACCAGGCCTGAGCTATAAATCAGACTGCCCTTAATATCAAACCGTTGAGGCTCACCGGCCGCCCGGTTTCTGGACACCTGTTCAATTTGATCATAGGCTTTGAGGGCAGAAAAAAGAGCCAGCAAGCCCAGCCCGCAGGTCACCCAGAAAATACTCCGCCAGCCTGAATGTTCAACCAGAAACCCGCCGGCCACCGGGCCGAGCGACAGGCCGGTATAGGTGGCTGCAGTGTTTATACCCAGCACCTGTCCTCGCGATTCAGGTGGAAAAGCTGAAGTGAGGAGAGCAATACTGGTCGAAAAAATCATGGCTCCGCCCAGTCCCTGAATCAGGCGGAAACTTATGAGCGATGCGCCTGAAAAAGCCAGAGCGCTGGCCAGGGTGCCGGCCGAGAAGATGATGAGGCCGGTAATAAAGACACGCCGCCGCCCGATCGTGTCGGCCAGCTTGCCCATCGGTACCAGAAAGACGGCCGTCATCAGCAGAAAGGCTGAAACTGTCCAGCCAAGGGTGATGGTACTTAACTTAAAAGAGATAGCGATAGAGGGCAGGGCTAAATTAGTAGCCGAACTCATAAAAGGAGTCAGAAAGGAAGCCAGCGTAGAAGCCAGCAGAATGAATTTTCTTTCCCTGTCAAGCTGCATATCTTTGACTTTCCGCTATTATTACAATGATCTTCAGGCTTGGGCCGGAATAAAGATTTCTTTATTACTTAAGGTTATATTTATCTTAACCTATCGGCTTGATAATTTACATCATTGAATCCCGGCCCGCCAGCCTGAGTAATCTGACTCTTTGGTTGACAGATAATGACCTGACCTTTCCTGGCTGCTGATATCTTATTGAAAATAAATATAATCCGCTGGCCCGACCCCATTTTTTGAAGCCAGCTTTATTTTTTCTGTTTATTGAATATAATAAAAAAGTAAACCTGATTTTATTACCCGGAGAGAAAGATGATTATCGCTGAATTGTCGGTTTTTCCAACCTCGGAAGGCCCTTCGGTCAGCCGCTATGTCAGAGAGGTCATCAAAGTTATTGAAAATTCAGGGCTCCACTATGAAACCGGGGCCATGTCAACCACGGTTGAAGCCCCGGATCTCAATTCAATTCTTAATTTAGTCGCTGCTTGCGACCGGGTGCTGGCCGAAATGGGTGCTAAGCGGATTCATCTTGATCTTCACCTCGATCACCGCCTCGACCGGGAAGCAACTATCGATTCCAAACTTAAAGCCATAGGTAAAAAATAAACTAATTTGAAATAAATCTGGATAAAAGGAGGGCAAGATGGTGCCGGTAAAAGATGAAGGCTTTTCACCCAATGCGATGAAAATCCTGCGGACCCGTTATTTCATGAAAAATGAAAAGGGGGATTTTATAGATAAAAAGCCTTCCGACCTTTTCCGCCGGGTAGCAGATTATATTGCTTCGGCCGAAAAAACCAAAGAGGAACAAAAGGAATGGGCTGATAAATTTTTTGAAGCCATGATGGCCAGAAATTTTATGCCCAACAGCCCGACTTTAACCGGCGCCGGCCGCGACATGTGCTTGAGTGCCTGCTTTGTCCTGCCGATTGAAGACTCAATGGAATCAATTTTTAATGCCGTCAAAAATGCAGCTCTGGTCCATAAGGAGGGAGGCGGCACCGGCTTTGACTTCAGCCTCCTTCGTCCTAAAGGAAGCTTTGTCCGCAAAACCCAGGGAGTGGCTTCCGGGCCGGTCTCTTTTCTCAGGGTGATTGACGCTGCCACCGAAGCCGTCAAACAGGGCGGAACCAGGCGGGGAGCCAATATTGGCCTCCTGCGGGTTGATCATCCCGATATTGAAGAATTCATCGCCATGAAGCGGGATGGTAAGACCCTCAACAACTTTAACATTTCGGTGGCCATTACCGATGATTTTATGAAGGCCTTGAAACATGATGGTGACTACTGGCTTTATAACCCTTATTTAAAAAAGAAGACAGCCAAGAGAAAGGCCCGTGATATTTTTAAATTGATTGTGGAGTCAGCCTGGGCCGTGGGTGATCCCGGTTTGATCTTCATTGACCGGATTAATAAACTCAATCCGACCCGGGAACTGGGACCGATCAGTGCCACCAATCCCTGCGGCGAGCAGCCTCTTCATCCTTATGAATCATGTAATCTGGGTTCGATTAACGTCGCCAATTTCTATTCAGCTGACCAGCCCGATGAACTTGACTGGGAGAACCTGGCTGCCACCATTGAGCTGGCCGTTCGCTTTCTGGATAATGTCATCGATGTCAACAAGTACCCGCTCCCCCAGATTGCAGAGATGACCAGGGCTAACCGCCGGATCGGTTTGGGAATTATGGGCTGGGCGGATCTTCTCCTCAAAAAGAAATTACATTATGACTCGCCTGAAGCTCTGGCCTTAGCTGACAAGCTGGTTTCTTTTATGAGGCAGAAAGCCGACCAGGAAAGTGAAAAACTGGGTGAACTAAAGGGCAATTTTCCCAATATTGATCTTTCCATCTATAAAGGCAAAAAACGGCGGAATGCCACGGTCCTGACCATTGCCCCAACGGGCACAATTTCCCGCATTGCCGGCTGTTCAAGTTCAATCGAGCCAATTTTTGCTTTTGAATTTGTCAGTAAGATTCTCGATGGTGAAATTAAGGATATTCATCCCCTTTATGAAGAATGGAAAGCTGAACATCCCGACGAGCCGTTACCGGCCTATTTTGTTACCGCCCATGAAGTTCAATATGAAGGCCATATCCGGATGCAGGCGGCCTTTCAGAAATACGTTGATAATTCGGTTTCCAAAACCATCAACCTGCCCAATCAGGCTAGTTTTGAAGATGTCGAAAAAGCTTATCTTCTGGCTTATGATCTTGGCACCAAAGGAATCACCATTTACCGCGACGGGAGCAAAGCCGAGCAGGTCCTCTATGCCGGGGCGTCAGCCGCCAAACAAAAACTTATTCCGAGAGACAGGCCGGTCAGTCTCCCTTCTATTACCGATAAAATAAAGACCGGGCTGGGCAACCTCTATGTGACCATTACTTACCTTGATAATAAACCGTTTGAAGTCTTCACCTCGATCGGGAAAAGCGGCTACTCAACCATGGCTGATGCCGAAGCCATCGGCCGGCTGATTTCCTTAGCCTTAAGAAGCGGAGTTGATTCCAAGGAAGTTATTTTGCAGCTCAAGGGCATTGGCGGGAGCGAGCCAGTCTTTACCGAAGGCGGGCTGGTCCAGTCCATTCCAGATGCGGTAGCCAAAGTTCTGGAACGTCACCTGGGGGAAGTCAAAGAAAACCGGCGGGATTTCCTCAAAGATATCTGCCCGCTGTGCGGAGCAACTTTACCTGATGAAAAATGCCCGGTCTGCCCGAATTGCGGCTGGACCAGGTGTTCCTGAAAAAGAAAGCCTGGGTAGTTAGAGAACGTAAAGGTTCAATTTTACTAACTGGCTGCCAGTAACAATTTTCGGAAGGAAGCTCATCTTAAGAATAAAAAAAATGTGGGGGGGTTGTTTATAATCAGATCGAATTTGACAGGCAGGCAGCCTATGTCTGGTCAGCCTGGACAACTTGAGCGACTTGCTGTTCTTATTTAGTGGAAATTCTTATCCAGCGGATTGACTGAAGATTTTTTCTTTCGATTTGAATGACCTCGGCCGCTTCACCAGCTTGAGCTCTTTCCATTTCTACATGGAGTGTTTGAGGCTCAAGGATAGAGTTGGCGGACCGGTTGCGGTCTAAGTTTGAGCCTACTATCCAGCTGATGAGGCCTCCGACGGCGAAAGAAGCCATCGCCCGCCCCATTTCTCCCAATTCCTCATATTTTCCGGTTATCCCATACCAGATAAGATCAATAGGCGTCCCGATAACCACTCCCCCAACAGGTATAAGCCAGGCATTCTTCAGCATTGTTTCCACCAGAGGAGGCCGGCGTTGAGTAATCTGGATTTCGACCGGGCGAAAGCCCTCGGCCTCAAAACGCACTGTATGAACAGTTTTTCTATCCAGTTCCAGACTGACCGGCGTTTTTCCAGCTGGCATTCCATCAACCAGAACGTTTACCCCGGTTGGCAGACTGGTGGCCGGGACATTTTGAAATTGATCTTGATTGATACTCCGGCAGCTGCTCAGGATGAACGGAAAGATGGACAGCGTCATGACCACCAGAAAAAAAGACATCCGTCTCATTTTTCACCGCCCTTTTTTAATCAGACAAAATTATGATAACAAAGAAGGTCAAAAACTATCAACTAAAATTTGCTCTTCAGTTACCGCCACCATTCGTCTCAATCATTGCCAGTAAAATCTTTCTGGCTGAAGAACTTGAATTTCTGGCCGGAGCTATTACCAGACGACGCCATAATCTTCCCCGAAGTTGCTGGAGCCGCCCCAGAAAGTTCCGTGCTGCCAGTCAAAATAAATGGCGTTAATTGGTCCGGAAGTGTATTTTTTAACTGAGATCTTATAGCCCATCTCAGTCAGCTTATCTTTGACTTCAACCGGGGTCTTTTCATTCAGATCAATCTTTCCAGGGAAGCACTGGTGAAGATCAAAAGAATCGCGCATTTGATAACTGGTAATATTGGCTGCTTCGCAGGCTTGCTGCACGGTCATTCCAAACTCAACCACATTCAGGAAAAATTGCAGCAGGTTCTGGTCCTGGGTATCGCCACCCTGAACGGCAAACGACAGATAGGGCTTTCCGTTCTTCAGGGCTAAACCTGGAGTTAGAGTCGCTCTCGGTCTTTTCCCCGGGGCAATAACATTAAATGGATTTTCAGCTTCATCCAGAACAAAGCTCTGAGCCCGCTGGCTGAGGCCTACACCGGTTTTTCCAGCTACCACCGCCGGCACCCAGGCTCCGCTGGGCGTCAGAGAAACGACCCAGCCTTCTTCGTCAGCCGCCTGGACCGAGGTCGTCCCCTGCCTCATGCTGACCTCCAGTCTGGCTTCGTCTTCCGGTCTAGCCTGGCAATCTCTGTTCGACCAGTTGGCCAGGTAATGTTTAAATGGATTTTCCTGGCCTTGGAAAGGATAGGGATCACCGGGTTTACTCTCCGGGTCGTTGGCTTCACGATTGATGAGTTTTATTCTTTCCCGGGCATAATCCTTAGAAAGAAGCCCTTTAATCGGCTCTACGGGCGGGAAATAGGGATCTCCATAATAAAAATCGCGGTCAGCAAAAGCCAGGTTCATCACCTGATATAAAATATGAAGGTAATCAGCACTATTGTAACCCATGGCTTTCAGATCAAAATTCTCCAGCAGATTGAGCATCTGCAGCATGACCGGCCCCTGCACCCAGGTATTGAGTTTATAAACTTCGATTCCCTTATAGGTGGTCATGACCGGTTCCTCGAGATAGACTTGCCATCTGGCCAGATCTTCCATGGTCATCAGGCCACCTTCTTCCTGGCAGCCACGAACCAGTTCCTTAGCAATATCACCCTTATAAAAACGGTCATAAGCAGCGTAGATAGCTTCTTTTCTGCTTTTACCAGCCTGAAGGGCCCCGGACTCGGCCTCGACCAGTTTCTTCAGGGTTTCGGCCAGTTCCGGCTGACGGAAAACTTCTCCGGGATAAGGGGCTTCCCGTTTTTCACCAGGATGGGTCAGGAAAATTTTTCTGGAATAGGTCCATTTTTTTAATTTTTCCTTGTTTCTCTCTATAGAATCAGCTGTTTCTCTTTCTATCGGATAGCCCCCCGCCATCTGAATAGCCGGCTCAAGAACATCTTTAAGTTTTAAAGTGCCAAATTCAGCCAGCATGACCAGCAGAGCACCAGGTGTCCCGGGAGTGACAGCCGACAGCGGCCCATCGGCCGGTGGGTATTTATAGCCCTTCTGTTTGTAAAACTCGGCTGTGGCTCCGCTCGGTGCTACTCCCAGCCCGTTAATGGCTATAACCTTTTTGGTTCTGGGATTATAGATTAAGCCCTGGGTTTCACCTCCCCAGCTCAGGACATCATGCATGGTACAGACCGCACCCAGCATAGCGCAGGCGGCATCAACAGCATTGCCGCCTTTCATAAAGATCATGGCCCCGGCTGTGGCCGCCAGAGGCTTGCCAGTAATGGCCACCCAGTGTTGTCCGTGAAGAACCGGTTTCTCCGTTTTGTTTTGAGCTCCAGTCATTAAAAAAGCTCCTGTTAGAATAAAAATTAAGGCAGTCAAACTGATTAACTTCTTGCTTAGATGAGACATGATTTTTCTCCTCAATTCATTAGCTCAAATCTCTCTCAGCCCAAAACTTATTTTATCAAATTGGCTGGTCTTATTTCAGACAAATTTTGTTTTACTGATTATTCATGGCCGAAATCCAGCCTGATAATTTAGCCGTCAAAAAAATAAGACTGCTGTGACTGACCTGACCGCCTCAGAGTCAAGGTTATTTAAGATTTGACTTTTCCAGTTGGGGAGTATTAGATTATTTATAGGAAGAGAGGATTTGAAATGACTAAAAAAGTTACCTCTCTATTTGTCTTCTGGCTTCTTCTTATTTTAACCATGCCTGACTCAGGCCTGGCTCAGGCTGCCCGGCTAAATAATGAGAGTGACCAGGTGATGATAGTCCAGAGAGGGAAACCCGGCCGTCTGGTTGGAACTGTCACCTATGAAAACGAAAAAGTCATAAGGATCAGGAAAGATGATGGTTCAGAGTTGACTGTCGAAAAAAATACCATCCTGTCCATGGTCAAAGGAACACAGTATGGAAGCG
>JAGOPD010000010.1 GCA_017992175.1 Candidatus Saccharicenans sp.
TAAAGTAAGAAAAGCTTATAATGGCTTTCGATATTTAAAAGGAGGTTTTCAACATGCAATTCGGTTTGATTGAAATGTGGCAGTCGATGGGCGCTGTAGCTAAGACAGTGGCCATAATTCTGATCGCTCTTTCCGTAATTACCATTTATCTATTCATTGAGAGACAGTTGGCTTTTTCCCGGGCCAGAAAAAAATCCATGGAAGTCGCCCCCAAGCTGGCTGATCTGTTAAAGAACGGGCAGCTCAAAGAAGCTCTCGCCCTGGCTTCCAAAAAAGAATTCAAAGGAAGCCACTTAGCCAGAGTGACCGCAGCTGGAATTGAAGAGTATCTGGCTGGCCGGACGTCAAATCTGGCGGTTGATGAACAATTAAACTCAGCCCAGAGAGGCTGCGAACGGGCTCAGTCTCTCTTTACTCAAGAGCTCAGAAGAGGCTTAAGTGTCATGGCGACCATTGCTACCTCGGCACCCTTCATTGGCCTGTTCGGAACTATTTTTGGTATCATCAATGCGTTCCGTGGCATGGCTTTGACTGGTTCCGGGGGAATCGGCGCTGTCTCGGCTGGTATCGCTGAAGCTCTGATTACGACCGCTTTCGGTATTGCGGTGGCTGTTATCGCCCTGTGGGCCTTCAATACCCTGAATTCCAGCATTGAAGTCTACAATACCGAAATGGAAAACACGACATCTCAGCTGACTGACTATTTCGTGCGGACGACTGAATCTAAGTAACGGCACTTAGCAAATTTTTTCGAAAAGAGAGAAAGACAATGGCTTTTTCAGTGTCAACGGATAAAAAAGAGACCGTCAAATCTGAACCCAATGTCGTTCCTCTCTGTGACGTTCTTCTGGTTCTGCTCATCATTTTTATGATCGTTACCCCCCTCGTTCAAAAGGGTGTTGATGTTCAGATACCGACAGCTCTTAATGCCGCTAACATGTCCGATAGCCCGGAAATAGTTCTGTCGATCAAAGCTGACGGCAGTCTGTACCTCAAAGATCAGCGAGTCACCCTTGATGGCCTGGCTTCTGCTCTGGAAGAATCCCTGTTAACTGCCAAAGATAAGAAGCTGTATCTCAGAGCTGACCAGAATCTGGAGTTCGGCAAGATAGTTGATGTCATTTATGCGGTCCAGCAAGCAGGAATCGAGCTGGTAGGTATAATCACAGAGAAGAAAGCGACTGAGGGAACCTGATTTCCTTAATTTCGCTTTTATTAATTAAGCCACGAAAAAGGGGAAGCCAAAAGCTTCCCCTTTTTATTTTGTCTGGTAAATTCTTTCCAAACTTCTGGCGATTCCATGCAAAGGTACAACCTGTCGCTTAAGGCTCGAGCCTGAAACAGGTCTTTAAATTTCTTATAAATCTTCAGCCTTAAAGGCTTAGGGTATCTGAATTTCCCATCCCAGGCCCTGACGAATTCCTCCTCAAAGATCAGACTTTGAGAAAACCTCTCTCTGGCTATTTCCTTGAGCTTCCCCGGGAAGCGCAGCGTCCCTAAGCTAATCCAGGCAATTGACCCGGCTGGCACCTTTTCTAACAATTCCTCAATTACCTCTTCATATTCTCTTTCCCAGTTGTAATAATAGATGACCGGATCAAAGTGGAAGGCCACCTTATAACCATGCTCCACTGCCCGGGCGGCAGACCCTAACCTTTCTTCCAGGCTGGCTGAGCCGTTTTCTTCGGAAGCAATTATTCTCTTTGAGTTCAATGACCAGGCTACCACTACCTTGTCTGGCGGAGAAATTTCCAATAAGGAGTCAATGGAAGCAGTTTTGGTTTTAAGTTCAAGCCAGACTCCTTCCCGCTGCCTGAAAAGGCCCGCCAGAAAAGAGGCCTGACCGGTTATGGAGTCAAGGGCTAAAGAATCGCTTAGCTCCCCTGTCCCCAGCCTTACAACCTGGCTATTTCTGTGGCCGAAGAAAGCCTTGAGCTCGGCTTCAAGCTCGTGGCGGTTGACAGCTATGGTCAGAGGCTGAAGGTCAAAATAGGCCTGAAGCAGGCAGTAGCTGCAGTCAAGAGGACAGTTAAGGTCAAGATCGAGAGTCCAGTAACCGCAGCCAACCGCCCCCCGAGTGCAGGGGCAGGGACGGATAAAAGCCTTTTCCCTGGTTAAAAACAGGGTCCTTTTGCTTTCAGCAATCGGGTCAGGGGCGAGTCGCAACTCTGACTGGATGTCTTCCAGGCCATCAACTAATTGAAATGGAATAGAAACCAACCGGCTCAAAATATTTTCGACCAGCGGAGAATTTTTGACCTGGCGGTTTACATAGATTTTTTTTAATTGTTTAATCCAGGACATCCGTCCAGCTACTCATCAATCTTGTTGTTTAAAATTTTAAATAAAGTATCCCACTCCCCGGCCTTTAGACTTTCGTTCAAATTTTTTAGGGCACTTTCCAGTTCGTCTTTACTCCTGGCTTCCAGCCAGATTGAGACCCCCGTTTTTTCTAAAGTTTGATCATAGTTGAGCCGACCCTGGCCAGGCAGGTTAATCTTTTTGATGGCTGCTTGAATTTCCCGGTTAAGGCAGCTCAACCGGGGTAAGGCCTTTTCTCTTAAGGCAGTTAGCAGCCTGTCAGCCGCCGGTGGCTTTCCTTCTTTCATCTCCTTCACCAGTGGTTCAATCTCCTGCTCGCTTAGAATAGCAGCCAGTGGTTTCGCCTGCCTTTTCTTCAAAGTAAAAAGCAGATCAATCAATTCTGCCTGCTGATTGTGATTAAAGGCGCCAGCCAAGCCAACGATCAGCTTTTGCTCTTCTAACGGAAAGGACAGGAAAAGCCGGGCAGTGGCAAGTTTCCAGCGCCCGTGGTGGATTCCGGGCAGAGCCCGGTCTAAAGCTGCCAGTTTGACCAGAGTCTCAATTGTTGGCCTTTCCGGCGGCAATTGCAGCCGGGGCAGAATTTCTCTGATTAGCTCTTCCTGGCTGAGACCAAACTCCAGAAATTTTTTTACCAGCAGAGCTTTTTCAGCTAAAGAAAAATCTCTTTGTGGATAATTTTCAAAAAAAGCCAGCCTCAAAATTTCAAGGTCAGTTAAGCCAGCTGGAAGAATCCGGACTGGAATCTTTTTCAGTCCGCCAGCCCGGGCCGACTCCATCCTTTTCCAGCCAGTCACCAAAATTAAACTGCCATCTTCTGCCTTTATTTTAACCGGCTCAGTTATTCCAACCTGCCTGACCGAAGCCAGGAACTTCTCATCCGGTTCGTCCAGAGTAAAATTAAAACGTCTATCTTTGAGCCTCAGATCGCTGAGGCCAATTTCTTTAAACTCCATGCTTCCATTCTAAAGAACATCCTGAAGTTTGTAAACTCAGGTAGAACTCAATGGTTGCCCGGAAGCTAAAAATCTGCTAACTTTAGGAGAAATTATGAGACAGGAATCAATTGCCAGGCCTGAGTTTCGCGGTCCGGACATACCAGCCGGCCGCTTGATTTTTATTCCTTTTATGCCTTTCCCCGGGATCCTTTCTGACTTAAAGAAAAAAGCCAGCCGGAAAATCGGCCTCCATCAAAGCGAGCTTTTTTATCTTGAGAACCAGGCTATCCTCTATGGACCGGTCGGGGCTTCTTCGAGCGTGAGCTCGCTGGAAAAGCTCAGGCTGGGTAAGTTGAAAGAGATAATTCTGCTCAGCTACTGCGGCTCTCTCACCGAACAGCTGGAGATAGGCCAGGCTCTTCTACCCCTCTCCGCCCTGTCTGATGAAGGGACCTCAAGCCATTATTTACCCCGCAAAGACAGGCTTTATCAGGTCTCAAAAGCCTGCCGGCAGGAGTTACTTGATCGTCTGGAAAGCAGGAAATTGCCCTATGCCGAAGGGGCTATAGTCTCGACCGATGCTCCTTATCGTGAGACTCCAGCCTGGCTAAAAAAGATGCAGAAAAAAGGAATTCTGGCTGTTGATATGGAGATCTCAGCCGTGCTGGCTTTTTCGCGGTTTTACGGACTGGAGGCGGCCGGGCTTTTTATTGTTTCCGACCGGCTGTCTTTATCCTTCTGGCGTAATTTGATGGCCGGCCGGCAGGTCCGGTCAGCTACCGATAATTATTTCAGGCCCCTGATTTTTGAGTCTTAAAAATATATTAAGATTTGAGGCGGAAAACATGAAACCAAAAGTCCTTCTAACTCATCCCCTGTTAAAGGAAGCCATGGATTATTTAGCTCGACAGACAGAACTCGAACTGGCCACCAGCGAAGACTTCCTTCCCCCGGCTGAACTGGCCGAAAAAATTCAAGATAAAGAAGGCCTCCTTTGTTTTTTGTCTGACCTGGTTGACCGGGAACTATTAGAAAAGGCGACGGCCTTGCGAGCTATTTCCAATTGTGCCGTCGGAACTAATAATATTGACCTTAAGTCAGCCAGAAGCCGTGGAATTATTGTCACCAATACTCCGGATATTCTGACCGAACCCACGGCTGACCTGACTTTAGCTCTGATTCTGGCCACCACCAGGCGGTTAATAGAAGCTGATGACTTTTGCCGCCAGGGTCAGTTTAAAGGCTGGAGAATTGACCTCTTTCTCGGTCAGGGACTCCAGGGAAAAACTCTGGGTATTATTGGCCTGGGTCAAATCGGTCAGGCGGTGGCCCGGAGAGCTCAGGGCTTCGGGCTCAAAATTATCTATTATAACCGCCATCGCTTGAGTCCTGAAAAAGAGAAGACTCTTAAGGTTGACTACCGCCAGCTTGACTCTCTTCTGGCTGAAGCCGACATTGTCTCCATTCATGCTTCACTCAATCCTGACTCAGATCATTTAATCTCGAGTGAGAAGCTCGCCCTTATGAAACAATCGGCTGTCCTGATCAATGTGGCCCGGGGGGCCATAGTCGATGAAAAAGCTTTGACCGAAGCCTTAAAAAATGGCCGGTTGTGGGCTGCCGGGTTCGATGTCTATGAGCATGAGCCCCGGATTGAGCCAGAATTGCTTTCGCTCAAAAATGTGGCCGTCCTGCCTCATATCGGCAGCGCCACCTATGAAACCAGACTGAAGATGAGCTTGATGGCTGTTAACAATCTGCTGGAAGCTCTGGCCGGGAAGAAGCCAGCCAATGAGGTAAGAGAAACCTGATGACGAAGATAGTGTTGCTTCTAATTGGCCCCTTATTAGTTCACTGCCGGCGGGTTAAGGCTGCCTGTCCGGTAGCCTTCCAAATCAAGGGCGACATACCGGTAGCCAAGCTTTTTTAAAGAAGCCACGGCCCTGCTTCTGAGCCCCGGCTTCAACCAGAGGGAGAATTCCTCCGGGCTGATCTCAATTCTAGCTATTTCACCATGATGCCTTAATCTGACCTGGCCGAAGCCCAAGGAAATCAGGGCTCTCTCTCCTCTTTCTATTTTGCTCAGGAGATTCCGGTCAAGAGGCTGGCCATAGGGAATTCTGGAAGCTAAACAGGCCGCTCCCGGCTTATTCCAGTTGGGTAAACCAAGATATTTAGCCAGTTGCCTGATCTCGTTCTTGCTAAAACCAGCTTCCTCCAGAGGCGATCTGATCCCCAGTTCCTCAATGGCCTTCTTCCCCGGCCGAAAATCCTTAGTGTCATCAAGGTTGGAGCCTTCTACAATTTTATCCAGGCCTTTGTCTTTAGCTATTTGTTTGAGCCTGGAGAAAATAAATAATTTACAATAATAGCAGCGCTCTTTAGAATTTTTAGCCACGGCTGGAAGCTCCAGGCTGTTAGCTTTGATGATCATCAAACTGACCTGGAGGTTTTTAGCCAGTTTTTGAGCCGCCCGTATTTCCTGCCGGCTGAAGAGGGGCGTATCAACCGTGACGGCCAGAACCTTATCTTTAAGAACGTCAACTGCCACCTGGAGAAGCAGGCTGCTATCCACCCCTCCGGAAAAAGCGACCAGAACACTGCCGGCTATTTTCAACTCGTTTTTTAATCTTTCATACTTTCGGGCCAGGCTTTGGCTCAGGGGCCGGCCGCTTCTTTTCTTCAGCCTGCTTTTTCCCCGCTGCTGACTGCCGTTTGTTTGCATCACGACTCTCTTTTTTATCGTTCTTTCTTATTTCTTATTTTTTTCTTCAGCAGCCAGATTGAAGACTTCCTTGACCAGTTCTTCCACGATTTTCTCCGCCGGCACTTTCTTAACGACCTTTCCCTTTTTAAAAATTATGCCTGTCCCCTTCCCGCCGGCCAGGCCGAGATCCGCTTCTTTAGCTTCTCCCGGACCATTGACCGGACAGCCCATCACCGCCACCGTCAGATTAGCCTTGACGGCTGAAATTTTTTTCTCCACCTGACTGGCCAGCTTTTCTATGTCTATCTGGCTCCGGCCACAGCCCGGGCAGGAAATAAAGTTTATTCCCGACTCTTTTAAGCCCAGATCCTGGAGGATCAGGTTGGCCACTTCCACTTCTCTTTCAGGCGGAGCAGTTAGCGAAACTCTAATCGTATCAGCCAGACCTTCCCGGATCAGCAGGCTCAGGCCGGCGGCCGACTTCAGACTGCCCCGGAATAAAGTCCCGGCTTCAGTGATTCCAGCGTGAAAAGGATAATCAACCTTGTCCGCCAGCAGCCGGTAAGCTTCCACGGTTCTCCCGATATCAGAAGCTTTAAGGGAAATTTTAATATCATAAAAACCCAGATCCTCGAGGAGCTTTATTTCTCTGAGAGCACTTTCAACCATAGCTTCTGAAGTAACTCCTCCATATTTAGACCTTAAGTCCTTTTCCAGCGAACCGGAATTGATGCCGATTCTAATTGGAATTTTTCGCTCCTTAGCCAGGGCAACCACCTCTTTTAATTTGCTCCTGGAACCGAAAGTCCCTGGATTAATCCTCAGGCCGTCCACTCCAGCCACAATTGAGGCTATGGCCAGCCGCGGGTCAAAATGGATATCTGCAATAAGCGGCAGATTGACTTTTTTCTTGATTTCCCTGAGGGCTAAAGCATCAGCCATTTCCGGCACGGCCAGCCGGATCAGCTGGCAGCCGGCTCTCTCCAGCCTGTTAATCTGTCTGACCGTCGGTTCGACCTCAGCCGTTCTGGTTTTGGTCATTGACTGGACCACGATCGGAGCTCCACCGCCGATTTCCACCTGTCCAACCCTGACCACCCTTGTCTGTCGCCGGGGGAATAAAGGTTGGGTCATCTTTTCAGCCAATCCTAATGATTAAAGAGGTGACTCAGGCTGTCACCTATTTTTTTAAAAATATCACCAAGGCTTTTCCAGCCAGTCGGCATGGTTTTAACCAGATCATTTAAAATGACAAAACCCATGATAAAAATGACCAGCAAGAAACCGATCTGCAGCCAGATTTCTCTCATCCTGGGGCTTAGATCCCTTCTAATAATAGCTTCAATCATCAAGACAAAAATCTGGCCGCCATCAAAAACCGGAATAGGCAGCAGGTTCAAAATCCCGAGCTGCAGGCTGATAATGGCAATCCAGGACAGCAGCTGCAGCAGTCCCATCTGCATAGCCGCATAAGAAAATTTGGCGATTTCAAGTGGACCACCCAGTTGTTTGGCTGAGGCCCGGCCGGTAAACAGGTCTTTTAGAAAATTCATGACCAGAAAGGTGTTTTTGGCATTGTCATTCAGACTGCGGGCAATGGCCGGGAACAACGAGTACTTCTGGGTAACCGATTTAGCCCCCTGCATAACGCCAATTTTTCCTACATTGCCTTCTTTTCTGGGAGTAACAGTCAAATCAAGAATCTGCCCCTGACGATCAACAGTAATCTTGACCGATACCTCCGGATTCTTTTCTATTTTCTCCACAAAATTATAGAAAAAGACCGGCTGGTCGTTAATGGCCAGCATGACGTCTCCTGGTTTAACCCCCGCTTTTTCCGCCGGCGAACCGGGAGTAACCATCATGACCTGGGTAAGAATTTTCGCCCGGAAGCCGGCATAGCCCATGTCATACTTGGTAATTTTATCAGTCTTGAGTGGAACATTTAGAATCTGGCCAGACCTTTTAACCTCCAGGGTTAAAATCTGGTCAGGCTTTGAGCCAATGGTTATTTCGACATCATTCCAGGTTTTTACCTGACGGCCATTGATTTTAAGAATTTCATCCTCAATCAGCAACCCGGCTTTTTCTGCTGGTGAACCAGGATCAATATAGCCGATAACTGGCGGCTGTTCCTGATATTCAGGCACGGTCACTCCGGCCATATTGATAATGGCCACCAGGACGATGGCCAGAATGATATTCATGATTGAACCCATGACCATGATCAAAAACCGCTGAAACCGGTTTTTAGCCATAAAATCATCCGGGGCTAACTCCCGGTTCTTATCGAACATACCTTCACCCAGCAGTTTCACATAACCGCCGAGTGGAATGAGGCAAACCCGGTAATCAGTCCCCCCCTTTTTAAAACCAAACAGGCGCTGGCCAAAGCCTAAGGAAAAGACTTCGACTCTAACCCCGACCAGCTTGGCGGTAAAAAAATGTCCGAATTCATGAATAAAAACCAGCACGCCGAAAACAATGATAAAGGCCACTATGGTGCCGACAATGGTCATTTCTACTTTCCCTTCATATTGACTAACTGATTTAGATATTGATTAGCCATAATTCTTGTCTTCCGGTCTATTTCAAAAATATCCTCAATTGAGCCGATCCTGCCCGGTTGAGGCTGCCGGTAGCAATGATCAACTATTAAATTTATCTGGCCGAACTTAATTTTGCCATTCAGAAAAGCGGTCACGGCCACTTCATTGGCGGCATTCAGCCTGACCGGATAACTCAGGTCAGCCAGCAGGGCTTTTCTGGCCAGGAAAAAGAGTGGATATCTCTCTTTCTCCTCCACCGGATAAAATTCCAGACCGGTCAGGCTGGCCAGATTGAGAGGTGGCAGGCAGGATTCCAGCCGCTCGGGATAACTCAAGGCATACTGGATCGGGATTCTCATGTCGGTCTGACTTAATTCAGCCAGGATCGAGCCATCCCGGAACTCAACCAGGGCATGAACCAGGCTCTGAGGATGAATCAGGACCTGCAACTGGTCTGGCTCCAAATCAAATAACCATTTAGCTTCAATTAGCTCCAGGCCCTTATTCATCAGAGTGGCTGAATCGATGGTCACCTTTTTCCCCATGCTCCAGCGCGGATGTTTTAAAGCTTCCTCCACCCGGCGGTCAGCCAGATCACTTAAAGGCAGGCGGAAAAAAGGACCACCGGAAGCTGTTAAATAAACCCTTTTAAGATATTTTTTTCTTTGCCCCTGAAGACACTGAAAAATAGCCGAATGTTCGCTGTCAACCGGAATAATCCTGGCCCCTGTCCGGGAAGCTACCTTCTTTAAAAATGGGCCAGCCACCACCATTGATTCTTTATTGGCCAGAGCTACATCTTTCCCGGCCTCGAGAGCGGCCAGGGTTGGTTTCAGCCCGGCGATGCCGGTAATAGCAGAAACCACCAGATCCGCCTGGAGGCCAGTGACCAGGTCAATCAATCCAGTTTCACCGGCTAAAATTTTTGGGCCGGTTCGACTAAACTTTTTCTGCAGGCGAAGTGAATCGGCCGGTCTTTTAACCGCCGCCGCCTGCGGTCTGAATTCTTCAATCTGTTCCGCCAGCAGTCTGATATTTTTCCCGCCAGCCAGGCCGGTGATTTCAAATTTCCCGGGATAGTGGCGGATGACATCGAGCGTGCTGCTGCCAATTGAACCGGTGCTCCCGAGGATAATGACTTTTTTTCGGCTTTTATTCATCTTCAATTGTTATTCAGATTGTCTTTTATTTAATGATCAGCAGTTTCATCAGATAATAAAAAAACGGACAGGCTAAGGTAAAGCTATCAATCCGGTCCAGGATACCACCATGACCGGGAATAAGATTAGACGAATCTTTAACTCCAGCCGCTCTCTTAAAAAGCGACTCAAGCGGGTCAGCCACCTGGGCCCCGGCATGGACAACAGCGCTCAAAACCAAAATCTCTAATAAGGGGAACCTGGGCAGAAGAACAGTTCTGGCCAGCCAGCCGCCGGCCACGGCCCAGATAATCCCGCCGATGGCACCTTCCCAGGTCTTATTCGGGCTGGCGATCGGAGTCATTTTGTGACGGCCAAATTTCTTTCCGATCAAAAAAGCCCCGGTATCTCCCAGAAAGATAACTGTGAACAACAGATAGAGCCAGAGTAACCCAAAATCCCTTCTAATCCAGTAAAAAAAATTGATAGTCAGGCTGACATAGATCACCCCCGAGACGGTTACGCTGAAAGAGCCGGGGAAAATGGCCAGTTTCTCTAAGGTATTGGTGTCAATGACAAAATAGACAAACGCTATGATGGTAATCAGAGTAAAGCCCAGTAAAAAAGGGAACTGATCAAAATAGAAAGTAGCTCCGATGATTAAAGCAAACAGGCAGCCCAGTAATTTCTTGGGATAAAATTTACGACGGTTGCTTAAGTTATAGAACTCCAGCAGCCCGCCAATAATAATCGCCTGGACCAGGAGAAAAAAAATCCAGGGTGGGGTAAACTGGATGATTAAAAATAAAACCGCAATTAAAATTAAAGCTGATTTTGTTCTTTGAGCTAAACTCATCTCAATTAATCTTCTTTCTGGCTGACGCCCCCGAATCTTCTTTCCCTTTTCTGGTAGTCAACAATGGCTTGCAGGAGGTCTTTTTTCCGGAAATCAGGCCAGAGAACAGGCGTAATCCAGAATTCAGTATAGGCGCACTGCCAGAGTAGAAAATTCGACAGTCTCATCTCACCGCTGGTCCTGATCAGCAGATCAGGATCAGGCAAATTAGCTGTGTCTAAGCATCTCGAAAAAGTCTTTTCATCCAGCTGATCGGGCTGGGCAGGCTTTTTCAACAGCTTCTGGCAGGCCTTGAGTATTTCCTGCCGGCCGCCATAATTCAGGGCCAGAATGAGAGACATCCGGCTATTGTTTCCGGTCATTTTTTCCAGCCGGTTAAGTTCATGACGGACAAAAAAGGGGATACCTTTTCTCTCTCCTATAACCTGCAACTTTAAATCATGATCAATCAGGGTCTTTTCGGCCTGTTTGAGGTTTTCGGCTAGCAATTCCCAGAGAGTTTTGACCTCACCTGGCGGTCTTTTCCAGTTCTCCTGAGAAAAGGCATAAAGGGTAAGGTATTTTATTCCCAGGCGGGCAGAAGCCTCGATCGTTTCCTGAACTGATTCCTTGGCTGCCCGGTGGCCTTCAGTCCGCGGTAAATTCCTTTTTTGAGCCCAGCGGCCATTGCCGTCCATAATGATGGCAATATGAACAGGCAGGCGGGAAAAATCTATCTGATCAACCAGTTCGGCCTCAGGGCTGCCTGGCTGGATGTAGTCTTTAAGATTATCAGGCATGCCAAACATTATAAGTAGCCTTAAGAAATTTGTCAAAAAAGCCGGTTTTATAGACAGGCTGGCGGGTCTATGCTAATATTTTCAAAAAGAGGATGATATGTGCCTGGCAGTACCCGGAAAAGTAATCAGTTTAAATGACAACGGGACAGGTCAGGTTGACTACTTAGGCAGTCAGGTTCTGGCCAATTTTTCTCTCCTGTCCGGCATCAGAATTGGCGACTGGGTTATAGTTCATGCCGGTTTTGCTATCTCCAGGCTCGATCAAAAAGAAGCGCGCCGGACTCTCAAGCTCTTCCAGGAACTGGAAAAGCAGTCTTAGGGTAGGGGCCATGACCGGGCCAGTTTTTCACCGCACGCCTTTCTCTGACTGGAGAACAAGAGAAACCACTGACCATTTGCTTCGGGCCATTGAAACCGAAACCAGACACCTCCCCGCCGCTCTCAAGCTAATGGAAGTCTGTGGTACCCATACCATGGTCCTCCATCGCTCAGGCTTAAAGCCGCAGCTACGGGCAGCCGGGATTGAGCTGATTTCAGGACCTGGCTGTCCGGTATGCATTACACCTGATTATTACCATGAAGCAATAATTGACCTTCTGACCGCCCGTGATGATATTATCGTTTGCACTTTTGGCGATCTGACCAGAGTCCCGACCAGGAAAGGCTCTTTACAAACTGTTGTCCCGCAGCCTGGTTCCAGGTTGAAAATAGTTTACTCTCCTGAAGAAGCTATCAAAGAAGCCTGGAGTCAGCCTGACAAGCAGGTAATCTTTTTTGGCGCCGGTTTTGAAACTACTATTCCGGGCATCACTTTTACCGTCAAGACAGCCTCCGAACTGAATTTAAAAAATTATTCACTCCTGACAGCTTTCTGGTTGATTCCACCGGCCCTAAGGGCCATTATTGAATCGGGAGAGCTGGCCATCAACGGCTTTATCTACCCGGGGCATGTCAGTGTCATCATTGGCGAAAAACCCTATGCCTTTATCGCTGAAAAATATCATCTGCCGGGAGCGATTTCCGGTTTTGAGCCGGCCGACATCCTTCTGGGCGTTCTATCAGTGGTCAGACAAATAAGAAGCGGGAAGCCGCGGGTCGCCAATGAATATCAGAGAGTGGTCAAACCTCAAGGCAACCCGCAGGCCCTGGCTCTGATGGAGAAATATCTGAGCAAAACCGCTGCCGACTGGCGCGGACTGGGGATAATCCCAGATAGCGGGCTGAAATTGAAACCAGACTACTCTGCCTTTGATGCCCTGAAAAAGTTTTCGCTCAAGCTGAAGCCAGGCCAGACTGGAAAAACAGCCTGCCGGTGCGGAGAGGTACTAAAAGGCCTGATTGGTCCTGGCGACTGTCCCCTGTTTGGCCGGCAATGCTGGCCCGATAGCCCCCAGGGACCCTGCATGGTTTCTTATGAAGGAGCCTGCCTTGTAGAATACAAGTTTTCTGGAGCGAAACATCATGACTAAAGTCAGCCTGGAGCTGGGCAGCGGCGGAAGATTAATGAGGGATTTCATCTCGGAAAAAGTCGTCAGGTTATTTAAAAACCCAATCTTAAGTGAACTTCACGATGCCGCTCACCTACCCGGGGGCTTAGCTCTGACCACTGATTCCTATACGGTTGACCCATTGTTTTTCCCGGGCGGGGATATTGGCAGTCTCTGCATCAACGGGACGGTCAATGATCTGGTCGTTTCCGGAGCCAGGCCAGCCTACCTGACTCTGTCGCTGATCATAGAAGAAGGTTTTGAGCTCGAACAGCTGGAGAAAATACTTCAATCAATAAAAAAGACAGCCAGGAAAAATTCCGTAGAAATCGTAACCGGTGATACCAAAGTCGTTCCCCAGGGACAGGGAGGGAAAATCTATATCAACACCGCCGGGGTCGGGCGCCTGCTAGGCAGGCCGCAGCCCCGTAAGATTAAACCAGGTGATAAAATCATCGTCACCGGAGAGGTTGGAGAACATGGCCTGGCTATTATGTTGAGCAGGAATAACTTTCCACTTGTTTCCGGAGTCAAGAGTGATTGCGCGCCGCTCCTTTTTCTTCTTCCCCTCTGGAGGCAGGGCGTCCTGTGGATGAGAGATATCACCAGGGGCGGGCTGGCTACCGTCCTGGCTGAACTGGCTCAGACAATTTCTTATCCCCTGCTTGTAGAAGAAGACAAAATCCCCTATTCCACCCGGCTGCAGGGAGCAGTGGAAATTCTCGGAATTGATCCTCTCTACTTAGCCTGTGAAGGCCGGGCGGTAATAGTCGCACCCGACAGAAAAGCAGAATTGATTTTAAACAGGCTAAGGTCTAATCCTCAGGGAAGAAAAGCTGCCATTATCGGCGAGGTTCAAACTAAAACCGGACAACCGGGTGAAACCCTGCTCAAAACTTCTACTGGCGGGTTGCGGCTGCTTGAGCCTCTTACCTCAGAGCTGCTGCCGCGAATCTGCTAAAAGCCAGAGCCTGGCTAAGATAATCAGGCGGATTGCTTTTTATACCAGTCAACTGTTAGCCTTAAACCCTGCTGGAAATCAATATCCGGCTCAAAGCCCAGAAGTTTCCTGGCTTTATCGACAGAGGCATAGGAATCTTTGATATCTCCGGGGCGGGCCGGGGCATATTCAGGTTTTAGAGTTCGCCCCAGGCAGCTGGCGATTTCTGCCGCCAAACGATTGATTGTCATCCGCTCAGAAGAGCCAATATTAAAGACTTCTCCCCGGAAATGTTCAGCCTGAGCCGCCAGCAGGTTGGCTTTGACCACGTTGCCGACATAAATAAAATCGCGGGTCTGCTGGCCATCGCCAAAAATTGTGGGCGCCTGACCTCGGAGCATAAGTTTGATAAAAATGGGAATAACGGCTGCATATTGAGAATTAGGGTCCTGACGTGGTCCAAAAACATTAAAATAACGGAGGCAAACGGCATTAAAATTATAAAGATAGCTGAAGACCTGGCAGTATTTCTCTGAGGCCAGCTTCTGGGCGGCATAAGGCGAAAGAGGCTTGCCTTCGCTCCCCTCCTTCTTAGGGAAAACCTCATCATCTCCATAGACAGCTGAGGAAGAGGCTAAGACAAAGCTCTTAACTCCGGCTTTGACCCCAGCCTGAAGCAAATTCAGTGTCCCGGTCAAATTTATGTCATGAGCCAGGAAAGGCTCGGAGATTGACCTGGGAACGGAAGCTAAAGCGGCCTGATGTAAAATTACTTCCATCCCGGTGGCCGCTTCAAGGCAGAGGTCCTGGTTCCTGATATCGCCCCTGATTATTTCTATTTTTGAGCTCAATCCGGCCAGGTTTTCTTCTTTGCCGGTTGAAAAATCATCAAGAACTCTGACCTGGTACTGGCGCTTAACCAGTTCCTCAACTATATGCGAGCCGATAAAACCAGCTCCCCCGGTGACCAAATAGTTTTTATGTTCTGGCATTTTTTATTCCTGAAGCTTATCTGTGCTCATCAAGATAACCGGCCTCATGGAGATAAGCCAGGACTTTTCTGGCACTTTCTTCGAGTGTCTCCCGGTCAGTCTCAAGGATCAGTTCCGGTTGAAGCGGCTCTTCGTAGGGATCGGAAATGCCGGTAAACTCTTTTATCTCGCCCTTGATGGCTTTTTGATACATGCCCTTCACATCGCGGGACATACAGACCTCCAGCGGGCATTTCACATAAACTTCTATAAAGTCGCCTATCTCCTGCCGGGCTTCAGCCCTGATCTCGCGGTAAGGGGAAATAAAGGAAGTCAGGACAGCCACTCCATTCCTGGTCAGAAGTTTGGCCACGAAAGTTACCCGCCGGATATTTTCATCCCGGTCATGGCGGGAAAAACCAAGATCCCGGCAGAGGCTCTGGCGAACAACATCTCCGTCCAGGCGTTCAACTTTTAAGCCATCTTCCCTGAGCAGGCTGGCCACCCGGTCAGCTATGGCTGACTTGCCCGAGCAGGGCAAGCCGGTAAACCACAGGGTAAAACCTTTTTGTTCCTGGCACATCAAACTACTCCTTTATTCATCTTTTTTACTTTATTTTTTATCAATTTTTACCAGCCAGTTGACAATCAGCTTATGACCTGACCTTTGAGATCCGGTACTGCCGGTCCGCCCAGCAGTTTAAGGACAGTGGGCGCAATATCAATAATACTGGCTTTTTTCTTTCCTCCGCCTGGCTGATCAGGATCGTAAAGGATGTAAATCCCGTCATAATCATGAACAGCATCATCGGGCCCGGTATCGTTTTCCTCAAGGTAAAGACTGCCATAGCCCAGTGTCCCGGCCGAGCGCCAGTATAAATCATCAAAATAGACCATGAGATCAGGATAATCGCCATTGACCACCGGATAGTGCTCCTGAGGTTTGATGACCACCGTCTGCCATTCTTCTCCCCGCGGCCCCCGGATAGCTTTAAGGCGAGAGGCCAGCTCATCGCGCACCGTTTCATAGTCGTCCGGTTTAATAATTCCCTGCGGCTCGCGTCCCTCAACATTTAAGAAAATGCGGGCATAATAACCGCCCCAGCCCCAGGCTCTGGTCCGCTTCCAGTCAATTTTAAGATTATCCACACTCTGACCGCGGACAGGCGGCTCAGAAATCACCAGGTCATCCTGTTCAATTAGCCAGTCATTGACGCAAAATGCCCCTTTCATCCCCTTGGCTCCATGGTCAGAGACCACCAGAACCGCTGTGTTTTGATCTATCTTCTTCAGGAGCTGCCCGATTTTCTCATCGAGAAATTGATAATAATCATAAATAGCTGATTCAAAAGAATTTCCAGGCTGGTAGAGGTGATGATTTTTATCCATAAATTTCCAGAAAGCATGGTGCATCCGGTCCACGCCGATTTCCACCAGCCAGAAAAGAGACCAATCCTGACGGTCAAGAAGATAATCGGCCACTTTAAAATGATATTCGGTCATCCGGTAAATTTCTTTTAAAACCTCCGAGCGGTCTTCTGTCCGGAAGACGACATCAAACAGGAAAGGACCGAACTGCTTTTCTATTTCCGCCTTGAGTTCTTCCGGATAGGTGTATGATTTTTCGCTGGAAGGCGTTATAAAGCAGGAAATCAGTTCACCCTTGACCGGCTTGGGCGGATAACTGGGTGGAACGCCGACCAGAATGCTTTGTTTCCCCTGCTCGCCTAAATAATCCCAGACGGTTTTGGCCTTGACTGCAGTCGAGTTGGCAATCCACATTTTGTTATACTCATAACTTTTTCTATGCCGGAAGCCATAGAGTCCGAGTTCGCCTGGATCCCGGCCGGTGGCCATAACCATCCAGGCCGGAATGGTAATCGGTGGATCACAGCTTCGAAGCGGCCCGAAAACGCCGCCGGTCATCAGCCGGTTAAGATTGGGCAGCTTACCTGCCCGGTCAAAGATTAAAGAAGGAGGAGCACAATCAAGACCTATAATCAGAAGTCTTTTGTCTTTCAATTGAGGTACCTTTCATTTCCTGACTGTCATTAATCACCGGTTATTCATTAAAAGGCTGTTTAAAGGATAAAATCACTCTGGCTACTTCCGGCCGCATCAGTTCAGGCGGCGGCACTTCCCCTTTCACCAGCATTTCTCTGATTTTGGTCCCCGAGAATTCCAGATGTTCAGACCGGTCGTGGGGGCAGGTTTTTTCATTCTCTACCGACTGGCATTTCCGGCAGAAAAAGAAAGAAGTAAAGAAAAGGGGCACAATCCCCAGATCAGGAAACTGTTCAAAAATTTCCTGAGCAGCATAAGGGGGGTAATAATTGCCGACGCCGGCATGATCCCGGCCTATAATGATATGGCTACAGCCAAAATTTTTTCTGATGATGGCATGATGAATAGCCTCCCGCGGGCCGGCATAACGCATTTCCATCTTTAAGATAGCCATGACCGCCCGGTTCTTAAGGTAATAATGCTTGATAAGCTCATCATAGGCGGCCAGGATAACTTCATCTTTAAAGTCTCCCTTTTTTTTTCGACCGATGACCGGATTAATGAACAGGCCATCCGTAAAGGTCAAAGCGGTTTTTTGAACATATTCATGGCCGAGATGAGGGGTATTTCTGGTTTGAAAACCAACCACTGTCTGCCAGCCCTTCTCCCGGAAAAGGAGCCTCGTCTCCCGGGGCGAAAGACGATAGCTATCGAAAGGTGTGGGCAGGAGATTAATCACTTCCACTTTTCCGCCCAGCAGAATGTCCTTCATGGCTGACAATCTGGCTACCCCTGGATGCTTCAGGTCAGTCGTGCCGTAAACCTTCAAAGCAAATTCTTCTTTATCATAGGGATATTTGTCCTCAAGATAGAGAATAGCTACCGGTTGCCCGTCTTCTGACCGCAAAGCCACTTTTTGTCCGATTTCTAACCGGTCAGCTGTTTCGCGGTCGGCATCAAGAATAATGGGAATAGTCCAGGGCAGGTCGTTAGCCAGCCTCATCTGTCTCAGGACACTTTCAAAATCAGGGCGGGTCAAAAAACCTTCTAAGGGAGAATAGACACCGGTGGCCATGTTCTCCACATCCGAGACGAGATCCGGATCAAGGGTGAGAGAGGGCAGCCGGTCAAGACTGCTCAGAGTCTTCTCCTTTTCACCTTCCTCCAGCAGCCGATTTATTAGTTTTCCACCATGGGGATTAATCATCAATTTCTCCTTAAGGTTCGGCTTGGGGACTGGAAGCCACTGCTCAGTCAATATAGCCGAGAGCTTTTAGCCTTTCCTTGATTTTTTCCTCTTCTTCCGGGGTAAAAACCTCTTTGTTTTCTTCTTGCTTAGTCAGATTTTCCCTTAAAACTTTGGCCACATAACTTGAGACCGAGCTGATGTCTGTTCCCTTTATTTTTTCTTCTATTTTTTTATAAAGAGAAGTTGGAATGGAAACTGAAGTGAACTCTTTTTCCATTTTTCCTCCTGAGGAAATCTTATATAACAGACTGAGCTTTTTTGCAACTGGATTCAGGCCCAAGGCCAGCCCGGAACCTGAACCAGCCGGCGGTAAAACCGGTGCAGAGCCCGGTAGCCATCCAGCCATCAACCTGATGGCCGGCTGGCTTTCTTGACAAAACCTGACGGGCGTGATTTAATTTTGTTTAGTTTGCTGTCTATTTCTATGAGGACAAAACAGGAAAGAGGTAAGTTAGCCTTTTAAGATGGAAAAAGTTACCCGCCATTTTCTTCAGGGAGTTTCTTATTCAGGCAGCCTTGAGAAAAGCCTCAAACGCCTCGAAAGCCGGCTGGGTCTGAACCTGTCGCTGCGGGGTGATAAGCTGATTATTGAAGGTTCGCCGGAAAAAGTCCAGCTGGCCAGAAAGTTCTTTGATAGGCTGCAGGAACTCGAAAACCAGGGTTACCATTTAAGAGAAGAGGATTTTCAGATAGCTCTTGACTTCATGGAAGAAAATCACGGGCAACTCGAAGATTATGCTCCGGCTGAGCCTCTCTGCCTTCAGCGGAAATCTGTTGCTCCCAAGAGCCTCAACCAGAAAAATTATATGGAAGCGATTAAAGATTATGACCTGGTCTTCGGCATTGGTCCAGCCGGCACCGGCAAAACTTATCTGGCCATGGCGTTAGCCCTGTCCTATTTGCAGGGCAAGCAGGTTAGCCGCATCATCCTGACCAGGCCGGCGGTTGAAGCCGGGGAAAAGCTTGGCTTTTTGCCGGGCGATATGTTTCAAAAAGTTAATCCTTACCTGAGGCCGCTATATGATGCCTTATTTGATCTGACCTCCTATGAACAGGCCAACCGTCTGATCGAAAAAGGCGTTATTGAGATTGCCCCTTTAGCTTATATGAGAGGGCGCACCTTAAACAATGCTTTTGTCATTCTGGACGAAGCTCAAAATACCAGCCGCGAACAGATGAAAATGATTCTGACCAGGCTGGGGTTTGATTCCAAACTGGTGGTAACCGCCGATATCACCCAGATAGACCTGCCTCAGCCCAGAAACTCAGGGGTTCTTCAGGCCATTAAAGTCCTGTCTTCAATTAAGGAGATTGCTTTCGTTTACTTTACCGAAAAAGATGTAGTTCGTCACCCGTTAGTGGCCAGGATCATCAAGGCCTATGCCAGGTCAGAAGCTCAATCGCTTTAATTATAAAATCAGATGAAAATTATTCAGTTTCGCCAGTTGCGCCTGTTTAAGAGCGATGAAATTATGCCTTTCCGGAAAAAGACTCCGCCTGGCCCCAGAGAAAAACTTTCCTGGCTTAAAAAGACCGTCTCCAGCCCATTTTTTTATATAACTATTTTTTCCCTTCTGCTGTCCTTTGTCATTTCTTTTTTCCCGGCCAGGCCCTTGCCTTTGCCCAGGGTCGGGGAAATTGCCGCTAAGGATATTACCTCTCCGCTTGAACTTACCATTGAGGATGTGCAGGCCACTGAAAAAAGAAGAAGCCAGGCTGAAAGTTCAGTCCCGCCTGTTTATTTTTACAATCAGAGAATTATTTCCAGTGTCCAGGAAAAAATAAGGCAGATGTTTGCCCTCGGACGGGCAGCAGCCGCCAGTCAGGTGCCTGGTACCGTTCAGAATTTACAGGCCTCCCTGTCGGAAAACCTGGCTATTGACCTTGATCAACAGGCACTCGATCAGCTGCTCAAGTTAAAATTCCCGGTTGAGCTGGAAAATCTTTCCACCCAGATCATGGCTTCTATCCTGAACCAGGAGATTGTCCTGTCACGGGAGTTAATGAACCATGGCGAGTTAGAAACCGGACTCCTGGTTATTAAAGGCCAAGAAGAAAGATTGTTAAAAGCCGGAGAGATTATTGATCTGAAACAAGCCAGACAGCAACTCCTGTCTGAAATTGAAGCCCTGGAATTGCCGGCCCGAACCAAGGTTATTCTTCAATCCTGGCTGCCAGCCTTTCTCTCCCCGACGATCAGTTATGATCAGGCCGAAACGGAAGCCAGAAAACTCAAAGTCAGAAATTCAGTTGAACCAGTCTTTTATACTATCAAAAAAGGCAAGGTCATTATCAGAAAAGGCGATGAGGTGACCTCAGAAAGCCTCAAGCAAATTATGCTGATTAACCAGGAAATCAGCCAGCGGCCTAACTGGCTGTTTAATTTCTCTGGCCTGGCTATTTTATACTTTATCTTTTTCTATTTTATCTGGCTGGTTATCCAGACGGCTTCCAGAGCGGAAAAGAAACTATCCATCTTAGTCATGATGGGCTTGATCCTTTTTCTGAGTTTTCTGGTCACCAAAGCCAGCCTCTTCCTGGCTGAAGCCTTAAGCTCTTCGGCGGCCCTCGTTACCCTGGAAAAAGAAGCCCTGGTTTTTGCTTACCCGCTGCAATTTGGTGCTTTTCTCATTACCCTGGCCGCTTCAGCCGAGACAGCTGTCGTTTATTGTGTTATTAATAGCCTGCTTACCGGTTATCTGCTTAACGGCGATTATTTCTTAATTATCTTCATTCTTCTGGGCGGAGTCTCCATTATTTATGGCCTCAAGTATTTTTTCCCGCAGAGCCGCAGTTCCGTCCTGAAAACCGGGTTGATGATCCTGGCTCCTTTCCAGATCATTCTGGTCTTAATTTTCCATCTGATCAAACAGAGCTTCGAGAATCTTTCCTTTTTAAGCACAGAAATAGTAAGTGCCCTCGTGGGCGGATTACTCAGCGCCGCTATTGCTTATGTTTTGATGCCGGTCTTTGAAAGTATTTTTGGCTTTCTGACGCCATCCAAGCTGTTTGAACTCAGCAATTCCGACCTGCCTATTTTCCGCCGTTTAGCTCTGGAGGCGCCAGGCACTTATCATCATTCTCTGATTGTAGCTACTCTGGCTGAAAAGGCAGCCGAAATCATCAAAGCAGATTCAGTTCTGGTCAGAGCTGCCGGGCTTTACCATGATCTCGGCAAACTGAAACGGCCTGAATACTTCAGCGAAAATCAGACTCCTGGTTACGATATTCACCGCGAGCTGACTCCGTCGCTCAGCACCCTGGTCATCATCAATCATGTCCGGGACGGAGTGGAAATGGCCAGGAAGCTCAGATTGCCCAGGAGGATTGTTGATATTATTGCCCAGCACCACGGGACCTCAATTGTCCGCTATTTCTTTCATAAAGCCAAAGAAAGATATGATCCTGAGCTGCATAAAATCGAGGCCGAGGATTTCCGTTATCCAGGGCCTCTGCCAAAAAGCAAAGAAGCCGGCCTGATCCTGCTGGCCGATTCAGTTGAGGCTGCCGCCAGAAGCCTTAAATCTCCAACCAGAGAAAACCTCAAACGGGTCATTACCGAGATTTTCAATACTCACCTTCAGGATGGCCAGCTGGATGAATGCGGTTTTTCCCTCAAGGATTTGCGGGTCATGGCCAATTCTTACCTGACTACTCTTCATGCTATTTATCATCCCCGGCCAACCTACCCGGGATTTGATTTTGAAAAAAAAGCTGACAAAACCGATAAAGATAAAAAAGAAGAAGTGAAAAAAAACAATGGTCATAATAATAAACCAGCTGAAGAAAAAACCGCTACCCCGAAAAAGAATTAAGGACCTGCTGGAAAGGTTAAGCCTGAAATATAAAAGGCAGCGGGCAGAGGTAGTTGTCAGTTTTGTGGGTCCGCAGACTATGCGCCAGCTTAACCGGAAATACCGGCATCAGGATAAGCCAACTGATGTGCTGAGTTTTACCATGGATGAACAGGGACCGGACGGCCAGTATTATTTAGGCGATATCATTATCTGTCCGCAAGTCGCCAGCCGTCAGGCCAAACAACAGGGTCATTCACTCAGCCGCGAGCTGGAGATCCTGGCTATTCATGGTTATCTCCATCTGCTGGGCTTTGAACATGGGGCCGGTCTGGAAGAAGAAGACGAAAAGGTCAGGTCACAGCTGCTAAAAAATTATAAGCCAGTACCAGGCAAAAGGCAGGTGGCCAGATGAGATTAACTCCTCTGGAACTGGCCGGCCTTCTTCTCAGCGGCTTGCTTTGTTTTCTTCTGTCTCTCTTTTACATTATTGTCTCCTATTACTCCCGCCTCGGTTTTTCCCGCTTGCTTGGCCAGGTTAAGACCGAAACCAAACAAAAAGTCCTTGATCACTATGATGAACTGAAAATAGCCGTTGATTATGCCCGGATGTTTTTCTTTCTGGCTTTTATAGTTTATGTTTATCTTCTCTGGCCAAAAGTCAGTCTCTGGCCCTTGTGGCTTTTTCTCGGCTTGGCCGCCGGTTATTTGATTCTTTTTGATTATTGGCCACGGCTGGCCTTTTACCTGGTTAAGGAACACGGCCTTGGTATTTTTTTGCCGGTCTTACGCGGTCTCATCTGGCTGCTGACCCCGGCCCTGATCCTGCCTCGCTTTTGGTTGAAAAAGGAAGAACTGAGGCAGGCGGCTGATCGCAGCCATGAAACTTCCGATCAGGAAATAGACACTTTCATTGATGAAGCCACCGAAGAAGGCATCATTGAAAAAGATCAGAATGAACTCCTGCGGGGAGTGGTCGAATTCGGAGACCGGACTGTCCGGGAAATCATGACCCCCCGGACAAAAATTGTAGCCATTAAGCGGGAAGCAACTATCAAACAGTTAAAAGAGCTGATCGTCCGGGAAAAATATTCCAGAATTCCTGTCTATAAAGAGCGTCTTGATAATATCGAAGGCATGGTGATAGCCAAGGATCTGCTGGAATATACTGATGAACAGGAGGCCGGCCACCAGATTGATTTTCTGGTCAGACCGGTGATGTTTGTACCGGAAACGATGCAGGTCAAAGAGCTGCTCAAAGAATTTAAAAAGATCAGGCAAAAAATGGCCATGGTCGTTGATGAATACGGCGGAGTAGCCGGCCTGGTAACGATGGAAGATCTCCTGGAGGAGATTGTCGGAGATATCCAGGATGAATATGATATTGAAGAACCACAGATTATCGTTGAGAAGCCTGACTCCTATCTCGTCCGGGGGGAAACTGAAATAGAAGACCTGGAAGAGATCCTGAAGACAGACCTGGCTGAAGACAATTATCTGACCGTCAACGGCCTGCTTAATCAATGTCTGGGGCGGCTGCCCCGGCCTGGAGAAAAAGTGAAAATAGGCGAATTCAATTTTGAAGTCCTGGAAGTTGATGACAAAAGTATTAAAAAAGTCCGGCTGACCAGAAATCCCTCCGGGCCTCAAAACGGAACTGATCAGAAGGAGTAAACAGGCATGCCAGCCAGAAAAAAAGAGAAAAAGAGCCAGTTTCGGACCGGTTATGTAGCTTTGGTTGGAAGACCAAATAGCGGCAAATCAACCCTGCTTAATACCCTGATCGGCCAGAAAATTGCCATCGTCTCCAATAAGCCTCAGACCACCAGAATCAGTTTGCTGGGGATTAAGACTACCAGCCGGGGTCAGATTATTTTTGTTGATAATCCCGGTATTCACAAGCCTTTGCATCTGATGAACAGAAGAATGATGAATTATGTCTATTCTTCGCTGGAAACAGCTGATCTCATTCTGCTCCTGATCGAAGCCAATAAAAAATTTGGCCAGGGCGACCGATATGTCCTCGAAATCTTGAAAAAGGTCAAGACGCCGGTTTTTCTGTTGATCAACAAGATTGACCTGGTCAAAAAGGATAGACTATTGCCGGTCATTGATAAATACAAAGATCTTTTCCCTTTTCGGGAAATAATTCCCATCTCGGCTCTCAAGGGAGATAATCTCGACCTCCTGGAAAACTTAATCTATGACTATTTACCGCAAGCTGAAAAAATATACTCGGACGAAGAGATAACCGATCAATCAGAAAGATTCCTGCTGTCAGAAATAATCAGAGAGAAAATTTTGAATCTGGTGGAAGAAGAATTGCCCTATACCACCGCGGTGGTCATCCGCTCGATTGAGCGGCCTCAGGCGGCGGACAGCTCTCCAGAGGGGGAAGAGGGTTCGAGAACCAGCTCTTCCGCTGGTCAGCCCCTGACCAGGATCAAAGCCGATATCCTGGTCGAAAGGGAAAATCACAAGGGTATTATTATCGGGCGCCAGGGCGGAATGATCAAGACCATCGGCACCCAGGCTCGAAAAGAGATAGAAGACATTCTGGAAAGCCGGGTCTTCCTCGAGTTAAGCGTCAGAGTAAGAGAAAAATGGCGTGATTCGGAAGAAGTCCTTGACCTGATTGAAGAACAAAAAGAATAAAGCTAAATTAATACGGTCAAAGTAAAAGCCAGGAACGGTCGATCTTAACTCCTGCTTATTGACAACTTTCTTGTTTGATGAGAAAATTCTAATCCTTCCGGTGGTGAGTGTAGCTCAACGGTTAGAGCACTGGACTGTGGATCCAGTGGTTGGGGGTTCGATTCCCCTCACTCACCCCAGTTCCCATCTACTGAAGCGATTTTTCTTTCCTGTCCTTTCCTGCCGGTGATGATTTGAAGATGTCCGTGGCTTGGTTATAAGCCAACAGGTCAAAAGCCTAAACCTAATAGAACAGCCAGGCCTTTGTTTTTTATGGATTCACCTTCAAAGCCCGAGGTGGCAATATTGGTCAACCCAAGATGATAACGGCCTTCGACTGATAATTTAAACTTCTTGATTTTAGTTTCTATTCCGGCCCCCATGGTCAGGCCGATTTCGGTTTTTTTGTACATATCTTTTAGATCAATTGATTCGCCCTGACCGCCGGCCGCCGGGTTGAGAATAGCTTTAGCTCTGGTCAGAAAGCCAAAAGAAGGACCAGCCAGAATGACCGGCTTCACCGGCCCGATTTTAACCACCTTCCATTTCAGAAGGAGAAGTCCTTCGAGATAATCAAACTGGTACCGGGCCCGGTAAGGGAGATCATCAAGATAAAGATCAAATTTCGTTCCATAAGGCGCATAGAGAATTTCTGGCTGGATAGCTAAAGGCCCCACATCAAACGAAACAAAGATCCCGCCCGTAAAGCTGAAGCGGTTCTTAAACTGAGGCAAATCAGGCATGGCCGGACTGACCTTGAGGCTGGTCAGATTAAACCCGCTTTTAAGGCCAACTGTCATCCCGGCCAGACCACCCGCCAGAGCCAGGATTAAAAAATTGGCCAGAGCCAGAGTCAAGATTTTTTTCATACTGCCCTCCCTCTTCCTCAGGCTGGCCTGAAGCTATTTTTCTTCCAGTTGATTTAATCTTAAACTATTTTGAGCTTGATTGCCACCCAAATCCGTCAATTCAGGTTGTCCAAGTTGGCCGCGCCTCTCCCCTTTTCAGTCATCATCTGCCTGTTCCAAGCTCACTGCCCAATCCGGATAAGGAAGATCAGGCCCCTTGACTGAATGCCAGATGATTTTATTCAGGACAGTTTCCGGACAAGCATCTATTATTTTGAAATTTAACCGGGCAGAAACCAGGGCATTTTTTTTAAGCAGTTGATTCTGGATGTCCTCCGGCCGGGGATTGAGCTCATCCAGCGGAACCCGGTTGGCTACAGGCATAAACGGCCGGAAATCAGCCTGGCTGGTAAAGCAGTCAAACATTGGACTGGCCGCCGCATCAAACTGATTCATCGGCGGCAGGCCGAGAATCTGTTCAATTGTCCGGAGGAGGCTGGTGGTATTGTAATTAGTCTTAATAACTTCTCCTCTTTTGACATAGGGGCCGGCTAAATAAGCCGTCGTCCGGTAACCACTGACATGATCAAAGCCATTTTGAGGGTCGTCTTCAATGGCCATAATAACCATTTCGCGCCAGAAACTGCTGTGGCTTAAAGCCTCAACAATCTGACCGAAAGCCAGATCATTATCAGCCACGGCCGCTCTGGGCGTCGGCCAGCCAGCTCTGGTCCCGCTGGTATGGTCTCCTGGCAGGCAAACAAGGACGAGCGACGGCATTTCGCCTTTTTCCTCCCATTTCTTTATCTGGTTTTTGATATATCTGGCTCTCCAGACATCGGGCACGTCCAGGTTCCAGCCGACATAATCACGGGAGGTAAAGGCTTCAATCGAGGGCAGGCTGGGTTTACTGCCTATGACCACTTCCCCTTTTTCGTAGAGGTATTCTTCCCAGAAATCCTTCCAGCCGGGCGCCCCGGCCCGGGCCGGATCTTTCCAGCCACAGTCCGGTCCGGTAAATTCACCAAAATTCCAGATGGTCAGCCCGTGCCTCCGGCCATTATCCCAGATAAAACCGGTCGGGGCATAGGCTAAGGCGTCAACTTCATCTTCTCCCATGCCATCAGGGTAACTGCGTGGCCAGCTGGCAAAAGATTTTTCGAGATAATCAGTCCCGAAGGCCGTCGTTGACCACTGGTGCCCGTCGGCACTTAGAATTCCGCTGCAGTAGGTATTGTCCAGCAGAACAAATTCCCTGACCAATTTATGCTGATTGGGCGTAACCTCTTCACCGAAGAGGCACAGGGAAGGATTGCCGTTGCCTTCTCCGACATCGCCCAGAATCTGATCATAGCTTCTGTTTTCTTTAATGATATAAACCACGTGTTTAATTAAAGAAGGTTCGCCAACTCTTTCCGGTACCGGCACCGGTCTCACTCCGGTCCGCGGTTTTTTTAAAGCCTCTTTGATTCTTTCCCGGTGAAAACCGGCCAGAACCCGTGAAGTCAATGACTTTAATTGTTTTTTGGCTGGCGGTTTAAAAACTGAGACTGAACCAGTGTACTGGTGGCTGTTAAACCCGGTCATCCCGGTCTTTTCATCGGTCTGCGGGCGGTCAGCCAGCCCTTTAATATTGGCTACCCAGAGCTGACCGCGCTGGTTGTCCCAGGCTACGGCCCCAGGAAACCAGCCAGCGGGAATCAGGCCAGCCAGGCTGGATTTTTTCTTCCCCGGTCTAAAATCAACCACCGCCACTGCATTCTGGGTGCCATTGGCAACATAGAGCCGCCGGCCATCAGGCGAAAAGCAGAGGGCGTTGGGTGAAGCCCCGAATAAATCAGCCGGGCTTCTTTTAACCCAGATGGTCTCAACCACCTGATCCCTGGCCGTATCTATGACACTCAGGTTATCAGCAGCAGCATTGGCACAGACTAAATATTTCCGGTCAGGAGACAGGGCCAGATCAGAAGCATGTAATCCGGTTATGATTTCTTTGACCATCTGACCGGAGGTCAGATCAATGACAGAAACTGAACCTTCACAGGCAACAAATTTTTCCTGATCAACTTTAACCGCAGTCCCGCGGCCGGCCGGGCCAACCGTATCTCCCGGGCCAGGGCGCCCGCCGCCCCAGTTGCTGACATAAGCTTTTGGCCCGAGGAGAACAACCTCATAAGGAGCCACACCAACCGGCATCTGCCTTAAAGTTTGGCCGCTTTCAGCCTCAATTTCAAGCAGGGTATTGGATAGATTGCCGCCAACATAGAGCTTCTGGCCGTCCTGACTGAGAGCCAAGCCAGCTGGAATTTCTTCTTTCCTTCCGGGAGCACCGGCCGGTGGCAGAATGATAGTCTTAAATGGCTTGACCAGGCCATTCTGGTCAACCGAAAAAACCTTGATACTGCCGTTAACATTGCTGAGATAAATATAACGTCCATCAGGAGAGAAAATCAGGCCATTATAGCTCAGCTGACCCCTTTTATCAGGTTCAGGTATATTGGCCGAGGTCACTCCCGCCGGAGGTTCAGTTTGTTCTTCTGCCGGTAAATTTACTTTTTGCCTGATTTTTAAATCGTCCGGATCAATGATAACCAGCTCACTGGTTTTGCCAGAGACCGCCAACAGCCGGCCATCGGGAGAAATGGCCAGTGCCTGAGGCCTCAGAGACGGCAACGGCAGGTATGAGCCATAAGGAGAAACGGTTTGATTAACTGGCATGACCTGACCCTCGTCTGTTATTTCACCGACTTTTTCGTCCGAGATAGCCGGTTCTTCCGCCCGCTGACAGGCCATCGCCAGTAAACCCAGGCTCAAAACCAGGACGGCTAAGTTCCCGAGGCAAGGTTTTGGTTTCATCACCATCTCCAGATCTTATAAAGTTCTTCCCTATCCTATAAAAGGCTCAACATGGCGTCAACCACAGTTTTTTAACCGGTCGGTCAGGAAGAATTTGGAACAATTCTCGTCACAATTATCTTGGCAGAAATTTAGAGGTTCTTTTGAGCCAGACTTTATAGATTGCATTTAGCTTTACCCTTCATCCAAGGCTCTGAAAGGCTGGATATGGTGGCCATCAGAAGAAAAAGATCAAAATTCTATCCTTACCTAAAATTCTACCTTTCTCTGCAGGTCAAGCTGGCCTTCCTCCTGGGGCTGGTATTTTTTATCGCTATGGGCAATTCCGCCCTGGCCCGGGGGCAAGAGACCGCCTCTTCCGGGCCAGTTTCCATTCGCTACAATCTTGAACCAGGTCAAGTTATGACCTACTTGCAGAACCTTGATTTTCAGATTACCTTAGTGGACAATCCGGCTGCTAAATTCAGAGTGAGTCTGGTCTGGCTGGTCAAGACAGCCGTTACCAGCCGGGAGGGAGACAGGACAAATCTTGTTACTCAGTACAACTTGAAGAGTAAAGACATTTATGGAAAAAAGGAGCTGGAAGCAATCCTGGGCCAGGAGGAAGCCAGAAATATTCTTCTCCCCTATGAGCAGGCCAGCCCGGTTTATATCTGGAATTTTTCCACTAATGACCGGGGAAAAATCCTTGACGGCTCATATAATTTTATTCAATCGTTTTCTTTCGTTAATAATTCCATATCTCAAATCTTCGAACTGCCAGAAGGCCAGCTGGAAAACGGCCAGGTCTATGAGGTTGAGGGAGAAGCCGGAGTTAAGGTCAATTTTCTGGGTGAAACGAGCCGGCCGCCCTATGATCTTTACTACTTTACCGGCCTCCATCCGGCCGGCCTGATCATTTATCTGATAAATAAGCAACTGGGGGTTCCCGATAAGCTGGAGTACACCGTCCACTATTCAGCCGCTGGCCAGAACCGGGAAGAAAAGTTCAGCCTCCTCCTGGCCGGTGTTCAGAAAAATCAATTAACCGAACTCTATAAAGACCCGGAAATCAAAGTGGCGGTGCTTAAAGCGGCTTTAACTGATAACAACCTGCCCATCTCGACCGACCTTGTTCAGGAGCTGCTCGAATCAAAAGACACCGAGCTTGAAATTCTGGCTGCTTCGGCCTGCGCTCTGAGAGGCCTGCCACCCGGCCTTAATCTTAAACCTTACCTCAAGACCAAAAAGCCGGAAGTCAGGTTTAACCTGGCCAAAGCCCTCTATCTCTATGGCGGAGATAGTGGCCCCATGCAGGAGCTGCTGACCAGCTCAGACAGCTATCTGAAGGACCGGGCTCAGGCTTTCCTCCATAAAAGCAATTATGTTCTGGCTGATGAAGACCGCCAGCTTTACTCCACCCTCAGAGACTGGTTTTATAATTCTGGCCAGGAAATACCGCCTGAACTCAAAAATCTCCCGGTAGAAAAGCTGCGCCATCTGGTTAGTTTCTTAAAACCTGATGGCCAGAGGCAAAATGGCTTCTTTAAATTCTTTTTGTCCGATTCAGATGAAGACCGGAAGAGGCCCTATTATCTTTATCTCCCGGATGATTATGATCCGGCCGAAAATTTTCCGCTGATTATCTATCTCGGCATGGGAGAAGGGCGGGGGGATCTGTCGCTCCTTTCTTTTTATAACGCCCTTAAACTGGACAACCATCTCTCCAGGTATATTCTTCTTGTTCCTCAGGCTTTCGGCCGCTGGTGGGATAAAGAGGTAGAAACAGCGGTCAAAAGGACCTGGCGGCAGGTGTTCAATTCTTACAGTCTGGATACCAACCGGATCTATTTAGCCGGCAGTTCCAATGGCGGGATAGGAACAATTTATTATGCGACTTCTTTTCCTGACCGCTTGGCGGCCCTGGCCGAGAATATGGGTTTCCCGATGTTAAAGCCAAACAACTTTGATCTCAATTCAGATTTGAGCAAACTGGGCAATTTATTGAACAGTGAAGTTTTGATGACCCATGGCCTGGCCGATGACAATATTACTCCAGAAGGGGATAAAAAGGCTTATGACTATTTGAAAAAGAATGATATTGAAGTCTATTTTAAAACTTTCAAGGAAAAAAAACATAACATTGACCCGGCCGATATTATCCACCTGATTACCGGCATTTTTGACCGGAGTGTCCGTAATCCCTTTCCGGCCAGGATCAAAATGATCCTGACCGATCCCCCGTATCTACAAAGTTACTGGATCAAAGTCACCGATTACGAAAGCCTGCCAGCCGAAGTTGAGGCTGAGGTCAAGCATAATGACATCAACCTGGTCACCAAAAATATTAAAGGCCTGAGACTTTACCTGGACGAAACTCTAATTGATTTAACTCAACCAGTAAAAATAATTATCAATGGCCAGACAGGATTCCAGGGCTGGCTGGAGCCGAGCCCGGACAGCTTGTTCCTTTCGCTTAGAGAAAAAGACGATCCAGCCATGGGCTCCTGTGCCATTCTTGATCTGGCCATGCCTGATTGATCCGGCTCCCGGCTTCTGTCTGGTTTCAGATTAATTTCCTTTTTCTTCCCTTCTTATGCTATAAGCTATAATCTTAGACATACTAAAAGATTCAGGAGTTCGTGATGAAAAGCTATTTGTCCCGGCCCGAGCCTAGAAAAAACGTCAGCTGGTTGTTGTTTTTTGTTCTTCTTCTATCCAGCTGGTTAAGCCTGAGCTGCGGCGGAAAGAAACAACCGGTCCCGGCCGGCGGGACTCAAGTTGCTACTAAAATTCCAGACCGGCTGCCGGCCCGAATTGCTGACGGGACCAATAAAGAAGTCCTGGCCATGACCCTGGGCGAAATAAAGACACCGCTGGCCGATGGTACTTTTTATCCGGCCGAAGATAGAATTGTTCTCAACAACGGGCAGGAAATAAGTGATTATTTCAAAACCAAGCTCGGAATAAAATTTTACCGGCTTCTCGATAAAAGTATTTTCTCGCTGCCACCTTCGGGCTGGTGTACCTGGTATTATTATTACGGGGAAGTTAACCAGGAAGAAGTCGAAAAAAATGCCGTCTGGCTGGCTAAAAATCTTAAAGATTATGGCCTCGAGTACTGTCAACTTGATGATGGCTGGCAGGGTCGCGGCTCAGGTAGTCCGGTTGATTATCGTGACTGGTCAAACGTCAACCAGCGTTTCTCCAAAGGGCTGGACGGCTTAGCCAGATTTATCAAAGATCAGGGACTGGTTCCAGGCCTGTGGCTGGCCCCTTACGGCCAGAGCAATGAAGAAGTGGTTAAAGCCAGCCGGGCTTTCCTGTTGACCCCGGACGGTCAGTCCGCTTCCTCCACCTGGGAAGGTAAATTTTTGCTTGATCCCTCCAAGCCCGAAACTTTGAGCTACCTGAACCAGCTTTTCACCAAACTTTCGGCTGTCTGGGGCTTTGAGTATTTTAAAATTGATGGCCAGCCGATTGTCGTTGACGAGTACCGTCAAAGGCAGGAGTTCATGGCTTCTCCCGGCGACCCCGAACAGCTTTACCGGCGGACACTGGAAACTATCAGGCAGGCTATCGGCCCCAACCGTTTTCTTCTTGGCTGCTGGGGAACGCCCCTGGAAGGAGCCGGTATTTTTAATGGCTCCAGGACTGGCGGGGATATTGTTCCAGCCTGGGAAGGATTCCAGGTGGCGGTTGAAGCTACCATGAAGTACTATTTCCTTCACAATATCGTCTGGTACTGCGACCCGGATGTGATGCTGGTCCGTTATCCACTAACCCAGGACATGGCCAGAGCCTGGGCCAGCCTGCAGGGCTTGACCGGACAGGCTTTGATGGCTTCTGACCGGATGTATGATTTACCGGCTGACCGGGTGGAAATCCTCAAGCGGGTCTATCCGGCGGTGGATATCAGACCGCTCGATTTATTCCCGTCCAGTCGTTTTAAAAAAATCTGGGACCTCAAAATCAATCACCTCGGCCGTCAATATGATGTGGTCGGCTGCTTCAACTATGATCAGACACAAAGTCAGAGCCTGGAAGTCAAATGGGCCGACCTCGGCCTCGAAGATAACTCCCGTTATCATATTTATGATTTCTGGAATAAAGAATATTTAGGCTGCGTAGAGAAGGGCCTCTATGTGACCATCCCGCCAGCCGGAGTAAGGGTTTTAACCTTAGTCAAAGACAATGGCCAGCCCCAGCTCATTTCAACTTCCCGTCATATCACTCAGGGCTGGGTAGAGCTGGAGTCACTCGCCTATGAACCGGAAAACAGGGTGATGCGGGGCCAGAGCCGGGTGATTAAGGGCGATCCCTACGAATTAAGGTTCGCCTTCCCCCGGAACGAACGCTATCTGAGAATAAAAAGAGTCGAAGCCCCCGGCTATAATTTCAGTTTAGAAAATCATGACGGCTGGGCAACGGTAACTCTCAGCAGCCAATCAAATGACACTGTTTCGTGGGAAGTCTACTTTGAAGCGGGTGATGTTTACAATTATCCGGCCAGGACTCCAGCCGGACTCAGGGCAGAAATCAAGAGCTTGAAGAAAGTCAGGCTTGACTGGCAGCCGCTTTATTACCTTAATGCCGGTTATTTTATTTATCTTAATGGTCAGCCTTATCTTTATACACCGGTTAACTGCGGCGAGTTGAGCGGGCTCAATCCGGATGAGGACTATCTGGTTGAGGTCAAGGGAGCCTGGCTGGATGGTTCGGTCAGCGAGAAAGCTGCTTCACTGCAATTGAGGCTGTCGGCTGCCCTGCCGGCTGAGGTCTATTTATCTGATCTTGAACCTGAAGATCTGGTCTCAGACTGGGGTTCTCCGAGAATGAATCGCTCCGCGGCTGGAACCCCGCTTAAAATTGGTGACCGGACTTACCGCTCTGGAATTGGAACTAACGCCAGGTCAGAAGCCGTCTTCGACCTGGGCGGAATATTCAAAACCTTTGAAAGCGAAGTCGGACTGGATGCCGCCTCCGGTGGCCGAGGCTCAGTTGAATTTAAAATCTTTGGCGATACTAAGCTTCTCTGGAAAAGCGGGCTGGTTAAGGGCGGGACTCCAGCCAGAAAGGTCAGAATCAAAATCAGCGGAGTCAGGGAACTCCGCCTGGTAACCGAAGATGGCGGAGACGGACCGCGTTCCGACCTGGCCGACTGGGCGGAAGCCAGGGTCAGAAAGTAGAAATCAAAAGCAGAAAACAAAAAAATAGATGTTTATTTTCTAATTGGAAAATGAACGTCAGTCTTTTCTTCGCTGCGGTCAGTAGCTGGAGCCGGTTCTGGAGATAAGTTTGAGATTTGCTGGCGGAGTTCCGGGGTCATATTTATTTCCGTAGCAGCTAAGATATCCTTCAGCTGGTTGACATTTCTGGCTCCAATAATCGGAGCGCTAACGGCCGGATGACTGCCCACCCAGGCCACCGCCAGGCTGACCGGATTATAACCATGCTCCCGGGCGAATTCTGTAAACCTGTCAGCCACCTCGAAGGCCTGCTCAACCTGATATCTCGTTTTATAGATTTTATTTTCGACCAGGCGGCCAGAAGCAGGCTGCTTATTTTTTCCGTATTTACCGGACAGTAAGCCCCCAGCCAGCGGGCTATAGGGCAGGACACCGAGTTTTTCAGCTTCAGCCAGAGGAAAAATTTCCACTTCGGCCTGACGCTTGACCAGATTATACATCGGTTGAATACAGGCGACCGGAGCCAGGCTGTAAAGGGCTGAAATCCCGATGGCTTTTTCTATCTGCCAGGCGGCCATATTGCTCAAACCTAAATAAACAACTTTTCCCTGATGGACTAAGTCATCAAGAGCCCGGAGAGTCTCTTCGAGCGGGGTGATATCATCGAAACGGTGAATAAAATAGATATCAAGGCGATCTGTTTGCAGCCGCCGGAGACTGCCTTCGATGGCATACATGATATGGCGCCGGTTGGCTCCCATGGCATTTTGATCAGGCCCGGTCGGGAAATAAACTTTGCTGGTCAGGATGACTTCCTGGCGGCAATCTTTAATCAGCCGGCCCAGTATTTCTTCTGCCTGGCCCCGGGCATAGAGGTCAGCACAATCAAAAATATTAAGACCCTCATCCCGGCAGACAGCCAGCATTTCAGCTGAAGTCTTCTCATCGGCTTCAGCTCCAAAAGACATTGTTCCAAAACATAATTCTGATATTTTCAGTCCGGTCTGGCCAAAATTTTTATATTTCATCTTTCCTCCTGTTTACTTATCTTTTCCAGGTCAAGTCCTTCTCCCCGCTGATAAAGGCCAGGGATAGAAACAGGCAGCCGGCCCGAAAGGCGGATTTCTCCGCCAAGAGCCATAGCCGCCAGTTCCTGGGTCTCAGGCGTATTGCGGTAAAGACAGAGATAAGCCTCAACTTGAGGCAAATGGCGGATAAAATAAGGACTGCCAAAAGACAGAGCTACCACCGGCCGGCCGGCTTCCTTGATTTTCCGCAGAAGCTCAATCTGGGCCGGCACCAGATCAACACTCCCCTTACCGGCCTGGAGGCTGGAAAAGAGAGCAGCTATGACCACCTCAGCCTGAAGCGAAGCAGTTAAAGCCTCTTCTAATTTTTCCTGCCCGGTGTCCCCGTCAGCGTAAAATGTCTGAGCAGCAGGAAACCTTTCAGTCAGAGCAGCAGCTAACCTTCTGCCGGCGTAAAAATCACCGGGATCACTGCTTAAAGAAAGAATAACCATTTTCTTTCCAGGCCAGACTGGCAGAAGATTATTCTCATTTTTAACTAAAGTAATGGCTGACTCAAAAGTCTTCCAGGCAGTTTCTTTAAACTCTGGCCGGCCAAGAATCAGCGGCAAATCGTCAAGTGGAACCTGCGAGCTGCGGTTGAGTCCCAGCCTGGCTTTAGCCGCCAGCACCCGCCGGACCGATTCTTCCACCCGGCTCAAGGGCAAATCGCCTTCCCCCACAGCCTGTTTCAGGTAGTTAATGACTTTAACCGGCTCGGGTGGGAGAAGAAGAAGGTCAACTCCAGATTTTAAAGCCCGGAGAGAGGCTTCTTCCTGAGAAAAATAACGCATAATGCCAGCCATCTCGATAGCATCGGTAACAATGAGACCTTTAAAACCCATCTTGTTCCTGAGCAAATCAGTCAGAATCCGCGGCGATAAAGTGGCCGGAAGACCCTGTTCAGGTTCAAGGGCAGGCACATAGAGGTGGGCAGTCATGATGGCTTCGACTCCCTGCTCTATGGCCTTTTGAAATGGATAAAGCTCAACTTTTTCCAGCCGCTCGGCATCGGCTTTGATGACCGGCAGCAGGCTATGCGAATCCTGGTCAGTATCACCATGACCGGGAAAATGTTTGGCGGTGGCTATCATTCCCTTTGACTGGCAGCCGCGAATAAAAGCTCCGGTCAGACGGGCTACCTGCTCCGGGTCTTCGCCGGCTGATCTGACGTTAATAATCGGATTATCCGGGTTAATATTAACATCCACCACTGGGGCATAAGTCATATGAATACCCAGAGCCCGGCCCTCGATAGCGGTAATGCGGCCCATTTCATAGGCCAGCTGTTCTGAACCGGTGGCGCCCAGAGCCATAAGCGGCGGAAACAGAGTCGCCCCGGTCACCTGATTGCCCGTTCCCCTTTCCAGGTCAGAAGCAATAAGGAGCGGAACCTTGGCCAGTTGCTGGAAATGATTGGTAAAATAGGCCGTCTCTAATGGTTCTCCCCCAAAGAGGATCAGCCCGCCTAAGTGATAATCACGGACCAGGCTTTCCAGCTGCTTGAAATCTTCATCCTGGCGGTTATAAAACTCCCCATGATAACGGGCGACCACCAGCTGGCCGATCTTTTCTTCCAGGCTCATTTTTCGCATGGTCTTTTCTATCCATTTTTGCTGACTGGCAGTCAGGCCCGAGTCTTTAGCCGGTCTGACCTGGGTCAAACAGCTGGCCATAAATACTACTAAAATAGTAGGGATTAGGCCCTTCCAGAGGTTTCTTGGTTTCATTGGTTTCTTCCTTTCCAAAGCCGGCCAGTTTCTTCCGGTCTAAGGATGGTCAATTTATATTTAAATTCAAAACTAACCTTTAATCCAGCCATTAACCAGTATGATATTCAGTCAGCTTATTTTTTCAACCTAATCCAGAAAATAGCGAGCTAAGAGCAACACAGCGATGAGATAAACCAGCCAGTGAACTTTTCGGCCTTGTCCCTTAAAAATCTTAAGGAGCGAGTAGCTGATAAAGCCAAAAGCCAGGCCGTCGGTGATACTGACGGTGAGCGGGGTGACCACCAAGGTCAAAAAGGCGGGAATAGCTTCAGTGATATCTTCCCAGTCTATCCGGGCCACAGTCTTGATCATCATGAAACCGACAATAATCAGAGCCGGGGCAACGACCGGCCGCAGAACCTGGCCATTATCCACATAGCTGCCGCCAATCATTTCAGCTAAGGGGTTTAAGAACAAAGCAGCCAAAAAGAAAAGAGAGGTAAAAACGTTGGCCAGACCGGTGCGAGCTCCCTGGGCAATCCCGGTTGAACTTTCCACATAACTGCTGACCGTCGAAGTCCCGAGCAGGGTTCCAGTGACGGAACCAATAGCATCGGCCAGCATGGCCTCGTTGGCCCGCGGAAGTTTTTTATTCTTAAAGAAGCCAGCCGGGCTGCAGACCCCGACCAGCGTCCCAACCGTATCAAAAACGTCAAGAAAGAAAAAGACAAAAATAATTGGAATCAGCCCGCCTCTAAGGGCTCCGGCTATATCCAGTTTAAAAACTGTCGGGGAGAGAGAAGGAGGAGCCGAAAACAGGCCCTGGAATTTAACCACTCCCAGAACCAGACCTAACAGGGCTGAAGATAAAATCCCCCAGAGTAAAGCCCCCGGGATTCTCCTGGTCAGGAGAATAGCTATGACCACCAGTCCGAAGAGAGAAACCAGAACCGGCCGGCTGCCCAACCGGCCAAGACCGACCAGTACCCCGGGAGTGGCAACCACGATCCCGGCATATTCCAATCCGACCAGGCCAATCAACAACCCGATGCCGGCAGCTATAGCCTGCTTCAAAGACTCGGGCACGATATCCACCAGCTTGCCCGCCACACCCAGCAGCGCTAAGAGAGTAAAAATACAACCGGAAATAAAATTAGCCCCGAGAGCTACCTGCCAGGAATAGCCCATCAGACCGCAGACGGTGACTGCAAAAAAAACATTGTGACCCATGGCCGGGGCCTGAGCGATGGGATAATTCGACAGTAGCCCGGTTAGCAAGGTGGCCAAGGCACTGGCCAAGCAGGTAGCCACCATAACCGCCCCGGTATTCATCCCGGTTCCTCCCAGAATAGCCGGCTGGACAAAAATGATATAGGACATAGTCATAAAGGTGGTCAGGCCACCAAGGAATTCTGTTCGGAAGTCAGTTCGGTTTTCACTGAGCTTAAAGGTTTTTGCTAACCAGGACTTCATTCTCCCGCCTCCTTTCGAGTCATCGTGGTTACAATCAGTTCTACTGGCTGGATAAAGTAATTTTTGCCCGCTGGCAGCAATAGACTGACAAAATTTAAAATTTAATCAGGCTATAAATTGGAACTTCAGGGTGAGCCGCCGCCATCCGGCTCGAACCCTCCAGTGAGGTCAGCTCAACCACCGCTTCGAAAGCGGCCACTTTCCCGCCGAGCTGTTCAACCAGTTCAATCGCGCTGAGGCCGGAAGAACCGGTGGCAATTAAATCATCAATAATGATAACCTTTTCGCCCTGGCCCACGCTGTCCACATGAGCTTCGAAATACTCGACGGCATATTCATTCGGAGCCAGAATAGTCAGGGATTTCCGGGGGAGCTTGCCTTTTTTCCTGATCAAGCTGAAACCAAGCCTTAGCTCCCGGGCCAGGGCCGCGCCGAAAATGAAACCTCGCGATTCAATGGCCGCTATCCTGTCAGGCGAGTATTCTCTGGCGATGGCCGCCAGATCGTCAATCGTCTGATTGAAAGCTCGCCGGTCCTGAATGACCGGGGTCAAATCCTTAAAAATTACTCCCTTCTTCGGGAAATCCGGAACATCAACAATCATTGATTTAAGATCTAACATGATACCCATCCTTTCAGTTGAAAAGTTGCCTGCTCCTCAGTCTAATATATCCAGGTATATTCAAGAAACAGGTGCACCCTGATTCAAGCAATTTAATCAGTCTCTTTCCGTCCTTCCTTCCCGGCTCTTCTTTTTCTGTTATTATTCTGGCTGGGGAAAAAGCCAGTCCCGGGCTCCAGGCCAGAAAATTTTATCCGCCGCTCCTTGTCGCCAATGACTTCGATAAAAATCTTGATGACCTTAACCCCTTTGATTTCAAAAGGTAATTTTTCTGCCCACTCAATAGCCACCACCCCGCTGCCCAATAAATCCTCCAGACCAAGGTCGGCAATTTCTTGAGCTTCTCCCAGCCGGTAAAGATCCAGATGATAGACAGGCACCCGGCCCTCATAAATGTTAAGCAGAGTGAAGGACGGGCTGCAGACATAAGTTTCATCGCTGACCCCCAGACCGGCAGCCAGCCCGCTGACTATCAGGGTCTTACCCGCCCCGAGCTCGCCAATGAGCAGGATGACTTCATCTCCGCCGAGGCTTTGACCGAGGTTTTTAGCCAGTTCGAAGGTCTCTTCTGGCGAACCGGTGGTAAAAATCAAATCAGAGCCGTCAGCCTTCATTATCCTCTCCACCCCGGGCCACTAAGGAAATGGCTGAAGGCAGATAGCGAATTAAATCGGTGGCCAGGAGAGGCCGCTCCCCTATCTTATCCGCGGCTAAATCCCCGCTCAGCCCATGAATAAAGACGGCATTGACCACCGCCTGGGTAAGATCCTTAGTCTGCATGACTTCAGAAGCGATAAAACCGGAGAGGACATCGCCGCTTCCGCCTGAGGCCATGCCCGGATTCCCGGTTGGATTAACCATGACTCTTCTGGCGGGAGAGACAATCAGAGATTTGTAGCCTTTAAAAACCAGATGCAGATGGTATTTGGCGGCAAACTCAGGTACAACTTCCAGCCGGCGGCGGAGGGCTTCGGCAGTTGGAATTCCAGACAGCCTGGAAAATTCTCCAGGATGAGGAGTTAAAACTGTCTTAGCCGGTAGAGACGATAGACTTTCCCGCCTGGAGGAGATGATATTAAGCCCGTCGGCATCAATAATAACCGGCAGTCTGGTCTTTTTTATCCGTTCTAATAAGTTTAAGACCAAAGAAGAAGTCTCAGGATGAGTGGAAAGACCGGGTCCCAGGAGCAAAGCATCCTTGCCCTCCAGAAGCTCCAGCACCCGGCTTAAGGCCCGCTCAGAAATAGTCCGGGCACTGGTTTCGGGCAGGGGCTCAGTCATCAATTCCGGCCTGGTTTTAGCGATAGCCGGCAGGCAACTGTCAGCCGTGGCTACAGTTACCAGGCCAGCCCCCATTTTCAGGGCGGCCTTTCCGGCCATAGCCGCGGCTCCGGTTTTGCCATAAGAGCCAGCCAGAACCAGTAAATGGCCATAGCTGCCTTTATGAGTGTCTTTCTCCCGTGGTTGAAAATATGGCTGGAGGGAATCAATTTCAACCAGCTCCATTGAAAAATCCGGGCGGTTGAAAAGAAAAGGTGGAACGCTGATATCAGCCACATAGAGTTCGCCAGTATAATCTTCAGCTGGCGGGAAAATATGCGCAATCTTGGGCGCAGCCATGGTCACTGTAAAATCAGCTTTAACTGCCGGGCCGATAAGTTCAAAACTGTCAGCCGATAGCCCGGACGGAATATCCACCGCCACAATCAAATCTCCAGAGTTATTAAGGTCGTTAATAATCTGAGCATACAGCCCGGAGAGAGGGCTGGACAGCCCGGTGCCAAACAGGGCATCAATAATGACCGGGGTTTCCTTTAAAAGAGGCCGGTATTTGGTCCAGAGAGCAGGGCTAGTGACAGCTTTGATTTTTATCCCGGTGTTTTTAGCAATTTTGAGATTGACCAGGGCCTCGCCCTTGACTTCTTCTTCCCGGCCAACCAGCAAGACTTCACAGTCAACTCCAACGTTAAAGAGATGGCGGGCAGCCACCAGGCCGTCTCCGCCGTTATTGCCTTTTCCGGCGATGACCAAAACCGGGCAGCCCGGGCCAATCTTGAGCTCATTTGAGAGAAGGCTGGCCACTTCCCGCCCGGCGTTTTCCATTAAAACCAGGCCAGGAATTCCCAGGTCTTCTATCGCCTGCCGGTCTATTTCTCTCATCTGGCTGGCAGTCAGAATTTTCATGGCTGACCTCTTTTCTCAGAAGAAAAATTTTATCATAAAATGGCTGTCCGGATAACAATTAATCTGACAATTTAAAATCGGCTCAACCTTGATTCAATTTTTCTTATATGCTAAATTTATAAAAAGTAAAAAATCAGAAATTGAACTGGAACAAGGAGGTGTTCTATGACTATCAAGGTTGGAATTAACGGCTTTGGAAGAATAGGCCGGAACCTGCTGCGGGCTTCGGCTCACGATCCTGAGATTGAATATCTGGCCGTCAATGATATTACCGATGCTAAGACTTTAGGTCACTTACTAAAGTATGATTCCGTCCTGGGCGGTTTCAAAGAAGATATTCAGACGACCGAAGACGCCATTGTTCTTAACGGGAAAAAGATTAAGGTCCTGGCGGAAAAGGACCTGGCCGGTCTCAAGTGGAAAGACCTGGGGGTAGAAGTGGTAGTTGAATCAACCGGCAAATACACCAAACGCCCTGACGCCATCA
>JAGOPD010000011.1 GCA_017992175.1 Candidatus Saccharicenans sp.
CTATAAAAGCTAACCACTGGCAAAGCTTAAATTTAAACTTGACAGTAGTTTAACAAATTGTTAAATATAGGGCAGAAAAGATAGGAGGGGAGAATCTCCATGAACGAGCTTTTCTCTGCCCGGCTTAAAAAGCTAAGGGAAGATATGGGCTTAACTCAGGAGGAGCTGGGGGCAGCCGTCGGTCTGTCTTCAGAATATATTTCTTTGCTGGAGGCAGGAAAAAGAACGCCTTCAATTATTGCTCTTAGCCGGATTTCACGCTATTTTCAGAAAAATGTCTCTTATTTTCTGGAAGTCCAGGCCGATCCATTTGAAATTCTGCTGGCCGATGAGAAACTCAGCCCGGCCACCAAAGAAATCCTGGCCGGATTTCATTCCTGGTGTGAAAAATATTTAGAACTCGAAAAGATTACCGGCCGTCCAGCCAATCCCGGGCCGCTCTACTCCGGGAGTCTGGCGCCAGAAAACCTGGCTGAGGAAGAAAGAAGAAGAATCGGTCTGGGCAATGAGCCCATCCGCAATATCTTCAGGCTCAGCGAGATTAATGGCTGTCATCTGATCAGAATGCCTCTGCCGGAAGAATCTAAAATTTCCGGCCTGCTGGTTTTTCTGGAAGAGAAAAATGCAGCTTTCGGGCTGATTAATTCAGCGCTGCCCTTTGATCAGCAGGTGGTGGCTGCCGCTCATCTCTATGGTCATTATTTAAAGGACCGGAATGAATCGCCGATTATAGATAATCTTGATGTTCTGGTTGATGAATATGTCACTCTCTATTCGCCCCGCGAGCAGTTTGCCCAGGCTTTTGCCTCCCGGTTTTTGATTCCACCTTCAAAAGTCAGGGAGTTAATTGACCGGGATATCAGATTAAGACGGCTGAGTTATGCCGACGTCCTTTTTTTGAAAAGATATTTTGGCGTCAGCCCCGTGGCCATGCTCAGGACTTTGCGCCTGATGAATTATTTAAGCCGTTCCCAGTTTGAAGCTTATTCTAAATTTGACCATACTAAAGAAGAAGAAGCGATTTTTGGCGCCGCTCCGCCCATGGAAAAGGAAAAAACCAAGGAAAAAGGCGGAGTTATTCTGCCCGAGAGATTTTATTTGCTTAAAAAGGAAGCTGAGCTTATAGCCGAAGCCATCGGAGATGACCAGGAGGAAGAGGAAAAAGCAAAAGATGATAGAGATAAAGAACCTGGCCCGGCTCCTGATCTTAAGGGAAATAGACCTGAAGAACCGGAAGAAAGCTGATTGTTAGTTATTAGTTCTCCCGCCAGTTAGCTTTTTTCATCAAAGATCAATGGTAGTAAATCAGCCGGCTTTAAAAGTAAAGCCCGGGCGCCGCTGTCCAGAAGCTCCCTTGCCTCCCGGAAACCCCACAGCACCCCAACCGGGGTGAGGCCGGCTTCGCTGGCAGTTTTCATGTCTACGGCTGTGTCTCCAACATAAAGCGCCTCAGCCGGAGTTAAATTCAAGTCCTTGAGTATTAGTCTGGCGGCGACTGGATCAGGTTTGAGCGGCACTTCCGGCCGGGCACCCCGGACAGCCTGAAAGGGCACCGGCAGCAGCTCCTTTACCATTATTTCAGTAAAAGGGTGAGCCTTATTGGACAGGACAGCCAGCTTAAGGCCCTTCTTGTTTAGCTCAGTCAGAAGTTCAGGTATTCCAGGATAAGGCCGGGAATGCTCTCTCCAGACCTTAGCGTATTCCTGGCGGAACTCGTTAACCAGGGAATCTATCAGCTCCATCTGGCCGGCCAGCTCAGGTTTAGCCCTGACCATCAGCTCCCTCATCCCGTCACCAACCATCTTTTTGGCTTCTTCAATGGAAAACTGTCTAAAGCCATGCTCTGACATGACCGTATTAAGGGCAGCGGTAATATCCTCGATCGTATCGAGCAGAGTCCCGTCCAGATCAAAAATTACGCCCTGGTAATTCATAAGGAATTATTTTAGGGTGATGGGCAGCAGCCGTCAATGCCCCGGGCGTTTTTTGGCAACTTTTTCCTGCGGTTCAATAACTTTTAGCTCGAGGATCCGGTCCAGCCGGAAGGTGCGTTCTTCCTGTCTTAAAAAACAAAAGGCCCGGAGTCCTTCAAAACTTTTTCCGCCGTATTCCATCCGGCTGAGAGCTACCGGCCTGACCACCCTCTGGCTTTTAGTATCGTCGGGCTTGAGATAAATCATTTCCAGCCACTGGTTGCCCTTGATGGCTTCTCTGATTCTTTTTCTTTTGACCTCAACCGGAAGTTTTTCCGAGGCCTGCTCATATTGAAAGCGGGTCAGAAAACGGACAACCCGGTAGTCCATTAGAATATGACCTTTTTTAATCGGCTTTTTAAGAACCAGGCCTTCAAAACTGGTGCAACGGCTCAATGCGACATAAACCTGGCCATGGGCAAAAGCACCCCGCCCGATATCCACCACCACCCGGTCAAAAGTCTTGCCCTGGCTCTTGTGAATGGTGACTGCCCAGGACAGGCGGAGGGGATACTGGATAAAAATCCCAACCACCCGGCTTACGATTTTATTTTTCTTCTGGTCATACTCAAAATGAAAAATCTCCCACTGATGGGGCAAAATATCAACCAGCTCACCTGATGACAGCCGGACCATGATCACCTCTGCCCCTTCTTCTGGCCGGATTATTTCTTCTATCCGGCCGATCGAGCCGTTGACCCAGCGGCCGTAGGAATCGTTGGTCAAAAGCATGACCTGAGCGCCTTCCTTTAAAGTCAGGACTTGTGAGGTGGGCAAATAAGCCTGGTCGAATTCCCCTTCCATCTCTCCCTGGTAGGATCTGGTTTCTCCTGGCAGGCGGTTTAATTGTTCCTGGTTAAGGTCATCAGCTGCCTCGTTGGTGCTGGTCAATGTTATGTAAAATTCGCCTTCCTTAGGTTTAAAGCCGGGAAGGCAGCGGGAATTGAGGCGAGCCAGTTGCTCTTCACTTATTGAGCGATTGCGGATGGCATTGAGCAGCTCTAAGAAGGTCTGGTCTTTTTGGCGAAAGACTTTATCCAGCTCGATATATTCCAGTCTGAAATTTTTATCCCGGAAAACACCGGCTGAGAAAAAGTAAGGCGATTCATAGTGGCCGGAAAAGACCGCCTGTTCGCGCGGCGTCACCACCGGCGGCAATTGATAAAGATCGCCAATTAAAATCATCTGCAGGCCGCCAAAAGGTAAATCTTCAAAGCCGCGGTTAAGCCTCAAAGCCAGGTCAACACAGTCGAGGAGATCGGCTCTGACCATAGAAATCTCATCAATAATTATGGTGTCAAGAGATTGAATCAGCTTTTGCTTTAAAGCCGGTAGCCGCTTTACTTTTTCCGGGGTGATATCCGGCCGGAAAGAAAAGAAGGAGTGAATGGTCTGGCCTTTAACATTCAAGGCAGCCACGCCGGTTGGGGCTAAAACCACCACCTTTTTCGGAGTTGTTTGCCTGAAATAATCAAGCAGGGTGCTTTTACCGGTTCCTGCCCGGCCGGTAATAAACAGAGATTGGCCGGTCTCGTCCAACAGTTTTAAGGTTTTTTTAAACTGCGGGGTGAGTTCGAGCTGCTCTTGAAGATTTTCTGGCGCTGCTGGCTCTTTCATCTCTAACATTTTTGCCCGATAGAAGCCTTTATTCAAGGGAAAAATCAACTTGAAGAAGAAAATTGAGTCTATCTTAAAAAACTAACGGATGGCTAACAGATAAAAGACAGAAAAACGGGCGGATTTTTCTCAGCTCTCTGGCGGTTAGCCAGTTTGACCAATTTTATGGACAGGGCCAGCTACTTGTTTTTTTTAGCCAGGATTTGCTTTATACTGACCGCGGATTGACTTTCCGGGCTTTAAATCATTTGGAAGGAGAAAATCTATGGACTTGAATCTGACCCGCGAGCAATATGAAAAGCTACTGGAACTGGTTTACTTAGGCAACTGGCTGATCAATGCCTATCGCACCGACGATTATCTTGAGGACTATTCTGACGTTGTTTCTCTAATCTTTTCCCAGGCGGAAAAAGCCGGGCTGGAAGAAAAGGCGGTTAGAGATGAGATGGGAGAAAAATATTTACCTTCCTTTGATTTTGAAGAAAGCCTCCATGATTATATCAGTGAATATGACAGCTTCTGCTTCTGGGAAGAGCTGATTAACCGCCTGGCCGAGCGGGAGGCTATTAAAGAGTTTGGCAGCCTGCCTCTTGACAAAATAGACCTGGATGAGTTTCTGGAAAAAAAGGATAAATACCTGAGAGCTTATGAGCAGGAAGTCGAAGAAAACGGCCTCAAAAATTTTGAGCTGGTCAAAAAATCCTGAACTCTAACTCAGGCTGACTCACAGCCTTTATTCACGGCTGAGTGGCATCTTTAACACAGCGGAAGCCAACGGTGGCACAGCGGTCAAGTCCAGGCGCTAAGAGGAGCAGCATTTGCTGGCGGTTAACTGGCAGGGGACCGCTTTTCGGGTACCAGATACTTGTTTCCGGCGAATAATAACTGCCGCCTTTTATGATGACAAAATTGTAAGCTCCATTATCATAAACATCCGAGGTGAGCTGCCAGACATTGCCCACTAAGTCTTCGACTCCGAACGGACTGGCTCCAGCCGGATGAGCGGTCACCGGCTGAGTCTGGCCCTGCTTGTTATGGCAACGGGCAGGATCAAAATCATTTCCCCAGGGATAAAGCCTTCCGTCCAGGCCCTGAGCCGCATATTGCCATTCGGCTTCAGTTGGCAAACGATGGCCGGCCCAGCGGGCGTAAGCTTCAGCATCTTCTAAACTGACCCAGACGACCGGATGATTCTCCTGACCTTTGGGTGGCTGGCCGTTTATCCAGTGCTTTAAAAAATTGGTTGAATCAGCCGGGCGGTAGCCAGTCTTTTTAAGAAATTCAGCATATTGAGCATTGGTCACCGGGTAGCGGTCAATAAAAAATCTCTTGATTTTTATGGTTTGAGCGGCCGGTCGGTCCGGATAGGGGATAATTGGATTCGGATCATCGGGATCAGGCGTGGTCATAAAATGATATTCACCGGCTGGGATTTCAACCATCCGGGCTGGCGGTCTGGAGGCCGGTTCGGTTCTTTTGACCTCGCTTACCAGGCGAGGCAGGGCCGGCGGTAAATTGAGAACCCTTTCATCCAGAAGCTCGTTCTGAGCGTCAAAAAGCTGGATAACTAATTTGTGGCCTTTTCTTCCAAATTTTTCCCAGAGAGAAAACTCGGTCTCAGCTGCCGGCAGAATGACAGATTGGGTCTCGTAACCTGGATTACCAGCCGTCAGGACCAGGTGCCCGCCAACCGGCTTTTCGCTCAAGTTGATTATTATTCTGTCCTCAATTCTTCTGGCCTCTATTAATTCGGGTAAAATGGCTAAACATTCGGGATTGCCTTCCATTCTGGTCTCAAGCAGCTGGCGGCTAAAGGTTTCAAGGTCAACCGGCAGGTAAGACCCATTGTTGATTTTTTCAGCCTCAACTTCCTCATGCCGCCAGAGGCTAACCGCATGAAAGCCTGGTTTTTCCTTTACCGGAATAAGCGGGCCCCGGTAGCCTTCAGGCCTCAGGCTGAAAACGGTAAAAACAATCTTTCGGGCTTCAGGCCAGAGGTTAACTGAAATTCCATCCTGAAGGGAAGGATAAAGGGGAATCCAGTCCTGGCTCAGGAAAGCTGAGCTGTTTTCACGAAGAATTTTAAGTGTCCGTCCGAGATGCCTCAAATCTTCTTCCATGGTCTCTGGCCTGGCGGGGCGCATGGTGTTTATTTCGGTGCCGTAGCCGTTAAAAAAGGCCACCGAGGCTTCCCGCCTGAAACGGGCTTCTCCCGGCTGAATTACCCGGAAAATGGCAAAATCAGGCTTGATAAATTTATTCAAATTGACTGCCGGCGGGAGATAGAGGGCATCATGAACCCGCCCCGAGACAATGCCAGGCATATTCTTCGGGACGGCCATCCCTTCTGAGTACATAATGATACCGGGTTTGACCCGGTCGGCCATAGCCTGAAATTCCCGGCTTGACTCTCCGCGGGTATCGAGGACCACCCCGTCAGCTTGAATCTCTCTCAACAAATTCTCGATCGCCTGAAGATGCTCTTCATGGCGGGTGCCTTCATCCCAGGGGTTATAGGCGATAAAGTATTTTTTCCCCTGTTGATGGGCATAAGTCACCTGTTTCTTGAGTTCAGTTAGACCGCCCGGGAGATCGCGGTAGAGATCGAATTGATTGCGCTCATCCAGTCCGAGCCTCGGCCAGGTCGGCCAGATCGAATAGATATCTATTTTACCGACCAGTTTATCCCAGGCGGATAAATTCTGATAAAAGTTATTTTGTTGCCCGGCCCAGTCATAGTAAGTGTGGTCCCAGGCAAATTGAAGAAGCATCAAATAGGTCTTTCTGATCCACTGGAGGTCGGGACGTTCAAAAAGGGTATTGTCAAATTTATCCAGGTCATAGAGGTAGCGCTCCTGAAACATCATCTTGAGACCTTGAAACCAGGGTTCGGGCGAGGTCAGCAGGTCGGAGGCTAACCCGGGAGGTAGAGATGGCGCTTGATGAAGATCAAAATATAAATCATAGCTAACCGACCCTCCTGGCTCGAGGGTGGCTGCCCAGCGGCTGAATTCAGCCCTGTCCCGGCCGGTTCGGCGAGCCAGACCGGTGAGGTATAGCCCTGGACTTATTTCCAGGTCGCAAAAGCCAAGATGCCAGGCATTATCCGGTAAAAGAACGCCAACCGGCGATTTTCCCGGCCGGTAAAGAAGTGTCCGGCTGAGATAGTGCGGCCAGCTATCGGGCAGCCCGGCGGTGAGGTAAACCCTGTCCGGTCCCTGGCCGGCAGGAACCAGGTTCTCCAGTTTGATTTTTTCTTTGGAAATATTTTCCAGGCGCAGGCTGATGGCCAGTCCCGGATAGGAAGAAAGCTTTCCGGTCAAGGTGCCTTTAACGGCCTCATTGATTTTGAATTCAAGCTTTTTATCATCTATCCTGCCGCTGGTTAAAACTATGGATGTTTCGCCGCCGGCAGGCCGGCTCAAAGCCGAGGTCACCAGTTTATTGTCCAGAAGAAAGCTAAAAAGCGGGAGAGGGGAGGCGGGAGTTAGCCGGCGGCTATCAGCCAGTCCGATTTTTTCCACAGCCAGGCCTCCGGCTGCTGAGACTCTTAACTCAAAAGAAGCCAGCTTAGCGTCCGGTTGGGCAGCTCCGGAAGAAGGCGGAAAGGCGGTCAGCCAGTTCGGGCAAATTACTGAAAACCCAAGTAATAATGAAACGTTTTTCAGGAATTCTTTAAGATTCATTTGGCCGGCCTCTCTATCCTCTTATCTTTTTTTATCAGCTAATTTTCACTTTTATTATCTTTTAAGGCAAGATAATTTTAGTCTTTAGCTGCCAGGATAGACTAATATGGTAAAATAAAAAATTGAGCAGTAAGGAAGAGCTTACGTGAACCAGGAATAAAGAAAAGATAGGAAAGATAAAAAGGATAAATTGACTGAGAACTTACTTTGACCGCCTGAGGAGGCCGAGATGATAGATTTTGGGCTGCCCCAAGAAGCAAAAACTGATGTTCTTTATGATGTCATTATTCTGGGGGCCGGACCGGCCGGACTGACTGCTGCTCTTTATGCTTCCAGATCATTACTCAAGACCCTGGTAATTGATCCGGCCCCGGCCGGAGGCCTGGCTTCAACCACCGAAATAGTCGAGAATTACCCTGGTTTTCCGAACGGGGTTATGGGACCGGAATTGATGGCTGCTTTCCGTGAGCAGGCTCGAAAATTTGAAGCCGATATAGCTGAAGCGACACCGGTTAATTCGGTTGAGCTTTCGGGGACAGAAAAAATAGTGGCGACTGACCGGGGAACCTTTAAATCAAAGGCGGTCATTATTGCTACCGGTACCAGGTATAAAGAAATCGGAATAAAGGGTGAAAATGAATATAAAGGCCGGGGAGTTTCATATTGCGCCACCTGCGATGCCCCCTTTTTTAGAGGCAAAGACATTATCGTCGTCGGTTGCGGCAGCTCCGGTATTCAGGAGAGCCTGCATCTTTTAAAGTTTGTTAACTCCATTACCCTGGTTGAATTTTTGCCTCAGATGACGGCCGAGCCGATTTTGCAGGAAAGAATAAGAAAGCAAAAAAATGTTAGTTTTCTTTTCCGCCACCGGTTGCTTGAAATTTATGGCGAGCGAACAGTCAAGGGGGTTAAAATCGAAGACCTCAAAACCAGGGCGGTCAAAGATCTCAAAGTTGATGGCGTGTTTATCTTCGCCGGTCTGACTCCCAATACCGAGCTATTCCAGGAGGTAGAAAAAGACCGCTACGGCTTTATCCTGGCCGAGGACAAAACTCTTAAAACCAGTCTTCCGGGTGTCTATGTAGCAGGCGATGTCCGCTCCAAGATTTTAAGGCAGATTGCCACCGCGGTCGGGGATGGAGCTTTAGCTGCCTATTCAGTCAAGCAGTATCTGGATGAGATCGAAGCCGGCCAGAATGACCGGAGCTAAGACTGTCGGATTTTTCTCTGGCGGTGGAGCCTGAAAGTCACATTTTTGTGGCGGTCAATGACGACCTGGCCGCCAATTGGCACAGCCATCATATCTCGCGGGACGTTATGCCCGAAGTTGGAAACTGACAGGATGGGCAGGGGATTTTTCCGCTCTTTCCTTTTTTCAATGATATCGCTTAGATAGTTTCGGACGAAGCGCAAATTTTCCTTCTGAACTGCCCGGTAATTCCCGTTTTTGTTGTAGCTGGCTAAGGAGCCAATGACCAGCCCTTTAATCTCTTTGAAAACCTTATGACGGCGAAGGGCAGCCAGCAGGCGATGGAGGTCTTCGACATCAATCTGAATATCCTCAAAAAAGAGGATATATTTTTTCCAGTTAAAAGCCGGTGGCTCTTTTCTATTCAAAAAATTGACGAAAGTGGACAAATTGCCACCCAGCGGAATGCCTGATAGTCTCCTTTTCGGGGGATCGGTCAGCCAGGCTGTCCCGTGGTACTGAATTGGCCGGTCAAAAAACAGGTCTTCTATTTTCTTTAAATTCCCCCGCCCCAGCCGCAGGGTAGGAAAATAAACAGCCGGGATATGAGAATTGTAATAAATTTCATTTAGAAGAAAAGTAAAGTCGGAAAAGCCAACCAGCAGGGGTTTCCTTTCTCTCAAAATCCGGTAATCTTTTTTATCAATCTTAAAGAGAATATCTTCTGCTCCTGTTCCACCGGCCACCGAGATAATCAGGTCCGAGTTTCTAATGGCTTCCTTGAAGCTTTCTGCCCGGTCATCGAGCGGGGCGGTCACATGGTCAATCAGTTCATCACTGGAAAAAAGATAGGGACAAACGTCAATTTCGACCTGGCCCAGAATGCCGGTGAGATAGCGGATAGTCTGGGTGACCCGGCTTTTTTCAGATCTGGGCAAACAGGTAGAAGGAGCAATTAAACTGACCCTTTTTATTTGAACCCCGGTCATCTCGAGCAGTATCCATCAATGATTAGATTAGTTTATTAGACTAACAGAAAAGGCGTCCTTTGGCAAGGAAACCCGGTACCAGGGAAGCTTCGGACCGGGTAAAAACAGGGTTAACTGATAGATAATAAAGAAATTAAGATGCCTGAAAAGACTTCAGAATCTCTCCTGCCTGGGACTCCCTTATCCTTCTTAAAGCCCGGAGCTCTATCTGCCGGATTCTTTCCCGGGTAAGATGAAATTGCCGTCCGATTTCTGACAGGGTATATTCATGTCCGTCTTTCAGGCCATAGCGCCTGGTGATAATTTCTCTTTCCCGGTCAGAAAGAAGGTCAATAGCCTGGTTCAGGTTTTTCCTTAAACTGGCCTTGGTATATGATTCAACCGGGTTAACTACCTGGTTATCCTCAATAAAATCGGACAGAACTGAATCGCCTGAGTCATTAACCGGAGTCTCCAGGGAAATTTCGTCCTGGGCAAGAGTGGCCAGATCAAGCACCTGGCTGTTGCTTAACCCCAGTTGGCGAGCCAGCTGCTGGTCGTCCGGCTCCTTTCCTTCTTTCTGAAAGTGCTTCTGAGCCAGTTTTTTCATCCGCTGGATGGTTTCGACTAAATGGACCGGCAGGCGGACAGTTCTGGCCTGATCAGCGATGGCCCGGGTAATGGATTGCCTGATCCACCAGGTGGCATAGGTCGAAAATTTGTGTCCGCGGTGATAATCAAATTTCTCAGCGGCTCGGATCAAGCCCAGATTGCCTTCCTGAACCAGGTCCAGCAGGCTCAGACCATGATTTTGAAACTTCTTGGCTATCGAAACCACCAGCCTCAAATTGGCAGCAATAAGCTCATTCATCGCCTGCCGCCTGAGCTGATTAGCCCGTTCGATCTGCTCCTCAATTCTTTGCAATTTAAGCTGTTCAGCTCTGGAACTGACCAGGGCTTTATCTCTCAAGTTCTGTTTTATTCTATCCACCAGCTCATATTTTCGGTCCCAGCGGAGGTCAAGTCCGAGGACCTGTTGCCTGATTCTGAGGGCGAGCCTGGCCCGGTTAAGTCTATTTTTCTTATCAGCCGGCATAGACTTGAGCTTCAGGGCCAGCTTCCGGATGGAAGCCAGACTGGCCGAAGCCCGCTCGGCCGTTTTTTTAACGTTGGCCGGGCTGTAATCATTGCCTGGCAGGTTAAACCAGCGTCCTGCTTCCTCCGGGCTGGCTTTTACTTCCTGGTAAAGGGACTCGAGTTCGGTCAGGGAAAGATCTGTCTGGAGCAGCGCGCTCACCAGAGCCATTTCGGCCCTCTCTATCTGGCGGGCCAGTTCAATTTCCTGGTCCTTGGATAGAAGCCGGACCTGACCCATATCCTGGAGATAAATTTTGATCAAATTAGAAGAAAAGGCCTGGTCTTCCCGGTCATCAGCCGGACTGGTAGCCTGGTCAGTTGCCGGTGAGAAGGAGCTAAAAGAGCTCAGCTCTTCAGAACTTGCCGGTTCCAGCTCCTGATCAGCCGGCCACTGGCTTGAGGGGCGAATTGTTGATTCTGGATTAAGTCCAGGTTCAATCATTGGTCTCTCCTTATATCCGATAATTCCGATAGGAATAATATAAATATAAGCCAATTGGCCAAAAAATCAAGTATTTTTTTAAGAAAGTTATTAGCCAGCTTGTCTTTGGGTAGCGGCTATTATAACCTTCTATCCGGGAAAGACTACTCCGGCTGAGGGTAGTAGCTGGAACTCAGCCAGTATTTTCCCGGGCAGGGCCGATTGATTTTAGTTGAGGCAGCCGGCGGCCAGATTAAAGGTTAATGGAGGAAAAGAGTGATAGTCTCTTTTGATGTGGATGGTGTCCTGGTTGAGGTCAGCCAGACCTATCACCGGGCTTTAGCCGACACAGTCAGCGAATTTTTAAATCAGCGGGTCAGCCAGAAGGAAATTCTTAACTTAAAAGCCGGTCTGAAGCTCAATAATGACTGGGATGCCACGGTGGCTGGCCTGGTCTTTTACCAGAGCGGCCTTAATCTCGATGATTTTATCAGCCAGGCTTTGCCTGGCCCGCCTGATTACCGGAAGTTTTACCGGCTGGGCAAAGAGTGGCATCTTGATTTACCCGATTATTCAGAGATAAAGACCATTTTTGAAAATATCTATCACCGCTATCAATCAAGGGAAGACTTAAGAATAAGCCCTGAGATTCTGGCTGAAGTCAGAAAGATGGCCAGGGTCATGGCCGTTATTACTGGCCGGATAAGAGAAGATCTCGACCTGACCTTCCGGCGCCACGGGCTCAACCGCTATTTCGATTATTTTATTACCGAAGATGACCTGCCTTCAGTTGATTGCCGCAAGCCGGCGGCCTATCCATTAAGATGGCTTTTAAACCAGGCCGGTTTCGAGCCTCCCGTCTGCCATGTGGGTGATACCGAAGCTGACCGGTTGATGGTCGAAAATTATGAACAGGAAGAAAATAAAAGAGTGATTTTTATCTTATTTGAGCACCAGTTTAACCAGCAGGTGGCAGCTGATTTCAGACTGAGTAAGGCAGAAGACCTGCTAAGCATTTTAACCAGGTTGACCTGAGCTTCGAGCTAACAGCGGGTGGCCAAAAGTATATATTGACACCTTCAAAATCTATTGATTATAATCAAATTGCTGGCTGGAGAGGGATCCTCCTTAGCCCCGCTTCCTTTTCCTTTGAAACCTTGGCTCCTCACCAGCCAGCCTTTTTTTATAGGCCAGACAGGTTTGAATCCGGTTGTTGTCCCCTCAAGTTGATAAAAAGCCAGTATTTTCCCCGACCAATTTAGAGAACAGTCAGCTGGCTTCAGCCGCTGGCTCAGGAACCGAAAACCGAATGAGGAATAAGATAAAGGGCCAGGGTCAGGAGCGAGGCAGCCAGAACCCAGCTCCTTTTTGGTTCGGTTTTCCGGCCGCTAAGGAGGGCGGCCAGCCAGCCAATCATGATGACCAGAGTTTTAGTATCAGTTACATCTCTGCCCAGCGGGAAGCCCGTCCAGAAATAACCGAAGGCTATTTTCTGGATAATTGGCCCAAAAACAAATCCACCGAGAAAGATCGTGACCGCGGCCAATTTAGCATAGGTGGCTGTCTTTTCGGCCGGGCGGAGAGCAGCCAGGCCGGCTCGCATCGAAAAAAGCATGCCGAGAAACATGACTAAAATGTGGGCCAGAAGGACGGGAGTAGAAACTTTCCCTTTAAATCTGATTACCACCGGTTTTTCACCGGTGAGCGAAACTTCCTGGCTGTCTTTTACCAGATGAACAAAATATTCAAATTTTCCGGCCGGCGGTTGCTTGGGCAGAAAACCTGTCAATTGCTGGCCATTGGCTTTCATCGAGAGGATATTCCAGGGTTTATCTTCTTTTGGCCGCCGGAACTGCAAATATCCCTGAACCTGGCCAGCCAGGCCAGGTGGCAGGTTAATCACCACCGGACAGTCAGTTAGATTTTCGGCGCTTCTTGGCAATTTGAAGCTAATTTTCTCGCCAAGAAAAGAAATCTCTCCCTTAGCCGGATAGGTAGGACCGGTCAGTCTCTGATAAACGGCCAGCCCAATGGTCAGCAGGACGGCCAAAAACCAGACAAGACCTGATTTTTTATTAAACCTGCTGGTTGGTGTTTCCTGTTTCATCTGATGATTCAGCTTTCTTTTTTGAACCTGGCCTGAAAAGTAACCACAATCCGACCAGAATTAAAAGCGATGGCCAGAGATAGCGCTCAATTTTTTCAATTTTAACCAGGATCATAAAAGTTCCCAGAAGAATAAGAAACAGGGCTGCCCCTGACTTTTTGAACCCGCGGGCAATGTAGATCAGGAGGCCAATAAGGATGAAGATGGCCGGCCAGTAATTAACCAGGGTCTGGCCAAAATCAATTATATCGAGTTCTTCGAGCAAAAAAAGGATGCCAACAATAATTAAAAATAGCCCCCAGAAAATCTGTCTTTCTTTGGCCGGGCTGACCGTCTTTTTTTCTTTTCGATTCTGTTCCATGGCCTTCTCCTCTATAACATAAGCCAGGATTTTTTGCCACTAAATTTTTTCCGGGCCGGCCACTCAGTCAGCGGTCAAGATCAGGAACGGCTTCTGATAGAAATTCTTATACAGTGGCCGCAGCCGCTCCCGGTCGTAATATTTGTCCAGGTCTATCCGCTTTTTATAACTGACGACTGTTTCAAGCGGAATATGGTCGTATTCACCGTTTCGCAAACAGACCATCCGCCCCATCTTATTCTCCATGACCAGGTCCAGGGCCAGATTGCCATAAGCCATGGGCACAATTGAATCAATAGCATCCGGGTCGCCACAGCGGACCAGATAACCCAATTTCTGATTGATGACATTAACCCGGCGTCCATGGTTATATTTTGGCGATAATTCCCTCAACACCGAAGATACCCGGTCGCCAATGCCACCGAGTTTTTTATGGCCATACATATCGGTTTCTTCGCTTTCAAAGATCATGTCTTCGCCTTCGAAAGCTGCTCCTTCCGAGATGAGGGCAACAGAGTAATGGCTGGGATTGGAAAAACGGTCTTCACTCAACAGTTCGCAGAGGTGTTCGACGCTGAATTTATATTCCGGGATAACGCAGCGGTCAGCGGCTCCGGCCATGGTGGGCAGAAGGGCAGTGTAACCGGCATAGCGGCCAAAAACTTCAATGACCAGAAAACGTTCGTGCGAGCCGGCTGTTGTCCGGAGAGCGTGAGTCAGGCTGATCGTCCTGGTCACGCAGGTCGAATAACCAATGCAGTAATCAGTCCCAGGGACATCGTTATCCATAGTCTTGGGAATGGCCAGAATTTTCACTCCCAGCTTATGAAGCTGAACAGCATAACTCAGGGTATCGTCACCGCCAATTGGAATCAAATAATCTATGCCTAAATAATCGAGATTCTTCAGGACTTCTTCGGTCAGATCATTGCTTTTCTGATTGTATTTGTCCCTCAGATGAACAGGCACATTAACATCGGGGACACTGCTTGGCCTGGTGCGCGAGGTGTGGAGAAAGGTCCCGCCGGTCCGGCCAACCCGATCCACAATTTCTTCAGTCAGTTCCGTATAATATTCCTGATTATCGGCTTCTTTATCGGGGGTCATTTCAATCAGTCCAGCCCAGCCACGGCGGATGCCAATCACCCGGTAGCCCTCTTTTATGGCTCTAATGGTGATGGCCCTGATGGCTGGATTTAAACCGGGAACATCTCCACCGCCTGTGAGGATGGCAATGACTCCCTTCTTGTTTTTTGAATCAGTCATCGTCTTTCTCCTTCTTACCTTTCAGGCTTACTATTTAGGTCCAGTGTTTTTAGCCAGGCTAATAATATCAAGCCCAACCGGCAACTCTCCAGCGGTAAGTCTCAAGGTTTTTACTCCAATTTGGCTTAAATTATAAGCCAATAAAATTACCTTATCAAGGCGGGCAGCGGAAAATACCGGCGGAGGTGCCGCTTTCTTTAATAAATAGCCAGGAAGGCACCCAGAAAGGCCATCAGGACGGCGATGATTCTGGTTCTGGTTATTTTTTCCTGGAGGAAAAGGGCAGCCAGAATAAAGACGAAAATAGTGCTGAGCTGGCTGAGGGCAGCCGTAATTGAAGCAAAAGCATATTTAATCCCGCCGATCCAGAAAAGAAGCGATAAATAAGTCCCCAGGAAAGAGGCCGGAGCCAGATTTTTCCAGTTATTTGGCTTCAAGAGCGGCCTAAACATAGATCTGAACTGAGGGAAGAGAGGCAGGAAGAGCAAAGGCAGAGTTCCCCCGGCTAATCTGATCCCGGTCGCCCAGACAACCGGCACCTCGTTTAAAACGGGCTTGATGATAATGACCGCCACCGCTACCAGAGCCATGGCTACATTCCCCAGGATTAGGCCCAGGATGAAGTGGCGGCGGGGGGCCGGGCCATCAGGGTTATCAGATTGACTTCTGGTAATAATAATTATGGCCAGAACAATCAGGGCAACTCCAGCCAGCTGCTGCCAGTTGAGCCGCTCACCTAAGAAAATAAAAGACAGAATAATGACAAAGGGAGTATAAACGCTGTCGACGATGGCGGTCAGGCTGGCTCCCAGCAGCTTCAGGGTCCAGAGAAAAAGAGTATCCGATAAAGCAATGCCCAGGAAACCGCTCAACAGCAGTAACCAGGTGGTCCTGGCAGGTACTGCCGGCCAGAAGCTGGCCCCGGTTATCAGACTGGTCAGAACAATCAGGATAAGAGCCAGGAGGTTTTTGCCCAGATTAAGACCGATAGGATGAATGGTCAGGCTGCTTTTCCTGAAGAGGATTACAGCTATGGCCCAGACCACAGCCGAAGCTAAAGCTAACCATTCGCCCGAATATTGAATTGTGTTCATGGCTCTTTAATCTACTGACCTGTCTGGTTAATCAGATTAAAACCCGCCGGTTGAATAATGGTTTATAGCAGATAAGCGTCCAGCCGTCAAACCACCCTTTTTTATTTTTGTTGAATTAACGGAAGCAGTTGAATTATGCTATAAGAAAATATTTTTTGGAGGAATAAATGAATAAAAAATTAAAACAGTTACTGCTGGTGTTGGTAGTTGTTTTTTCGCTTCTCTGGTCATTTAGCTGTCAGGGCCAGAAACAGGAGACACCGGCTCCGACTGTGCAGAAAACAGTTCTTCAAATCGGCCAGCAGGAAGTCCAGACTCTGGATGAAGCCATTTACAAAAGCCGGGAATTTAACGGGCAGAAGAGAGAATATCTGTCCATTGATTTTTCCGCCATCAACCATCCGGCGGCGGTGACTGACTTTCAGCAGGTTTTCCACCTTCCACCGGTCAAACAATACCGGACCGGAACCTGCTGGTGTTTCGCTACCACTTCTTTTCTGGAATCTGAACTGAAAAGGCTGGGCCGCGGCGAAATCAAATTATCAGAGATGTATACCGTTTACTGGCAGTATGTGGAAAAAGCCCGCCGCTTTATCCGGGAAAAAGGCAAGTCCGCCCTGGGTGAGGGCTCAGAATCCAATGCGGTGACGGCCATGATGAAACAGTATGGAGCCCTGCCGGAAAGCGCCTATACCGGGCTTATGCCGGGACAGACTGAACATGATCATTCCAAGCTGTTTGATGAAATTCAGAACTATCTGGCTTTCTGTCAGAAGAATGAATACTGGGATGAAGAAAAAGCTGTTGACTACGTCAAACTGATCCTCAATAAATATCTGGGCGAACCTCCAGCTACGGTCGAAGTTAATGGCCAGTCAATGACCCCGAAGGATTATCTCGAAAAAGTGCTCCAGCTCCCGCTTGATGATTATGTCTGCTTCATGTCCTTTAAATATGTACCTTTTTACACCAAAGGCGAGTACAAGGTGCCTGATAACTGGTGGCACAATGAGGATTATTATAACGTTCCTCTCGATGAATTTTATCAGGCAATTGTTAATTCTTTAGAAAAGGGTTATTCCGTAGCTTTTGGCGGAGATGTTTCCGAGCCGGGAATTAGCGGTGATGAAGGCCTGGCCATTGTCCCCAGCTTTGATATGTTACCTGCTCTTATTAATCAGGATAGCCGGGAATTCAGATTTTACAATCGCACCTCGACTGACGATCATGCCATTCACTGCGTGGGAATGACCAGGCAGGGGGACCATACCTGGTTCTTAATTAAGGATTCCGGGGCCGGTGCTCACCGGGGGCCTTATAAAGGTTATGAACTGTTCAGAGATGATTTTGTCAAACTGAAAATGCTGACCTTTATGGTTCATAAAGAGGCGGTCTCAGATTTGCTGGCTAAATTCGAAGCCAAAGCTAAATAGTCGTTCCGGGATTTCAGTTTGGCCTTAGAGCGGCGGCAAAAGATGATCTTCAGGGGCTTGCTCGAAGACAGCAAGCCCCTTTTATTTTGGCTGGCTAACTCTGGCTGGCAGGAGAAAAAATGAAAACCTCAGGATCAAAACTTAAGCTTTTAAGCTATTTAAAATGGGTGCTGGCTTCTGGCCTGGGCTTGATTTTAATCATTTCTTTAACCGGCGGGGAGGTTTTTGATCAGAAAGAGCCGGCAACCCGGCCAGAGCCGGTCAGTCTGGAATTTGATTCCTGCACCAGTATTATCGTCGGACGGCTGGCCTCAACTGATGGTTCGACCATGACCTCCCATTCCTGTGACAGCAATAGCGACCGGACCTGGATCAATATTGTCCCGCGCCAGAAACATCAGCCCGGAGAAAAGGCCGAAGTCTATTTTGAGCCCAAAAGGCTCGAAAGTTTTGACGATCCAAACCGCCTGGCAGTTGGCGAGATACCCCAGGTAGCTGAGACCTATGCCTACTTCAATGCTGCTTACCCTTTTATGAACGAATGGCAGCTGGCTGCCGGCGAGACAACTATTGGCGGCCGGCCCGAGCTTAAAAGCGATGAAGGTTTGCTCGATGCCCCGGAACTTTTACGGTTGATGCTGGAGCGGGCCAGAACAGCCAGGGAAGCCATCAAGATAGCTGACGAACTCACCAGAAAATACGGCTATAATGACTGGGGCGAATGTCTGACTTTAGCTGATCCGGATGAGGTCTGGTTATTTGAAATTTATGGCCCGGGTAAAGGCCGGAAGGGGGCCGTTTGGGCAGCCCAAAGAATTCCCGATGAGGAGATCGGGGTTTCAGCTAATGCCAGCCGCCTGCGGCAGCTTGACCTGAAAAATAAAGACTATTTTCTGGCTTCGGCCAACGTCCTGAGCCTGGCCAAAGAATTTGGCTGGTGGAAAGAAGAAAGCGGCCAGCCTTTTGAGTTTTGCTATGCCTATGCTCCGGAATCAAGATACAGCCTCTATTGCCGGCGGAGAGAATGGCGGGTCCTGAGCCTGCTGGCTCCTTCTCTTAAACTTGACCCCAATGCCGAAAATTACCCTTTTTCAGTTAAACCCGAAAAAAAAGTGACTGTCAAAAATTTACTTGAAATCTTCCGCGACACTTATGAAGGGACCGAATATGATCTGACGGCCAGCCTGCTGACGGTTAACAGAAAGAATCAGGTTGTGAAAAGCCCGGTAGCCAATCCTTTTATGAGTGCTGACTGGCGGGAACTTTTGCGGCTAAAACGGGAAAGGACCATCTGTTCTCCAACCGCCACTTATCTGCAGATTACCCAGTCGAGAAAATGGCTGCCGCCGGCTATCGGCGGGATTGTCTGGCTCGGCTATGATAATCCAGCTACCACGCCTCATCTGCCTTTCTATGCCGGGATAAAAAATATGCCTGCTTCCTATGAAATAGACGGCCGCGGAGCTTATCGCCGCGATTGTGCCTGGTGGGCATTTAGAACAGTCAGTAAACTCGTTACTTTCCGCTATCAGGAAATGAAAGAAGAAGCAGCCCAGATCTGGAGGCAACTTGAGGATAAGGCTTTTGAGCAGCAGGCGGCAATTGAAGCCGAGGCTCTGAAGCTTTATCAGGAAGATCCAGAAAAAGCCAGAGAGTTTCTCACCAGTTACTGCCAGCAGCAGGCCGATCAGGCGGTGGCTGATTACTGGCAGCTGGCCGGCCAGCTGTGGGTAAAATATTCAGCCAATTTCTAAAGTAAAAAAAGTAAAAAAAGTAAGAAGAAGAAATAGAAGGGCCAAGAAAACCGACCCGGAATCTTGCTGGCCGGCTTGAATTTCCTTAAACTTAAAGGGTCTTTAGAAGGAATGGCCTGATGAGCAATAAAAGACTTTTAACCTCCTTAAACCGGGCCGAGCTCGAAGCCTATCTCCGCCAGACCGAACAACCCTCATACCGGGCTGGTCAGATTTTCAGGTGGGTTTATCAAGCCGGGAAGAGCCAGGCGGCCGAATTTACTGATTTGCCGCTCGAGTTGAGGCAGCAGTTGGAGGCGGATTTTATAATTAACCCGCTTAAGCTAAAAGAGAAAGCGAGCTCTAAGGACGGGACGATCAAATATCTTTTTGAGCTTCTGGATGGCAATTTTATTGAGACCGTCATGATCCCGGCCGGAAAGCGGCAGACCTTTTGCCTTTCCACCCAGGTCGGCTGCAAATTCCATTGTGCTTTTTGTGCCAGCGGGCTCCATGGTTTTAAGCGGAATCTGGAGGCCGGAGAAATTGTTTCGCAGGTTTTAAACCTCAAATATAACTATGGTCATCAACCAACTAACCTGGTGCTGATGGGTATGGGAGAACCGCTGGATAATCTGGATAATGTGCTTAAAGCCATCAGAATTCTAAACGACCAGCACGGGCTGGCCATCGGAGCCAGGCGGATAACTATTTCTACGGTCGGTCTGATACCGGCTTTAAAGAAGCTGATGAACTTTGAGTTGCAGATTAACCTGTCGCTATCCATTCACAGTGCGATTGAGGAAAAAAGAAGCAAACTGATGCCAGTCAACAAAAAATATCCCTTAGAGGAGCTAATTAAGGCGGCCGAAGATTATCTAAAAGCGGGTGGTCGTCAGCTCACTCTGGAGTATATAGTAATCGGCGGTGTTAATGATTCACTCTACGACGCCGAGGCCCTGGCCGCCATTTCGCGCCGGCTAAAAGCTAAAGTAAATCTCATCGCCTACAGTCCGGTTGCGGGCTTTAAATGGCAGCCGCCAGCGAAAGAAGATGTCGAGCGGTTTCAAAAATGGCTGGAAGAAAGAAAAGTCAGGGTGACCATCAGGCAATCAAAAGGGATAGACATTACTGCCGCCTGTGGCCAGCTGGCTGGAAAATTTCAATAAGCAGCTAAAAAAGGTGAGCGGCCGGAATTAATCTGCCCGCCGGAGGCGGCTTAATACTTCCAGGTGCGGCGTTCTGGGAAAAAAATCAAAAGCTCTGATGGTTTGAGGCTCAAATTCTGGCCGAAGCCGGTTTAAATCACGAGCCAGGGTAGCCGGGTTGCACGACAGATAAAAGATGGAGCGGACGGGAATCTTTTTTAGAGTGGCAATAAGCTCCGGCTCAAGACCCTGACGAGGAGGATCAACCAGGGCTGTGTCTGGCCTAAAGCTGACAATTTCTTTTAGTCTCTTCTCCACCCGGCCAGCCGCCAGCCGGATCTTATCGGCTTGATTTAATTTAAGATTCTCTTTAAGGTAAAAAATATTTTCATCATCTGATTCAACAGCCAGAACCTCTGAAGCCAGGTCAGAAAGAAGAAGACCAAAGGTACCAACCCCGGCATATAGATCTAGAAGGCGGGCCGGCTTGCCCTCCTTAAGCCAGGTCTTAAGTTCCCCGGCCACTTTAAGTAACTGAGGCGGATTAACCTGGAAAAAGCATTCCGGGCCATAGTGCAGGTTAACTTTTTCGAGTCTTTCCTCCAGATCGAGCTGGCCATAAATAGAAACAGGCCTGATCCTGGAGTGGTGATTGAGCAGGCCGGCGACACCTGTCAGGCCGGGATGGGCCTTCAACCTGGGCAGCCATCTGCTGGCCGCTTCAGTCAAGCCCTGTTTGTTTTCACTATAAAGGATGGCCAGAAGTGCGCCGGAAGAAAAACTCTGGCGAATTTCAACCTGGGTGATGGCTGGAAGGCGAAAGGCCTGGATTAATTCTTTAAACTCAGAGAGTAAGGAGTTGGCTTCGCTACTGACCAGAGCGCAGTTTTCAACCGGCAGCAGGTCAGTTTGAGAACCTGGTTCATGATAGGCCAGAAATGGCTGCGGGGTGTCCCAGACCACAGCCAGCTTGATTTTGTTTCGGTAACCGTAGATTTGAGGTGAAGGAACGAGATCAGGCAATTTCCCACCGGCTGGAGGGTATGGAATCTTAAAACGGCTGAGAATTTCAGCCAGCTGGCCGGATTTGACTTTAGTTTCAAGCTCATAAGTCATGATCTGATAGGGAGAGCAGGCGCGGTAATGAGAGCAGCGCGGTTCGATTCGATGAGGTGCCGGTTCAATAATCTCCACGGTTTTTGCCTCAAGAAAGTTTTTTCTCCCGGTTACAATTTCGGCTCTGATCAGTTCGCCCGGCAAGCCTTCATCGGTAAAGACAACCTGCCCCTGGTAAAGGCCAAGCGACCGTCCAGGATAAACTATTTTTTCTATTCTGACTTCCATGGCTCTTAATTTTATCCCAGCTGAAGGGACAAAGCTAATGGTTCGGATTCAGGTCCAAACAAGTTTTTTCCCCTGGTCAAAAAGGGGAGAAGAATTCTTAAGCGGCCAGCTTTTTCAGGCAACGGGCAGGCAGGGTCAAAATCGCTTTAAGCAGGTCAAAAACGGCTTTGACGGTAATGCCCAGCAAGCGGAAAGGCAGAGACAGAAGCCAGACTATTGGATATAGAATCAGAGCAACCAGAGCCAGCGGCCAGCACAGCACGAATAAAATCAACCATAATAAAAATTTTATCATTTCTTAGTTTTTCCTTTTCTTTATTTTAATGTTAGACGGAAATCCGCTGAAAAAAGTTTACCGGTTTTTAATTTACTGGCCGCAAAAGCTGGTAAAAGGACAATAGGAGCAACTATCTTCGGCCTTGAATTTGGCCGAAAAAGGCTGGCTGCCATCAACCACCTCGAGGAGCAGCCGGTCAATTACCTCTTTTATCAACCGGTAATTGTCCTGTCGGGTTGACTTCTCTTCATCCGATTCCGATAGCGGGAAAATTTTCCCTTCTTGGTCCCCGGGCTTCTTTCTGGTTCTGGCTTTAAGCGGCGAATATTCAATCTTCTGGCTGAGGCGGTTCTTGCCCAGAATAATAACCGCTGAATAAATATCTTCCGGTGGCGAATTGTATGGGGCCTGGACCAGAAGCTGATAAAAAGGCAACTGCAAACTCTTAATAGACTGTGGCCAGGTGGTTCGATCTCCAATCTCGAGCTTATTAAAGTTAATCAGCTGGCTCTGGTCGCTGGCTGAAGTTTTATAATCGAGAAGGCAAACAGACTCACCGCGCTTTTCTATCCGGTCAATCTTTCCCTTGAGATGAAAGGTTCTTTGGCCCAGCTCATAATCGAGTTTAAAATCTTTTTCCAGCTCCAGCAGGGTCAGACTCAGGCCGCAGGAAGCCAGATCGTTGACTACTCTTGGCTGGTAGTCATGGAGAAATTCCTCTAAATGCTGTTCTATCTGTTTTCTCATCAAAAAGAAACTGCCGGTCAGGGGCGAGGGATAACGCCGCTGGCTGAATTCGTCATCAATCAGTTTTTTTAACCTGGCGGTATCTGGCTCAGGCGGCAGTCTTTTCTTCAGGTCAGGCCAGAAATACTGTCTTAAAATGGCATGGACTAACGTGCCAATTTCATCTCTTTCTAAGGATTCAGTTAGTTCTTCTTTTTCACTCAGCCCAAGAACATGGGCATAGAAAAACTCAACCGGACACTTCAGATAGGTATTCAAGCTCGAGGCACTGAAGGTCAGATTATCGAGATAGCTGAGAATTTTTTTTGTTTTAGGGATCTCAGGCGGGTTTGGCATCTGTAAAGCCAGGCGGTAGCTGACTTTCTTAATATATTTATTTTCGTCTGTCTCTTTTTCTGCCTTTTGCTTTTTCCAGATGGCTTTTTCCACATAGCGGCTTTTCTGTTTTTCATCATTTTCGGCAAAGAAATAATGAACTTTCCTGGCTCCGGCTACTAACAGGCTGAGATAATATTCAATTCTTTTCTCCAGACCTTCATAATCGGGAAGGCCCAGAGTCTTTCTTAAAGGTGCGGGCAGAAGCGAGTCAACTTTGCTCGTCCCGGGCAGGACATCATCATTCATATCGAGAAGATAAACTTCATCAAAGTGGAGGCAGCGTGTTTCCCAGAAACCAAGGATCTGCAGGCCGCGAAGCGGTGTACCTGGAAAGCGGACCCGGGCCCCGGAAATCAGGCGGCGGAAAAGTTGAAAATAGCCGGAGCGCTGGCTGAATTTCTGGCTGGTAAGAAGCTGGCTCTGGAAGATTTCCAGCTGCTGGTAAAAAGCCCGGGCGTAAGGCTCAAACATAACATGGAGAGGAGCGGTACTTTCCTCTGAAATAAAATCCAGCAGGCCAATTAATTTGACGGCAAAATCATTGATATTTTCGAAACTCAGCAAGGGAATAATAGTCTGCTGATGTATCGAACGAAGGTGCTCAATGAATTGAGAGCTCCGCGGAAACTCTGGATTTTCACCGGCGTATTTTTCCAGGCTGTCCTTAAGATCAGGATCCTCAGTCATTTCCCTGAGCGACCAGAAAAGCCTGCCTTTTTTCTGGTTAAAATTATTTTCCATAAGGTGAAACAGTATTCTGGTGTGTTCGGCTGTCCTGGGTATCGCCGGGAAATAGATATTTTTGGTATAAGGATGAAGCACAAAATTAAGATAGTCGGGGACATAAAGCCTGTACCTTTCTTCCGGCCTCGGCGCCGAAGCTCCGGCCGACTCATCTTCTTCAGCGGTTTCCAGCAGTTTAAAAAGAGAATCAAAGAAATTATAGAGCGGGGTTCTGGTCAGGGGGTAACCGACAGAAATATTGTAACTGGTCTCGGGCAACCGGGCCAGGGTTTGTTCAACAACCGGAATCAGAGTTTCAACTGCCGGGAGAACAATGACCTGTTTTTCATTTAGCTCCGCCGGCCGGGAAATCTTATCCTCAAGAAGATTATTTAGGGCGAAAAGCTGGCCATGGCTGTCCGGGCTCTGACAGAATTCAAGCTCAGGCTCAGGCTTTTCTTCCGGTTCGTCAATTTCTTCTATCTCTGACCGGTCGGCTCTAATTTTTTTAAGCATTTCCTCAAAAGCAGTTCCCTTGAGAATAAACAACCGGGTTTTTTCGGCCTCCAGCACTTTATTGAGCAGTTCAAATTCGGCAGCGGTCAAAAGGTAAAAACCGGCCAGAATAACTTCGTCCAGGGAACTAAACCAGTCAGGTTCAATTTTTTCCAGAACCTTTTCCAGCCGGCTGGCCCGGGTGGAAAAGCTGCGGTGCTCCACCTCCCGGTAAAAATGCTCATAAAAATAAGACATTTTCTGCAGTCTGGCTCTGGTCTTCTCCGGAATTTTTTCACCGGCCAGCTCGTCGACGGCCAGAAACTTATCCGGGGTTATTTGTCCCATTTTGAGTTCTTCGAGGTCCTGAAAAATCTTATGGCCGATGGGGAAAAACTCATCAAAAGTCAGTTCAGACTTTTTCTGCCCGGAAAAAGAATGCCCGGGGCTGCTCTGATTTAAATCAGATAAGAGGCTGACCGCCTCCACCGTTTCAAGCAGAGGTTCATCTCTCCGGAGAAAGCGGCTGTAAAGGAAATCAATAAACTCATCCAGAGAATAAATGGAGGGTGGCAGGAAACTATGGCCGGTCATTTCGCCCAGAGTTTTCCTCAAGTAATGGCCCGGCCTCTGCTCCGGGAAAACGACCAGGGTGCGGCTGAAATCAGTTGAGGAAGCAGATAAATGCCTGGCTAAGAGAGCAATGAGATTAACGCCGGCCGGCACAATGGTCACTTTCAAAGAACTTCCTCCAGTTCACCGGAATCAATATAAAGAAGCCAGCCTCTGACTTTCCGGCCTGGATATATTTCTTCGAGAATTGTCTTATAATTTTTTACCTGCCCGGCCTGACTTTTTTTAATAGCCTCATCAGGTAACTGCCCCGTTTTAAAATCAATGATGGAGATGACCTCAGGCTCAATGAGCAGCCGGTCGGTCCGGTAAAGTTCGCCCCGTCTGTTCACCATTTCAGCTTCAGTCCTTACTTCCCGCCCCGGTTGCGGTCTGAAAAATTCAGCCACGTCCGGTCTCTTTAAAAACTCAAGGAGAGATTTTCTGGCCTCTGCCTTTTCTTCCGGCTGATATTTCCGGAAGGCCCGGTCAGCGATGATCTTTACCAGTTGCTCTTCGGGGTTATCTTCCAGAAAATCAATTTTCTGGAGGATGGCATGAATCAACTCGCCCCGCCGCTCCTGGCGGTAATGAGGAAGATTTTTGACAAGATGGAATCTGTCCTGAGTTTGATAAACAAAGTCCAGAGGTGGAGTAGCAGCTTCAATCCGGCCGGGCCGGCGGCCGGCTTTTCTGGCCGGCTTCTCTTCAGCTGATTGATATTTCTCATCGAGTGAAAAACCTAAGCATTTTAGAAAATTAAAAGGGAAAGCTAAGTTCTGGCCACGCTGCCCTAAAATATAAAACTCTTCTTTAGCTCTGGTCAGGGCGACATAAAAGGTATTCAAGCGATTGACCAGTTCCTTCTGAGTAGCTTCTTCATAGATTCTATTTAGTTCTTCATCGCCGGAAATAATGTCTTTGGAAAGCTTAAGAACTTTTACCCGGGCTGGTCCCTGACCGGTCTCTTCTTCTTTCAGGAAAAAAGGAATAGGCAGGTCTTTTTCGGAATAAAGAAGCAAAATGACCACCGGCGACTCAAGCCCCTTGGCTTTATGGATGGTCATAATCCTGACCGCCTTAATACTTTCGGGCACATCCACTGTCCAGACCGAATTGTCCTCTGTCTCTTCCCCGGAAAAGCGGATAAAATCCCTGAGATTACTTCCACCCTCGCCCTCAAATTTTTTTATAACTTCCAGGAGTTTGATCAGCGCAGATTGCTCATCACCGGTGAGGGCAGGATCAAAAACAGAAAAAGTGCGGTAAATTTCGCTGACCAGATCATAAAGAGGCAAATAACCAACCGTCCTGTAAAGAGACTCAAAGTATGACTCCCAGAGATTCTGATATTTTTGCTTGAAATAAGTGTAAAGGGGATAATCTTTCTGGCCGCTGCTGAGCCTGGTTTCCAGGATAAACTCTGCCAGTTTTTCTCCTTCTTGTTCTGACTGGCCATCAGCCCGGAGCTTGTTCTGGAAGAAACTGCCCAGAAGAAAAGTGGAGAAATTTAAATTATCGAGTGGAAAATCAAGAAATTGAAGAAGGGCCAGAATTTCTTTGATAATCGGCCGCTGTCTGATATCAAGTGAAGAAAAGGTAACAAAAGGGATCTGTTTCTCATTTAACCAGGAGGCGGCTCTGGCCACCGTCTCATTTTTGTAGGCTAAAATGGTTATCTCCGGGAGGTCGTAGCCGCGCTTTTGAAGATCGACCACAAGTTCCTGGACTCTTTTTTTGAGGGCTGAATCTTCCCCCTCGGTCTCTTCTTCTGCTTCTGACCCGGATTGCAGTTCTTCACCGGTATCTTCGGCTTTTTCGCCTTTTCTATTTGATTTTTTGGGAGGCTGGAAAAACTCCATTTCTACATAGCCAGGGAAAATGTCCTCGCCCCCTTCTGCCCGGTCATCAACTCCCTGGCATTTAAAGTCATTCAGGCCGCTGCTTTTGGCGGCTTTCTTCCAGGCCTCTATCTTTTCAGCCATTTTCTGGTTATCCTGGCCGGCGTTCAGGTCCTTAATACCTCTGGGGAAAAGGCTGGAAACAAAGTTAAGAATAGCTTGACGGCTGCGGCGGTTGATCTCGAGTTCCTTGAGTTTCGTTTTGACCGCTGGAAATTTATTTTGCCCCTCAATATAGCTGACCATAATCTGGTAATCTGCTTCCCGGAAGCCATAAATAGCCTGCTTGGTGTCGCCGACAATGAATAAACTTCCTCCCTCGGAAAGGGCATTGTCAATGAGCGGGAGCAGATTCTTCCATTGAATAGGGGAAGTATCCTGAAACTCGTCAATCAGAAAATGATAAATCTGGCCGCCCAAGCAGAGATAGATATCAGGCACAACACCGGTGTTAAGGTAATCAGCCAGATGGCGGTTGATATCGTCCAGAAAAACCAGATCCCTTTCTTTCTTTATAAAATCAAGATTGTCGAGGAGCCGGTGATAAACCTGAAGATGAGGTTGAAAATAAGAAGCGGCATAGAGCCTTTTATATTGGTTTAACTTTTTTTGAAACTCTTCCAGGCCCTGTCCGACTTTCTCAAACCTCAGCTGGAGAGCAGGTGATTTAGCTGGCTTAACAGGGAAAGTCTTAAACGAGCAGTCAAACCAGTCTCTTATATTATCTGACTTCAAACGCCGCCAGATCGCCGAGCGCTCAGCTTTGTCCAGAGGAGTATTTATCAACAGCTGGCGCAATTTCTGCAGAGAATCGCGCCAGTCACTTTCTGCTTTCTTGAGCTCCAGCTCAAATTCTTGTGGATCATCAATTTCAGGCTGACGGTAAAGAGCTTCGAGTTTCCGGTAGAACTGAGCAAAGGTCTGGAGAATTTCGTCACCTGGATTCCAGAGGAAAGCTTTATCGCTGCCTTTCATTTCTCCGAGGCTGTCCGTAATCTTGAGCAGTAACTTCCCATCTTCTGATTCAGCTGTAATGTTTCTTAAATAGCGGTAGAAAGCGTAGTTAATAACCGGAGCAATATTGAGGGTCAGGTCAAAGTCAGGACTGAACCCCATCTCTATGGCCGAAGACTTAAAAACATCGGTCATAAAGCTGTCAATGGTGGTGACCTGAAAGTCACTATAATGGTCAAAAAGATGTTCCAGTTTTTCTTCTGCCCGTCCGGGAAAAGCTTCTTCCGGCAGGCTGACCAGCTCTTTTATCTGCTTCAGCCGTCCGGCGTCCTGGGCAAAATAGGTGGCTTTGAGCCAGCCAATTATCCTGTCCTTCATCTCATTGGCCGCATTATGGGTGAAGGTGATGGCCAGAATCTGGTTGAGCAGGTTGTCGCTGATTTTATCTGAGAGTAAAAACTGAGCAAACCTTAAAGTCAGAGCATGAGTCTTACCAGTCCCGGCTGAAGCCTTAAGTAAGATAAACTCCGGCCTGGAAACCTCGGTATCTTTTGGTAGAATTAACTCCCCATCCATAAGATTAGGATATTAGCAGAAAGATGACTGGAAAAAAACTATTTTTATCCAGCGGGAACTCAAAGCGCCTGGCCAGCCAGTCTAATATTGGCAAAGGCTGAAATAAAGGTGAAGATGGCAAAGCCGATCAAAAAGAGCCCGAGAATAATGAATAGTTTCTTAAAGGTTGTCTGTTGAAATCTGGTTTGATGATGAGAAACCAGCCTGACCAAAAAGAAGTACCAGAGGAGAGCGCCCAGGCCGCAGGACAGAGCGAAAAAGATGGCTGGCCAGAATCCGTTCTTAAGCAGGCCATGAGCAGTCACCGCCCCGGCCACTCCAATCCAGAAAGCGTAGAGAGAAGGATTGGAGACATACAACAGAATTACCCCGAAGAGAGGCCGGGCAGTTTTGGTCACCGGACCATTTTTTTCGGTATTGAGCTTAAAAGCCCTGGCGTCGTGAAATAATTTCAGGCCAAGAAACAAAAGAATAGCTCCGGCCGCCAGTTTAAGCCAGAAACTGTAATCTGAAAGACTTAGAGAAATATGAAAGAAACCAACCAGAGAAACTAAACAAAAAGTCAGGTCAAGCAGGGCCGTAGATAACCCGGCCATCATCCCATGAAAAAAGTCTCTTTTGAGAGTCTGAGAGACAATGTAAATATTAACCGGGCCAACCGGAACAGCTGCAAAGAACCCGATCAGAAAGCCAATAAGCATAAACATCTGGGTATCCAGGGTAATAATTTAAAGTATAAAAATACCCTAAACAGAGCTATTTGGCAAGACAAAACCCTTTTCCCTCTCGGTTTTAAGGGTCAATCGAAAGAAAGGTGAGGCTCTGGCCAGGTTGCTTCTATACCAATGATTACATCTTTGGGATGCTAGTCTCGGCCGAGTCGTCTTCCAGATCACTTTCGATTCCGAGGAGCTTGGCAATTCCTTCATAAACCATCTTCAATGATTTTTTCTGCTCCTGCAGTTGTGCCAGTGTTTGTCTGACCCGCTGCAGCTCTTTTTCTACCTCGGCGTCAATATCTGAAAGCTGGCTGCGCACATCTTCCAGAGTCTTCTTATAAAGCTCTTCTTGATCTTTCGAGATGCCCATCTTTTGACTCCTTACTTCTCTCCGGTCTATTTATTTAAACCGAAACCAATGGTAATTGGTTTCCAAACCTTTACTTTAACACCATCTTTTTCGGCTGGCAAGAACTTCCATTTTTTGACGGCCGAAACGGCCTCTTTCTCTAAAGTGACTGAGCCACCGATTCCCCTAATTACCACCGCCTCCAGGACATCGCCATTTTCTGAAATCAGGGCGTTGACGATAATATTACCCCTGACGCCGGCCCGTCGGTCAACTTCGGGGTAGATGGGGTCTATACTCTTAACTACTTTTGGTTCGACATCAACGGCAGAAAGGGGAAAGACTTCCCCTGGCTTAGCCCTCTGGCTGGCCAGGCTAACCGGCTGGTCTTCAGTTTTGGCCTGATTGTCCTGACTGGCTGTGACCGGAGGCTCTTCACTGTTTACTTTTGTTTCTTCAGGTTGAACGGAGGTCCCTGGAGCTGGATTAGATTGAGCTGGAACTGTGGTTTGTTGTCTGCTCTCCATATTTACCTCTATTTTTGGTGTTTCCTCAGGAATAATAGGTGCAGCCGGAATAGCCACCGGTTTATTAGAAGTCCGGCCGGCCGGGCTGCCTTTCAGGTTCTGATTGGCGGCAGAGGGAGCATTTTTATCTGCCCGGGCCTGCTGACTGCGGTATTCGGCCATCTGTTTTTCGATTTCTTTATTTATATCTTCTTCCTTACTAAGATTGTCTTGAACTGGCAGGCTCTGGTTCTGATCAGCTCCAGCTGTTTGCAGGGCAGCTGTCTGGTTGGCCGGCTGGCCAGAAAATTCTGGAGTTTTTTTCTTGTTCAAAGTTAAAAAGGCAACCAGCCCGATGACGGCCAGGGCCGAGGCCGCCAGGCCAATATATTTGGCCGGACTCTTCCTGGTACTCTTTTTCCCGTTGCTTTCGGTGTAAGCCTTAAAAGGATTAACGGCAGCCGGTGCTGGCCTGGAGGTCTCTTCGAAACTGGCCGCCGCCGGAGGATTAGTTCTGGGCTGATCAGATTTCTGGGGAGCTCTTGGCTCAGGTCTAATGGTTTGACTGAGACCGGTAGTCTTTGCTTCTTTTTCAACCGGCCTTTTGACAGTCTGGCTTCCGGCTGAGGCTTGACTTACAGCTGGTTCCGGCTTTTTGGTTTGAGTCGCCGGTTCAGGCCTGGGGGCTTCAGCCTTTTTAGGCGGGGCTGAAGCCGGGGCGTGGTGAACGGTGGCTGGCGCTGCTTTTTCTTCTGAAGTTGAAATCAGGCCTTTAAGTTTTGATTTCAAAATCAGGTCTATTTCATCATCCTGGGGGGTGGGTGGTGTCTTTCTAATTTCTTCTCTTCTGGGAGTTTTTTCCACTGGTTTGCCAGCTGGTGAAGATTGAGCAGGAGTGTAAGCGGAAGCCAGAGCTTGTTTCAATAGCTCATCCAGGTCTTTATCTTCTTCAGTCTTAACCTGATGTTTTTTGACCTCTGGCTTACCGATCAGCTCATAAACCCTGGTCAGCAGGGTTTCGAGATTCAATGGCTTTTCCAAAAAGGCTGAAGCTCCCAGGCTTTTTAAAGCCTCGGTTTTATAAACAGAATCTTTGTAAATACCGGTGACGATTATAACCGGTGCTTTTTTAGTCGGATGGGAGGTAATGCGTGAACAGAGTTCAAAACCGTGGAATTTGGGCAGCATCGCTTCCATGATGACCAGATCCGGTTGAAACTCAGAAAATTTTTCAAAGCCGGCCAGGCCATCAGTTGCTGTCTGGATTTCATACCCTTCCTGGCTTAGGGCCCGGCTCAGAAATTTCAGGAACTCGTTGTCAAAGTCTATCAACAGGATTTTGTTTTTCGTCATGGTCTTACCCTCTTTCAAAAATTAACCCCAAACTGGGATTTCGGCCAATGCACTTATGGTATCTCACTTCGGTTTCTCATCTTCAATCACCCTTAGAGGTGAATCTCCAGATGAAATTCCCCCTGCCCTGACAGTTATCTTTTTTTCAGGCGGAGATGAGCGCGGCTGATACAGAAATGCCCTGAACTTCACCCGGGAATCTGCCCGGACGGAAAGGCTTTGACCTTAATGATCCCGGTTCTGGAAAAGAATCTGAAGGATTTCCAGTTCATCAGGCTCAAACCAGATCAACTGGCATCGATAGCATTTATAGACAGGGAAAACATAATAGTAATTAAAAGGTTTAACCACCAGTTGAAGTCCACAAGCCGGGCAGGGGAGAGGCTTCTTTTTGGGAAAAACTAAGGCCCTTTGGCCCGGGTTTAGCAGTGCTTCCTGATAAAGGCTGGCTTTCTCTTTAAGAGCTGGCGAAAAATCATATTCCTGCCGGGCCAGGACTTTTTCAATGTCAGACATTCTGATCAACTGGCCGGAGCAGGCCGGACAGGTTTTGATCTGAACTCCTTCGTAAAAAGACTCCTGGAGCCCGGTCTGGCAGGCCGGACAGCGATTGGCTAAGGCCGGCTCAACTGGCTGATTTTTGGCCTGGCGATAGAGGGCAAATCTGATTTGAGGAAATTCCAGGGCCCGGCCCTGGCGGTTTTCTTTAAGGTTTCTAACCCTGATAGCCGGGCTGAAAGACGGCTGGGAAACCAGGGCCCCCAGGGTAAAAGGCCCAATCCATTGTCCTCCGGCCTGTTTTATTTCCCAGACCTCAGCTTGGTGGAGCTCAATCTCGGCCTGTTCTTTTAAATTTAAGATAGCTTTTTCCCTTTCCGGGTAATCACCTTCCAGCGAAGCTTTGATGACCTGGCGGCTATTTTCTCTTAGCTTTTCTTGCTGTCTGACCTCATTTTTTATTTCTTCTACCGTCCGGTGAGTCATCCCGGCCAGCAGGCTCAGCCTTTTTTCTACGGGTGGATGAGTACTGAACAGCCGGCTCCAGCGGCTATCTGTGGTCTCTTTTGAGTCTGGTGGGACCAAAAAAAGAGGCGTCAGTATAGAGGTATCTCCCAGGTAAGAATTGGCTATCCAGGCTTTATAAATAACCCTGGCCAGAGCAGCAGGATCCCGGCTTAATTCAACGGCGGTGGCATCAGCCAGCAGCTCCCGGTTCTGCGAAACCAGCATGGTAAAAAATTTAATCAAGAGAAAGGAGATTGAACTGGCCACATAAGCTAAAGGAGCCGGGCTGGCCTGGTGGCCGGAGCGGGAGAGCTGGAAGCGCTGATAATCTTCTGGTTCTTTTTCCAGCGAATCTAAAAACTGTTCATAGAAAACGGTCAGAGAACAGATCAGAGTCAAAAGAAAAGTGTCGCCCTTCTGGATATGAGCAGCTTCATGCGCGGCTACCGCCTGGAGTTCGTCGCGGCTGGCTTCAGCCAGCAGCCCTTCGGTTACAGCTATGGCTGGAGTATTGTCCTGATCGAAAAGCGAGAGCGAATTAATGTTGACCGAAGGGATAACATAAGTCTTAAGGCGGGGAAGCCCGGCGGAAATTTTCATCTCTTCAGATACGTTAATAAAACTCAGATGGTAGCGGTCATCAGGGTCTGGCGGGTAGGCCCGGAGGTTACTCAGGATATAGTTGGACCCAGTCTTTCTGGCCTGGCCAAAGTTAATAACAGTGACCACTGCCGCTACTAAAATGAGGACGGCTGCAGACAGAGCTGAATTCGTAGAGGAAAAAGGATTCGAGCCCGGCAGGAAAACCTGCAGGCCCAGAAGAATGACCGCCAGCAACAAGCCAAAAGCAACTAAATAAAAGATAAAAAGCAGAAAAAACAGAAAAGTGGAAATAGCCTTTTGTTTTTTTTGAAGCTCCCAGTAGGAAACCGGCAGCGGTGTTTGGGTTTTAGCCATTGGTTAACCTGCCAGAAATTTTACAACTTAATACTAAGGAAAAAAAGATATAAATGAATTAATAAAAAAAATTTTTAGCCAGTTTTGGCTCTTAGATATTGTCTGGGCCAATCAATTTCAGCCTTTAACCTTTTAGCAGCTTCCAGCGGCCAGTAGGGATGACGCAGAATTTCTCTGGCCAGCAAAACAACATCAGCCTGTCCGCTCCGGATCACAGTTTCGGCCTGCTCGGGTGAAGTGATAAATCCGACTCCGCCGGTCAGAATCTTCACTTCTTTTTTTATTCGCTCCGAGAAAGGCAGTTGATAGCCTGGTCCGGCTGGAATTTTAGCCTCGGGAACATTGCCACCGGATGAGCAATCTATTAAATCCACCCCGGCTTCTTGGAGACCCCGGGCTAAATAGATGGATTGTTCAAGGTCCCAGCCGCTTTCAACCCAGTCGGTTAAGGACAATCTGACCAGAAGAGGCAGGCTGTCAGGAATATTATCTCTGATTCCTTTAGCTATCTCCAGAGCCAACCGGCATCTGTTTTCCAGGCTGCCCCCATAGCTATCGGCTCTCTTATTGGACAGAGGAGATAAAAATTGATGAATTAAATAACCATGGGCCTGGTGAATTTCGATCAGCTCAAAGCCAGCCTGGACAGCTCTAATTGCGGCTTGGATGAACTTTCTCTTGATAAGCTTGATATCCTCAAGCGACATTTCAACCGGAACGGGGAAGCCGTGATCAAAGGGAACAGCTGAGGGGGCAATAACCGGCCAGGCTCCATCTTCAGGCCTGAGTGGCCCCTCCCCCTTCCAGGGTGCATAAATTGACGCCTTGCGGCCAGCATGGGCTAACTGAATCCCGGGAACAGTCTTCTGAGCTTTAATAAAATCAGTCACTCTTTGGAAGGCTGGGATAAAATCATCAGACCAGAGGCCCAAGTCATCGGGCGAAATCCGGCCTTCAGGCGAAACGGCTGTAGCTTCCATAATCAGACAGGCTGCCCCGCCCCCCGCCCGGCTACCGTAATGGACTAAATGCCAGTCTGCCGGCTGGCTATCCCGGGCTGAGTACTGACACATCGGGGACATGAAAATTCTATTCTTAAATTCCTGGCCACGGATTTTAAGTGGAGAAAATAACAAACTCATAACTACTATCCTCCTTTGATGTTTATATTGCTCTGTTCCTTTGCTTTATTTCCTCTGTTGCTTCAAGATTTCCTGTTAATTATATCATTAATGTATTCTTTTATAACGCGACCGGCCGGGTTGGTAACCTTCTTATTTTCTTTATTTTCTATTTTACTTTTTTCCCTTCTTCTGGCATGATAGAAAACTCATTACAGGGAAAGGAGAAGACCAGCATGTTAAAAAGAAACGTTCGGCGTTTTCGCCTCTGGTTGTTTTTGACCAGTCTATTGAGCCTGCCCGTTCTGGCTCTGGCCCAGGAGAGAACCGGCAGCGGCGGGGGACAGAGCCGTCAGGCTGCGCCCACCTTTCTTCAGTTTTTAATGAGACCCAAGTTCCTGACCATGCTCATCATCGCCGGACTGGTTCTAATTTTGCTCCTTTCCAGAAAAATGAACAACCGGCTGAAAGTGCTGATTTTGCTGGTTTCGACTTTCCTCTATGGAGTTTCTGCTAACTTAGGGATTAAGTTCTTTTCTGGTTTCTCGATGCATCCCTCCCCGGTCTGCACCGTGACCAAGTCCATCCTGTATGGCTTTGGCCGGCCGATGATGGTCTTTCTGGCGGTCATTTTATTTCTGACCTTAATCGGGCCCAAGCTTTTTTGCGGCTGGGTCTGCCCGGTTGGGGCCATCCAGGAACTGATCTCCATGCTGGCCGATAAATTGAAAATAAAAAGACACAAGCTCAATTTCCGGCTGACCCAGACGGTCAGAATCCTGATTTTTCTGGCCTTTATTTTTCTGAGCTGGACGGCCGTTATCCACACCGTTTCTAACGGCCGGGTGGTGCCGCTGTCGCTTTATGATTATATCAATGCTTTTCATGGCTATGAATGGAGCTGGGCAGCTGCTTTGGTTGATAATCTCATCAACTTTTTGCCGCTTATTTTGACTATTATCTTTGCCTTTTTTACCTACCGGCCTTTCTGTTACTTAATCTGTCCGGTTGGCCTGATGACTAACCTGGTTGAACAGATTGCTCTTTTCCGGGTGATTAAAAAGAAAGATGACTGCACCGACTGTCAGGCCTGTGTGATTAAAGCTCCCTGCCCGGCGGTAGCCGAGATTGTTAAAGACTCAGCTTTAAGGCCTGATTGCTTTTCCTGCACCAGATGCACCGGTAGTTGCAGCCGGGGGTTGCTGCGCTTCGGCCTCAAATAAAATCAGACAATTTAATTTTCAGTCAAGAATTTTTCCGGAGATAATTAGAATCAGTCCATTGTTCTCAGCTTGAGACCCGCCGCCAGAAGTCAGCCTGGAGATGCCAACTACGGCTCTTTCGCCTGATTTTAGATTCAGATGACTGTTGATTAACTCCACAGGGTCAATTTTGACCCAGGGTACTTCTTCCGTTTTTCCCTGTTTAACTACCAGCTGATTGGCTTTGGTCTGGCGCAACCGAACTTCAATTCTTATGTTACCCTGAGGAGTTCCTTCTGAAGTTTCAGGCAAGATAATGACATAAAACTGACCATTAGCCCCAAAAACAGCTGTTGACGTTTGTCGGTCTATAGCTCTCAACATAGTGGCATCAAGCAACCGGTAGGTTTTATACCTGAGCAGCTTTTGAAGCTCTTTAATTAGTGGATCGCTCTGAAGTTCAGGATCTGATTTTTCCCCAGTTTCTGAAGCTTCTATAAGCTGGACGGTAAAGGCCAGGTCCTTGGGTTTGACATCTATTTCTTTTATAGCCGCCAGGATTTTTTCCAGATTCTCGGGTAAATCACTAATGACGAGAATACCGTTGCCAGAGCTTGAACTTAGCCTGGTATATGGACCGGTATAAGGAGCCAGAAGATTTTTCATAGACCCGGCATCAATATATTTCAACCTGACCACTTCCTCTTTCAGGTTTGGTGTTGATTGGCCTGCTTGAGAGTTTAAATCAGCCAGCAGATTGGCTGGAATTAACAGGAAACTGACTAAAAGAATTGATAGCCACAGCCTTTTTCTTAAGATATTTTTCATTTTTTTTCTCCTTCTAAATTAAAATTCCGGTCAAGAATCCAGACGACCTGAATCCCTGATTCCGGCAGAATAAAAGCCATTTCAATTCTTTCTTCCAGCTGTTCAGATGTCTTCCCGGAAGACAAATCAGAGGCCTGAGATGCCTCTTTTCCTGTTGAAACCGGGGCCTGAGTCCGAGCGACCTGTCTTCCCTCTGACGGCTGTTTTCCAGAAAGACCTTCTTTTTGCCTTAAAGATTGCTCTTGTTCCGTTTCACCCACTGGCGAACTTATTTCTGCCTTTTTGGCCTGGGGCCCTGGTTCTTTTGGTGGCCGGCTGACTTCAGCCTGAATCCTGACCGGCTGAGTCTTTATTTCAGGCCTGACTACATCCTGATTGGCGGCGTTCGTAATGGGTGGCTTTTCCGCGGCCCGGTTGATTAGCAAATAAGCCAGGATACCTATGATAAAAATGCCAGCCGCCGTGGCCAGCCCCAGGGCGTATCTTCTTCGCCTTTTGGTGGTCTGAGCCGGTTTGGCCTGGCGATTGACTGCGGCTCTCTCAATTTCTTCTCTAATAGCCGTCCAGCTTTCTTCATCCCAGCTGGCTATTTTCTGGCTTTGAGCTAAGTCCGCCTCTTTTATTCTCCTTAAAGCTTCTTCCAGACTTTTAAGCTCCTGCTGGCAGTCTGGACAGCTGCCTAAGTGGACCTCAACTTTTTCTTTTGTCCGGCGATTGAGGTCAGCCGAGACATAAAGCGGCAGTTTGTTTTTAACACTCTTGCATCTCATGTCTTTCCTCCCTGGCCAGGGGCTTTTATTCTTTCTCCCTCTATGGCCTGTCTGATTTTTTTCCGGGCAGAGCTGAGATTAACCCGGACAGAGATAGCCGACAGGCCGAGCGTAGAAGCTGTCTCCTTGATGTTAAATCCCTGAAGGTCGCGCAGAATGAAAACCTCTCTTTCCTTAGGACTCAGATATTGCAGGCATTTATTGACATCGAGTTTAAGCTCTGAGCTCAGGGCCGGGGCCGGCTCAAATCCGGCGGCGGCTTGAGCCTTAATATCTTCTGGATCGAATTCGGTAACTTGACTCCTGCGGCCGATTTGTTGCCTGTATTTTTTCTCCGTTCGGCCTTTTTTCAAGAAATCACGGCATTCATTAGCTGCAATCTGAAACAACCAGTTGCGAAAGCTTTTCTCCGGCTCGAAGCGCCTAAGATAACGAAAAGACTTAAGCAAAGCCTCCTGGGTAATATCCATAGCTTCTTCCCTGTTTCCGGTCATCCTGAAACTCAGATGGAGAAGAGACTGCCGGTAGGGCCAGACCAGCTCTTCAAAAGCAGAGCCATCTCCGGCCAGGGCTTTGTCCAGCAGCTCCTTTTCTCTTTCATCCATCTAATCATCTATACCACTCAATCGAGGGAAATGTTAAGAAAAACAGATTTTTAATGGCCAGAGCTGCCAAAAACAAAAATTTGTTTCCTTTAGCCCGGTTTTTGTTATATTTAAATTCAGGTAGATTTTGATTATTCTAATCAGGATAACAGATCAGATGAAACATAATTCCTTTTTGATTGGTCTGGTTCTCACCGCGATAATTTTATCCCTCACTTTGAATTTATTTTCTGCCGATAAACCCACCTGGGTCCATCCTTCCTGCCAGTCTCTCGATATCACCAAAAAAGGGCCTTTTGTTTTGATGGCTGATGAAGCGCTGGCCACAGTTGATGAAAAGGGATTTTACTTGAGTTATGATGGTGGCCGCAGCTGGTCGGAGCCGGTCTTCGTTTGCTCGGGCCTCAATTCTAAAGAACCTGCTTCTTATTATCTTCTTCGCACAAAAAGCAATTTCCTCATTCTCGTTTATCTTAATTTTAACGGTAAGAAATTCAGCTGGGACCAGGAGAAAAATGAACCTGCCGGCGACTGCCAGCTGGAAGTCTGGTCAATCCGGAGTCTGGATGGCGGAAAAACCTGGGTTGATAATCAGAGGCTTCTCTCCGGCTACAACCCGAACTTTTTTGGCCTGATTCAGGCCTCTGCTGGCCGGGTGGTGGTGCCTCTCCAGCATTTAGTCTCTAACCCCGGACGGCTGGTTGTTTGCTCCTTTTATTCTGATGATGAGGGGCTCTCTTGGAGCCGCAGCAACTGGATTGATTTAGGCGGACATGGCCATCACGATGGGGCTTTTGAACCGACTATGGCTGAACTGCCGGATGGGCGACTGCTGATGCTTATCCGAACCAGCCTGGACCGTTTCTGGCAGGCCATCTCGGAGGATGGCCGCTACTGGCGGAAAATCGAGCCATCGGCGGTTGAGGCCAGTAGCTCGCCAGGTTATCTCCTCAAACTTCAAAGCGGCCGTTTTGTTCTCGTCTGGAACAGGCTTAATCCTGAAGGCCGCATCTGGCCAAAAACCAGGCCGACTCCTTTTCATTCTGAGCTGCCGGCTTCCTGGTACCGGGAAGAGTTGAGCCTGGCTTTTTCTGACGATGGCTTTAACTGGTCCGCGCCAGTGGTTATTGCCCGGCAGCCAGGTGGTCAGCTTAGCTATCCTTATGTTTTTGAACCGGAGCCAGGAGTTATCTGGGTCATCGCTGGCTTTGCTTTTAAAAAAACCTGGGAAGAGCCTTTTGAGCTCAAATTAAAGCTTCTAGAAAAAGATTTCAGTCCAGATTCCAAAAGTTAACTGATCTGGCTGGCGGCCAGCTTAGGGTGAAGGCCAGATATCCTTGTCCGAAAAAGTCAGGGTGCTATCGGCCTCAAGGTTTAAAAGTATAGTGCTTCTCTTTAAAGACCCGGAGGCAGACCTCAACCACCTCTGGATCGTAAAGCCGGCCACTGTTCGCCACCAGCTCTTTCAGGGCTTTCTCTACTCCGAGCGGTGGCCGGTAGGGGCGGTGAGAAGCCATGGCTTCGACCACATCAGCTACCGCCAGAATTCTGGCCTCCAGCAGGATATCCTGACCGGATAGACCCCGGGGATAGCCAGAGCCATTCCATCTTTCATGGTGTTCGTAGATAATCTCCGCCACCGGCCAGGGAAATTCTATATCCTTGAGAATATTGTAAGCCACTTCGGGGTGAACTTTGATGAAGTTAAACTCTATCTCAGTCAAACTGCTGGGCTTATTGAGAATATCAGCCGGAACATGTATTTTGCCCAGGTCATGAATGATAGCAGCCGACCTGATGGCTTCAATCGAGTCCTTGGGCAATCCCATTTCCGTGGCTATAGCCCGGGCTAAATCAGCCACCCGCCGCTGGTGACCGGAAGTGAATGGATCACGGGCTTCAACTGTCAAAGCGATGACATTGATGGTGCCGTTCAGTGCTTTCCGCAGGTTCTTCATCATCTCCTGACTCAGCTCTTCGGCTTTTTTACGGTCAGTAATATCCAGAAGCTGAGCTACTGTCCTCATTTTACCGGCCGCATCCTTAATCACCTCGGAGCTGATTTCCACTCTGCGTTTGGTTCCGTCTTTTCTAACGACGTTAAATTCATAACGGGGAGGGACTTTTTCTCCTCTCTGCCTTCGGCGGTAATGGTCAGCCACCAGCGGCCGGCTTTCTTCATCCAGAAAGTCCCGGAAATCATGGCCGGTGATCTCATCGGAACTATAATCTAACATTCCGGCCAGCTCCCGGTTGCAGTAGATTATCCTGTAATTCTCATCAATCAATAAAATCCCATCATG
>JAGOPD010000033.1 GCA_017992175.1 Candidatus Saccharicenans sp.
ATTTTTTTAGCGACCAGAGCCTGAACAAAAGCTTCAGCCAGCTGCAGGTTGGTGATAACGGGTAAGCCCAGATCTATAGCCAGCCGCCTCATTTTATAATCTGAATCAAATTCTATCCTCTTACCGGTATGAGGAATGGAAATGAGAAAATCTATTTTCTTTTCCATTAGAAAATCTTTAAGGTTGGGCTGGTGGTTCTGATGAATTTTGTAAAGCCGGCTGGTCTCAATCCGGTGTCTTTTCAAAAATCTGGAAGTCCCTTCAGTGGCGTAGATTTGAAGTCCGGTCCCGGCCAGCTCCCTGGCGGCCGGCAAAAATTTCTGTTTGTTTTCCTCGCCGCCTAAGCTGAGCAGAATAGATTTTTGAGGTAACCTGAAGCCAGCGGCCAGCATGGCTTTAAGCAGGGCTTCCTGCAGATCATCGCCTAAGCAGGCCACTTCACCGGTTGAGGCCATTTCGACTCCGAGACAGGGGTCAGCACCCTTGAGCCTCGAAAAAGAGAACTGAGGGGCTTTAACCCCGACAAAGTTCAATTCGAAGATAGAGCGGCCAGGGCTAACCGGCAGCCCGAGCATTGATCTGACTGCCAGCTCAATAAAAGGAATTCTGGAGACTTTGGAGACAAAGGGCAGAGAGCGGGAAGCCCGGAGATTACACTCAATCACCTTAAGGGCATTGTCTTTGGCCAGGAGCTGAATGTTCAGCGGCCCGGTTATCCTCAAAGCCCGGGCAATTTTTTCTCCGATTATTCTGATCCGGCGGACGGTTTCCAGGTAAAGTTTCTGCGGTGGCACCACCATGGTGGCATCCCCCGAATGAACTCCGGCATTTTCGATATGTTCAATGATGGCTGAAGCCACAATCCTGCCTTGACTGGCCACTGCCTCCAGTTCAATTTCTTTGGCGCCAACAATGAATTTGGAAATAACCACCGGATATTCGGGTGAGACTAAAGAGGCCCGCTTCAAATATTTCTCTAAGAATTTTTCTTCAAAAACCAGGCTCATGGCTGCCCCGCTCAGGACATAAGAAGGACGAATGATGACCGGGTAACCAGCTTCCCGGCAGAATCTTTTGGCTTCTTCCAGGCTGGTGATTTCTTTCCAGGGCGGCTGATCTATTTGAAGTTCATCTAACAGCCTGGAGAACTGACGGCGGTCTTCAGCCCGGTCAATATCTTCAGGTGAAGTGCCCAGCACGGGCAGGCCGGCCCGGTGGAGTTTAAGGGCCAGATTGTTAGGCACCTGGCCGCCCATGGAGACAATAATTCCGGCCGGTTTTTCTTTTTGATAAATGTCGAGGACCCTTTCCAGGCTGAGTTCATCAAAGTAGAGACGGTCGCACAGGTCATAATCGGTTGAAACTGTCTCTGGATTGTAATTAACCATGATCGTCTGGTAGCCGAGCCGCCGTAAAGCCAGAGAAGTATTGACGCAGCACCAGTCAAACTCTACTGACGAGCCGATGCTATAAGGTCCTGAACCAAGCACCATGATTTTTTTCTTCGAACGGTTAAAACTCGAATCGTCTTCTGAACCGTTATAGGTGAGATAAAGGTAATTGGTCCTGGCCGGATATTCAGCAGCTAAAGTGTCAATTTGTTTGACCGCTGGCCGGAGTTTTAAACTCTCCCGTTTTTCACGGGCCTGATCTTCTGTCCCCCGGGTAAAAATGGCCAGCTGTTTATCGGAGAAACCTTTCCTTTTAGCTTCTAAGATGAGATTATCCGGCAGATCGTTTAACCCGTATTTTCTGATTTTTTCTTCTAACTCGACCAGCCCTTTCATTTTATATAAAAACCAGGGATCGATTTTGGTCAGAGAAGCAACTTTTTCAACTGACCAGCCCTTTTTAAAAGCTTCAGCCAGGCCAAAAAGCCTTTCATCGGTTGGTTGAGATAATTCTTTTTCCAGGTTTTTGAATGAATAGTTTTCATTGCCGACAAAGCCATACATCCCGACCTGAAGCATACGGATCGCTTTTTGCAGGGCTTCTTCAAAGCTCCGGCCAATGGCCATCACTTCGCCCACCGATTTCATTTCAGAGCCGATTTTCTTGGAGACCCTGGCAAATTTCTTCAAGTCCCAGCGGGGAATTTTCACTGTCACATAATCAAGGGCCGGCTCAAAGCAGGCCGTGGTCGTTCCGGTCACTGAATTCTTGAGCTCCGGCAGGGAATAGCCGAGCATCAGCTTGGCGGCTATAAAAGCCAGCGGATAACCGGTAGCTTTGGAGGCCAGGGCTGAGGAGCGCGACAGCCTGGCATTAACTTCAATGATCCGGTAATCGCTGTTAGCCGGATTCAAGGCAAATTGAATATTGCATTCGCCGACAATGCCCAGTTGCCTGACAATCTTAAAGGCAATTTCGCGCAGGCTGTGATATTCACGGTTAGTCAGGGTCTGAGAAGGGGCGACCACCACACTTTCACCGGTATGAATACCCATCGGGTCCAGATTTTCCATATTGCAAATGGCCAGGCAGTTATCAGCCTGGTCACGGATTATTTCATATTCGATTTCCTTCCAGCCCTCTAAGTACTCTTCAATTAATACCTGATTCGATTGAGACAAAGCCATAAAAAGCTTTTCAGAGAGTTCGGCCTGGTTAGAGCAAATAGAGCTGCCCTGTCCACCGAGAGCAAAAGCTGACCGCAGCATCACCGGAAAGCCGATTGTTTGGGCTGCGGCCAGGCCTTCTTCGAGCGAAGAAACTGCCAGGCCAGGCGGTGTCTTCAGGGAAGCTGAGGCTAAAGCCCGGTTGAATAGGCCCCGGTCTTCGGTGATTTCAACTGCTTCGAGCGGCGGGCCAAGAACCGTTATCTTGTGTCTGGTCAACAGTCCCTCTTTGGCCAGCTTCAGGCCGCAGTTGAGAGCGGTTTGACCACCGAAAGACATCAATAAGGCCTGAGGTTTTTCTCTTTCTATTATTTTTTCTACCAGTGACCATTCAACCGGCATGAAATAAACTTTATCGGCCAGAAAATCTGAAGTCTGAAAAGTAGCAATGTTGGGATTGACCAGCACTACTTCAATTTTTTCTTCTTTCAGGGCCTTGATAGCCTGGCTGCCAGAATAATCAAACTCGCCAGCTTCACCTATTTTGATCGCTCCGCTGCCCAGGAGAAGAACTTTCTGAGGCTTTTTCATCCGAGCCGCTCCACAAAAAAATCGAAGATGAAAGCCGTATCGGTTGGGCCGGGGCAGGCCTCCGGGTGGAATTGAACACCAAAGAATGGCCGGCGGCGGTGTCTTATACCTTCATTGCTGCCATCATTAGCATTGACCAGCCAGGGCTGCCAGTCAGGGGGAAGCGAACCTTCGTCGACGGCATAACCATGATTCTGACTGGTCAGGTAACAGCGCGAGGTACCGATTTCCAGGCAGGGCTGATTCTGAGAACGGTGGCCGAACTTGAGTTTATAAGTTCTGGCTCCAGCCGCTAAAGCCAGGATTTGATGACCCAGGCAAATGCCAAGGAGGGGAAGATTTTCTTTGAGCAAAGCAGAGACTGTGGCCACGGCCGAGCATAACTCCGGATTACCAGGGCCATTAGAAATGACCAGGCCGTTGGGCTTAAAAGACAGAATTCTTTCAGCCGGCGTATTTTCAGGGACTCTGATTACGGTCAGCCCCCGCCCGGTTAGCTGGCGGATTATGCCCAGTTTTGTCCCGCAGTCAATGAGAACGATTTTCTTTTTCCGGCCAGGCTGGTAGATATGAATATCCGGACTGGAAACTTCAGCCACCAGATTCCGGGCATTTGGATCAGACAGCTGTCTGGCTTCCCGGACCAGAGGTGAGAGTTTCAAGGGTTCGCTGGAGACAACCAGCAGGCCTGGAACAACTCCGTACTGGCGCAACCGTTTAACCAGGGCCCGGGTATCGAGGCCGGCCACCGCTGGAATCCGACTGGCTTCTAACCAGCGGTCGATTGACAGGCGGGAGGTATGATGCGATGGTTTATCAGTATAGTCAGAAACGACATAGCCTTGAATCCAGGGCCTGGCTGATTCAAAGAAATCAGGATTAACTCCGTAGTTGCCGATGAGGGGATAAGTCTGAACAAGGATTTGCCCGTGATAGGACGGATCGGTGATTGATTCCACGTAACCGACCAGGCCGGTATTAAAAACAACTTCCCCCCACGTCCGGCCGCCAGCTCCAAACCCTTGACCCTCAAAAACTGTCCCATCTTTGAGGGCTAAAACTCCGTATTTCGTTGTTCTGTCCTTTAAAATTTTTTTGACTTTAGCACATTTTGCCCGCCGAGGCAAGTTCAAATGGGGTCGGGCCAGCGCATTTTATTAATTATCAACAACCTATCAATCAAGTCTATAGTATAGATTAAATGATTTATGGCCGGAACGTGTCCTGAAGCAGGTTATTAAAGGTAAGTTGGCCTTGCTGGCTCCGCCGGGAAGCAAATAAAAAAAGCGAAATGTCCCTGCCCTCTTTCTAAGTTATTTATAATAAAGCAAATCGGCTGGCCCGACCCCGTCAGTTGCCAGGCAAGCGGGGTTTTCTTATAATTGGGGGGAAAATTCTGGTAAAGAAGGTCAGAATGAAGGTCGGTAAATTTCAACAATATCTTCTCTCTGGTGTTTCTTATGCGATTCCTTTTGTAGCCTCGGGCGGAATACTAATTGCCCTGTCAATCGCTCTGGCTCCCATGGGCCCAGGCGGACCTGATTTCAGCCGGGCTCCATTTTTGAAACTGATCAATGATATTGGCACGGCCGCTTTTTCCCTGCTGGTTCCTGTTCTCTCCGGTTATATTGCTTTCGGCATTTGTGATCGCCCCGGCCTGGTGCCTGGCTTTGTTGGCGGTTTCATTGCCAACCAGGTTGGCGCCGGTTTCTTAGGCGGACTGGTTTCCGGGCTGCTGGCCGGTTTTCTGGTCTTTTTTCTAAAAAAGATCAAAGTCCCAAGTTATATTCGCCCGATTATGCCCATTTTGATCTATCCGGTCATCTCCTCCTTTATCGTTGGCCTGGTCATGTATAAAGTTGTGGGGGCGCCGATTCATGATTTGATGGCTGGCATCACCAGCTGGCTTCAGGTCATGCACACCGGCAACAAAGTCATTCTGGGTATTATTCTTGGTTCGATGATTGCCTTTGATATGGGCGGACCGGTCAACAAAGTGGCTTTCTTTTTTGGCGCCGCCATGATTCAGCAGGGAAATTATCTGATTATGGGAGCCTGTGCGGCCGCCATTTGTATTCCACCCCTCGGACTCGGTCTGGCTACCCTTCTCAACCGGAAACTCTGGACCGAACAGGAACGTGATGCCGGCCTGGCTGCCCTGGCCATGGGTGCCATTGGCATCACCGAGGGGGCTATTCCCTTTGCAGCTGCCGATCCATTCCGGGTTATCCCGGTCATTATGGCCGGTTCAAGTGTTGGCTCCGTTCTGGCCATGCTGGGCCGGGTTGGAGATCACGCTCCCCATGGCGGGCCAATTGTCCTGCCGGTGGTTGATAACAAGCTGATGTATGTCATAGCTATCGTCACCGGCACCCTGGTCGTAGCTGGCCTGATAACTTTGATCAGAGCCAGAAGCGGGAAGCAAACAGACAACTCTCCGGCTTAAGACAGCCGTCTGGCTGGGCCCCCGGGGAAAAAATGCAGCTGGTCTTTTAAATTGCCTGGTAAATGCTAAAATAAAAACTGATTATTCAGAGCCTGAAAGAAATGGAGGCATAAATGAAACTGGTGGCGGTAACTGCCTGTCCAACTGGTATTGCTCATACTTATATGGCAGCCGAACAGCTTGAACGGGTCGCTAAAAAGATGGGTCTGTCCATCAAAGTTGAAACCCAGGGGGCGATGGGTATTGAAAATGAACTCAAGCCGGAAGACGTTAAAGAAGCGGCGGCAGTCATTCTGGCGGTCGGCATTGCTGTTCAGAAAAGAGAGAGATTTGAAGGCAAGAGAATCTTTGAATTCTCTGTTCAGGAAGCAATCAAAAATGCCGAAGCAATTTTGCAGAAGGTAAAAGAAGAAATTGGCGGTTGAATTCACCTTTGACTTTCCGCTGCCCTTAGGGCTTCATGCCCGGCCGGCAGCCTTTATTCAGGAAAAATGTCAGGATTTTGCCGGCGAGATTGTTTTTGAGAATCTGCGCAACGGCCGGAAAGGCGAAGCCAAAAGTATTCTTTCCCTTATTACTTCCGATACTCAGTATGGCGACCGGTGCCGGGTGGTTGTTTCGGGTCAGCGAGAAAAAGAGTTTGCCGCGGCTTTAAAGCACTTTCTCGTTGAGGATTTAAAATTAAAAGAAGAGAGGGCGCTGGAACGAATCCCGGCCGCCACGGCCATAGTGCCAAGATTAATTCTGGCCGAAAAAGAAATTTACCTGACCGGTCAGCCGGCTTCGCCCGGCATTGTTTCTGGAAAAGTGTTTCTACTACAAGCTGGCTTTGACTGGGAAAGCCTCACAACTGGAGGGGAGGGAAGTCCGGAGTTCATCTCTTCTCAGGCTGAAACAGAAGCTTTCAGCCAGGCTGTCTCTAAGGTCCAGCAGGAAATTCAAAGCCTTCTGCCTCAAAAAAGCGGAGTGGAGAGAAATATTCTTCAGGCTCATCTGTCTATCATCACCGACCGGGCTTTTATAGATCGGGTAAGTGAACTAATTAAAAAAGAAAAATACCAGGCTAAACAGGCTGTTTATCAGGCCGGGCGGGAATTCAGCCAGCTCCTTGAGCAGGCTAAAAGCCAGTATTTGAGAGAAAGGATGGCTGACCTTCAGGATGTAACCGGACGGCTGCTGGAGCAGCTTGGCGGCCAGAAATTAACCAGGGCCAGAGCCAATCTGAATGAGCCGGCCATCATCGTGGCTGAGGATCTTTTCCCTTCAGAGTTTTTAAATCTAAAGCCTGATTTTCTCCGAGGCTTGATTCTGGATAAAGCCGGACAAACCTCCCACACTTTAATTATGGCCAGAAGCCAGGCCATACCGGCGGTAACCGGCGTGGCTCAGGCCAGCCGGCAACTCCGTTCGGGTGAAGAGGTAATTCTTGATGGAACAAGGGGAGTGGTGGTGATCTCTCCAGGTGAAGCCGTCAGGAAATATTATCAAAATGAAATTGAAGCCGAAGGCCTTCTTCTTAAGCGCCGCCAGCAGCAGGCTGCCCTCCCCGGTCTAACCGCTGATGGCCAGAAAATCGAAATAGCAGCTAATATCGGGCGGCCGGAAGAGTTGGAAAAAGCCTGGCTGGATGGAGCCGAAGGAGTTGGCATTTTCCGCACCGAGCTTTTGCTTTATGGCCAGCCGGCGCTGCCGACTGAGGAAGAGCAATACTTGCTTTATAAAAAGGTAGGGCAAGAAGCCTCGGGCCGGCCGGTCATTATCAGGACCTTTGATATTGGCGGTGATAAGCCTGTTCCAGCCATCAGCCTGCCTCAGGAGCCGAATCCTTTTCTCGGTTATCGCGGGATCAGAATCTATCAGGAAAATTATGAACTTTTTCGTCACCAGGTCCGGGCCATTCTCAGAGCGGCTGTTTTTGGCCAGCTTAAAATCATGTTTCCCATGGTCAGCCTGGTCGAAGAAGTGCGCTGGCTTAAAGAAAAAATGGTTGAGTTTTGTCGAGAACTTAAGGCAGAAGGCCTGGCTTTTAAAGACCCGATTGAAACTGGCATAATGCTGGAAGTCCCATCGGTGGCTTTGCTGGCTGATAAGTTTGCTGAGGAAGTTGATTTTTTCAGTGTTGGCTCAAATGATCTTATTCAATACTTCTTGGCTGCCGACCGGAGCAACCCCAGAGTCAGGTATCTTAATCAACCTCTAAATCCAGCTCTCTTGAGGCTTCTGAAAAAGGCGATTGACCTGGCTCACAGCCGGGGGCGCTGGGTCGGGCTCTGCGGAGAAATAGCCGGTGATTCCAGCTTGACCCCGGTTTTTGCCGGTCTTGGTTTTGATGAACTGAGCATGAGCTCTGGCTTTATCCCGGAGGTCAAAGCTGTTTTGGCCAGTCTTAAGATTGAGGACTGCCGGCAGTTAGCCGCCCGGGCGATGGAAGCAGCCACGGCCGGGGAGAACAGCGAAAATCTCCAGCGGTTTTACCAGGAGCATTTTTCTCAGGAAGTCATCAGCCCGGAGCTGGTTGAGCTTCAGGCTGCCTGCCGGTCAAAGGCTGAAGTTCTTCAGGAAATAGCCATTAAGCTCGAGCTGTCCGGGCGGGTGGATAATCGAGCCAGATTGGAACAGGCTCTGTGGAAAAGAGAAGATGATGTGGCCACTGACATTGGCTTCGGGCTGGCCATCCCTCACTGTCAGTCAGAAGCAGTCAGAACACCGAGCATCGTAGTTCTCCACTT